>JANLVC010000029.1:0-11827 GCA_031363815.1 Gemmatimonadota bacterium
CTCGTGCAGTTTTCGTGCGATCCGCGGTGAGGCTGTTTGTCAGCCATCTGAAAGAGCAAGCCGGATAGTTCGAGAACCGCTTGACCGCGGATTACACGAAAACTGCACGGATAGGCGCGTACGACACACTGCCGCCAGCGGCTGCGACCGCTGTTGCATTCTTGAAATGAACAGCTCGAAGTGAATCCCCCGCGTGAGAAGCCTCAGCGATAGAGCAGGTACGGCTTCACCATCCCGGCGAATTTCGCCGCATCGGCATTCCACTGCGCGATGAGTGCGTCGATGGTTCCGGCTTCCACCGCTTTCGTGAGCTGGTCGGTTCCGGCAAGGCGATCAATGCCCTTGAGGCGTCCGGCTGCATTCACGGTGGGCTCACGCCATTTGAACTCGTTGGGGTGGGCCACGTACACCACGCGCAACATGCGTATACCCAACTCCACCGGCCGTACGGTGTTGCGATCGGTGACCACCACCTTGATCATGGGAATGGTCTTTTGGCCGAACTTGTAGCCGGCCTCGATGGTGCGCGTGGCGGTGTCGAATCGCACGCCGGGCAGCGCGAGCCCATTGAGCGTACGGGCCACGGCCACGTGGTCGGTAAGATAATCGGCGCCAATCAACATGAACGGCGCTTCCGTGCCGCGCCCCTCGGTGGCGTTCGTTCCCTCAAAAAACACCGTGCCGGGATACAACAACTCGGCATCGAGGGTGCGCAGGTTGGGCGAGGGATTCACCCGCGGAATGCCCGTCTCGTCGAACCACATGCTACGCGTGTAGTTCTTCATGGGAATAACCGTGACCTGCGCATTGAGCGCCTTGGTTCCCACGAGATAGCGCATGAGCTCACCCGGCGTCAGACCATAGCGCAGCGCCACCGCGTGTTGGCCAACAAGTGAGCGGAATTTGAGATCGAGAATATTGCCTTCAAACCGGTCGGCCCGAATGGGATTGGGCCGATCGAGGATGATGATGGGCTTGCCGGCACTGGCCGCCGTTAACGCCAGTGTCCACTGGTACGTGTACACGCGGGCACCCACATCCTGAATGTCATACAGCAACACATCGATGTCTTTCAGCATCTCCGGTGTGGGCGTCTCCACGGCACCATACAGCGAGTGCACCGTCACGCCGGTTTTCTTGTCCACACCACTGCTGATTTTTTCACCGGCCTTGGCCTCACCGCGAATGCCATGCTCCGGGCCGTAGAGGGCCGTGAGCTTCACACCGGGCGCGTTGAACAACAGGTCGATCGTGCTCGTGCCTTTCCGGTCACGACCCGAGTGATTGGTCAGCAACCCAACGCGCTTCCCCTTGATGAGATGCAGCGAATCCGAGAGCAGCACTTCGATGCCCGGGACCACGTTTCCCGATCGGCCCTGCGCCACGAGCGGGGGGATACGCGGTACCGCGAGGGCGACCGTCAGCGCGCAAACCGCGCGTGCGGCCAAGCGAGCCGGCAGTAGAGGTGTGAAGCGATTCATGGCAGGTGGGGAGGGAGGTGGGAAGCTCACCGTTTCTCTGCGGCAAGCGTTCGGCGCGCGATTCCTGCATGGCCTCTGCTATCCGAAACTGAACTCGAACGTGACCCGCTGCGATAGAGCCGACTGGTCTTGGGGGCTGGTGGCGTCTTGTGACGGGGCATGCCATGCTCACTGCAGCGGCCTGCGTTGCGAACGCCGCCGGTCCCTCGGGCAATTCACCGGCGCTTGCGGGACTCACAACACACGGCGCGGAGAAGAGCGCTACGGTGCACCGGGGCGTCCGACTGGCGATCCCGCAAGATCCGGCGGACTTTCATCGTCGGTATCGGTATCGGTGGCGTATTCGGTGTCGAGCCGATCGAAGAATTGGTCCACCGCCGCGAACCAGTGACGACGAACGGTCGGGAGCGCGTCGCCCGCCGCGACCGCGCTTAGCACCTCGTCGATTTCAGGACGTTCGAGCAACACATCGTGCAGCCCGCCGAACAGGTGTACGTCGTCGAGGTAAATGAGGTAGGCGAGCACGCACCGGCCAGGTGAGAGGTCGTGGCTGGCGTCGCTCTCGTACACATATAGTTCGCCGTCCCCCGCGAGCGTGACGAGTCGGTTGCGCACCGACACCCCCACCCCGGGTTCGGCGTCGATCACTTCCCACACGCCCAAGGCGCTCGCGCAGTGCGCCTGCACCAACGCCACCGTGTCCGCGTCGGTCCGCGCACCATGGCGGGCCTGCTGCGCGGCAAGCCACTGGGCCGCCACGGGGCCATCCTGTTCGCGCGCGGCGAAGTGGTACACGGCCCACGTGGTGAACAGATCGCCCTCCTCGGCGGGGAGCTCGTCGTCCTCGCCAAGGCCCCAGGCGTCGTACGCCGTGTTCATCCACTCCGGCGTGAGCCGACGGTCTGCCCAGTCGAGAATCTCTTGCGTAATGCGCCGATTACGCTGCCGCACCGACTCGGCGCGCAGCACGCTGGCCCGCACGGCGTGGTGCAGTGTGGCCGCTTCGGGGGGCACAGCGCCGCCGTGGCACTTCTTGAACTTGCGACCGGAGCCGCAGGGGCAGGGGGCGTTGCGATTCATGATACGAAAAATGTAATTCCTGCCGCTCGGAAGAGGATCGCCTTGCAGCCGTCGCGACCCTCGCCATTTTTCGTCACAACGTTTCGCCGCCAATTCTCCCGAGATCTCCATGAAGCGCATTTACGTCTCGCCGGTTATGCTGGCCCTGTTGGTATGCTCGGCAACCGGATGCGGACGCACCTATGTGCCCGTGGCGGCCGACCAGTGACCGTGACGCTTCGCTCCCTGCTGTTGCTCCTCCTGTCGCTCTGTCTCGCGCCGCCCATGTTGGCGCAGACCCCAGCCACCGCCGTCACGCTGTCCGGCAGAGTGCTGGACGCCCAAACCAAGGCCGCACTCTCGTTTCTGAACCTCCAGTTGCAAACAGAAAGGGACAGCGCGTTCGTGGGCGGGCGGCTTACCAACGAAGCGGGCGCGTTCACCTTCACCGGGCTCAAGAAGGGCGTCTACGTGCTCGTGGTCCGCTCCATCGGCTACCGCCCCATCCGGCAGCGGGTATTGATCGGCGAGTTGAGTGCGTTCCTCGATCTCGGCGTGTTGTTGATGACCAAGGACGCGCAGACGCTTGGGAATGTCGTGGTATCGGCCACTGCCGATGCCGTATCGGCTACCATGGACAAGAAGACGTTTACCGTGGCCGACAATGTCAGTCAGTCGGGCGGTTCGGTGCTGCAGGCCATGTCCACGGTGCCTGGCGTAACGATCGGACAAGACGGCAAGGTGCAGGTTCGCGGCAGCGACAAGGTGGTGGTGCTGATTGACGGCAAGCAGACCGCGCTGACCGGTTTCGGCTCCCAAAACGGATTGGACAACCTTCCTGCGTCGGCGCTGGAGCGCATCGAGATCATCAACAACCCCTCGGCGAAATTCGACGCGAACGCCAGTGCCGGCATCATCAACCTGGTGTTCAAGAAGCAGGAACAGCAAGGGTTCAACGGCAAGCTTGGCGTGATGGGCGGTGCCGGTGCGCTGTGGATCAAGCAAGAGAACCTTCCCACGATTCGCCCGCAGTATCGGGGCACCCCAAAGTTCAACCCATCGCTGTCGGTGAACTATCGCAACGGCGCCACGAACACGTTTCTGCAAGGAGATTGGCTGTATGCGCCAACGCTGAACAAGAACGAATTTTCAACGCGCACGTACGACGACGGCACCGTCATTACGCAGCAGGTCAAGCGCAACCGGCGCACCGACTACGCCACCATGAACGCCGGGGTGGACCATGCGTTCGACGAACGCAATACCGTGAGTGTGGCTGGGCTGTTCAACCGCGAGAAGATCCTCGACAACGGCGACAATCCGTACTTCAGCGGCTCCCTGCAGAATCGCTATCGGCTGTGGCAATTTCTGGAAGATGAAGTGAAGTACACCGCCTTCGGAACCGCGGTGTTCACGCACAAGTTCACGCAGCCGGGACACACCGTCGCGTTGACCGGGAACTACTCGTTTCATCGCGAAGACGAGAAGTATTTTTTCACCAACACGGTGCCGACGTTCGTCGGGACCGATGCGTTCACGTTGCTGTCCGATGAACACGTGGTGGACATCAACGCGGACTACATCAAGCCCTTGAGACAGGGGCGTCTCGAAGCCGGCTTCAAGGGGCGTTACCGCTCGATTCCCGTGAATATGCAGTTTTTCGCGGGCCAGAACTCTCCGCTCGATACGGGGGCAGGCGGCTGGGCAACGTATCGCGAAACGATTCCAGCGCTGTACGGCAACTACGTTTTCGAGAGTCAGCGCGTGGAGCTGGAAGGTGGCATTCGCTTTGAAGGTGTTCAGGTGGACTACGCGGTGAATCCCGACCACAACACGTACCAGAGTGATGGGTACCGCTATTTCCAGCCGTTTCCGAATGTTCGAGCGGCCTACAAGTTCGACGAGTTCAGCAAGCTTTCGCTGTTCTTCAATCGTCGGGTAGACCGGCCAAACGAAGTCGATATCCGCATCTTTCCCAAGTACGACGAGCCGGAGCTGATCAAAGTGGGTAATCCGGCGTTGCAGCCGCAGTATTCCACATCGGCCGAGTTGGGATACAAGACCAGCTGGTCGAAGGGGAGCGTGTACGCCGCGGCGTATCATCGCATTGTAAACGGCACCATAACGCGTATTGCGACGCAGGTACCGGGCAGCGTGCTGCTGTACAACGTGTTTCAGAACGCCGGGCGCAGCTGGAGCACAGGGTCCGAGCTGGTGTGGCAGCAAACGATGTCGCCGTCGCTCTCACTCAGTGGCAATGCGAACGTGTATCGCAAGACGTTCGATGCATTCTCGGTGATCAATCAGTATCCCGTGCCAGTCAGCTACTCGTCGGCGCGCCAACAGCTCACGTCGGGGAACGTGAAACTGAACGCCGTCATGACGCTTCCGTTCAATTGGCAAGCGCAGCTGTCGAATGTGTACCTGGCCCCCGATCTCCTGCCGCAGGGTCGCATTGGGAGTCGCTATTCGCTCGACGTGGGTATGAAAAAGAGCATCCAGCAGGGCCGCGGCGAGATTGTGGCGAACGCGACCGATCTGTTGAACACGATGCAACTCCGTCGTACGATTCGCGGTACCGATTTCAGCCTGGTGAGCACGGATTACCTGGAAACGCAGGTGATCCGGGTGGGCTACAACTGGAAGTTCTAGGTTGGGTGATTGGAGCTGTCGCCCTGTCGTGCTTGAATCGCGCCGAAGGAGCTGGCTGCACACGCGTACATTGTGATAGCCTCACGTTCATCACCGCCACGCACCTGCCATACCGCCGTCATGGATAGGTCGAGATCGAGCCGAATTCGAACGTGCTCGATCCGCATTGGTCCACCTCCCGTGCGCCCTCGCGCGACGCCGGTAAGCGGAAGGCTTCATGTGTTGCGGATGACGGTCGGCGTACGTAAGCTTTCCGAAACGCCTTTCTTTCACTGCAGAGTGTGCAATGCTTCCAGTCGTGATGGTCTTGCTGTTCCCGATACTCGGAGCGCTGTTCGTTGGCTATCTCGCGCTGAGACTGGTTCGCGCATTCGAGCGCCGCAGCACCGGCGTGGGAGAGATGGCTGAGCTCTTGACGCGTGTTGAGCAACTGGAGAATGCTTTGGAGCAACAAGGCTCAGAATTGCGCCAGGTCGCCGACCGTCAATCGTTCGCCGAGCAGCTCCAAGCGGGACGACGTCCCGATGCTCACGCGAGCGCACGCTGAGCGCACCGTGATGCAATAACGGTTCATCGTCACGTGCATTCTTCCCGTAGCCGCCTGCGCCATCGTGTGTGGGAAGTTCTCGCGAGCAGCCTTCAACCGGCGCCGGCACATCGAACAGCTGAACGGAGCCGCAATGGGCTCCGTTCAGGGTGTGTAGCGACACGGGTGCGAATCACACCACACGCGGCGTTTTAGCGGTACTGCTCCATCAGCGACTGCAGCGCGGCATTGCCCGGACACAAATCGGCGAAGGGCACATCTACCAGCGGCTGCGATACCGTCTTGGTCATCGCATGCATATCCTGTCCGCTCTCGTCGATGAACAACAGCCCCGTGGCCACCTCGTGGCGGAGCTGGCAGGCGCGCACGTGCGCGTACGCCTGATCACGGTCGGTGGGGTCATAGCCATTGGCCGTTTTACGGAATCGTACGGTGCTGCCGTCGTGCATGGTGACCACCGAGACCTCCTCATTGGTCTCCGGCGCCGTGATCTCGCGGCGTAACGGCACAAAGTCGGCCGCCGAAATCTCCACCTCGTGCTCGCGCGTGAACTTGTAGCTCTTGGTGGAGCCTTCGTGGTCGTTGAACGTCACGCACGGCGAAATGACGTCGATCAAGGCGAGTCCATTATGCGAAAGCCCGGCTTTGAGAATCGGAATGAGCTGCGCCTTGTCACCCGAGAAGCTGCGGGCCACGAAGGTGGCGCCCAGCGTGAGCGCCAACAGCACCGGGTCGATAGGCTGCTGCATGTTGGCTTCGCCTTTCTTCGACGTGGAGCCCACGTCGGCCGACGCCGAGAACTGTCCCTTGGTGAGCCCGTACACGCCGTTGTTGTCGATCACGTACAGCATGCGCACATTGCGACGAATGGCGTGCGATAGCTGGCCTAGGCCGATGCTGAGCGAGTCGCCGTCGCCGGAAATGCCGATGTACGTGAGGTCGCGATTGGCCGCGCTGGCGCCCGACGTGACCGACGGCATGCGGCCATGCACGCTATTGAAGCCGTGCGACTGCTTCATGAAGTACGCGGTGGTTTTCGACGAACAGCCGATGCCACTCATTTTGGCGGCGCGATGCGGCGGGAGTGACAGCTCCCAAAACGACTGCACGAGCGCCGCGGTTACGGAGTCGTGTCCACAGCCGGCACAGAGCGTGGACATCGCCCCTTCGTAATCGCGGACCGTGAAGCCCAGGGCGTTGCGCTGCAGTCCGGGATGGCGGACCGGCGGCTTGGCGATGGACGTCATGCGGGCACCTGAGCAAGATGGTTCGCGATCGCGGTCACGACCACGTTGGCGGTAAGCGGCATGCCACCGTAGTCGAGTACGGGCGTCATGTTGTCACGAGGCACACCGGTTTCAATGGCCAGCAGTGACCGGAGCTGCGCATCCCGGTTCTGTTCGACAACGAACACCGCGTCGTGCGCGTCGATGAACTCGCGTACGCTGCTGTTGAACGGAAAAGCCTTGATTCGCATGTAGTCGGCCACGATCCCGTCGTCGCGCAGTCTGTCGATGGCTTCGAGCACCGCCGCGTGACAACTGCCCAGCGACACAATGCCCACCTGCGCATTGGGCTGCAGGTGAAACTCGGGTGCCGGCACGACCGTCGCGGCGGTGGCAAACTTTCGCGTGAGGCGATCCACGACTTCCTGATACGCGTCGGAATCTTCGGTGTACGCGCCGTGCTTGTCGTGGCCTGAGCCGCGCACAAAGTACGCCCCGTTGGGATGCACGCCGGGAAGCGTGCGCGCCGCAATGCCATCCCCATCCACGTCGAGATACCGCGAGAACTTCTTTACCTGCTCCAGCGCCGCGGCATCAAGCACCTTGCCGCGATCAGGCTGATAGCCGTCATCCCACACCAGGCGTTTGCACATCCAGTCGTTCATGCCGATATCGAGATCGCTGGCCACGAACACGGGCGTCTGAAAACGCTCAGCCAAGTCGAACGCGGTGGTGCCGATATAAAAGCACTCTTCGGGACTGCAGGGAAAGAGCACGATGTGTTTCGTGTCGCCATGTGACGCGTAGGCCAGCGACATCAAGTCGCACTGTTGCGTGCGCGTGGGCATACCGGTGGCCGGCCCGGTGCGCTGTACGTCGTAAAAGACGGCGGGAATTTCCGTGTAGTAGGCGAGACCGATGAACTCCTGCATGAGCGAGATACCGGGGCCCGACGTGTTGGTGAACGCGCGCGCGCCCGCCCAGCCGGCGCCGATCACGATGCCGGCCGCGGCCAGTTCGTCTTCTGCTTGAATGATGCAGTAGCGATGCAGTCCGGTATCCGGTTCAACACGGAAGCGCTCACAGAACGCGCGAAAAGCTTCCATGAGCGACGTGGACGGCGTGATCGGATACCACGCCCCCACGGTCGCACCGGCGTACACGGCACCCAATCCGGCGGCGGTGTTGCCGTCAATCAGAATCGAGTCGCCGGTGGCGTCCATCCTCTCGAGATGGAAGGGCAACGGACACGCAAAATGCTTCTTGGCGTAATCGTAGCCCAGACGAATAGCCGTGTTGTTGAACTCCAAAAGCTTCTTCTTTTTGGAGAACTTCTCGATCAGCATCTGCCCGATGATATCCATGTCGATCTCAAGCAACGCCGCCAGCGCGCCGGCGTACACGATGTTGCGCAGCAGCGTACGGTCGCGATCACCGACAAAGGTGTCCACGCACATCTGACCAAACGGAATGCCAATAATCGTGATGCCTTCACGTTCGAGCTCCGACTCCAGCGGCCACGACGAATCGTACATCAGATATCCGCCGGGACGCACCGTGGCCACATCCTTGGCGTAGGTGCTGGGATTGAGCGCGACCACCAAATCCACATGCTGTGGACGCGCAGTGTACCCATCTTTGCTCACACGCACTTCGTAGAACGTGGGGAGGCCCTGAATGTTCGACGGGAAGATGTTCTTGCCCGTAACCGGGATGCCCATGCGGAAAATCGCCTGCATCAACAAGCTGTTGGCGCTTGCCGAGCCGGTGCCGTTGACGGTCGCCATTTTGAAGGCGAAATCGTTGATGCCACTCATACGCTAACCGGAACGACGTTGCCCGATTCGCTGAATGCATAGGGCAACACAAGGGAGAATTTCTGCATGTCCCACGCGGCGGTGGGGCAGCGTTCCGCGCAGAGCCCGCAATGCAGGCAGATGTCTTCGTCTTTCACCATGACGCGTTGTGTCTGCGGCAACGCTGCCGAGACGTACAGATCCTGGGTCATATTTTCCGCCGGCGCCGACAGTCTCGTCCGAAGCTCAGCCTCCGACTCGGCAACCGGAGCGATCGTCAGGCAATTCACCGGACAGACGTCCACGCAGGCGTCGCACTCGATACACAACGTGGCCGTGAAGTGCGTCTCGATATCGCAATTGAGACAGCGCTGTACTTCGGTGGCCGTTTGCTCCGGGGTGTAGCCCAGCTCCACCTCTTCGCTGACACTCGCAAATCGCTTCACGAGTTCGGCATGCGACATCTGCGCACGCGGCGACGGATTGAATTCGTTGCTGAACATCCACGCGTGCATCCCCATCTTGGTGCTTTTCAAATGCATGCCTTGTGCGGGGCGGTGCGAAACGTCTTCGCCGAGGCAATGCTTGTGAATCGAGATGGCGGCCTGATGTCCGTGCTCCACGGCCCAGATGATGTTCTGCGGTCCCCACGCGGCGTCCCCGCCGAAGAACACGTCGGGGCGCGACGACTGGAACGACGCCTTGTTGACCACCGGCATGTCCCACTGGTCGAACGTGATCCCGATGTCTCGCTCAATCCACGGAAACGCATTGTCTTGGCCGATGGCGAGGATAACGGTGTCGCATGGCATGATGATCGTGTCGAGCACGGTGCTGGTTTGACGCCCGTTTACCTCGCTCCATTCCAGCCGTTCAAACTCCATGCCGACCAGCTTCCCGTTCTCGATCACGAACCGCTTGGGGGCGTGATTCTCGATGATGTGGATGCCTTCTTCCTCGGCGTCGTCGAGTTCCCACGGCGACGCCTTGAAGAACTTGCGTCCGCGTCGCGCGATCACGTTGGTATTGGTGCCACCAAGTCGGCGTGAGGTGCGGCAGCAATCCATCGCGGTGTTGCCCACGCCGATGATCAAAACGTTCTGGCCGATCGATTCAATGTGGCCGAAGTGCACGGAGCTGAGCCACTCGATGCCGATGTGGATCTGGTCGCTGACGGCCGGATCCCATCGTCCGGGAATATCGAGTTCCTTGCCCTTGGGGGCGCCGCTGCCCACGAACACCGCGTCGTACTGCTCATCGAGGAGCGTGCGCAGACTCTCCACCGACGTGTTGTATCGCACCTCGGCGCCCATGTCGATAATGCACTGGGTCTCTTCGTTGAGCACCTGCTCGGGAAGGCGGAACGACGGGATGTTCACGCGCATCAATCCGCCGGCCTGCGCGTTCTTCTCGTAGATCACCACCTCGTAGCCCAGCGGTAGCAGATCGTTGGCCACGGTAAGCGACGATGGGCCGGCGCCGATGAGGGCGATGCGCTTACCGTTGCGATCGGTAACCGGCTTTGGCAGATAGGCGCTGATATCGTCGCGGAGGTCAGCGGCCACCCGCTTGAGGCGACAGATGGCCACGGGCTTGCCGTCTACGCGACCGCGGCGGCAGGCGGGCTCACAGGGGCGATCGCAGGTTCTTCCCAGGATGCCGGGAAAGACATTGGACTCACGGTTGAGCAGGTAGGACTCCGTGTACCGTCCTTGCGCAATGAGCCGGAGGTATTCCGGAACGTTGGTGTGCGCGGGACAGGCCCACTGACAGTCCACGACCTTGTGGTAATGGTCGGGCGTGCTGACATCGGTGTGCAAAGACATGGGGCGTCGCCTCGTGGCCAGGTCTATACCGATATCGAGGAGGCATCCGACCCAGCGTAGGAAAATCACATCGTCTTTGGGGAGTATGCGTCACCGTGGCGGTGTGCGCCATGCTGCGTGGTCACAAAACAGATGGCGCGGCCCGTTACCCGAGCACGGATTCGACGGCAGCTGAACCGTGCGCACCGAGGTGGCGAAACGCGTCGCCGGTGGCGAGATGCGCAGGTCGATGGCTGAAGTGCTCGTCACGCGTGACGGAAAGAATGCCGAGCAACGCGCTCAAAATGCGTGTGTTGCACGAGCAAGAGGGCCGATGATCGCCATACCCTGCCGCGGCGCGCCCCCCAAACGCCACCTACCACCGATTGACCAGCAGCTCCGCGATGCGCCCGATCGTACGCTCCAACTGCCCGAAGTCACCGCGATTGGCGTTCGTGTACACACTGATGAACAGTGGGCCGCCGGGATACTCGATCACGCCCACGTCACTACCGGACACCGGGGGAAAGTCGCCGGTTTTGTGCGCGATGCGCACGTCGGCGCGATAGCGCAGCGTGGCAGGTAGCCGGCTGGTGTAGAACTGACCGAACAGGGCGCCCATCATGGCCGCGCTGCTGGCGGAGCTGGCGTATTTCGCCGTGTAGATGCCTTCCAGCAGCGCCGTCGTCTCGCGCGCCGTGGTTCGACCCAGCCAGGTGGCCGAATCGACCGCGAACCCGAAGCGTTTGGCTGCGACGTTTGGCCCGGTAACGGCGGGCGCGCCAAAAATCTGGGCGTCACTCCACGTGGCGCGCTCAGGCGCAACGGCCGCCGCCGAATTTCGAAAATACTGGGCAACCGTTTGCAGCAGCCGTGTCTCGCGAAACCCCAGCTCACGCAGCATGTCATTAATGCGATCGAGGCCCAGCTTCGCAATGAGCGCGTCGGTGGCCGTGTTGTCGCTGGTGATGATCATCTGATCGATCAGATCGCGATGCGTGACGGTCATGCCTGGTGCGAAGCGCTTGAGCAGGCCGGTGCCACCGCGCCTCTCGTCGTCGCGTAGCGTGACCCGCTCGTCCAGATTAAATCGCCCGGCGTCGGCGTCACGATAGGCCCGCAGCATGATCGCGATCTTGATCGTGCTCATCGTGTTCATCGGCACGTCGGCGCGTACGTCGACCGTGCGCCCGCTGGCGGGGTGCACGGCGTAAATGCTGGTCGCCGCCGACAGCTGGTCGAGCTGGCGGCGAATCTCCGC
>JANLVC010000062.1:0-24626 GCA_031363815.1 Gemmatimonadota bacterium
ATCCGCGTCTGCGTCCCTCACCGCGCGGCTCGGCACCGCGCGGCGCGAAAGTCATCCACGCACTTTCCCGCGTGCCACCAGTCCCGCCAGAGCGCTTTCCCCTCCGAAACGACAACGCGCACCCGCTCACAACCCACTCAAATCACCCACACAAAAGCACGAAGAGCCAGTAATGGGATGGAGCATTCGCGCTCCTCGGGGTAAGGGAGAAGATTGAAGTAGCCAACCCGACCACCGATTCGACCAACACGACCAATGCCGAGTAGCTCGCTCACTGGATTTTCCGCGCGCCCGTTCGCGCTGCTCCTCCCGATTGTGCTCACCCTCGGCGCCTGCGCTCGCGCCGGCGTGACCACGGCGCCCGAGCCGGCCCTGCAGCCGGTGATGCAGGCGCCGATTCAGGTCGCGCCACCGCCACCGGCCCGCGTGTCGTCCGATACGGCGCGGTCCGATTGGCAGCGACTCGACTACGACACCGATCGCGTGATGGGTGTGGGCTCCGAGCGCGCGATCCGTGAGTTGCTCGCCTCGCGTCAGCCACAGCGTCGTGTGGTGGTCGCCGTGGTGGACGGCGGCGTGGATACCGCGCACACGCGGCTCGTGGGCGCGATGTGGAAGAACCCGCGCGAAGTCGCCGGAAACGGCAAAGATGACGACGGCAACGGCGTAATCGATGACGTATTTGGTTGGAACGCGCTTGCGACCGCCGACGGGAAGCCGGTGCGATACGACACCTTCGAGCTTACCCGCCTGTACGCGGCGTGCCGCACTCAGCCCGCCGGTGCACTCACGCCCACTCCTCCCGCTGCCGAGTGCAACGCGCTCGCGTTGGCGTATCGCGATAAAGCGAAGGAAGTGAAGTCGACGCTGCTGCAGGTGGAAAACATCGACGATATCCTGCGCGGCGTGGAACGGACGCTTGGCACGGCCCTCAACGGTACGCCGATCAGGCGGGCGTCGGTCACGACGTTGCGTCCGGCATCGGGCGATGTGGAAGAGGCGAAACGCCTGTGGCTGCGTCTCGATGCCGACGGCCTCAATGCGGCCGAGATCGCGAACGCGCGCGAGGCGTACGATTCGCAGGCCCGCTACGGTCTCGACACGCTGTTCAATCCGCGCTCGCCACAGCGCGTGGTCGGCACGCGCGATGTGACCGGCCCCGATGCTACGCACGGCACGCACGTGGCGGGCATCATCGGTGCGCTGCGTGGTGACGGTGCCGCCATGCAGGGGATCGCGCCGAATGTGGAGATCATGGCGGTACGCGCAGTCCCCGATGGCGACGAGCGTGACGTCGATGTGGCACGCGCCATCCGCTACGCGGTGGACAACGGCGCACAGATCGTCAACATGAGCTTCGGCAAGGGCTACTCGCCGGCCAAGGCCTCGGTCGATTCGGCGGTGCGCTACGCCGAATCGAAGGGCGTGCTGTTGGTGCACGCGGCGGGCAATGAGGGCGAGAACAACGACGAAACGCCGTCGTACCCCACGCCGGTGCTTGCGGGCGGTACGCGCGCGACGAACTGGATCGAGGTCGGTGCTTCAAGCTGGAAGCCGCTGGCGTCATTGCCGGCCGAGTTTTCGAACTACGGCCGCGAGCAGGTGGACCTGTTTGCGCCGGGCGTGGACATTCTGTCCACCGTGCCGGGCGGTGGCCTCAAGCGCGAAAGCGGCACGAGTATGGCAGCGCCGGTGGTCTCGGGCGTGGCCGCGTTGCTGATGGCGTACTTCCCTGAGCTCACGGCCATGCAGGTGCGCGGCATTCTGCTGGAGTCGGTGCGCACGCTGCCCGATCTCGAGGTGCGCCGACCAGGTGATGGGTCGCGGGTGAAGTTCAGCACCCTGTCGCGCACCGGTGGCGTGATCGATGCCTACGCCGCCGTGAAGCTGGCCCTGCAGCGCGTTTCGCCGCGGCCGTAGGCAAGCGCCAACGGTTTCATGCTCGCTTCTACCCAATCATCCTGCTACCCGTTCCCGCCTATGCCGACTCACGCCGCTCCCAGCGCGACACGATCGATCACGCCACTCCGACATGCCGTTGCCGTCGGCGTGCTCGCACTATCGGGATTGATACTCGGACGCGACGTGGGTTGGCCGCCTTCCGCGAGCACATCGCCGCGATGCATACCCGCAACACGCCGCGCTATCTGGCCACGTAGGTGCACACGGCGCAACTCGTGGTCTCGCTGCGCGAACGGCTGCCGCCCGCGAAGAACTTTGTGATCGTGCAAAGCGAGTACTATCTCGCGGAAGCGGCAAACCGGGTGAGAGCCTTCGACTACGCCAAAATGACGGCCATGCTGCGCGACTTCGTGGCGTGCAACAGGCGTCCAAACCAGTACATCGACGCGCCGATCCTGGTACAGGTTGGCGATCGCGTGCGCTTCCGGGTGGCGTCGGCGCGACGGACGCATCCATCGCCCTTTCATGTGGTCGGCGAACAATTCGACACCGTATACCTTGGCGAGCCGCCGGGCACACCGATTCGTGGAGTGCAAACGTTCACCGTACCGGCGGGCGGGACGACCACAATATCTTCACGTGATGCCCGGGAGCTACGCATGAGTGATACCCCTGCCCCACTAGGCCGCATCAGCTGGGCCGATTCGACCGTATCCAGTCGTCGCCCGGCGCGAGCGACGCCGATGGCGATTGCGTGCGGAAGACGATCTCGCCGTCATTGATGGTGTAGCTGGCGATGCCGAGTCCACCATGCAGGAACAGGCGGCGGTCGGATGTAAGGTACGAGCGCCCCACCAGGTACGTACCACGTTCAATGCGGTCCACACCACCGCCCAACACATCGAACTACGCCAGCGTCTCGCCGCCCACCAGCAGTGCAGCACCGAGTCGCCAACCGATCGATGCATGTCGGGCGTAGGCGTACGTTGCGCTCTTGGCGCACGCCTGGCACTGCAGGCTCCCGCTGGCCCGGCCCAGCCCAACCGATCCCCACAAACCGCGCGTGTCGGCAAGATGGGAGAGTGCCGATCGCACGGACGGGTTGGACGGAGACAGCGGTGTTCCGCTTTGCGCCCGCACGGCATCGGCAAGAACGGACATCACACCCAGCAGCAGCAGACAGGCGCCGAGCGTGATCGCGATGGAGCGGGCGGCGATGACGGCCATCGACGGGCGACGATAGTTCGCCGCACGCAACGCGCGGCGGAGCAACGGTGGCGACAGAGGCACGGTTTCCTCGCAGGAGGGGACAACCGTAGCCTGCGGTCTACCAGTCGATACAGCGCACCCGCTGTGCGTTCGCGGTGGCACGTGGTGTTGAACAGCGCCCCATCGGTGACAGTGAGGTGATGTGTGTCACGCGAGTCGCGGTGAAGCTGGTGACAGCACCACGCGCTCACCCCCCGAGTGGATTCCGCACGACTCCGGTGAACAGCACTGTCCCACTTAACCGTTCGCGTATCAGAAAGACAAACGGTCGATCAATATCGAAGCCGACCGGTAGCGACACCACTCTCACACCCACCACCGTGACTGCTGCCGCGCGCGTCCCCTTTTCGTCGACCTCGACTTTCACGCTATGCTGCACGAAGGAGAGTTGGCTGGCCTCATTCGCCACCAAACGCGGAAACTGCGCCGCGCTCGTGAACGCCCGCGGCATGCCGAGCGCGCGAAGGTCAGGCGTGAGTTCTATCGCTCCCTCCAAGGTGAACTTGGGGAAGCGAAGTCGCTCGTCCTGAGATGCTTCACGCAACCCCTGCACCACCTGCGCCAGTCGGGCGGTGTCGAGCGTGGCCACGAAGGTGCCCAGCGGATCTCTGGTCGGCATCAACACCAGCATGGAGAAGGCGGCGTTGCCATACGGCAGCTCCACCGCGGACAGGCGATCGTCGCGAAAGCCGCGGAAGCCTCCCTCGCGGCTCATCATCGGCACCGTGGCCGTCGTGCCGCCCTCGAGCCGGAAGGCACCCGGCGTCGTCTTCGCGGGATCGAAGCGGGCGCGCCATGTACCGGCAAAATACACCGCGTTGGCGAGCAGCATCGCCAGATCGCGTGGCGGCTCCTCCTTCAGGACTTTAGGTATCATGCCACGCGTTTCACGGTCACCCCACGCATTCACCGCATCGAACATCGCGCGTGGCGACGACTCGCTCAGCACGGGGGCATTGAAGAACTCACGTGCCTCGCTCACGAACGCCGCGTCAGGCATGAGCGGCCGTAGCATCCAGATGCCATTCGCAATCCGGACCGTCACGCCCGGATCGAGCTTGGGCAGCATCGCCATGAGGTCTCGGTACGCCGCGTTGATGCCGGCGCCGTTGGCGTTTGCCCAGCCCAAGGTACGGCGCATCTCAGTCAGCGTTTCCGCCGCGGCACCATTCATCGTCATGCCGAGCGCCAGCGATACCGACAGCGGTGACAGCAGCACGTTGCCCGAACTGCGAGCGGTGGTGCGCTGCATCAGGCGCAGCGCGAAGTCGTTGTTGGCGGTGATGGCCTGACGCTCGGTGGCCGTGAGCGTGCGCGGCAGCACGGTAAGCGAATCGGCGGCGGCGCCCGTATCGGGACCGGTGCCGCCGCCGGCGCAGGCATTTGCCAACAGCGCGATCGCGGCGATCAGGAACGGGGTGGCGGAACGACGAGGGCGCATGGGTCCGGGGGTCAGGGAAACGGGGCCTGACAGTGATAACCCGTTCGTCGCCAGTGGTGTCACATTACGCCGGTAGCTCCTTGCTGACGTTGCCTGGACGTCCCGGTGCCTCGGCCGATCGCGAGACTGAGCGCACAATTCCAATTACGCGATCAACGCGCCGGGTTAGGAAACTGCCCAACATGCCATGCAGATCGCGAACGCTGCGATATACGCGCCGCACTACAGCTTCACGCGACGATGGCGAAGAGCTCGAGGTCGGGCAGGATCTCCACGAGGAGCCGCATCGTCTCCATGCCGACGATCCCGCCGATGGGTTGTCCGTCAGCCGTGACGTAGATGCGCCGCTCCTTCGCCAGCCTGAAGGTTCCCGACAGGTCCTTTCTGACTTCGGATGCGGTGACGGTCACGAAGGAATAGTCAGCAGCTCTTGCACTTGTGGTTGTTCTTCGCACCCATCCTTTCGAGCAGTTCGATGGTGTCGAGAAACGGCGGAATACGCTGCACCGCACCGTTCGCCATATCCACCGTGGTCTGACCGGTGCGGGCTACCGCCATAACGTCGGCGCCTTTGCTCACGAGATAGGTGATCAACGCGTTGTCCCCACGCGCGGCGGCGTGATGCAACGGCGTGTAGCCCTTGAAGTCGCGGGCGTTCACATCGGCCTTGAGTTCTTCCACCAGAAACTTGACCGTGGGCATCCATCCGTCGGGCGCGTGGCGATGCGCGTTGGCGGCGAAGCCTTCGCCGTAGCCCGCACCGCTGGCCGCATGGATCGCGAACACGCCCGGTCCGTTGTCCGGCACCGGCGGCAGTCCTGACGGGTCTTTCCCCGCGGCGACATCGGCGTCGAGCTCTTCCGAACCAGGCAAACGCCCCGCCGGCTTGATCGTGGCGATGCTGGGATCGGCGCCGTGCTTGAGCAACAGCTTCATCGCCTCGAGGTCGGTCCCGTACGCCGCGCGCCAGAACGGCGTCGCGCCCGCGGTGCTGACACTGAGCTGATCGAAGTTGTACGACATGTACCACAGGTGCTTTTTGAGCCGCACGTTCACGTCGGCACCGGCCGTGATCAGCGCTTCCATCAGTTCGAGATACGACACGGTCGACTGGTACTGCGCCACCGGCTGCGGATACGCCGCCTTCGGCGCCCACACCACGTTGATCACCGCATACAGCGGCGTGGCGTTCGCTACACTGGCAAGCTTCGGATCGGCACCGCGCTCGAGCAGCGACTTGGCCAGATCGAAGCGGCCGTTGATGGCGGCCATCAGCAACGGTGTCGTGCTGTCGCCGGCGCTGGGATGATTGATCCTGGCCCCCGCCATCAGCAACGCGTTCACGGCCGCCACCTGCCCATCGCGCACGGCTATCAGCAGCGCGGTGTTGCCACCCTTGTTCCCCACCAGATCGCCGTACGACGGACCACGATTGCGGCGATCACCGGCCGCGGGCGTGATGCGCGTATCCGAGTTGCCGGTGGGTGCGGCGGCTTCCAACGGCGCTGCCAACGCAGCAGACGGCGGCGCCGTGCGCGGTGTCGCCGCCGAGGCGGGGGCGGAGGTGGCCGCATCAGGTGCAGCCGCCACGGCCTTCGGCGCCATCAGCGCTTCCGCCGACTTCATCGCCGCCATGCGACGCGAGCGCGTGACCAGATACGCGCGGTCCTTCTTCTCCTGCTCGGGAATGTTCTGCGTGCGAGTTTCCGCTTCGATGTCCGCGCCGCGCTTGATCAGCGCGGTGATCGCCGACACGCGATTCGCCGCCGCCGCCCACATCAGCGGCGTCTGCGAGAACGCCGATTCGCGCCCGTTCACCGGTGCGCCTTTTTCGATGAGCGCCTCAACCGTCGCCGCATCGCCGCTGGAGGCCGCGAAGTGCAACGCCGATGCGCCACCGGATGACGTCATCGCGTTCACATTCGCACCCGCCGCCAGCAACGCCCTCACCGTTTCCGCGCGGCCGTTTTGCGCGGCCAGATGCAGCGGCGTGTAGTTGCCGTTGCGCGTGACCGGATCGAGCCGCGCGCCGGCCGACACCAGCATACGGGTCGCAGCGATATTGCCCCGCGACGCGGCCCAGTGCAACGCCGTCATGCCGTCGCCCTGCACTTCGTTCACATCGACGCCCTGCTTGAGCAGCATCCGCAGTCCAGCGCTGTCGCCCCGCATGACCGCATCGGCGAGCGGAGAGTCCGAGGCTGGATTGCCGGCCGACAACATGAGCGCGGCACCGAGTGCCATGCCCACCACGACGAGCCGTTTGGCGGCTCGCTGCATCAGATGGTTCGGAACGCGATCAGGCATGGGAGTTCAGGTTGAGGGCACCCGTGCTGTCGCCGAACGTGGTCAGGTCGTTCATGCCGAGCGTGTGCATCATGCTGAGCATCGCGTTCGCCATCGGCGTGCCGTCCGGCGCCTTGATGTGCACGTTGCCGGCGAGGCGATTCTCGGCCTTACCGAGCAGCATGAGCGGGCAGCGACGATGATTATGCAGGTTCGGATCACCCATCGGCGAGCCGTAGATGATCATCGTCTTGTCGAGCATGTTGCTCTCGCCTTCCTGAATGCTCTTCAGCTTGTCGAGCAGGTACGGCAGCATCGACACGTGGTACTTGTTGAGCAGCTGGAAATCGCGCACGCCCTTCTCGCCACCGCCATGGTGCGACGCCGGATGGAAGCCCTTGTCGGTGCCGCTTTCCGGATACGTGCGGCTGGTACCGTCACGGCTCATCTTGAACGAGAACACGCGCGTGACATCGGCTGCGAACGCGAGCGCCTGAATGTCGAACATCAGCTCAACGTGTTCCTTGAACGAATCGGGCACGCCCGCCGGCGCTTCGGCCAGCTGCCGCTCCTCGCCACTCGAGTTGCGCGCCTCGACCATCTGGATGCGACGCTCCACCTCGCGGATATCCGTGAGATAGCGGTCCATGCGGTGACGGTCGTCCGCATCGAGTCCGCGCGACAACGACGCCATCTGCCCCGACACGAAGTCGAGAATGCTGCGGCGCGATCGACGACGATCGGCGCGCTCGGCGTTGTTGCCACCCACGCCGAACAATTTCTCGAACGCCACGCGCGGATCGCGAATCACCGGAAGTGGCTCGGTGGGCGACTTCCAGCTGATGGAGTCGGTGTACACGCAGGCGTACCCATACGAGCATCCACCGGCCTGGTCGACGTTCTCGATGCACAACTGCATGGAGGGGATCGGCGTATCCTGCCCGAATCGCTGCGCATACAGCTGATCGAGCGACGCGGCGATCTTGACGTCGGAGCCTTCCGTTTGCTTTGGATGCGTCTGCGTGAGGAACGTGGCGCTTGAACGGAAGTGGTCGCCGCCGATCTCAGGCGGCGCGGCCGGCTCGGCCTCACGCACGTCGGTGTTGCTGATAATCGTCATGTACTCGCGGTACTTGTCCAGGGAGGACAAGGCCGAGGGCGACAGATCGAAGTCGCGACCGGCCGCCGCGGGCGACCAGAAGTTGAGCTTCGACCCGATGTCGTTCGAGCCAGCGGCACCGTGCACCATTTCGATCGCGATCAGCCGCGGCGCCGCGTTGGCGGAGCCCATGATGCTCTGGCCGCGCGGCACCATCGCACTGAGATACGGCAGCGCGATGGTCGCGCTGAGCGATTGCACGAACTGTCGGCGAGGCATCGCCTTTCCAGTCAGGAACTGCATAGCGGTTGCTCCTTAGGATCTAGTCAGGAAATTCAGCGGCTTTGGCCGACTGATGCCCCACTCGCGGGGAGTGCTGCCTGAGCGACCGGAACCATGCGCATCCGGAACGCGTCGCTCTTTACCACACCCAGCACGACATCGTGAATTCGATAGTGTTTCGCCCGCACCGACGCTTCAATCTTGCGGATGGCCGGACCATCGGAGTACTCCACCCGCCGGCCCACCGCGTACGCCATCAGATTCGTCACGAACGTGCGGACCAGTGGCACCGGGCGCTTTAAAAGCACCTGCTGCAGCTCACGCGGTCCGGTGATCTTGGTGCCGTCGTAGTAATCGCCGCGCGTATCCAACGGCATGTTGTTCTCCTTGATCCGCCACTGCCCGATCACATCGAAGTTGTCGAGCGCGAGCCCGATCGGATCGATGAACTGGTGGCAGGAGCGACACGAGGCGTTGGCGCGATGCTCTTCCATGCGCTCGCGCGTTGTCAGCATGCGCCCTTCTTTGCTCGCTTCAGTGACTTCGAGGTCCGGCACGTTGGGCGGCGGCGGAGGCGGCGGTGAGCCCATGAGCACTTCCATCACCCACTTGCCGCGCAACACCGGCGACGTGCGATTGCCCTGCGATGTGAGCAGCAACACGCTGCCGTGTCCCAGAATGCCCACGCGATTCTTGTCGGTGTAGCTCACGCGACGGAAATCGCTGCCCACCACATCGGCCATGCCGTAGTGACGCGCCAGATCTTCGTTCACGTACGTGTAGTCGGCCGTGTACAGGTCAAGCAAACTGCGATTCTCGCGCACCAGGCTGGCCACGAACAGCTCCGTTTCCTTCTGCATGTTCCGCGCAAGCTGCAGATTGAACGCGGGGTATAGCAGCGGATCCGGGTGGACCTTCTCGATGTCCTGCAGGCGCAACCACTGCGCCGCGAAACGCGTGGAAAGCGCATCGGCGCGCGGATCGGCCAGCATGCGCTTGGTCTGCGCAATCAGCACCGTGGTATCGTTCAGCAGTCCGCGCTGTGCGACGGCACTGAGCGTCGAGTCGGGCAGCGTGCCCCACAGGAAGAACGACAGACGTGAGGCGAGGTCGGTGGAGCTAACCGACACCTTCGAACCCGGCTTGGCCGTGGCGGCGACTTCGTCGGCGCGGAACACGAAAGATGGGCTGGCCAGAATCACCTCGACCGCACCGCGCACGCCGCTTTCAAAACCGCCGGACTGCGCGCCCTCGTCGTAGAAGCTCATGATGGCCTTACGATCGGTGACCGTGAGCGGACGACGGTACGCCATCGCTCCGAGGCGATTCACGATGCGTTCGGCGCACGGACGCTGCTCGGCCGCACTGAGCGGACGGCAGGTGAAAATGCGACGACGACTTGGCGTATCGGACACGCCGGTCGGATTGAACGGGCCCGTGACGCTGAACAGCTTCATGTGCCCCTGAATCGTGATGCCGTCCTGAATGCCGATCTGCGTGTCGGGCAGGCTGTTCCCGATCGGCGTCATGAGATCTTCGACGGGACCTTCGAACGTGCGCACATAGGCCGCCGCGACCACGCGCGGGCCGGCCTTGACCGTAATCGGCCTGGTCTTGAGGTCCAGGCCAGTCGCTTCGCTCTCATGCATCCCGCGATCAATATCGAGCAGTGCTACGCGCTCCCCGTCCACCGAAATTTCGATCTTCTCGTCGAACGGGGCATTCGAACCGACCAGCTGGCCGATCGGTGTGGAATGCAGCGACACGGCGAACACGTACTCGCCGTCGGCCGGGAAGTAATGCGTGGCCGACGAGCCACCGCGCGTGCCGATGGGTGTGTCGCCATCGCGCCCGTTCTGGTTCGCGAGTCGAGACACCTTGAACGTCGTGGTGGAGAGGTTCGCCTTCGCATCACCAACCGCCAGGCGGCTGATGGCACTGGCGGCGTCGAGATACGACTCAAGCACCGTCGCCGACGGGATCTGCACGTCGGCGATGTTGTCGAAGTTCGCGCTCTTGGTATCGAGCGGCAGCCACGACTCGGCATTCACGCGTACCGTGAGCAGGTCCTTCACCGCGCGCTCGTATTCGGCGCGGTTCAATCGTTGAAAAGACCGACGACCGACATCGGGCTTGCGCACGGCGATCGCGTCCATCTGTCGTTCAAGCGTTTCCGTGAGCACGTCGAGGGTGTCACCGGCAGGACGAGGACGTCCAGGCGGCGGCATCATGCCGGTGCGCAGCTTGCCGATCATCTTTTCGGCGATGATCGGCGACGTGGCGCCGATGGTGGCGAGATCGAACGACTGCAGCGAGAAGTTGCCCATCTTGCGCTGATCGCTGTGGCACCCCGCGCAGTTCTTCTTGACCACATCGTTCAGGACAGCGGGCGCAAGTGCACGCGTCGTGCGCGCACCGACGCTGGGACGCAGGTGATCGAGCGTGGCGCGATAGCGCGCGAGCGGCGCCGGCGGGGCTTCGAAATAGCTGGCCGGCGACATCATGGCCGACCGCGTGGTCGGCTGAGGCCCGACGGACGCGTTACGCGAATCGACGCGATCGTAACTGCTCGCAGCGATCGCGAGGATGAGCGAGCCAGCACCAACTGCAACGACAGATTTCATCCCAAAGCCTCGGGGCGGGGCGGGAACAGCAGTGCCGGGCGGGAACTACAGGAGCGCAACGGGGCGACCACTCTGAACAGTGTGCCTCGCTCAGAAATCGAGCAAGGGCTGTACCATATACGCACGGGAAAGCTAGGCCGTTGCTGGATTGGCGTTTACGTCACAGCGCGAGCGCCCTTCGCCCGACCCCGCCACCCGCTTCACGGTGCGGAATAGCATCTCGGTGCCCTGCCTTAACGACTCGACACTGACCCGCCCATCATTGCCGTGCATCCGGCGCAGCTCGTCGGTGCTGATGGGATACGATGGCGAAGGCGACTCGCGTCAAGCCACCGACCACTGAAGCCGTAACCCAAGGATGTGATCCTCAGAACTCCGGGCTCAGGCGAGAACGGACAGGATACTGGATGCTCTGCGGAAAAATCTCTATGCATGTCCATCTATAGTGCTTGGAGCATTGTGGAGCGCCGAGCCGTTGTCAATGATTCGACGGGAGATGCGGGGAGATCGCATCGAGGCTCGTTTGGCGATGATAATCCGAGAGGGCAGCCCGTGAACGGACTGCCCTCTCAGATTATAGCCGTGCGGTTCTTACGGGTTGCGATCGAGGCAGCCCTTGAACTTTGGGTTGTTTCGCTCGGTGAACGGAATGACCAAGTTCACGTCGGAGCCGTACGTCTGCCCAGGGCGATAGCGCACGTTGCCCACAGGGAACACCGTGGCCGCCGTTCGAGCATACTGACGGACGAGGCGGCGCATGTCGCCGAGTCGATGCCCGGTGAGCCAGAGCCAGAAGGCACGTTCCCTGAACAGCATGTCGACGGCGGCAGCCTGCGTGCTGGGTGACGCCGCCAGTGGGGCGATGGCCGTGCTGAGTCCGGTGGCACGCAGCACGTTTACCTGAGCGAATACGGCATCACGGTCGGCTTGCGTGCCTCCCTGCAAGCGCGCTTCGGCCTCGATGAGACGCGCTTCGATGCCGTCGGCGAGGATGAACGGCGCGGACTGCGAGGTGTATTTGAGCTGACGAGGCAGGTTACCGCTGGTGCCGTCGAATCCGACGTTCGTCGTGGCCACCCACGGCACACGCGGATCAGCCGGGGTGACGAGATAATCGATGCCGTTCGTCCCTTCGTTGGTGCCGACGGTGTAGCGTGAACCGGCAAGAAACATCGCCGTCCAGAGGCCATTGTTTTGGCGAACGGTGGCGATGGAGTGGCTCAGTGTGTAGCGAAAGGCGGTCGGGACCGCACTGACCGCCAACGCCGCTTGTGCGAACTGTCCTTGGCCCTGCAGCGCGCGCGCCTTCCCGATGGCGGCCAGGCTCCGGTAGTTCGTTGCCGTGGCGTTTGCGATCGCGCTGTCGGCCGAGGCCGACGCCCGGCTGAACAGCTGCGCCGTCGTGAGCGGATCACCGTACTCGAACTCACCGCTGGCCGACACTTTGCTGAACGGCACGCCAGCGCAATAGCCTTCCCCGAAGGCCAGCTCCGTGAACCCGCGGATGGCGTACATCTCGCTGAGCGAGTCCCTGACTGCCGTCGTGGTCGGCTTCACCGCGATCCATTTTTCGATGGCGGAGGTAAGGCCGGTACGGGCCAGCTGGAGCTGCCGGTACGTGGTGATGATCGCGCCACCGAACAGCTCGTCCGAGTTGCGTCCATCCGTGTTGAACCGGTCGGCAAAGTTGTCCGTGGTCTGGATTTCGTCACCGAGGTTGCCGGAGACGACGGCGAAGCCGTCTTGGGTACCCGAGTACGCCACGATGAAGTCCATCATCGACCCGTTACGCAGCGTGGTGACGCCAAGGCTGCCACCGATGGCCCCCTCAGCGATCACGTTCGGCGTTGGGACCGAGAGGATGTCCGAGCTGCATCCGGCCACTGCGAATAGCGCGGCGACAGCAGCCCCGGCCCCCACTGGACGGATTATCCCGCGTGCGGAATTGAAGAATCGCATGGATGAGGGTCGCATCAGAAGGAGAAGTTCATACGCAGCACCAGGATGCGCAGCGGCGGGGTAGAAAAGAATTCCTCGCCACCGGTCGCGTCGTCGCTGTTGGCCGACATGGCTTCCGGATCGACGCCCGAGTAATTCGTGATCACACCGAGGTTGCGGCCGGTAAGGACGACGCTCCAACGCGACGCGCGCACCGCCTTGGCCCACCGCGTCGGCATGTCGTACGCGACCGACAGTTCACGGAAGCGCGTGAACGAGCCGTCCTCGAACATGCCCGAGTACACCGCCTGCGCCGTCGCGAGCGCGTTGGCTTGCTCCTGAAGCGACGCGCTTTTGTCGTAGCGTCCGCGGCACGACACAGCGCTCTGGCACTGGTGTCGCAGCGTGTTGTTGAACTTCTTGAAGCCCCACTTGCTGTCCACCTGACCCGACACCCTCAGCTTCTTGTTGAACAGCTCGAGTGCGGGCGAGAAGGCCACTTCGCGCGTCGGGAAGGTGTTGCCCTGGAACACCGCCGTGTCGCTGAAGGTCAGTTCGCTCAGTGCCCGATTGGTGTTGAACACGATGATCCCATCACCGTTCTTGTCGTCGAACCTGATGTTTTTGTCCCACAAACCAAACAGCGGGTACCCCGGCAAGTTTCGCTGAGTGCCTCGGCCGCCGGCCGAGGCGATCGGCGGGATGCCAACACCCAGCTTCGTCATGCGGTTTCTGTTGGTGGAGCCGGTCACCATGAAGGAGAGCGACGCCGTGCTACGATCGATGACGCGCTGGTTCCACGTGAATTCAAGTCCGGAATTCTTGATGTTACCGATGTTCACGAATTGCGTCGTCAACCCCGCCAGCGATGGTGCGATCTCCCGACGAATGAGGGCGTCCGTGGTGCTCTTGTTGTACGACGTCATTTCGATGTTCGTAGCACCCGAGAACATGGCGAGATCGAAACCGAACTCGGTTTCGGCCGAGTACTCCGGCTTGAGATCCACGTTCCCGAGCGACCCCAGCGACGCGGATGAGGCATCACCGGTGGCCGTCGTAAGCGGGCCGGGCGAGTAGAAGCGCACGGCGTCGGTCGCACCCGGAATCTGCCCCGACGCGCCGTACGTACCGCGGAGGCGCAGCGAGTTGACGAAGTCGGGAAGATTGAGAAAGGTCTCGTTGGAGATCAGCCACGAGGCACCGAGCTTCGGGTAGTACACGGCGCGGGTATTTGCACCAAAGGCGCTGGCCGCGTCGCGACGCACGCCACCGGTAATGAACAGGCGATCGCGCACAGCGAACTGCTGTTCCACGTAGTACCCGAGCGTGCGGCGTTCATCGAGCGTTTGCGTGCTGGACCGTGTGGCAGCCGAGGACACCGTCTCCCCGCCCGGCGGCAAGCCGATGCCGGTTCCGACCGTATTGCCGACCACGTTGCGGATGTACTGCATACCGACCGACGTCGTCGACTTCATCCAGTCGAGCAGCTGGAAGGTGCCGGCCGCACCGTAGTCGGCCGTCTGCTGATTGCTTTCACCGCGGAGGCTCGTGATGTTGCCTTGGCGCAGGGTGCCGGTGGACGGACCTTCGCCGACCTTCGCGATGAACAGGTCATTGCGGCTGGCATAATCCGAGCCGATCGCGGCGCGTGTGGAGAGCCAGGTCGTCGGGGTCCACTGCGCGGACACGGTGTTGATGAAGCGGTTGAGCGCCTGCGTAGTGGTCTGCGAGAGTGCGTCGCCCATCATCCACGCGCGGTAGCCGCGCAGCGAGTCACCCTGTGCGTCGACCAGATCCCCACGCCACGGTCCGGCGATCCCGGTCGTCATCAGCCCCTCGCCGACGCCGACGAACTGCGGAATGCGCACGTCACTGTTCACGTAGCCGGTCGACGCCTGTACGAAGAGGTTCTTGCGGAGCTCCGTGTTCACGTTCGCGCGGAAGCTGTTCCGCGCCAGTGCGTTCGGTCGCATGATGTTGGAGGGCAGTTCGCTCACGCCGCGGCGCGCCTTCAGCCGCGTCACTTCGTAGTCCGGCATCTTGTAGATGCCCGTCTCACCTTCGGTCTGACCCGAGATGAAGAACTGCACCTTATCGTTGCCGCCCGACGCCTGAAGGTTGTATTGGCGGCGGCTGCCATCGCCAATGGGTGTCAGGTTCGGATCGTTGAGCACGTTACCGCGGGAGAGCGAATCGACGGCGGTGCAGGTGCCGAGCGAGACGGCCGTGAGTAGGCACGGCACGGATCGCGTGGGCGACGCGGCCGTGCGGCCCCACAGCGACCACAGGTCCGGAAACTCGGCCGTGTTATTGAGCCGACCGTTTTCGACACTGAGATTGTAGGCCGTCTTGCCCGACTTCCCGCGCTTGGTCGTAACCACGATCACGCCGTTCGCCGCTTCGGTGCCGTACAGCGTGGCCGCCGACGGGCCCTTCACGATTTCGATCGTCTCGATTTCGGACGGATTGATGTCATCGAGGCGCGAGGGACCCGGTCCACCGGTGGCGAGGCCGTTATTCAAGGTCGACGTGGCACGCACGCCATCGATGACGACAATGGGATCGTTCGACAGCGAGAACGAATTCTGACCGCGGATACGAATACGCGAGCCGCTCCCCGTGCCGCCGGGCTGCATCACTTGCACGCTGGACGTACGCCCAGACAGCAGGCTGCCCATGTTGGACACGGGAAGCTCGGCCAGTTTCTCAGCGACGTTGATCTGCGCCACCGCATTCGCGAGTTCCACTTTGCGCTGCTGACCCGTCACGGTGGTCACGACGGCGGACAGTGAGTAAGCCGCGGCCTTGAGTTGAATGTCCGCAACCGCCGGCGTGGCACCGTTGACCGTGACCGTGACCTTCGTGGCTTCATATCCGATGCGATTCACCTCGAGCGTGACGGCACCAGCAGTGCTGACGCGAATCGTGTAGCGACCGTTTTCGGCGGTGAGCGTACCGTTTTGCGTGCCAGCGACCAACACGCGAACCTGTGCGACGGGGCTGCCGGTGGCGGCGTCACTCACGCGGCCGGTGATCGTCCCGCCGGTAGCCTGCGCCTCCGCACGAGGTACCACGGCCATGGAGGCCCCGACGAATCCGGCCAACAGGGCAAGACGTAAGCCTGGACCGGCCGATGGCCAGCGACAAACGGCATGATGTGGCACGCGGATTCTCTCACCGCAATCAGTCGCGACGGGTCCGAACAATCGCATCTCGTGACTCCCTCAGAGTGGTGGATCACTGAACGGCCACCCAGCGTGGCCGAACATGGCCACGGCGAACATCGCGCGGCGGGAACCAGCTGCGACGAGACGCTTCTTCGACTCAATAGCGGTCCGACCGAGGAATCCGAGTAAAGACGCGATGCGAAACACCCCTCGCCGCTATCGGACCGATATCAAATGGTGCCGTGCAAGCGCGAGAGCGTACGGTGCGTCACACACACTGTCAATAGCGGAGCTCGTCGAGCATGTACCGCACCTGCAGAGTCAGCGCCCTTCGCCCGACCCCGCCACCCGCTTCAAGGTGCGGAATAACATCTCAGTGCCCTGCCGTAACGACTCGACACTGACCCGCTCATCGTTGCCGTGCATCCGACGCAGCTCGTCGGTGCTGATGGGATACGGGTAGATCCCGAACACGGGGATGCCACGATTCCGCCAGGCCGCAGCGTCCGTGCCAGCCTGAAACAGGTACGGGGTCACCTCGGCCTCCGGCCATTGAGCCTTCGACTCGGCCGCCAAGGCCCGATATAGCAACGACGTATCGGGCGACGCCGGCGACGGTGGGGCGAGCGCCGACGACATCTTCACCGTAAGCAAGGAATCGTTGAACAGCTTTTCGAGCGTGCTGAGGAGCGCCGTCGGATTGCTGCCCGGAATGAGACGCACATTCAGCGTAACCTCGGCGGAACCGGGAATAACGTTGCTGCGGAAACCACCGGCCACGATGACCGGAGCAATCGTGTTGCGCATCAGCGAGTGAATGAGCGGATCACGTGAGAGCACCTTGTCGGCGGTGCTCACCTGCTGCGGCGTGCCATTCAGCAGCTGCCGGTAGAGTCGCGCCGTTTCGCCGCTGCTCGTTTTCGCGAGCGTCGTAAAGTACCGGCGCGAGTCGGGCGTGAACTCGAGCGGTGTCTCATAGCCTCCAAGTTTGGCCAGCGCACGTCCCACCGTCACCAGCGCGTTGTCCGGGAGCGGCATGGAGGCATGCGTGCTGGTGCCCTTGGCCGTAAGCGTCACGCTCATCACCCGCTTGTCCGACGTCGAGATGCTCACGTACTGCACGCGACCATCGTCGCGCTTGATGATCCATCCGCCTTCATTGAGCGCGAATTCCGCGTCCATCTTGTCCCAATGTTCACGGGCGAGCCACGTCGTATTCATCGGTGCGCCTTCTTCGTCGGCTTCCGCCAGAAAGATGACGTCGCGGTCGAGTGGCACCTTGCGATCGGCCAGCAACATGGCGGCGCGCGCAAACACCGCGATGCCGCCCTTGAAATCGATGGCGCCGCGTCCGTACACCGCGCCGTCCTTGATGACGCCGGCGAACGGATCCATGGTCCACTTCTCGCGCTCCACGCCGACCACATCCGCATGCGCCGCGAGGAGCAGCGGCTTCTTCGATCCGTTGCCCTTGAGTCGTGCGAAGAAATGCACCTTGGCGGAGTCAGGCGTCGCGACGATGTCCACCTGAAAGCCGCGCGCGCGAAAAAGCGGCCCGAGGATGTCGGCGATTTGCTGTGTATGCCCCGGTGGATTGCTGCTATTGGCGCGGATGAGCTGCGCGAGCAGAAGTGCAGTGGAGTCGATCGCCTGCGCGTATGCGACGGTCGGAAGGCTCGAGACCAGCACCGTCGCACACAGCGAAGGGAGCGCGAGCGTACGGAGTACGGAGCGAATCATGCAAATACCTCGAACCGGCGAGACGGAGATGACGGGCTCACGGAAGCTACCCCCGCCGAGGTCGTCTCGCGCTACAGTGTGCCCCCTTCCCGAGCATCGCGATGTCTGATGCGACGGTCCCGCGCCTGTTGTCGCTGGTCGACAAGCTTGTCACAGCAAGGACTCGCCACCGTTCTAGGCAGTTGTACGCCGACGACGAGGCGGTGCCGGTGCTCGACTCGACGGCGCGCGTTTCTGGCCCGCGCCTCCATGCTCTCAAGGGCGATTCCGGGCGTCGGGGCCGCCTTGGAGGCCTGTTCATCGGCCGGAGAGGCCCACAACGCCGCGGTGGGTCGCGAGAGTGACAGCACGCCCGTCGCACCAGTCGACCACGCAAACAGTCGAACTGACTCGACCATCTTCCAGCAGAGACAGCGCTGGTGCTCGTCGGCCAGGGAGAATGCCACGGCCGGCACCCACCACACCATGTTCAGTCGCGCCGTCACATCGCCGCTGCCGTTGGCCGCCGGCAACCAACACGCATGTCCCTGCCGCGGGGGCGACAAGCCAGCTCGAATTGCGCCGGGCAAATTCGTCGAGGCGTGGACTTTTCAACGCGACATCCCGAAGCCCTTCGTGCATTGCCGTGTTAGCGAACCCGTAGTTGGCACGCTTACGGACCACGTGGACACCCTGCACCCGATGGATTTTCACGCAGCGCAGATCGAGCCCACGCACGCGGTACCGTCGATCGCGAAGGAGCAGTTAACGCAATTCTTCGTCTCGCCGATTTCCGTGCGCCCGTGCATGTCCCACTGCGGCACCGCGCCCGTGCCCATACACGTCGGCGCCGACCTGTACGGCGCGATCGTAAACGCTCCATTCGAGCCGGTGCCGCCCACCAAGGAGTTCATAATTGTGCAGAGCGCGTTATATCTCGCGCAGGCGGTGAACGGGGTGCAGGCATTCGACCATGCGACGATGACGGCCGTGCTTCCGGACTTCGTGTTCTATCGCCGCTGTCCCCATCGATGCATCAACGCGCCGATCCGTGTGAAGGTGGGTGATCGTGTGCGCATCTGGCTGGCGTCGGCCGACCCCGCGCTTCCGTCGCACTTTCACGTGGTCGGCGAGTCGTTCGACACCGTGCACCCCGGCGCGCCGCCGAACACGCCATTGCGCGGCGTCCAGACGTTCCTCATGCCGGCGGGCGGCAGCACGGTGTTTGAGTTGGTGTGCGACGTGGCCGGCGCATTTCCGTTTGTTATTCATGGCTTCGGTCACGGGCAGAAAGGCGCGATCGGCCTCTTGGTTGTCGAGCCGTAGCCGCAATGCGTGCAATGCGCGTAGCTTCGCGTGACGTCAACGTGCTCTATACGAGATCTCTACCGGAGCTGCGCATGAGCGACACCCCTGCCCCACTCGGTCATATCAGCTGGGCCGATCTTACCGTACCCGACGCAGCGCCACTGCGGGACTTCTACACTAAGGTGACCGGCTGGACCGCGATGCCGCTCAGCATGGGCGAGTACGACGATTACCTCATGCTGGGCGCGGACGGCGCACCACAAGCGGGCGTGTGCCACGCGCGCGGGGGCAACAGCGGGATACCGCCGCAATGGATCGTGTACATCACCGTGACGGGACTCGACGAGAAGCTGCGCGAGGTGGAAGCGTTGGGCGGCAAGATTGTGATGCCAACGCGCAGCATGGGTACGACCGGGCGCTACGCCATGATCGAGGATCCAGCGGGCGCCGTGTGCGCGTTGTTTGAGACGACGTCACACCGTTCGTGAAAGTATTGGACCGCTCAGCCTTTACGAGTGGGTGCCCGAGTGGTCGACCACGCTGCACCGCTCGCGGCCTACGACCTCGCGCAAATGCGTCATGAACGCAAATGTGAAGGCCAATAGGAAGGCCGACGTGAAGGCTAAGTGGGATGAGGAACATGCCAGCACGCGTGACCGCGCGCGCGCCACCCGCAGCGCAAGTATGCGTTTATTTACGACGATCGGCGTCGCTCGTGTCGCGCGTCAGGCATCCGCTGGCCCAGCCCACCAATCGCGGTTGGCGATGTGTATTGACAAGGCGGGAGGGCGCCGATCGAACGGAGGGGGATTAGCGGTAGTGGAGGGCGCCAGTACGGACATCACGCCCAGCAACACCAACGACGCGCCAAGGGTGAGCGCAATGGACCGCGCGGCGATGACGGCCATGGATGGACGGCGATAGTTCGCGGCGCGCAGGGCGCGGCGGAGCAACGGTGGCGACACGGACACGGTTTCCTCACAGGAGGGGACAACCGTAGACTGTGGTCCGATAGCCGCTCCGGCGCACACCGTGCGCGTACGCTGTGGCACGTGGTGTCGGAGGGCGCCGTATCGGTGACAGCGAAGTGATGTCCGTCACTCGAATCCCGTGGCGCAGCGGTGTTCTTTGAGAACCTGGTGGGTGCCGATCTCCAATTGGCGATCGCCGGTTTGGGATTCACCAGACGAACCTCGGCTCGCCTTTTGACCGACGCGATCGATACGCGAAGTCATTGCCGGACCTTGTCGCCAACGACGGCATCACCTTGCCGGATGATGCCACGATGCGCATAACATTGGGCACCAACGAGGGCCGTACGTTCGTCGCGTGTGGACCAGGCGCCGCCGCGCTGGCGTACGCCCCCAGAGCTCCGAGTGCCTCCGCGCCCGGCCCTTTAGGTTTACGGTGCGTCTGTACATGTTGTCATTGGCGTTCCGTCGCCGCGGCCGTCGTCGCCAACCTTCTCATCCAGTCCTCATTGTGCCGACTCAACAAGACCACCACGTCTCTGCGGGCACGTCGCGCGCCGCCGAGCAGTCGCTCGTTCGCGCGGTGGGCGTCTGGGGACTCGCGGCAGCCATCGCCAATGTCACGATCGGTGGCGGCATTTTTCGCCTCCCGGCGTCGGTCGCCGGCGCACTCGGTGCAGCCGCTCCACTGGCGTATCTGGTCTGCGCGGTGGCCATGGGACTGATTGTGATGTGTATCGCGGAGGCGGGAAGTCGCGTGTCGCTCACCGGCGGTCCCTACGCGTACGTGGAGCTCGCGTTCGGACCGTACCTTGGCTTTCAGGCGGGCGTCATGCTCTGGTTGCTCGGCACCTACGCAGTCGCCGCAGTGGCCACGGTTTACGCCGACAACGCCGCAACGCTCATCCCGGCGCTTGCGGGGCCGATGCCGCGCGCCGCATTGCTCATCAGCACCTTCGCTATTGTCGGTGGGGTAAACGTGCTTGGCGTAAGTCAGGGCAGCCGATTGAATCAGATTACCACGGTGGCCAAACTGGCGCCGCTGCTGCTGTTGATCGCGGTTGGTATGTTCGCTATTCAGGGCGACAATCTTACTGTCACGACCGTGCCGGCGAGCGGTGACGTGCTACGCGCCAGTATCGTGCTGATCTTCGCCTTCAGCGGTATCGAGACCGCGTTGGTGCCAAGTGGTGAGGTGCGCGATCCGGCGCGGACAGTTCCGCGGGCCATCTTCACGGCGATGATCGGCATCACGGTGCTGTATGTCGCGCTGCAGTATGTGGCGCAGGGCGTGTTGGGAGCCTCGTTGGCCACGTCGGCCACGCCGCTTGCCGATGCGGCCGGCGTTGTGTTGGGCCCATGGGGGCGCACGTTGTTGCTGGTGGGCGTCGTGGTCTCGACGTTCGGCTACCTCAGTGGCATGGCGCTGGCGGTGCCTCGCGCGCTGTACGCGTTCGCGCGCGATGGATTTCTGCCCGCGCCAATCGCGTCAATTCATCCGAAGTGGAAGACGCCGCACATCGCGATCGTGCTCCAGCTGGCCGTGACCTGCACGCTGGCGATCACCAGCGGCTTTGGTCCGCTCGCCATTATCGCCAACGTGGCGGCGCTGCTGGTGTACTTCGCCTGCGCCATTGCCGCACTCGAGCTGCGTCGCCGCAACGTGCAGTCAGGTGGCGTACCCTTCCGGGTGCCCGGTGCCGGGGTCGTTCCGATCCTCGCCTGCATCGTCATCATTGGTTTGCTCACATCAATCACGATGGCCGAATGGAGCAGCATTCTGATCGCCGCCGCGGCGGCGAGCGCGATCTATGTCGTCTCCTACCGCAACCGCAAGGCGCGCATTGGGCAGTGAGCGGCGCGCTGATCGGCAGGCACACGCACGCCACGCGCACTGAGCAAAACGTGCGGTTCCCCTGCGGTAACAGGACGGGAATGGTGCGGCGGCGAAAGCCATCGCCTCCGTGACGCCTCGCAGCGATTCGGCTTCCGCATGTCGACCCTCACGCATGTTCGATTCGGCGGCCCCACTGCTGTCGTCGCTCGTCGCTCGTCGAGCGGATCCGCAGCGGTCCGGGTGATCGAGTACACGCTGGACGGCGCGCCGGACGCCGACCCGCCGTATCGCGTGGGGCGCCGCGCGTGCTGCGCAGCACGGCAGGACGCGTGGGGCTTCCTGCTCGCCCACCTCCCCCATCCGGCGGCCATTCCCCCCCGGGACCGGCCGCGCGTGCATCAGGCCATCCGGCGTGAACGGCGCGACGACGTGGTGCCGCCTCGACCAGGCCGCGCCGTCCCCCGCGGCGTCAAACGCACGATGAGCAACGACCCGCTGTGCCCCCAACGATCACAGCCAACAACGCGGCGCCGGATCGTCGTCCGAATACTCTACGTGAGGAGTATTGGGGCTAACCTTTCGCACCAAATCGCAACAGCCGCAGCGCATTCGCGATCACGACGAGAGTGCTTCCCTCGTGAACGATGACCGTCGGCCCAATGCCCGCGGCGCCGCTCACGGTGGCGATCACCAGTGCGACGATCACGCCGAGCGATATGAAGAGGTTCTGCCTGATGACGCGCTTAGACTGCCGCGACAGCGCGATGGCAAACGGAAGTCGACCCAGATCATCACCCATCAGCGCGACGTCAGCCGTCTCCAACGCAGCGGCAGTGCCAGCGCCACCCATGGCGATTCCCACGGTGGCATGGGCGAGAGCCGGAGCGTCGTTCACGCCGTCGCCCACCATCGCAACAGGTCCGGCAGCCGCGAGCTCCTTGATCGACGTCACTTTATCCTCCGGCAGCAGTTCGGCGCGCACTTCATCGACGCCGACCGCGGTACCCACGGCGTTACCGACGCCTGCGTTGTCACCGGTCAGCATGATAATTCGTTGAATGCCGGCGCGTCGAAGCGCGACCAACGTTTCGCGCGCGTTCGCACGAGGTTCATCCGCGAGGCCCAGTACACCCAGAAACTCCGGCGCGTTTCCTACACGTCGTACGATCATCGTGCTGCGTCCCGCCTGCTCGAGCCGCGTCACCGCATCGCGCACCGCTTGCGGCACGGCGACACCCGCATCCTCGAACAGCAGCGCGCGGCCGATCTCGACGACGGCGCCATCAACGGGTGCACGCACTCCGCGGGCGGTGACCGATGTCAGTTCGCCTGCCTCCGGCACCGTCAGTTTTTGTGCTGCGGCGTGACGTACGACCGCCTTCGCCAGCGGATGCTGAGAGCGTTGTTCCACTGCCGCGGCAGTGGCGAGAAGGAACGCCTCACCAACAGAATTCATCGGCACAACGTCGGTCACCGACGGCTCCCCGACCGTGATCGTACCCGTCTTGTCGAGCGCGAGAGATCGAATCGATCCCAGTGCCTCGAGATGCGCGCCGCCCTTAATCAACACGCCGTTGCGGGCCGCCTGAGCGATGCCCGCCAGAACCGCGGCTGGTGTGCCGAGTGCCAGCGCACACGGCGAGGCGGCCACCAGCACCGCCATCGCGCGGGCGAACGCTTCGGGCCACGACAGCACTCCGAGTAGTGGTGGCACCACGATCAACAGCACATCACCAATCAGTACAACCGGCACGAAGACGCGGGCGAACCGCTCCGTAAACTGCTGCGTTGGCGCCTTCTGTGTCTGCGCCTCGGAAACCAATTTGATCACGCGGTCCAGCGTCCGATCACCAACCGCAACGGTGACATTGATGACGAGTGCCCCTTCACCGTTCACGGTGCCGGCGAAGACCGGGTCGCCGGGCGCCTTGTCAACCGGGACGCTCTCGCCCGTAATCGGCCCTTGGTTCACACCAGAGCGGCCTTCGAGCACCGTGCCATCCACCGGGATGCGCTCGGCCGGCTTCACAACCACCTGATCACCCGGCTTCACCTCGGCGATCAATACCTCGACCTCACGCCGCCCCCCGCTCTCCATGCGAAGTACCGTGGCGCGCGACGGTGCCAATTCCGCGAGTGCGGTGATCGCGTTCCGCGCCCGCCCCAACGCGTAGTGCTCGAGAGCGTGGCCAAGACTGAAGAGGAACAACAGCAGCGCGCCCTCCGCCCACTCCCCCAACACGGCCGCGCCCGCAGCCGCGACCACCATCAAGAGGTCGATGTTGAAGTGGAATTTGCCGCGTCTGACATCGGCGAGGAAATGGCCGACGTTGTCGCGTGCACCGAAGAAGTAAGCCATGACGAAGAGCGCGATGGCAACCCACCGCGACGCGGCGCCACTTCGGTCGACCAACCATCCCGCGAGCAGTGCCACACCCGACATCAGACTCCATGCGAGCTCACGGTTGCGCGTGTACCAACTGCGCGACGCCTCGGGCTCGCGCGCCTCGCGAAGTACCGCTTCCATATTCGCGAGCGAAGTAATGCGCCGGTCGAACTCCACGCGCGCGACCTGCGCCGCCATGCTCACCGCTGCGGCCGTCACGCCGGGGGCAGCACGCAACAGCAACTCGAGCCGCACGCCGTCGTCTTCGGTCGCGACGGCATGTATCGGCAGCACCAGATGCGCGAACTGCCCACTGACCGATGCGCCCGCCACTCGCGCGAGACCTTCGACCTCGGCGAGCGTGACACGGTCGGTGTCATAGTGCATACAAAGCATG
>JANLVC010000071.1:0-4377 GCA_031363815.1 Gemmatimonadota bacterium
CACGCGGCGGTAGCCAAGAAGCTCCGCGCACGTCTTGCGCGGTGAAGGTGGTATGGTCCCCGCTGGCGGAGCAGCGGGCGCTGGAAGCAGTTGAGTATATCGCGCAAGATCGACCGAGGACGGCTGCGGCGTGGCTGGAGAAACTACTGGAGCGCGTGGGCAAGCGTGAGCAGTTCGAGCAGCAAGGCCGAGTGGTGAGTGAGATCGGGCTTCCGGCGTATCGCGAAGTCCTGCACGCGCCGTATCGCATTATCTATCGCGTTGATGCTGCTCGCGTCGTGATCCTCACGCTACGACATGTGCGACGAGTATGGGACCCGGCAGACGTAAGCGACGACGTATAACGGTGCTTGCTGCAGACGGGCGTTTTCGGAAGCGCGCTCCGCGCGCATCATGTTGGAGCGCCCGCTGCAGAAGCCAGCGTTAGACAGTCCTGAGCACGTCTCGCAGCGGCGATGCTTCGATTGTCATGCGTTTCGCCCTCCGGCTGTCTGGTGACCTCGCACTACCCGATGCTCCGCGCCAAGATGGTATCGACGGGTCTGACGCATACCCACCGGCGCACCGGCGCTCACTTTCCCGTACCCAATGGATGACGTACCGATGGAGCGCCTTCCCGATTGGCTGTCGGCTCGCGTGCTGCAGCGCGCGAGCGAGATCGACGCGTCCGGTGAGTCGGGGACCAGTATCGCGGAATTGCGCCACGCCGCGCTCACCGCAGGAATCTCGGAGCACGCCTTCGACCGCGCGCTCGCCGAAGTGCATCAACGGCCGGTCGATCAATCCGAGGCCGTCAAGCAACCGGCGCGTGCCGGGCACCGACGGAGACGTCTTGGCGGCATCGTCACCGGCCTGATCGTCGTGCCGCTGTCGCTCGCGTTCCTGCTGCGCTCACAATGGGTGCCCCATCAAGTCGGTGACGCGGGGATGGTAGACGAGACTATCGAATTGGGTTGCCTCGCTCAACGCGACGCGGGGATGCTGTTGCGTCCATTGCTACCCAAGGGGAAGAGTACGATGGCGTGGTCGGAGCAGGAGCCACGTGAGCTCCGCGTCCATTCCACGGCGGCACAGATTCGACTGATGCGGGAGAAAGTGGCAGAGGTTGAACGCAATGCCGCAACGATTTGCTCGGTTGGTGCGGACGGTGTGCGCTAAGCCCTTACGGGGCGCGTATCGCGGCGACGTGTCCGATCGGAGCTGTCGTTTTGTCGTGTTACCGCCATGCTGTTTACTGCGTGAACCTTTCTTTGAGGCTCGCCCATGCTTCCCAGTCCCCTGATCTCGAGTTCTCCCGATCGCCTCGGCGGGACGCCGGTGTTTTCGGGAACGCGTGTACCGGTGCAAGGGCTCATCGACTATCTGGAAGCTGGTCATCCGTTAGATCATTTTCTGGACGAGTTTTCCAGCGTGTCGCGTGAGCACGCCATCGCTGTGCTCGAGCTCGCGAAGCACGCGTTCATCTCTCCGGCTGCCTAGCGCCCTCATGCGCGTCTTGCTCGATAGCAACCTGGCGCGAGCATTCGCTGCTTTGTTGCCCGGCCACCGTACCACGACGACGCATCGGCGGCGGTGGTCGGATCTCGATGATGGGCCATTGCTTGATGCCGCCGAGGGCGAATGCGATGCGTTCGTGACATATGGACCAGAGTCTGCGGTTTCAACAGAATCTCCGATATCGATCGCTCCGGATCATTCTTGTGCGGGCACCGCGCAACACCCTTCCCGTTCCCGCGCTTGCCGCCCCTTCGGTCTTGGTTGCTCGCGCAGAGATGGCGGCGGGCGAGCTCCGTATTGTGTCCGTCTAACGTTTGCTGCTGCCGACAGCGACGGTGCGGTACGCCGTGTAACTGCGTCGCTGGCGTAGTGTGCGCGACCGCATCATTGCGATGAGGCAAAGATTGGCGACGCCGAGCCAGCGACGAATCGTGGGGGATTTGAGTCGACCGGGAGGGTTGGCAAACTACTACGGCTTGTGTTATAATAGATGCTGTGATACGCTCCTTCGCTGATGCGGCCACGGAAGACTTGTTTAACGGCATCGACAGTCGGCGCGCCCGGCAGACGTGTCCCTCGACGCTGTGGGCAATCGTCGCACGGAAACTGACGCAGCTGAACCGGGTGCGGGAACTTCGCGAGTTGGCGGTGCCGCCTGGCAATGGCTTGGAGGCCTTGAAGCGCGGGCGCCGCGGGCAGCACAGCATTCGCATCAACGATCAATACCGGATCTGTTTCCGGTGGGAGGACGGATATGTCGACGATGTCGAAGTCACGGATTTCCACTAAGCCCGCCACGGGGTCGCGCTTGGCGCAGCGCCGCTTGCCAACGCATCGGCCGCCCACACACCCGGGCGAGATGTTGCTCAAGGAGTTCCTCCAGCCACTCGGCATCTCGCAGTCGGCGTTCGCGATTCAGCTCGGTGTCTCGTTTCCGCGATTGAACGAGGTGGTCAATGCGAAGCGGAGTGTCACGCCGGACACGGCGTTGCGTCTCGCGCAGGTGACTGGGATGAGCGCGGACTTCTGGCTCGGCCTCCAGCAGGATTGGGACCTGTGGCATATCTTGCGTTCGACAGAAGCCCTGCAGATTGCGCGCTTGAAACCCTTGCCTCGCGCGGGATGACGGCTCGCTAACTCTGCTTGCTGCGGACGAGCGGGCGATGGAAGCTCGCTGCGCTCGCGATTTTGTGACCGCTCGCAGCAGAAGCCAGCGTTGAGGCTGTAGGAAAAGCCTCAACGCACTTCTGGTGAATGTCCCGCATCGCGCAAAAGCAGCGCGCGTTTACTCGATACGACATTGAGAGATCGTAGGGCGGAGCGATGCGCGCGATCGAGGCGTCTTATGGTGTGTGTCTCGGTTGCCGCGTCCTCGCGCTCACGAAGGAGCGCGACGGTGCGGACCACCGACATACCCGTTCGTGACGTGACGTTACTGGCGCTCATGTGGTACAGCGACTTCCCTGCCGGGCACACACACGTGCGCGCGTCGGCGTCGTACGTTAATCACTCGGCGAGAACACCGGCACGGCCTGCTTCGCGTCGCGCGATTTGTCATGCAGCGGATTCGGCGCCGTCGTATGGTGGTCGCGGTCCGCAAACCGGTCGTCGCGCTGCCGTATATCGGGATCCGCAATGAGGGCGGTGACCTCAAGGGCCGCGAGTGCAGCGAGATGTGCCTCGCGGTGGTAGCCCGCATCGGCCGTCAGCACCGCCGCACTCGTGCGCATCGTCGCACTCTCGTCTTGCGCACATCGCCGCCGGTCCGTACTGGGCCGAGCAGGTGCACTTCGTGGAGCAAAAGACCGAGCTGGCGATGCCCGAGTTTCATCGCTACTTCGGCGCGGCCGGCGCCATGGCGGCGGAGCGCAAGACCAAAGATCAAATTGTCGACGCACTGATCGCCAGCGGTGAAGCGTACGCGCTGCATCTTAACGCGAGGACCGACGAACAGCTCGACGAACGTGTCACGCTTCCAAGCGCCAGCAAATCACGCATGGAGATGTTGCTCGGTGTGAAGGAACACGAGATGCATCATCGTGCGCAGCTGATGCTCGTGCGGCGTCTGCTCGGCATCGTTCCCCATCTCACCCGTGCCCGCCAGCAGCGCTAAGCAGTGATCTCGTGCAGCGCGGGAAGTCCGCGCTCGCTCGTGGAAGCTGGCAGGCGGCGTTTGACGCCTTTGGCGAGCCCGTACGAGTATGACCTTCGTCTCGCGGAATAGCCGGGGTGCCCCGATCACTTTCCGCGTTTGTCGGTGTTAAAACACGGGCATGTTCGCTGAAGCCATTTCACCAGTGAGAGGAGAGCGCGATGTCCACCCCGACCAGGACGAGACGGATCGCTATTGGAATGCGATCGTGAGCAATGGGGGCAAGCAGAGCGCCTGCGGCTGGTGCAAGGACCAGTGGGGGATCAATTGGCAGATCACTCCGGTGGCACTCACACGAGCTATCTCGCACCCCGATCGGGCCGTCGCGAAGCGCGCTATTACCGCCGCGGCGCGGACCTGTTGTCACTTCAAACGGGCCAGCCGAATTGTAAACGTGAGCTTCTCGCCGTTATACGTCCACGGCCCAGAAAGCTCCTGCGTGTCGCGCTTCACGCGGTATCCCACGACGTCCCATTGTCCCTCATCGGCAGGATCGAGGGACATGATGTTCTCCATCCGCACGGTGTGCTTCGCGCTATCGGGCATGTAGCGCCCCGCATGCGCGCTTGCCCCTTCGAATGTGTCGTGCAGTTCGGCCGGCGTAACGGTGGCGCGCCGCCACGTTCGCCCCTTCGGCATAATCGTCGATGACATGTACCCGCTGCTGGTAAAGATCAGAAGTCCGTTGTAGCCAGCGGCTGGGCCGGTCTTGATGGGCGAGCCGTCGG
>JANLVC010000075.1:0-8091 GCA_031363815.1 Gemmatimonadota bacterium
CCGACGGCCTCCCAACCACTTAGCACCGCTATCGCCTGAAACGCGGGAAACCCGCGCTAGGGAGTAAAAAGTGTAGAGCGAGCAGATGACAGTTCACCCCACCCATAATTTCACCGCCATGAACGCCATCAGCACCGCAAACATGCGCCGCAGCACGGCGGCATCAACGGTCGTGGCGATCTGCGCGCCGAAGTACGCGCCGATGGCCATACCGATAGCGATGAACAGCGCGTCTTTGGGCTGCAGGTGACCGGCTTTGTAGTACGCCATCGCGCCGACGGCGGCGCCTAGCGGGAGCACGAGGGCGGCCAGCGATGTGCCGGCGGCTTGTTGCGGCGTCATCTTGACGAGGTAGATCAGCGCCGGCACGATCACGATGCCGCCGCCGATCCCGAAAATGCCGGAGAGCACACCGGCACCGACTCCGATAGCGATAAGGAGGAAGATCATGCCCAAAGAATAGCACCTATATTTGGGCCATGCTCTCTGAATCTTCCGTAGCCTTCCTGAAGCGCCTGCTCGATACGCCCGGCCCGTCGGGCTTCGAAGGGGCACCGGCGCGCGTCTGGCGTGCCGAAGCCGCCACGTTCTCCTCCGTGAAGGCCGACGTCGTCGGGAACAGCCTTGCCACGGTAGAAGGCAGCGGTGGCCCCACGATTTTGCTGGCCGGTCACATCGACGAGATCGGTGTGATCGTGACCTACATCGACGAGAACGGCTTCATCTACTTCGAGCCGATCGGTGGCTGGGACCCGCAAGTGCTCGTAGGCCAGCGCATGCGTTTTCTGGGCCGCCACGGCGACGTATTCGGCGTGATCGGCAAGAAGCCGATTCACCTCATGAAGCCCGAAGAGCGCGAGAAGGCGTCGAAGATCACGGATCTCTGGGTCGACATCGGCGTGAAGAACAAGGCCGAAGCAATGGAGCATCTGGAAATCGGTGATGCCGGCGTGATCGACGCGCGCGTGATGGACATGCCGAACAACCGCATCGTGTCACGCGCGATCGATGATCGCATCGGCGCGTTCGTGGTGCTCGAAGCGCTGCGTCGCTATGCCGCGAAGCCGGGTGCTGCCCGCGTAATCGCCGCCGCTACGGCACAGGAAGAGATTGGCTACGGCGGTGGTGGTGCACGCGTGGCGGCCCAGCAGCTCGACGCCAAGATGGCAATCGCGGTGGACGTCACGTTCGCCACCGATCACCCGGGCGTAGAGAAAAAGGAACTCGGCGAGCACAACGTGGGCGGTGGACCGGTGCTCACGCGCGGCTCGATTGTACACCCAGTGGTGTTCCGTCTGCTCGTGGACACGGCCAAGAAGCTCGAGATCCCGTACTCGGTGCACGCGGCGGGTCGCTTCACGAGCACCGACGCCGACGGCATTCATCTTACGCGCGATGGTGTGGCCACGGCGCTGCTGTCGATCCCCAACCGCTACATGCATTCGCCCAACGAACTCGTGTCGCTCGACGACCTGGATCGTGCGGCGGAGCTGATCGCGGAAGCGTGTCGCTGTGTCACCGCCGATACCGACTTTACTGCGCGGTAGGGGCGTTGGGTGTGCTTGCGGGGCCGTCCGCGCCGCTGGCCCCTTCGCCGAGTAGAGATCCGAGTCGCCGAGCATTTCTTTTCGCCCGGCGCTGAAGCGCCGTGGCTCGAAGAAACGAGTCGGCTTTCGGACTCTCTCGGCGGCGGGGCCATCGGCGCGGACTGGTGTCGCGCGACGGGAGCTTGCGGCTCACGCAAAGATGACGTGAGGCGGCGTGTGAGCCGTGCGGGACTCGTGCGGGGCGATCGGCGGTGGCGCGGATATACAGTCGCCGGGCGACTGTCGTTCGCGTTGGGGGCGGTAATCGCACAACAGCGAACTGCGCTGGCGACGACCCCGGCTGCGAGGGGAGACCGAGAGTCCCTGGAAGCCGACTCGTTTCGTCAAAGGTCGGCGCAACGCGCCGGCCGAGACGAAATGCTCGGCGGCCAGGGATCTCCTCGGCCGACCCGAAGCCCGCGCCGACCCAAGCGCAGTTTCGCCGTTTACGAAATAAAAGCCCGCAACCGAACGACTGCCGCCGCCACTTCGGGGTCAGCGTCACCGGCGAGCGCATCGATGGAAGCCATCACGGCGTAACCGCGCGCGCGAACGAGGGCCTCGAGGGCGGCAATGCGAATCCACGCGTCGCGATTGACCTGGCGTTCGCCCGGCTCGGCCGCCGCCGGTTGCGCGATACGCAGCAAGCGCTGTATCGCGTCGGCACTGCCCAGTTTGCCGAGCGAGGCGAGCATTTCCAGCGCCACGTCGTCATCGCGTTCCTTGTCGAGCGCGGCGGCCAGTCGTGCGGCCGGCGGGCGTACCCCGCTACCACCGACGCCGGATAAGCCGTACGCGGAAGCGGCAATGCGTCGCACTTCCGGATGCTTGTCCTCGACGACGCTGTGCAAGCCGTGGATCGCTTTCGCGGTACCAAGTCGCATGAGGGCGCGGGCAGCGGCAATGCGAATGCGATCGTCTTCGTGTGTGAGCAGGGGCAGCAATGCCACATCGGCCTGTTCCACGCCCATTTCGCCGAGCAGGGCGACGACATTACGCACCACAAACCAGCGGCTGTCGCGCACCAGCTCGAAGAGTAGCGTGGCGTTGAGATCGAGTGCAACGATGCTGTCGAAGTAGGCGCGTCGTGCCTGACTGTCCTGCGAACTCATGAGCTCTTGCACGAGCACTTCGACCGTCGCATCGCCGGCCCGTGCCATGAGCTCGAGGATGATCGTGCGCTCGGGGGTGTACGGCACGCGCGTGGCCAGCAGCGTGAGCGACGCGCGGTGCAGCAACCGTCGCAGAATGCGTTCGCCGCCCAGTCGCGCACCACCGCCACCGACGGTGTGCACATGCTGCATCGTGGCGCGCGCGATCGATTCGATGGTGAGGGCGTCCCCACGGAACTCCGCGCCGTCGATGAGCTCGATGAGCAGATCACCGGCGGCGAGCGCCGCGCTATCGGTGCGGGCGGCGGCCAGGCGCGTGAGGGCATTGGCCACGGCGCTGCCACCAGCCGTGCTGTTGCCCGTCCAGCTCTCGTCGATGACCGCCGAACTGGACGGTGTGAAACGCGAGAGCGGGTCGGTACCGGGGGGTATCGGCGTGACGAGCACACTCCACGACCGCAGCAGTTCGCGCGGCGGTTCGTCGCTCATGACCGCGCGAGTGATCGTGGTGGGCGTGTCCCCCACAAGCGCGCGGGCGCGGGCGCCGGGCCGAAATGACGGAGCGAAGAGCGCGGCGAGCGTAAGCAATTCACCGGGCGCGGCGCCCTGGCGCACGGTAATCGAGCTGATGCCCAGGGAGAGGGCGCGTTGCAGCATACCGCCAAACAGCGGATCGTCGGCGACGAGGCGACGGTCGATCGGAACGCCCTCGAGCACGAGTTGACCGTCGATGATCCGGCAGAGGAGCGCCCCGTCGCGGGAGCGCGCGGTGAGCTGACGCAGGGCATCGCGCACCAGCGGCTGCATCACAAGCTCGGCGTCGATCTCGTCGGCCTTGTCTGGCCCACGGAGGGCCTGCACCGTGACCACGCGATCGATGAGCAACGCCAGCGCCCGGAGCACGGCGCGGGACGAACGGCCGTCGGGCGCCGCGCGTTTCATGCCGGCGTCGGTCGTGCTCGCGCTCGGTGTGCTGCGTCGGTAGCCAAGGGGACCCATGTGCGGGAAGTTACGAAGCAGGCATGTCGATGGCGATAGTGACCGACCCTTATCTTCCGAGCATGGGACACACTGACCTTTCCGGCACGCCGTTGAACGGCGGCACGCCGTTGCAGGATGCCATAACCGATGGCGGCACGCAGACGACCGATTTGCCGCTCTACTGGCGGGCCGACGGGCCGCCAGGCGCGCCACCGCTGCTGCTGCTGCACGGGGGACCCGGCGCGCACCATGACTATCTGTATCCGCAGATGCTGGCGCTGTCCGACGCGTATCGCGTGATCACCTACGATCAGCGCGGCGGCGGCCGATCCAGGACCGACGACCCTACACCGATCACGTGGCAGACGCAGGTGAACGATCTGGCGCAGATCGTCACGGAGTTTGGACTCACACCGCCCACGATCGTGGGCTACTCGTGGGGTGCGCTGCTCGCGATGCTGTACGCCATTCAGTCGGCGAAGGCTGGCGACGCACGACTCGCGCCGGCCCGTCTCGTGCTGGTGTCGCCGGCGCCGATTTCCCGTGCCTGGCGGACCGAGTTTGAAGCGGCACTGTCGGCGCGCGGGCGAAGTGCGACCATTCTGGCCATGCGCGAGGAGCTCGCGGCCTCCGGTCTGCGTGAACGTGATCCGGCCGCGTATCGTCAGCGTGGCTTTGAGTTGAGCGTGGCGGGATATTTTGCCGATCCGTCCCGCGCGCGCGCGCTCACACCGTTTCGCGTGACGGGTCGTGTGCAGCAGTCGGTGTGGGAGAGCTTGGGAGATTTCGATCTCAGGGACGATTTGCGTGGCGTCCACTGCCCGACGCTCGTCATCCATGGTCGACAGGATCCTATACCGCTCGAGTCGGCTGCCGCCGCTGCGCAGTCGTTGAGCGCCGAGTTCCTTGTGTTGGACGATTGCGGGCACGTGCCGTACGTCGAACAACCGGAACTCTTATTCGCCGCCATACGTCGATTTCTTGCTGAGAGTCATGGTTCCCTTCGGTCCAGTCACCCACACGCCACTCACCACGATTCACGTTGATGGTCGAGACGTGCGCGTGACCTTGCACACCGCGCACGACGGCATCGAATTGGTTGGCCGCCTGTTCTTCGCCGAACAGGAGTGGACGAACAGCGGCATCCCCGATCGCGGCGTCCTGCCCGGTCGCACGCTGCACAACGTGGAAGTGCTGGCCCGTGACCTGCGCCCGGAAGAGTTGGTGCAGCGCTACCGCCGCGCGAACGCCGAAAAGCGACGGTTCCACGGCCTGCGTCATCTCACGCTGGAGCTGCTGTCGAAGGTGCGCTACATCAATCAGGTCGCGGTGAGCGTACGGACAGGGCTGTTGGACGGGGACGCGGCCCGGCAGGAGATCGAGTTGACGGAGGAGCAGATGGAGCGGCTCGTACGGCAAGTGAGGCATTTGGCGGGGATTGAAGGGTGAGGACTGCAGACTGTGTTCTGCCAACTGCTAACTCCCTAGTGAGCAGGGTGGAGGGTATCAGGAAGCAGGATGCAGGAGGTGCGCTGTTCACCTGCTTCCTGCCCCCTGATACCCTCCCCCACTGCTCCCTAGGGCGTTTTCAGTGCCCAGGACGCACACCACGCCAGCGAGTTATCAGTTCCCAAGGCTCGGATCGCACTAGATTGCGTTCATGGATTGCCGCTCCGCTGCCTTCGCCCTGACCCAGATTGCTACGCTCCTCGAGTTGCACGACGAGGATCGGTTTTCGGTGCGAGCGATGCAGACCGCGGCGCGAGTGGTGGCGGCGCATGGCGAGACCGATCTGGGGCAGGCGCTGGCGCGTGATCTGTTGGCGGAGGATGTGATCGCCCCGGCGGCCATCGAGGTGCTGCGCGATCTCGCCATGAGCAACGGCTCGGCCCTCCTGGAGCGCCTGCAGGAAGAGACGCCGGAAGGGCTGTTGGAGATGCTGCGCGTGCCCGGATTGGGTCCGTCGCGTATTCGCTCCATTCATGACGGGCTGCACGTCGACTCGCTCCTGGAACTCGAGGGTGCGGCGCGCGATGGACGTCTGGCCGAGCTGCCGAAGTTCGGGGCGAAGTCGGCGGAGAAGATTCTCAAGGGGATCGCCGACTTGCGGGCCACCGGGGCGTACGTGCTCTGGCAGCATGGCCGTGCCGAGGCCGATCGCATTGCCGACGCGATTCGCGCGCATCCGGATGTGTTGCAGCTCGAAATCGCGGGCTCGATCCGACGGCGCATGGAGATCGTGCGGGATGTGGATGTGGTGTGCGCGGTGCGCGGCAGCCCCAGTGTGGTGGCCGCCACGTTCGCACAGCTGCGCGGCGTGAAGGAAGTATTGGGGGGCGGGGGCCGTACGTTGTCGCTGCGTCTCGACAACGGCGTACGGGTAGACGTGTCCTGCGTGCGTCCCGAGCAGTTTGCGCTGGCCCTGTGGCGGGCGACGGGCAGCAGCGCGCACGTGAAGCAGATCACCGAGCGCGCGGCGGCGATGGGCTTTGTGCTGGCGGGCGACGAATTGCGTGATCGCGACGGTGCACTGGTATCGATTCCCGACGAACCCGCGTTGTATGCGCAGTTGGGGTTGGCGTACGTGGTGCCCGAGCAACGCGAAGCGATGGGCGAAGTAGAGGCGGCAGCGCGCGGCGCGTTCCCGACGCTGATCACCGAAGCGGATTTAATCGGTGCCCTGCACTGCCATTCGCAGTACAGCGACGGCGGCGCCACAATCGTCGACATGGCCAGCGCGGCGCGGGCGCGCGGCCTGCGCTACCTCGGCGTGTCCGATCACTCACAGTCGAACACGTACGCCGGCGGCTTGTCGCGCGACGCCATTTTGCGGCAGCATGACGAGATCGATGCGCTGAATGCGCAGTACATGGCGAACGGGGTCGCGTTCCGCGTTTTAAAGGGCATCGAAGCGGACATCCTCCCCTGCGGTCGCGTGGACTACGACGCGGCCTTTCTCGATCGCTTCGACTTCGTGATCGCTTCAGTACACACGCGGTACGGCATGAACGAGCGACAGATGACAGACCGTGTGCTCAAGGCACTCGACGATCCGCATCTCACGATTCTCGGACACCCCACCGGCCGACTGCTGCTCACGCGTGAACCGTACGCGATTGATATCGCCGCCATTATCGAGAAGGCCGGCGCCGTGGGCGTGGCGGTGGAGCTCAATGCCGACCCGCATCGTCTCGACATCGACTGGCGCGCCTGTCGTGTCGCGCAGGAGAAGGGGGCCTTGGTCAGTATCGGCCCCGACGCCCATTCGCCGCAGGGCTTCGCGCACCTCGAACTCGGCATCGCGAATGCACGCAAAGGATGGCTCACCCCCGCCAACGTGCTCAACACGCGTACCGCCGACGAAGTGTTGGCATTCGCGCGGGCGCGACGCGACGGGAAAGCCACCACGCCCACTCACCTTCGCGTGATGCAGGGCTGATACAGCCCATGGTAAAGCAGGCGACGCGGAGCATGACGAAGACGAACGGCCAGAAGCCATCGCAGCGCGCCGCGTTACTGTCGCGCTCGCCGAAAACCAAAGCCGACAAGGTGGCGATCGCCACCGTGGTGCTGGAGCGACTCAAGGCGGAGTACCCCGACGCCCACTGCGAACTGGATTACCGCAATCCGTTCGAGCTGCTGTGCGCGACGATTCTCTCGGCGCAGTGCACCGATGTGCGCGTGAACATGGTCACGCCCGCGCTGTTCGCACGATATCCGGATGCGAATGCGTTGAGCGTGGCGAAGCAGGAAGACGTGGAAGAGATCGTGCGCTCCACGGGATTTTTTCGCGCGAAGGCGAAAAGCCTGATCGGTATGGCGGGCATGGTGGTGGAGAAGTACGGCGGCGACGTGCCTCGTTCGATCGCGGAGTTGGTACCGCTGCCCGGCGTTGGGCGGAAGACGGCGAACGTGATCCTTGGCAATGCATTCGGCATCAACGAAGGCATTGTGGTGGACACGCACGTGCAGCGACTGGCACGGAGACTGGGGCTCACGCGACAAGCGGACCCGATCGGGATCGAGCGGGAGATGATGCCGCTGTTTCCGCGCAACGACTGGGCGATGTTGAGCCACTTGTTGATCTGGCACGGACGACGCGTGTGCTTTGCGCGGAAGGCGATGTGCGCGAACTGCGTGGTCAAAGACGTGTGTGCTAGCAGTGATGTTTTGTAATGGTTTACGGCGCTAGGAATTAGGGGCGCTAGGAATTAGGGGCGCTAGGAATTAGGGGCGATAGGAATTAGGGGCGCTGGGAATTGGGGGCGCTAGGAATTAGGGGCGATAGGAATTGGGGGCGATAGGAATTAGGGGCGCTAGGCATTATGGGCGCTAGGAATTAGGGGCGCTAGGAATTAGGGGCGCTATGAATTAGGGGAGATAGGAAATAGGGGCGCTGGGAAATTGGGGCG
>JANLVC010000088.1:0-87156 GCA_031363815.1 Gemmatimonadota bacterium
GCCGTAGGCGGCGATGCAGGGTGACGACAACCGCTCGGGGATCTGCGTCCGCGTCCCGCACCGCTCGGCTCGGCACCGCGCGGCTCGGCACCGCGCGGCTCGGCGTAAAGCCTGGAAACCGCTACGCGTCCCGCAACTCCCTTGAGCGCCGCTGCTCGAAAGTCATACACGCACTTTCCCGCGTGCCACCAGTACCGCCAGAGCGCTTTCCCCTCCGAAACGACGACGCGCACCCGCTCACAACCCACTCAAATCACCCACACAAAAGCACGAAGAGCCTGTTCAAAGAACGCAGCGTACTCGGGCTGCTCTCAGGCAAGATCGAGGTACGAGACGAAGCCGTGCATGAACAGCAGCGTGACGGCGCCGTCGCCGCCTGTTGCCCGGGCGCGTCCACCATGCCATCGCGATGGACGGTGCAGCCAGCGGGCGCGATATTCCCGAATCTATCCCGTCTCTTCTCTCAGCCAACCCCACCATGCTCCGCTTCGTTCGCTTTTCCCTCGTGGCGCTGGTGCTGCTGGCGCTGGGACTGATGGGCTATGGAGGAATGAGGAATCCTGAACAGGGACCCTTGAATGCGGCCGCGCGAATCGGCGCGCCCGGACAGTTCGTGGCACTTTCCGGCGGCGTCACCCACTACGACATAGCTGGCCCGGATACCGGCCGCGTGGTGGTGCTGGTGCACGGCTTCTCGGTGCCGTCGTACATCTGGGATTCCACGAGTACGGCACTCAGCAGGGCCGGCTATCGCGTGATTCGCTACGACCTGTATGGTCGCGGATGGTCCGACCGTCCGGATGCGGCGTATGACGGTGCGATGTACGATGCGCAGCTTGATGAGCTGCTTGATTCGCTGCGCATCACGCAGCCGGTCGATCTGGTGGGACTCTCGTTTGGTGGCTACGTGACGTCGCACTACGTGGCCGGTCATGCGGCTCGCGTGCGGACGCTCACCATGATCGATCCGGCCAGCAAGGCCCGGGTGATGCGTGGGTTCCTGTCGTGGCCGGTGGTGGGCCCATGGATCTGGCAGTCGACGCAGGTGCCGGGGATGGCGGAGGGGCAGGCGTCGGACTTTTTGCATCCGGAGCAGTTCCCCACGTGGGCCGACCAGTACCGACCGCAGATGCGGTACGATGGATTCGGCCGCGCCTTGCTGCGCAGTGCGTTGACGATGAGCCGCACGGATTTCGCGGCGCTCTTCGCGAGCGCCGCGAAGACGGGCGTCCCCACGTTGTTGGTGTGGGGAAAGCAGGACCGGACGGTGCCGATCGCGTTGTCAGAGGTGGCACGATCGAACATGCCATCGCTCGAGTTTTTTCCCGTGGACTCGGCGGGACATTTACCGCACATCGAACAGTCGGCGTTGGTGCACGCGAAGATGCAGGAGTTTTTTCGCGCGCACCAAGCCACGTCGGGCGATCAGGCCGCGGTGGGAGCGTCCATGCCAGCCCAAAGATTCATCGTGCCCAGTTCTTCGCGACCGCAGCTCTTGAGGTAGCAAAACAGCTGCGTGCGATACGCGGCGCATCCGGACAGCACCATACTGACGAGCGTGGCGCCGCGGGTGGCCGAGTGGCCGAACATGGTGATCGTGGCACGGAGGTGGTCGTCCGAAACATCGGCCAGCAACGCGGCATACACGCCAGGATGGGTGGCGATTTCCGCGAGCGTCGCGTCGAGGTCGCGACCCTTGGCGGCGTCATCGGCCGCACCCCACGCCGCCATATCGAACGTTCCCGTCACACAAGCGCTCGTCAGATGTGGACCCATCACCGAGAGGTAGCGCAGCAGTTCCAAGGTGCTGCGCTGACGGGCGGTGGGGCGGTAGTCGAGCTGCGCGCGATCGATCTTTCCAGCGAGATGCAACAGAATGTGCGTTTCGTGCTGCAACGCGCCAATGAGTTCGGCCTTGGTGAGGACCATCAGTTACTCCAGTGGTGACGTGACGCCCAGGACGCGACGGGCGGGTGGTGAGAGGCGGAAGGTTGTACGCGTCGGCTCAGTTGTCCAGCGCGTCCTTCCTGTGGCATTGTTCGATCACGAAACCCTATCGCGGGTCACGCGTTCCCTGTGCCGCACCCTGGCCGCACCCTGGCCGCACCCTGGCCGCCTTCTGGCCGCTCCTCTCCCGAGACGCCCGTGCGCTACTCCTGTTGGTTGATGCACTTATCGACCGTGGTCACTTTCGCCGTCCCGATCGTCGCCGCGCCGCGTGCGCTGACCGCGCAGGCCACGTTCCCGAGCGGCGCGGTGCAGGGGCCGCGCTGGCGTCACATTGGCCCGTTCCGTGCCGGTCGGACCAAGAGCGCGGTTGGGGTGCCGTCGCAGCCGCATGTGTTCTACATGGCGGCCACCAACGGCGGCGTCTGGAAAACCAACGACGCTGGTCGCACCTGGAATCCCATATTCGACGCGCAGAACACCGGCTCCGTGGGCGCGGTCGAAGTCGCGCCGTCGAACCCCAACATCCTGTACGTGGGCAGCGGAGAAGGGCTGCAGCGCCCCGATCTCAGCACCGGCAATGGTATGTATCGGTCGAACGACGCCGGTCGCACCTGGGCGCATCTGGGGCTCCGCGACGGGCAGCAGATTCCGCGCATCGCGATCGACCCCACGAACCCGGAGCGACTGTTCGTGGCGGTGCTGGGGCATCCGTATGGGCCGAACACGGAGCGCGGCATCTACCGCTCGGTGAACGGCGGGCAGTCGTTCGAGCGCGTGCTGTACAAAGACGAGAACACCGGCGGGGCCGACGTGGTACTGTCGCCGAATGATCCGAACACCGTGTACGCGGTGTTGTGGGAAGCACGGCAAGGGCCGTGGGAGAACGCGGCGTGGAGCGGACCGAACTCGGGACTGTTCAAGAGCACCGACGGGGGCGCCACTTGGGCGCAGCTGGCGGGCGGACTGCCCACCACGACCGACGGACTCGGGCGACTGGGCATCGGCATCAGCCCCAGCAATCCGCGACGCATCTACGTGACGGCCACGGCGGGTAGCAAGAGCGGGATGTACCGCAGCGACGACGCCGGTGCAACGTGGACGCGCATCACGACCGACAATCGCATCTTCGGACGCGGCGACGACTTTGCGGCCGTGACAGTCGACCCGCGCGATCCGAATACGCTGTACTCGATGAATGTGGTGGCCTGGAAGAGCACCGATGCCGGCGTCACGTGGACCGCGTTCCGCGGGGCACCGGGTGGCGACGACTATCAACGACTGTGGATCAATCCGCTGGTGCCGACCACGATGCTGCTGGTGGCCGATCAGGGTGCGGTGATCACCGTGAACGACGGCGAGACGTGGAGCTCGTGGTACAATCAGGGCACCGCGCAGTTCTATCACGTCACCACCGACAACGCATGGCCCTACCGGGTGTGCGGTGGCCAGCAGGAGTCCGGCTCGGCCTGCGTTGCCAGTCGTGGCAACGACGGCAGCATCACGTACCGCGATTGGCGTCCGGTCGGGGCCAGCGAGTACAGCTACGTGGCGCCCGATCCGCTCAACCCCGATATCGTGTATGGCGGCACGGTGTCGCGATTCGATCGCCGAACGGGACAGACGCAGAACGTGAGTCCGACCATCGGGCGCACGCGAGGCGCGGCCGGTAGCGGGCCGGATTATTTCCGTGGCGTGCGCACGATGCCGATTCTCTTTTCGCCGATCAATCCGCGCAAACTGTACTACGGCACGAACGTGGTGTGGAGCACGGTGAACGGCGGAACGACGTGGAAGCGGCTCAGCGACGATCTGTCGCGCGAGACCTGGGATATTCCAGCCAGCGTGGGTGCGTATACGAGTACGCCAGCTGCCAAGCCGACGCGACGCGGCGTGGTGTACACGATCGCGCCAAGTTACGTGGATTCCAACACGGTGTGGGCCGGTACCGATGACGGTCTGATTCACGTGACGCGCAACGGCGGCGCGACCTGGCGCAATGTGACACCACCACAGATCGGTGCGTGGTGGAAGGTGTCGATCATGGATGCGTCACACTTCAGCGCGACCACGGCGTATGCGGCAGTGAACACGCTGCGCCTCGATGATCTGCGGCCGCACATCTATCGCACGCGTGACGGCGGCACCACGTGGACAGAGATCGTGAGCGGCATGGCAACGGATGCGCCGATCAACGTGGTGCGCGAGGATCCGAAGCGACGCGGACTCCTGTATGCGGGCAGCGAAACACAGGTGTGGTTTTCGCTCGACGACGGCGATCACTGGCATTCGCTGCGCGGCACTATGCCGGCGATTTCGATCCGCGATCTCGTGATCAAAGACGACGATATTGCGGTGGGTACGCACGGCCGTGGCTTCTGGATACTCGACAACACGACGGCGCTACGGCAGTGGAACGAGCACACCGCAAGCGCGCCGGCCACGCTGTTCAAGCCGGCGGTCGCTACCCGCGTGCGCTACTCGATGTACACCGACACGCCGGTGCCGCCCGATGAACCGCGGGCCGAGAATCCGCCTGACGGCGCGATGATCGACTACTACCTGTCGCGTGATGCGCGGTTGGTAACGCTCGAGATTCTGAACGCGGCCGGTCGTGTGCTGCGCACGTTCGCGAGCAGCGATCCCACGCCGGCGCCGGCCGACGCCGGTAACTGGCCGCGCTATTGGTTCCGTCCGGCGGTGGCGCCGAGTGTGAAGGCCGGTCTGCAGCGTTTCACGTGGGATCTGCATTACGCGCGGCCGAGCGCCGAGTGTTCACTGCCCATCTCGGGCACGCCGTTCAACACGAAGTGCGAACCCGAGGGGCCGTGGGTGCTGCCCGGTACGTATACGGCGAGGCTCACGACAGATGGCGTGGTGCAGTCGCAGACGTTCACCGTGCGCATGGATCCGCGGGTGAAAACGCCAGTGGCCGCACTCAAACAGCAACATGATGTGTCGCTGGCGCTGTACGACGCGATTCTCGAGGCGCAGACGCTCGCCGCCGAGGCCCGCGCCGGATTGCGCACGGCGTTTGCCGGTCAGGATGCGTTCGGCAGCGTCGCCGCGTCACATCAAGCCGTGATCGATGCGCTGCAGGACAACGACGCGTATCCGACGGATGTGATGGTGCAGACGGCGAAAGCGCGGTTGGCGGTGTACGCGGCGCTCAAGGCGCGGTGGATGGCGAAGTAGCCGGGCGGCCCGCTATCGGCTCGGCGGCACCTTGTATCCCGGCGGCACACCATCCGGATGCATCCGGCACGCCGGCGGCTGCTCGATGGTGTACGTGAAGTTCGCGATGCGCCACGTGGAACCGACCTGCACCAGCGTGAGCAAATCGATGCCGCAGTGCGACCATTTGCCTTCCGCCCACAAGTCATAGGGCATCCACACGGACGCGATGGTGCCCGCGACGCGCACGATGGGATCGTATCCACGCTCGATGATCGGCGGCCGTGTTCCGGTGGCGCGCTGCGCCGCCACGGTTCGCACGGTGTAGGTGCCACCGCGACCCGTCCGCTCCTGCGCCGGGAAGAACTGCGCTTCGGGGAGCATCAGGTTGGAGAGGGCGATCAGGTCGCCGCTGTTGATGTGTCCGAGCGCGGAGTCGACCACTGCCATCACGACCGCACGGGCGGCGGGAGTCGTTTCGGTCGACGTGCCAGTCGACTGCACCGGCAGCGAGGCGCAGCCGCCAAGCGTGAGCGCAAAGAGGAACGGCAAGCTATGTGTGCGCATGAGTTGTTTCGTTTGAGGGAGACGAGGAGCGGAGCGTGCGGACGCTGCACAGGCCCGCGCGCGTGGGACTAGTACTGCGACCGCTTAGCGAGTGGCTTTTGTAACCGAACTTCCGGCGCGCGTCGTGGCGGGTGAAGCGCCACGTACTCGTGGTGCGGAGGCAGTACGAGAGGAACTGGGCTTGGCGCTTGAGGCCGTGGGTTTTGGGTTTTGGGTAATTCCGCTCGCGATTCGGCGAGATCACAACAGCATGACCACAAATTCACGCGGAAAACGACACGGATAAGCTCACGAACACGCACGCCAAGGATCGTTTGCGTAGAGCAGTTCGCTTTTCGTTATTCAACAACAAAACCGGATCCGTCGAACTCGCGCCGTAGCGTGTCGTCAACCCGGAGCACATTCGCGTGCTATCCGTGTAATCCGCGGTGAAGCAGTGCCTGGTAGGAGCGATCTGTCGGTTGCCACCACCGCAGCCGATCAAACCCACCACCGAAACGACAAGGGAGGTCTGGGCATACCTGCTAAGGATAGGAGCCGCCCGGATTCTCCGACCGTCTGCTTACCTCCTCTTTAACCGGTCGCAGCACTAGCCACCGCGACGTGGTGTCGGCGGCGCGACGAACCGGCGTGACTGCCGTTCATACGCGTGCGCCATCGCGAGCAGGCGTGCATCGCTGCCGGGAAGGCCGACGAACGACAGATTGCCGGCGGGCATGCCGTTCGCCGCGTAGCCAGCCGGCACCGAAACCTCGGGGAGGCCAAGCCAGTTACCATAGCCGAGCGCGGTGCGCACATCGGGCCACGACTCGGTGGCCAGCGGCGCAGGAAAGGGCATGGTGGGATACACCATGGCCTCGATGCGCTTCGCGCGGAACGACGCGGCGAGTTGTGCCACGATCGTTTCGCGAGAGCGTGCGAATGACTGGCTCGCGGCATCCTCCTCGTACGGCTGCGCGATGAGCCGTTCCATGTCGCTCCACTCGGCCGGGAGGACGTCGTAGAACGCGCGAAAGGCGGCGAGGCCACGTTGCACGTTCGCCTGCGCGTTGCCGCCGTGCCCTTCGAAATACCGCAGCAGCGCGTTGGCTGTGGCGGCCGGTGCATTATGGTCTGGCGCCACATCACCGCGTGCCGTTGCGGCGACGGCGAATTGCTCGCGCACATCGGCGAGGTTTACCGACGGTCTGAACGATTCGACGGTCGCACCGGCGCTCGCACAATCGGCGATTGCGCGGTCGAACACGGCCAGTGCGTCCGCGCTCATCTGCGCGCGCGGCACATGCAATTCCACGAGTCCCAACCGCGCACCGGCCAGCGCGTCGTCACGGAGCGTGCCCAGCAGGCCGCGCGGGTACAGCGTGCGATCGGCAAGACCGTCTGACGCATCAGGCCCCGCAATGACATCGAGCATCAGTGCTGCATCAGCAACGGTACGCGCGAGTGGACCATGCGTATCGAGATAGGGCCAGGTGGGAATCACGCCACTGCGTGGCACGAGCCCGAACGACGGCTTCACGCCCACGACACCCGTGAACTGCGCGGGAATGCGATTCGAGCCACCGTCGTCGGTACCGAGTGCCGCGAAGGCCATGCCGCAAGCAACGACGACGGCGGATCCGGCGCTCGACCCACCCGGCGTTCGTTGTCCGGTGTGGTCGTGTGGATTGCGTACCTGTCCCGTGAGTGAGCTGGTGCCGTTGCCACGATAGGCGAAGTCGTCGGCCGCTGTCTTGCCGAGCAACACGGCACCAGCGGAGCGCAGCCGCTGCACTTCGAGCGCATCGCGGGTGACCGGCAGCGGGAAGAGCCGCGCCCACTCCGCGCTCGACGCCGTTGTGGACAGTCCTTTCACGTCGTAAATCGACTTGGCGAACAGCGGCACGCCGTCAAGTGCACCGATCAACGCGCCGCGATTGGCCCGGGCATCCGAGGCGCGCGCCTCGTGGAGTGCGGTATCGGCCAGCTGATCGATGGCGTGCAACGTGCCATTCCAGTCGCGACAGCGGTTGAGCGCCTCGGTGGTGACGTCAACGGAGGAGAAATCACCGCGAAGGCGTCCCGCCTGATACTGCACGATCGTGCCGGCGAGTGGATCGTTCACCCGATCCGGCCAGCCGACCATCGGAATCGCGATCAGGGCGCTGAGCTGCGCGAGCGCTTCACGGCGGGAGGGACACATGGCGAGCGTATGGAGAATCGGTGAAGTGACCGGTAGATGGTGCCCGCGGAAGATGCGGTTCCCCCCGCGCGCCCGCTACCGGAGTAGGTGATGTCAGGGTGGGGTTGTCACGAAGCGAATGTTTTGTAGTGCGTCATTCGTGTGCGTCAGCTCCAGGGCTCCTGGCGGGAACCCGTTGAAGTGCAGCAGATAGGCGATCACGTCGGTCACCTGCTGACTGCTGTACACGCCGGGCGTGTCGGTCGGCATGCTGGTGCGAATGCGCTCGTGCAAGGCGGCCAGCGTTTGCCCGTTCCAGCTGCTCATAAATGCGCTGCCGGTGAGTTCGCCGGCCTCGTCGCCGCCGGCGAGCGTTTCCATGTGGCACCGTGCGCAGAGCTGCTTATACGTGGTTTCTCCGCGGCCCGCCTGCGCCGCGGAGAAGACGCTATCCCAGGTGGTGCGATCATTGTGTCGCTCACCGGCCGTCGTATGCATTGCGGGCGCGGCTGCGAGACCGGCCCAGAGCGGCATGGCAATGATCGCGCCGAGCAGTCCGGCAGCGCGCAGGCCGCGGTGCAAGGGAAACTGCGACATCACCGCGCGCTCGGCGTTGGCAGCCGGAACGCGATGTACTCACCGGAGTACGGCCCGCCGCTCACGGCGACCACGAGGTACTGCTTGCCGCCCACGGTATACGTCATCGGCGATCCACTCTGCGGCGCCGGCAAGTTCACGCCGCCGACTTCTTTTCCGGTGGCTTTGTCGTAGGCGCGCAACACCGCGCCGCGCGGACGGGGAGCCAACGTGGTGACTTCGGGATCGCCCGCGATCACGAGGGTCTTCGTGACCAGTGTGCCCACGGAGCCCGCTTGTCCCGTGCGCGGAATCGCGATGCCCTTGAGCGCATCGTGATTGCGCACGGCATCAGGCGTTTCGCCGTGCGGCACCTGCCACACGATGTCGCCCTTGTCGAGATCGATCGCGGTGATCGTGCCGTAGGGCGGCTTGAGGAGCGGCAACCCCTGCACGGTGAAGCCGCCGCGTGCGGCGCCTGGCGCGAAGCCGCGAATATAGTCCATGTCGGACACGCCCTTGGCCGGCACCACGAGTCCGAGCGCTGACGGCGACGCGTTCGTGGCGGACAGGTACAGCATGTGCGTGTCCGGATCGTACGACCCGCCGGGCCAGTTACTGCCACCGTTCGTGGGCCCATTGGAGAAGGTGGCTAACGGCCCCTCAGCCTTGCTCACCACCGGCGGCGTGAAGATTGGTCCGAGCTTGAAGCGAGATGCGGCGGCAAGTCCGGCTTCTTTCAGCGCCGGCGTGAAGTCGATGAGGTCGCTGGGCAGCACACCGTTGCGGGCATACGCCGCGGGTTTGGTGGGCATCGGCTGCGTGGGGGCATACCACTCGCCCGGTACGTCACCCCGTTCTACCGCGCGCTCTTCGAACGGCCAGATCGGCTTGCCCGTCACACGATCGAACATGTAGAGGATGCCCTGCTTGGTGGGCAGCGCCACGCTCTTGATCGCTTTCCCGTCCACCGTGATATCCGCGAGGATGGGAGCGGCGGCCAGATCGAAGTCCCAGATGGGATGGCGCACCAGCTGGTAGTGCCACTTGCGCACGCCGGTGAGCAGATCGACACAGACGAGGCTCTCGCCATACAGGTTGTCGCCCGGTCGATGCCCGCCGTAGTAATCGCCGGTTGGCGATTCAATCGGTAGGTAGACGAGACCGAGTTCTTCGTCGGCGGTGATCTGTGTCCAGACGCCGGTGTTGCCCGCATTGTCGGCCGAGCCGTTCAACCACGTGTCGTACCCGAACTCGCCTTTGCGCGGGATGGTGTGAAACGTCCACAGCCGCTTACCGGTGCGCACATCGAAGCCGCGGATATCGCCCTTGTTGTTGCGATACGATTTGGGCGTGCCGCCTTCACGAAACGCGGCGCCGATTATAACGACGTTGCGCGCCACGGTGGGGGCACCCTGATAGCCGATTTCACCCGTCTCGAGATCGGGCAGAACTGGTGAATCCATCTCCCGCTTGAGATCGACGGCGCCACTGTCGCCGAAGGTGCGGATGCGCACGCCCGACTGCGCATCGAGCGCGACCAGGCGGTAGCCCGGCGTCACGTACAGAATGCGCGCACTTACACCGTCGGTCCAATACGCCAGTCCGCGTCCCGAGAGTGGTCGTGGCGCGGCAGCCCCCCGCGCCCCTTCGTTTTCGCTGTGCATCCAAAGCAGTTCACCGGTAACGGCATCGAGTGCGACGACTGCGCGGCGCGTGCCCGCGGTGGTGTAGAGCACGTTGCCGACCATCAACGGTGTGCCTTCCAGCTTGAATTCGGGGCGGGGGCCCAGCTGGTCGGTTTTGAAGCGCCATGCGACTTCAAGGGTGCTGAAGTTCGCCGCGGTGATCTGGTCGAGTGGTGAATAGCGCGTGCCACGCGTATCACCGGTGTGGCTGGGCCACTCGCCCCCCGCGGTCGTGAATGGCGCCGTTCGCGGCGACTGCGCACGCGGCGACTGCGCACGCAAAATCGTCGGTGATACCGCGAGCAGAACGAGACACGCGGCGCTGCATCGAGAAAACGTCATCGTGTCACGGTACCGGCTTGTTGATAGCCTTCGCCTTGCGCGCGGCCACGAGTGTATCGAACTCGGCTTGCTCAAGATAGGTCACATCGATCCAGTTGTGCGCCATCTCATCGACGGTGCGATCGCCCCAACCCACCCACTGCGCGGGGTCCGGATTGTTCGCGTTGGCGGCGGTGTTGTCGTGCCAGGCGGTGAACACCAGCGTGGTCCCTTTGGGCAGCAGCGGCGCCGCATCCGTGGCGTAGACGTAGTTGATGTGCCAGTTCCACTGAAAGTTGTTCACCGCGCTGATCACTTCCCGACGACCATCGGGGAAAACCGCTTCGAGCGACATCGCTTTGCCGCGCATATGCATATGCGGCTGGAAGTTCTCGAGACGCCCCGGTGCCGGCATCACGTAAAAATTCTGCGTGACGGTCTTTTCGTTGGGCGGGATGTCGAGATCGCGATCGCGTGACATATCGAACATTTTCAGCACCGTACGGTGCGGCGGCACGAAGCCTTTCGGATAGAAGTACACAGCCATTTCCACCTGACTATCCTTGATCTCTTCGCCGATGGCGTGCATGTGCACTTCCCAACGAATTTGCGATCCCGGCAGCATCAGCTTGCCCGCATCGTCGGGGAAAATCTGTCCCGTCTTGCCCACGGCCCACTCCATGAACAACCCGGCGTTCATCTGGTGATCGTGCGCTGAACTGGCCAGTCCGGTCACCCCTTGCTCGGGCTGCAGGAGATATGCGAGCACATGGTGCACGATCTTGCGATCATTCGCACGCACTGGCTTTACCTCGATGGCGCGTACCCAGCGTGGTTCGGTGAGCCCCGTTTCCACGACGGGACGGAACCACTTGTCCTGCGTCTTCGGCGCCAACGTGTACGGCTTCGAGCGAATCACGAGATCCGGCTGCACACCCAGCTGTTCGGCGAGCTGCCAGCGGTTCGGATCGGGGAAGGTGACCGACGGCGGCATGTCCTTCGGGTTACCCAGCGGCGTGCCACTATCCACCCAATCCACGATCGCGGCGATCTGTTCGTCGCTGAGCCCGCCATCGTTCTTGAACTCTTGCACGCCGATCGTACGGTCAATGTGCCACGGCGGCATAAGTCGCGCGGAGACCTTGGTGCGGATGCGTCGCGCGTATTTCTTCGCGTCGTCGTACGTGAGCAACGACATCGGCGCGATCGAACCGGGCTGATGACAGGACTGACACTTCTGCTGCAAAATGGGCGCGACGTCTTTGGTGAACGTCACGGCGCGTCGCGCGGTCGACGTTGCCGTTGGGGCAGCCGGAGCGACGGCCAGCAACGTGCGCGCCGCAAAGGGATTCTGAGCGGCGAGCGTGCGCGTTGGATGCAGCGGCGCGAGCGTGAACATGACCAGGCCAAGCGTTGTCGTACGCGCGTTCATGGCGTCACCGTCACTGAAATGAATCCGTTGGTCCAGCAGCACTGCGCATGCCCGGCGGTCATGGCAGACAAATCATTGGCGCGCACCCGAATGAGGTACTCGCCGGCGCGACTGAATGTGGCGGTGGTGGTGCCCGTACCGCCGGTCGGTGAGAGTCGGTTGGTTGGTGCGGAGAAGGTCACCGCGCCAGCGCCCTGATGTTTGAACCAGGTGAGATCGACGGGCGCTTTCGTTTTGGCGTCATCGGTGACCGTGACGCTCAAGGCCAGCGGCGTTCCAACCGTCGCGCGCAGCGGATCGCCGGTCACCCCGAGTGGCCCGCGTCCTTCCGGGCCGGTGGGCGAAAAGCGGAGCGCAGGCGGCGTGTTGTTGCTACTCGCCTCGCCCTCGATCGCGTCGATCTCCCAGTCAGCTTTAAGGCTCCCGGCGATCACGAACGACTGCCCTCGATCCGTCACCGTCCAGACGACGGTCTTGGTGCCAAAGTCGGCCGGGACGACCACGGCGAAAACCCCCCACTGCCGCCGTGGTGCAAATGACGACGGCTGTCCCTGATTCGCCGCACCCGGTGCGACAAAATTGTCGCTACCGATGGGCACCTCCATCTGTTCGACCGTGTTCCGATTATAGTAGCCAAACGAGAGGCTGTAGCTGCCGTTTTTGTTGCGGTACCACCCCTCGAACACGGGCGTGACCGTTTGGCCACTAGGGCTCGATGGCGCCAAGGAGAGCTGGGCGTGGGCCTCAACCGTTGGCGCGACCGTCGGAATCGCAATCGCCAGCAGCATCGGAACAAGAAGGGACCGTCGTCGGGCATTCGGGTAGCGCATGCTGGCTCCACATCGGGGAAATGGTCTGTGACGGTGCCGCGGCCCGGCCGAGCAGGTACCGTTGAGTGTTCCGAGTCTCGCGCAAGTATGGCACGACAATCGTTGCAAGGCGAGCGGGAGGGTGCCGCTGCAGGAGCCCGTCGCCCACGTTTAGCCCATACCACAGGTGGCGCTGACCTTCTTCACTCCGGAGCCAACATGTTTAGAAAGTTTGCCGCCGAGGCCCTTGGTCTTAGCGACATCGGCGTCATCATCGAAGCCAAAGACTTCGACAAGGTCGACGCCGACGATTACCTCTTTCACGAAGATCAGGAGAAGATCTACTTCTTGATCAAGTCGCGGAAAGACGAGTACTGCTTTACCAACCTTGCGCTCATTCACGTCGACGGTGAGTCGGCGATCTCCGCCAAGCGCGTAATCCGTCGCTATGACTTCGCGCAGCACGCGATCGCGAATGTGTCGATCGAAACGGCCGGCACGGTCGATCTCGACATCGAACTCAAGTTTTCGATCGGTGAGATGCCGTTCAGCATCGATGTGCGCAAAAGTCACCTCGAAGCGCTGAAGGACATGTATAAGGCGCTCCACACCATCGGCAAGCTGCAGAAGCGCGACGAAGTTGGTCGGGCGCACGCCATGACAGCGGCGTCGGTGCTGGGGTCAATGATGAAACTCAACAACACCGTGACCGATCCGGGATCGGTGGTGAGCCACTACCGCGCGGTGCTGGACGCACTGAACGACGCGGTGCGTGACGATCATACGCGGAAGGACTTTAGCGCGGTGTTTGAGAAGTACATCCACGCCTAGTACTGCGACCGGTTAAAGAGGAGGTAAGCAGACGGTCGGAGAATCCGGGCGGCTCCTATCCTTGGCCGGTATGCCCAGACCTCCCTTGTCGTTTCGGTGGTGGGTTTGATCGGCTGCGGGATCACCCAGAACCCCAAACCCACGGCCTCAAGCGTCAAGCCCAGAGCCGCTCGCGGTGGGCGATGGGCGTGAGGCCGTGAGTGGTGGGTAATGGGTGGTGGGTTTGATCGGCTGCGGTGGTGGCGACCGACAGATCGCGACGACCAGGCACTGCTTCACCGCGGATTACACGGATAGCACGCGAATTTGCTCCGGGTTGACGACACGCTACGGCGCGAGTCCGACGGATCCGGTTTTTGTTGTTGAATAACGAAAAGCGAACTGCTCTACGCCAACGATCCTTGGCGTGCGTGTTCGTGAGCTTATCCGTGTCGTTTTCCGCGTGAATTTGTGGTCATGCTGTTGTGATCTCGCCGAATTACCCAGAACCCAAAACCCACGGCCGCACGCGCCAAGCCCAGAGCCTCTCGTACTGCCTCCGCACCACGATGACGTGGCGCTTCACCCGCCAAGACGCGCGTCGGAAGTTCGGTAATAAAAGCCACTCTCTAAGCGGTCGCAGTACTAGTTCCGCGTACGCGGTGGTGACATGGCGTTCAAGAATCCCACGTGCACCACGTATATCGGCGGTGCGCCCGGCAGGGGATCCACCATCACGAATCGTGAGCCATCGGCGCTCACATCGTAGCTGCGCGTGCGGTACTCCGTTGTCGGACCGAGCGGTGCACGAAAGAGGAGCGCTGGTGTAGCGGCCTCGCCGGTTTCCGGATTGACCGACACCGCCATCATGGCGGTACCCGAGCGATAGACCAATTCGCGGCCTCCCTTGGTCCAACAGGCCTCCTCGCCGCCATCCAACGAGACGGGATGGGGCGCGCCGCTGCCGTCGGCGGCCATGATCACCACGTTGGTCAGTCCACTCCCACTGTGCGCTTCAAGGGCGACCCACCGACCGTTGGGGGATGATACGGCGCGTTTCCCCCATGATCCATCCCGATACAGGCGACGCGTCGTGGTGTCGCCGACGGTCAGTGCGGTGGGATGCCCGTCAATGCCGAGCCAAATGCGCGCACCGTCCTGCGACACCCCTGAAAGATATTTGTCATCGGCGCTTTGGCTGAGCGGCGTGTCGGGAACGCTGCCGTCCACGGACGCGCGATAGATGTCGTACGCGAAGCCCTCCCGCACGTACGCGAACGAACGCCCATCGGAAAACCAGTGCGCATTGAGCACGTCGGCCTTTCCCGTGAGGAGGGGGGACATCGTGCGTCGTGCCACATCAACCAACGCCAGCGACTTGTGCGCGCCCTGCACGGTCACCAGCACCGTCGCGCCGTCGGGTGACAGGCGAGGTTCGCGGAATGCCGCCGCCGTTGCCAGCACCGGCTGCACGCTGCCGTCTCGCGCGCGAAACACCAATTGCCAAGGCCAGCGCATCGCCACGGCGCGCTGATACACGAGGGTACCAGTGCTCGAGATGTCGAACGGGTGTCCAGGCGCCGATGGGTTGACGAAGACACCAGCCGCGACTCGCTCCGCTTCGCCAACCGTTTGTAAACGATCGCGATCAAAACGAATGGCGTACAGGGCGTCGCCACGACTGAACAGCAAATGTCCGCTGGGGGCGTACATCGCCGAGCAGGTGGATTCGAGCACGGTGGTCCGCGTACCGCGATCGAGGTCTACGGCATCAATGTGTGGGGTGAGGGAATAGCTGCAAAACAGCGCCGTGGGCGAGTTGGGAAGGGCGAACGGCGAACGGCGAAATGTGCGTAAGTTCGCTCGCGAAGTTGTTCTACGGAAACCGCGCACGCAACGACTACTTCGTCCGACATTTGCTGGGGCGCGTGCCCCCGGACTGGAACCAGTTGGCGGAGTCGGGCGCGCGCCTACCGGGCACGGTCCCGGGAGACGATCTCTACGCGGCAGACTGGCTGGACGTCCCGTCGGCGGAGGGGCCGGTACGGGTCGAGGAGATCTGGCGGTAGCCGTCTACCGCGCCAAACTCGCTTCGAGGAAGCTTTGCGCGTCGGCCTCGCTCATTTGACGGTACCCCGGCGTCACGTTGTCCAGCTTGCCCGCTTTCATCCACGCTTCAAGCTGTCCGACCAGTTCGTACAGATGGTCGAAGTCGTTGACGATAAACAGCAGCGGCTGATAGTGATCGATCTCGAAATGCTGATTGATGACCCATTCCAACTGGAGGGGGTGCCGCTGCGTGACCGCACTGTCCACGCAATGCACGATCTCGCCGTACGACGACAGCAACCCCGAGCCGTACACTTTGATGTCGTTCGGCGAGGTACCGCGCATCAGCCCAAACTCCACCGTAAACCAGAAAAAGCGCTGCAGTGCATTCTGAATGCTGGTCAGTCGGCGCAGCTTCTCCGTGCGGTCAGGCACCGTGCTCACCAACTCGGCCGCCAGGTGGGCGCAGGCCCCGAAGCGCACTAACGTTTCCGCAAACGCCGGATCGGTGTGCATGGGCACATGACCGGCGATGTCGTGGAAAATGTCTGGCTCAGGCAGGTAGTCGAGCGACGCACCGTCCCGAATCGTGATCGTGGTCGGAAACTCACGGCGACTCAGGCAGTCAAAAAAGTCGAAGGCCGGCACGAACCCACTCACTGCTTTGGCTCGGAATCCCGTACGGGGCGCCATGAACTTGTTCACGTCTTCCAGACGCGGGACCTGCGTGGGATCGAAGCACAGCGTGTCCAGACCGTCCAGGAAACGCGGATTGGCATAGCGCGCCCAACGCTCCTGCATGCGCGCGTACAGTCGCCGCCACACGTCATGATTGTCGACCGAGTACAGCTCGTAGGGCTGCGTGATGTACATCTCGCCGTTGGCGAGGGCGTTTTCGATGTACGGCGCCTTCGTCGTGGTAAGCCCCTGTCCTGCTACAAGTTGCTGCGGCGAAACCATTCCCTATGCCTCACGTGATAGTCGGGCTCGATACGCCGCGGGTCGCGGCAGCACCTTCCAACGTAACCAGCCCAACCGGGCAACGGGCTTCGGCAACGTACGGAGCTGACGGTTTCTTCACGGTGTGCGCTCACTCCACGCTTGCTCAAGCGCTGCTCGCAACACGTCTGGACCTTGCGCGCCGGACAGGCCATACCGTCGGTCCAGTACGAAAAAGGGCACGCCGGTCACGCCGATCTCCCGTGCCTCCGCCTCGTCGTGGCGCACGGCGTCAGCGAACAGGTCGCCGCCAAGCATCTCGCGGGCGGCGCGTGGATCGAGGCCGACGTCGAGGGCGAGCGCCACGAGCGTCTCGGCGTCGCTTAAGGCGGCGCTCTCGCTCAGATATGCGGCGAACAGCCGCTCCCCGAGCGCTTCCCGTTTCCCGTGCGCTTCAGCGAAATGCAGCAGGCGGTGCGCATCGAACGTATTGCCCACCTTCATGTCTTCAAGCCGGAAGGCGATCCCTTCGCCGGCGGCAGCGTCGGTCATGCGCTCGTTCATCGCCTGTGCGTCTGCCACCGACATGCCATACTTGCGCGCCAACAGCTCCGGTTGCGATACGTCGTGCTGCTTCGGCGCCTGCGGGTCGAGTTCGAAACTGCGCCACGCAACGGTGACCGCGTCGCGGTGCGCGAAGCCTGCCAGCGCGGCCTCGAACCGCCGCTTCCCTATGTAACACCACGGACAGGCAATGTCCGACCAGATTTCCACCTGCATACGTTGCTCCCGATTGACCGTGACGGCACTGCCCACGTATCAACGTAATGAGACGGCGGCGCGAGGGATCGCCACCGACCTGCGCGGTGACTAGTACTGCGACCGCTTAGAGAGTGGCTTTTATAACCGAACTTCCGGCGCGCGTCTTGGCGGGTGAAGCGCCACGTCATCGTGGTGCGGAGGCAGTACGAGAGGCTCTGCGCTTGACGCGTGAGGCCGTGGGTTTTGGGTGATTCCGCTCGCGATTCGGCGAGATCACAACAGCATGACCACAAATTCACGCGGAAAACGACACGGATAAGCTCACGAACGCGCACGCCAAGGATCGTTTGCGTAGAGCCGTTCGCTTTTCGTTGTTCAACAACAAAACCCGGATCCGTCGAACTCGCGCCGTAGCGTGTCGTCAACCCGGAGCACATTCGCGTGCTATCCGTGTAATCCGCGGTGAAGCAGTGCCTGGTAGGAGCGATCTGTCGGTCGCCACCACCGCAGCCGATCAAACCCACCACCCATTACCCACGACTCACGCCCTCACGCCCATCGCCCACCGCGAGAGGCTCTGGGCTTGGCGCTTGAAGCCGTGGGTTTTGGGTTTTGGGTTCTGGGTGATCCCGCTGCCGATCAAACCCACCGCCGAAACGACAAGGGAGGTCTTGGCATACCTACTCTTTAACCGGTCGCAGTACTAGATGCGACTGCGCAGCGCATCCGGCGTCCACTGCTGCAGCCATGCGGTAAGCACGGTCATGCTCCCGGTGATCATGAGGATGCCAATGCCGATTAACAGCACGCCAGACGCGCGCGACATCCACACGAGCGCCCCCTTGTAGCGCTGGAAGACTGCCATGAAACGTTCGATCATGAGTGCGGCAAGCAGGAACGGCAGTGCGAGACCGAGCGAGTATGCGAAGAGCAGCAACAGTCCACGGTTCAGGTCAGCAGAGCTCGCGGTGTACGTGAGAACGCCGCCAAGGATCGGTCCGATGCACGGGGTCCATCCCGCAGCAAAGGCCATGCCCACGAGCACGGTGCCGAGATAGCCAAGTGGTTTGTTCGCGATGTGTACGCGACGTTCACGCGCGAAGGCACCGAAGTTGAATACACCGAGCAGGTACAACCCAAGCACGATCACGAGCACACCGCCAACGCGGCCCACCCAGTCGCGCTCCTGATGAAACAGACGGCCGAGTACCGTGGCCGTCGCTCCGAGTGCCATGAAGACCATCGTGAAACCCGCCACGAACAGCAGGGCATGCACGAGTGTGGTGCGGCGCGAACGCCCCACGTCATCAAGGCTCATGCCCGTGATGAAGCTGACGTAGCTTGGAATGAGCGGCAGCACGCAGGGCGAGAGAAAGCTTAAAACGCCGGCCGTAAAGCTGATCGTGACACCAATGGTTGCTGACTGCATCACGAACCCAGCGCGCGTTGAATGGCGGCCGTGAGCGACGTGTCGCCCGGAGTGATCGGGCCCGTTTTGCGCCAACGCAGAATGCCTTTCCGATCGATGAGGAACGTGGCGGGAACACCCACCACCAGGAACTGCGCCGACACGCGCTCGTCGGGGTCGCGCCAGATCGGGAACGTCATCTGGAAGTCCCGCATGAAGCCGCGAATGGTATCATCGGTGCCGTCGGTATCGACGCTGACGCCGATCAGCTCGAGCCCCTGCGCTTGATACTGCGCGTGGATCGCGCGCAGCTGAGGAATCTCGTCGCGGCAGGGATGGCACCACGTGGCCCACACGTTGAGCAACACGACTTTGCCACGCTGCCCGGCCAGCGACACCGAATCGCCATCGAGCGACACGGCCGCGTAGGCTGGCGCCGGGAATCCCACCTCGACGCGGCCGTCACCAGCTGCGGCGTCAGGGCCGCGATCTGACGGTGTGCAGCTGCCGAGTGCGAGCACAAGGCTCGTGAGCATGGTGCTCGTGCGCAGGGCACTCCGCACGGTTGCGACACGCAACGTTCGACCCGAATAGATCATCGAAACTCCGACAGCAAGGCGCGTGCAACACGAACCGACGACGGCCGACCCGGTACGGTCCACGCGAACATCACGTTCGCTCCGGTTACCGCTGCCCGCGGAAATCCGCTCGCGCGCGCAGCGGAACTCGACGCGATCGTTACGGGCGCTCCGATCTTGCCATCGCGACCGATGCGCCGGGCGCGCACGGCCGCCACATCACCGCCGACCCGCTCCACCCATGTGACCAGCGCCGCGCCGTCGGGAAGCAGCGCAATATCAACGCGGCCTGATGGCGTTCCGCCGTCGACGCGCATCGGCGCGCCGAACGTGGCGCCCGCGTTATCCGAGAACGCCACGTTCACGCGGCCGCTGTCTCCCGGCGCTGTGAACCAGGCAATTGCCACGCGGCTGCCGTTCGCGGCGAGTGCCGGACCATTCACTGGACATGCCGCAATCTTCCAGTTGTCGTTGTGCACCGGCGTACCCGCGCGCCACGTGCCGGCCACACGCCGCGTGATGTAGATGTCGCGGATCTCATCCGTCGTCCGGTTGCGATACGCGACAATGGGACCATTGCTCGTCATCACGGCCGCGTTCAAGCAGCAGTCGCATGTACGCTCGTCGAGGCGGGTCTCGGCGCCGCGTGCGCCCTTGGCGTCGAGCGTGGTGGACACCAGCATCATCTCGTTTCCGGCATCATGTCCGCCCGCGGGAGCGCCCGGCCCCGGCTGTTTGAATTTGCGACCGTCGAGCCAGACCGCGCCAAGCGTGCCGCCTTCACTCCACATCGCCACGAAGCCGTGTTCGGTCTGCGAGCTGTCGCGATGCGGCATGACCGGTGCGCCCCACGATTTGCCTCCGTCGGCCGACTGCGCGATGCGCACGCCGTACGCATAGGAGCCTGCGCCGTTCCGCTCCAGCCAGTGGGCGGCGAGGCGATTGTTTCCCATCACTTCGAGCGAGGGGAAGTCTGCCCAGTTTACGAAGAAGTCGGTGCGGGATATGATCGTCTGTGCCGGAGACCACCTCGTTCCGTCATGAACCGCGAACCGCAGCGCGTGCCCCGGATTGGCTGGCTCAAGCCACGACATGTACACGCGGCCGTCGGGGCCCACGGTCAGGTTTGGCTCGCCGCTGCCGGGGCCCGCGGGACTGGCAAGGCTATCGATGCGCCTCGGTTGGGCGCTCCAGAGCGACCGCTCTGGTGCCCCCGCCTCTGCCGAGCTGGCAACGGCACTGCCTGGTGCACGGTTTCCCATAGCAACCGCCACCGCGCCGAGCGCAGCGGAAACAACGAACAGTCGACGAATCATCGGGCGCCTGGAGAAAGTAGTGAGAACAGTCATGCGGGTGGGGCAGGTCAGCGCTTCGTCACCGCGAACACCATCGTAGCCCAGTGCACATCCCAGTCGGCACCTGAGCCCTTCACGGCAGGCAGGATCTGCAGTGTCCGCACATTCCAGAGGCCTGCGCTAGGCAGCATGATGGTTGCCACGCCACTCCCATCCGTGGTGAGCTTGACGTCGCGCGATGCGGCGCGGCGAGCCGCCGCGGTATCCCGCAGTGCCGTGGCGCCGTTCGGGACAGACCCGGCGTGGATATGCGCGAACGCCGCGGGCTTTCCGAGCAGCACGAGTCGAACGCGCAAGCTGTCACCTGGCCGGAGCGCGGCGGGGTCGGTAAGCGGGATAAACTCAAGCGGATGCTGCAGCGCGCGCTGAAATGCAGGTGCGCCGTGGCCTACCTCGATAATGGTTTTTGCATACTTCGCGTAGCGTCGCGTGATGCTATCGCCACCAACCCGTGGGAGCAGTCCCTCCCGCTCGTATCGTTCGCGTGCCTCCGGTGCGCCCTCGAGGTCGAGATAGCGCCGAAAGCTGGCGGGCGATTCGCGGATACTCCGCGGTGCGAGCTGTACGCCGACCACGTGCTGGCCGGCGTTCGGCGCCGGGTGCGCTAACCGTAGTGACGTGCCAAGCACCGAGGCGTTGCGCACCGAAGCGGACGTTGTCGCGGTCAGGATCTTGGCCGCGACGATCCGCTCTGGCGTGACCGCCGACAAGCTGCTTGGAAACAGACTGGAGGTTTGGCCCCGCACCGCGAGACGCCCACCCGGGGTAACCGCGAACGCATCCGGGATGAGCCAGAAGTCGTGCGCCGCGAGGGTGGAGGCCGCACAGGCGAGCGCCGCCGCTATGTAGGCCAGCCGTGGAAGGAAGGCGCGCCGGAGGGCGTTTGGGGCCATCGGTGTATCCTGGCGCATTAGGCGCGGCGCCGGCGAGAGGACCAATGCACGGCGCGGATGGACCAGCCGGACGCCGCCTTGGACAGTACCATCAACTCGGCCAGTTCCGATCCGGTCGATCCTTCGGCACCAGTGGGCGGCGTCACCGTTTTCGACACGATATACCCGGCACTGCCGATGATGCGCACCTGAATCACGGTGCGCACGGCCTTCGCGCCCCGGCTGGCCTTCATGTCGGCCCCGAGATGGTGACCGAGATACTGCGAGCGCGTCTGCACCGCGCCGCTTTCCACGACCATGACATCACTCGCCAGCAACATCACGGCGCCCGCGGAATCCCCCGACGTGAGGGCCGCATGGAAGCGCTCGACCACGGCGACGGCAGCGCTCGAGTCGGTCGCTGCCGTCTGGCTGCGGGCGGAAGTGGCCGAAAGAAGGAATCCACACGCGGCAGCGAGCGCGCGACGGGTGCCTGGAGGCATAGTATCACCGAGAGATGAGGGCCGGAGCATCTGGGACTTTACCTTGAGTAAAGTACCCGGTGCGGCGTGACCGCACGAGCCCACGTGGCGCGAGGATCGTATGATCGGTGCTGCGGCGCCGGAGGCGACGTCCTTTACACCGAGTAAAATGCGCCGTATCCTGCAGGAGCGCTCGTCTCGAGTGCCTGCGTGCCCACCCCAGTCGAACGTCTGATCATGCGCCACACCCGTCGAAAAAGCACGTCGGCATTGTCCGCCCGAACGCTGGTTGCCGCTACCGTCGCCTTGGTCGCGGTCGCGCCGACCGCGCTGGCGCATGATACCTGGATCATCCCGGATCTTGTTGCCTTTGCCGCGAATGCGACGATGCACTTCAACGTCCGGCAAGGCGGCACGAAATTTCCGGTCGGGACAGCCGTTCCCGCGGAGCGGGTGGTCGACGCACGGATCATCGGCGCGTCCTCCTCGTCGAAGATCTCGGACATGGGCGTGCAGGGGAGCTCACTCCAACTGCATCACAAGCCCGCCGCCGCCGGCCAGTACCTGATCGTGATCGGACTGGCCCCGCGCGTGTTCCGTGAGACCCCCGCCGGAGTCGTTCGCTTCCTCAAAGCCGAGGGTGGCGCGCTCGAAGCGGCGCGTCTGGAGCGTGAGAACACTTTCGCCGGACTGGACAGCGTGATCTTCACGCACGGTGGGTACGCCGCGACTTTGGCACAGCTGGGAACCGGAGGGCCGCGTGCGTTCAACAAGGCGGCCGGAATCCGCCTCGAATTTGTTCCGATGAATGACCCGGCCCATGTGCAGGTGGGCGACACCCTGCACGTACAGGTTTTGGGCAATCGCACGCCGGTGCCGGGGATCGGGATCGAACTGGCGACCGGGCTCGACAGCGCGACGGCCGCCACCACCACCTTGACCCGCGTGGCGTACACGGCCGACGCGAGTGGCGTCGTGCACCTGCCGCTCAGCAAGGCTGGGCCGGTGCTGTTGCGGTCGGCGTACGCGAGTCGGAAGGCGAACGGGGCCGCGAACGAGTGGGAGGTGTCGCGCACGACATACGTGTTTCACGTTGGCACGAAGCACTAGTACTGCGCCCGCTTTCAAACCCATTACCCATTACCCACCACTCACGTCCTCAAGCCCATCGCCCACAGCAGGAGGCTCTGGGCTTGGTGCTTGAGGTCGTGGGTTTTGGGTTCTGGGTTTTGGGTGATTCCACAGCCGATCAAACCCATTACCGAAACGACAAGAGAGGTCTGGGCATCCCTGCAAGGATAGGAGCCGCCCGGATTCTCCGACCATGCCCGTGTGATCTCAACCCGCGGGCGGATCGTTTGGCCGACGCGCGCGTGAGGTCGTCTGGGTATGCCGCACGATCCAGCGAGCGGACGCGCCGGTGCCGCGCCGCTCGAGAATGGCCGTCCCGCGCCCCACGTTATCGAGCGTGCGGGCGCCCATCGCGCCCTTGAGATTGTAGCGGAAGATGGCCCATGCCGTGCTTCCGGATACGTGCATCTCAATGTCGACCGGCCGGTAGTGAAAGTTCTGCATCTCTTTGAGTTCGGGGGCGAGATGATGGTCCCGGTAGTCGACCCAGCCCCGATTGATTCCCGCGCCCTCCACCACCGTCAAACTGTCGCCGGCGTAGAGCGTATCCAGCGCTCGCATGTCGTTGCGCTCGGCCGCGGCAAACACCGCGCGCAATACGGCCGATGCCAGCGTTTTCTCGGCCTCGCGCAACGGCTGTGCGGTCGAAGCCACGGGTTGGGCGTTGGCGGCGCGGGCAAGGGCCGCAGCGACCACAAAAACGAGCAGCGAACGGCGGTACGCACTGTGGGGCATGGGAATAATCCGGTCTGGGGACAGGTGGGCACCGACGCGGCACGCCGCATGGATGCTATATTTTACGGTGTTACGTCGGCCACGGTTCGAGTGGTAGCTTTACGACGGGTAAAATACAGGACGAAGGTGCCTGCTCACTCGGTATTTCGCTAGAGGATCACACGTGGCAAGTTCTCGCAAGCTGTCCTCCTCGACAGCGCCCGCCCCACCACGGATCCGTGGACTGCGGCCAGCACGCGCGTCGGAACCACGACTCCAGGACACCGTCCGATTGTCTGCGGCCGGCCTCGCGAAAGTGCTGGGAGATCTCGAAGCGCGCGTCATGGTGGCGGTCTGGGCGTTGGAGTGCCCCTCACCGGCGCGCGTTGTTCACGAGCGCGTCGTGCAAACACATGCCGTGGCGCCCCTCACCGTCATTACGGTGCTCAACAAGCTGGTCGCGAAGCGTTTGCTGCGTCGCAAGACGCGCGATGGGTTGTTGCACTTCGAGGCGTTGATGACCGAGGCGGAATTCATGGCACATGCCTCCCGCCGGGTGGTAGAAGGTATTCTCTCGTTCGGATCGCGAGCGGTGGCGTCTTCCCTCGTGGATGTGCTGGCGGAGCAGGATCCGCAGCAGCTGGAGGATCTTGCGCGTCTGATCCGTCGCCGGCTCAAGGGCTGAAACGGGCGCGCGGTGCTCGCGCGAGATCGCGCGTTCCCCCGATGCACCGCACCCCGTGACGACGACTGAGGTGACATGTCAAACCGACGCTATCTGACCCGATTTACCGGCGCCTACGAGGGTCGCCACGGTCGTTTCGTGCTGTTCGCGACGGGCGTGCTCATCCTCCTGGCCACGAGCCCCGTGCTCGCCCATCACGTGGGGTCCAGCCTCGACCAGCTGCTCGTGGGCCGTGATCACATTGTGATGATCTGCGTGATCGCCGTCCACCAGCTTTTGGCGCCCGTTCACGCAATCTTTCACGTCCTTTTGGTGGCGGGACTTGGCTACGCCACGTGGGACCGTGCCCGGGCGTGGATCACGGTGCGCCGCCTCCTGCGGAGCGTGCACGCGGTTCGTCCAGGGCAGGGGGACGCGTTCTGGACGGCGGCCGCTGTGGCCCATGTGCCGCCAGCGCTGGTGCGCGTGGTGGACGGATTGCCGAATCCCGCGTTCACCGCGGGATGGTTACGTCCGCAGATTTATGTGGCGGCACGACTGGTCGACGCGCTCTCTCCCGCGGAACTGAGCGCCGTCCTGGCACACGAACATGCACATGTCCGGCGCCGCGACCCCGCCCGTCTCTCGATATTGCGATTCGTGGGATGCGCGTTGTTCTGGCTGCCCGCCCTGCGACGGCTCGCGGCGGACGCGGCCGATGACGCGGAGATCGCGGCCGATGACACCGCGGTTCGCGGTCAGCCATTCGTCCTGGCCTCTGCCATCCTCAAGCTCGCGGCGTGGCGGACTCCCGGACAACGCCTCGCGGCAGGAGAACAGCTGTTGACGAAGGGATCCGGCGTCGTGATCGGATTTCAGCGCGATGCACTGTTGGACCGCCGCATTCATCGGTTAGTCGGCGACGAGGCGCCCGCGGTCACCCACGTGACGAAGCGCTCGCTCGCGGCAGCCTTCGCCGGACTTCTGCTCGTGTGGAGCTCGGGTCTTGCCGTATCACACCCACTTCCCACGCACGCGGATAGCGGTGCCGAACACGGTGGCCACTGCACCCAACACCGTGGCTGGGCACTTTCGCATCTGTTCTGCCTGGCCGGCCATGTGCGCACACCGGGCGCGCCATGCCCGCACGAGCATCTGTCAGACACGACGCGGTAACGCGCGACTCGCCGCGTCACCGCCGTGCGTACGCCTCCTTGGCCGCCATTACATGAAGTTATGCGGCAGGGCTATGATGCGGCGCCCACGGCGCATATTTTACGCGTAGTAAAGCGCGCACCCGCGTCGAGGAAAGCACGCGGACCCTCGAACTTGATGCTGATTCATGGATGATTCGGAACGCACGCCACACGAGTCGATTCCGTCGACTCCGGTTTCCCGTCGGCGGTTCTTGCACGCCACCGGGGCCTTGGGTGTGGTCGTCGGTTGGGAACGGCTCGCGCCCTCCTCCGGACTGCACGCCGGCGACGTCGCAACGCCGCTTTTTCGCCAATTGACGGCCGCGGAGACGCCTGCCGTCCGGGCGCCTGTCGATCTGCTCATCAAAACGTCGCCGTTCGAGATCGCTGGCCGACGCGCGGTCGCGACGACCATCAACGGCACCGTGCCAGGTCCGTTGCTCCGCTTCCGCGAAGGGGAGCGCGCCACGATCCGTGTCACCAACCAACTCACGGAAGACACGTCGATTCACTGGCATGGCCTGTTGGTGCCGAATGCAATGGACGGGGTGCCGGGTGTGAACTTCCCGGGCATTCCTCCGGGCCAAACGTTTACGTACGACTTCCCGCTGCGGCAGTACGGGACGTACTGGTATCACAGTCATTCCGGCATGCAGGAGCAGCTGGGACACTACGGGCCGCTCATCATCGATCCCGCGGAGCCGGAGCCCTTCCAGTACGACCGAGAGTACGTGGTCATGCTTTCCGATTGGTCATTCGAGAATCCGTACAAAATCCTCGACAACATCAAGAAGCAGTCGGCGTACTACAACTTTCAGCGGCGCACCGTCGGTGACTTTTTCAAAGACGTCGACCGCGCGGGATTGCGCGCGACGATCGCCGACCGGCTGGAGTGGGGCAAGATGCGCATGAGCCCAATCGACATCGCCGATGTCACTGGCTCGACGTACACCTTCCTTATGAACGGGCTGCCGCCGGCCGCAAATTGGACGGGGCTCTTCCGACCCGGCGAACGGGTGCGTTTGCGCTTCATCAATGCTGGTGGCGGCACGTATTTCGACGTGCGTATCCCGGGCCTCGAGATGACCGTCGTACAGGTGAGTGGGCAGCACGTGCAGCCCGTGGCCACCGACGAGTTTCGCATCGAGATTGCGCAGACGTTCGACGTGATCGTGCAGCCCACGGAGGACCGCGCCTACACGCTCTTCGCCGAAGCGATGGATCGCTCTGGTCATGCACGCGGGACATTGGCTCCACGCGCCGGCATGAGCGCCGAGATTCCGAAGCGACGTCCCCGTCCCACGCTCACCATGATGGACATGGGCATGGCGATGGGAATGGGCGGGCACGGCGGCATGGACATGCCCGGCATGGACATGTCCTCCACCTCGAAGCCCGTCGTGCCGGATTCATCCACATCCGGTCAACCGGCCGGAGGTGCGCATGCCGGACACAACATGGCGGCGATGCCCGGAACGCACTCACCGGAGAAGGCTGGCGTGTTCGAGGGACAGCTGCGTGACGGGACGATCATTCGGGCGACAAACCTGCGGGCGCCTGGCACCATACCGGAGCCGGTCATGCACGGCGCCAACAAGCACGGCTCGGCGAACGCCATGACACCGATGGAAACGAAGAGCCGCCTCTCGGAGCCCGGTGCGGGCCTTGGCGAAGATGGATGGCGTGTGCTCGTCTGGACGGACATCAAGCGGCTCACGCCGTCTCAGGATTTCCAATCGCCGGCGCGAGAGATTGAACTCCATTTGACGGGCAACATGGAGCGGTACATGTGGTCGATCAACGGCATCAAGTATTCCGATGCGCCCGACCCTATCCCGCTCAATCATGGAGAGCGCATTCGGCTCACCATCGTGAACGACACCATGATGGCGCATCCGATGCACCTCCACGGCGTCTTCATGGAGCTGGAAAACGGGCATGGTCCCGAATGTCCCTACGTGCATACCATCAACGTGAAGCCGGCTGAGCGTGTGTCGCTGCTTGCGACGCCAGTCGACCCCGGACCGTGGGCATTTCACTGTCACGTGCTCTTTCACATGGACGTCGGAATGTTTCGGGTATTCCAGGTGTCGGAGCCTGGCGGTACGCTCACGACGGGTGCGGGGGCGGCATCGTGACCGCGTGTACGCGAGTTACTCAGTGGGCACGCGTCACGTTGGCTACGCTTCTCCTGCCGTTGTTGTCCGTGGCCCCCGCGCACGCGCAGGCGAGCTTGGCGCCGCACATGAGCGAAATGCTGATGGATCGCGTTATCCGGACGTTCATCCTCGCCGAACGGCTGGAGTTCCAGCCGAGTAGTAACGAACGTGCCGTGAACGTCGAGATCCTCAGCTGGATCGGGGGCGACTACCGTCGGCTCTATGTGCGCGCGCAGGGCGAGCAGTCTACCGTGGGGCCCGGCAAAGGCGAACTTCAGGCAGACGTCCTCTTCGGTCGACTGATCACGCCGTTCTGGTCGGCCGTAGCCGGTGCGCGGCTCGATTCGCGCCCGCACATGGGACGCACGGCGCTCCCTGCCGCCGCGGGAAGCCTGCCACCACGGGTGTCTCGACTCACGCGCGGCTTGCTCGCCGTGGGGCTCGTGGGTCTGGCACCCGGCTGGTTTGAACTCGAACCGACGCTGCTCGTGAGTGACGCGGGACACGTATCACTCGAGGTGGAGTCGTCCTTTGACCTCCTGTTAACACAGCGGCTTATCGTCCAGCCGCGCATTGAGCTGAACGCCGCGGTGCAGGCCGTACCGGACATCGGCGTCGGGTCGGGGCTCAACGACATCGAGTTTGGGGCTCGCATGCGGTATGAAATACGCCGGAAATTCGCACCCTATGTTGGAGTGTCGTGGCTTCGGCGAACCGGCTCAACCGCTGCCATGGCGCACACCATGGGCGAATCGAAAAGTGTCGGCACCATCACCGCCGGCGTGCGACTGTGGCGATGACTGTCACGCCCGGATCGACGGCCACTCTCCGTATGCGCTCCCATGTGGTGGTCCATTCTCCTGTCTCCTTTCATGGGTTGTGCCGTCCCAGGGCGCGCTCCGAGGTATGTCCCATGCGCGCTGTGCACGTCGTTGCTGTTGTCGCTTGCTTCTCGCTCTGCATGGCGCAGGGCGCGCGAGCGCAGACATCCGGCTCCTCGCACGCTCGCCACGCCGACACTACGGCGGCGCTCGATACTGCGGTCACCGCACTACTGACCAATCCGCTCGGCTCACGCTCGGCGTCGGGAACGGCCACGGTTATCGGGAACGCGGTGCACATCGCCTGGAGTGGCGACGTGCCCGGCAGCCGCCGCGTCTGGTCGGTGCGACGGGGCTCCTGTACACGTGAGCAGGGCGTCGTGGGCGCGACCAGCAACGCCGCGGTCATAACGGTCGACTCGTCCGGCGCGGGCCGCGCGGTGGTGACGCTCAATGCTCCGCTCGAGAGCGCGAGCCCAATGCATGTCGTGGTGCATGCTGAGGGCGCGGCTGAGGGCGCGGCTGATGGCGCGGCTGATGTGGCACTGGCCTGCGGCGCCTTGTGGAACGGCACACCGATGCGACCGGACGTGGACCACCGGGCACACGGCGCACCATCGGCTACCCCGCCGAGCGTAAGCGCCGGCACGGTGGACCATGAAGCGATGGACCATTCCACTATCGATCACGCGGCCATGCGCACGACGGGTGCGAGCCTGCGTGAGACCGGCCCGTTGAACAGCAGCCTGCCCGCGACGGTTGACAGTGCGTGGAGTGCGCTCATGGCCATGCACCGGCGGATGATGGCGGACCCGGTCATTCGGGACCGCGTGCGCACCGATTCCGTGCTCGAGCGTATGCTGGAGCAGCTCTCGGTGCATGATTCGACGTCGATGCACAGCTCCATGCCGGCGATGATCATGCCCGGGATGTCCAGCACGCCGGCGACGTCGGCGCGTCGTGGGGCGACGAAGTCTCCTCCGAAACCCGCAGTGAAGCCGGCTCCGACATCAATGCCCGGCATGGATCACAGCACGATGCCCGGCATGGATCACAGCACGATGCCAGGCATGAATCAGCGCCAGCCACCCGTCACGCGGAAGCCGCCCCTCTGATGCACGGCGCGAGGGTGCCGATGCCGCACGCAGAGCGCGCAGCTACCTGTGCGAAGACTGTGCACCGACGTTGGGCCGTGCTGCTTCTTGCGCTCATCACCTTCGGTGCGCCCAAAACCGCACGTGCGCATGGATCGCTCAAGAGTTCGGCACCGGCCGCGGGGCAGCGGGTCAACGTTGTACCGCGGGAACTGCGCTTGCTGTTCACCGAAGCACCCGCACTGGCGTTCAGTCGTCTGGAATTGCTTGGTCCATCGGGCGCTGTTCCCTTGTCTCCGCTCGCTATTGCGCAGGACTCCCGTCGCGCGCTCGTGGCGGCAATTCCAGAAATCTTGATACCCGGCACGTACACCGTTGTGTGGCAGATGGCCGGTGATGATGGGCATCCCGTGCGCGGACGATACAGCTTTGTCATCGTCTCCGGTGCGCAGGTATTGCCCGGAACCAGTGTACCATCCGCCCGTGGTGAGCCGACGGCGGCCATCACCGCGCCAGGTCAGAGCCCGCAGCCCAGCGCACATCATGACATGGTATCGATGCCCCAAGGGGCGACCTTTGGCGCGGAGTCGCCGGCCTACGTTGCCATTCGTGCGCTCCTCTTCGTTGGCCTGCTTGGGAGCATCGGCGCACTCGTGTTCCACGCGGTCGTGCTGCGGCGTGTGGAGCGCCACCACACCGGCGCGTTTTCCACGCTGACGGCGTTGCGCCATGGTGCCGCGCGCGTTGGTTTGGGCAGTGTCGCGTGCGTAGGTCTCGCGGCGGGCCTTCGATTGATCGCGCAATCGTACGCGATGCACCCGCCGGGGCAGACCTTCGATTTACGGCTGATCGGAGCGATGCTTACCAGCACGGTGTGGGGGTGGGGCTGGCTGTTGCAGCTCGTCGCCGTCATCGTGGCGATCGCCGGATTTCTCTCGCTGGTTCGGGGAGGGCAGGGGTGGGGCCTCGCAGGCGTGGGCGTTATCGCCATGGCGTTCACTCCGGCGCTGTCGGGTCATGCGGCATCGGCTCCGGCGCTGACGGGTCTGGCCGTTTTTGCAGACGGACTGCACGTGATCGGCGCCGGCGGGTGGCTCGGGAGCTTGCTGCTGGTACTCCTGGTGGGCATCCCGGCGGCACTGCGACTCGGGGACGACAAACGAGGCGCTGCCGTCGTGGCGCTGGTCAGCGCATTCTCGCCGACGGCGCTCGTTTTCGCGGGTCTTGCCGCAGCGACTGGCGTTTTTTCCGCGTGGCTCCATCTCGGCGGTGTGGCGCCGGCGCTGTGGCAATCGACCTACGGACAAACGCTTTTGCTGAAGCTGGCGCTGCTGCTTGTGGTCGCATTTATCGGGGCGTACAACTGGCTGCGGGTCAAGCCAACGCTTGGTACAGACGGCAGCACATCACGCCTGCGCCGCACGGCCGGTCTCGAGCTTGTCGTGGGCACCATAATCATCATCGTCACGGCCGTACTGGTTGCCACTGCGACGCCGATGGATACGCGAGCGATGGAGCCAACGACTTCTTCCGATACTCGGTGATCTCGCGGGTCTGATCGCGCTTCATGCGTTCGGCCATGGCCTTCACGGCAGCGTCTTGCCTTGTCGGGAGCGACTGGTCGATCATGGTGATCGCTTTCTGGTGGTGCTTCACGACGTGCTGGTAAAACGTGCGAGCGAACGACGAAGCCGGCTGCGCCTTCAACTGCCCTTCGAGCCTCGTGACCATCGCGTCGAGCTCGGCATCCTGAATCCGGTCCAACTTCTCCGCGTCGGCCTGAACCGGAGCGGCAGCCCGCTGGTCCTCCATCGTCAGATGCGCCATTTCGATCATTCCCTTGTGATGATCGCTCATCATGCGGAGAAAATCCTGATCGGGGTTGCCAGTCATGCCGGCCATGCCCATCGCGTGAGTCGAATCCGACCTGCCGGCCATGTTGTGCCCGGCCATGCTGTCTGACCCTGCGGTGCTCGCACCAGCCGCGCTCATTGCGGCACTGTCGGAACCCATTGCGGGCTGATCGGTGTTCGTGGTGCAGGCTCCGGTCGTGGCCAGCAGCGCGATCACGATACGCCGCCAGCGGAGTGTGGGCCTGCGCGGGTGGCGGTGAACAATCGGAGAGATGGGCATGAGACCTCGGCAGGGAGAAAGGGAGCGCGTTCCTGCCATCGGACGCGAGCTGATGTTTTACGGTGCATAAACTATACCTGAGTGTCGGGTTGCGGTTTATGCGCAGTTGTCGGAGGGCGGCAATTGTGCGGCACACCGCCTTCGCTCATCGCTGCCGGAGCGAACGATGGCCGCTCTTGATCGTGGTCCATACCTGCGGGGCCGTAGTACTGCGACCGCTTAGAGAGTGGCCTTTTATAACCGAACTTCCGGCGCGCGTCTTAGCGGGTGAAGCGCCACGTAGTCGTGGTGCGGAGGCAGTACGAGAGGAACTGGGCTTGACGCTGGAGGCCGTGGGTTCTGGGTTCTGGGTTTTGGGTTCTGGGTGCGTCCGCTCGCGATTCGGCGAGATCACAACAGCATGACCACAAATTCACGCGGAAAACGACACGGATAAGCTCACGAACACGCATGCCAAGGATCGTTGGCGTAGAGCAGTTCGCTTTTCGTTGTTCAACAACAAAAAACCGGATCCGTCGAACTCGCGCCGTCGCGTGTGGTCAACCCGGAGCAAATTCGCGTGCGATCCGTGTAATCCGCGGTGAAGCAGTGCCTGGCAGTAGCGATCTGTCGGTCGCCACCACCGCAGCCGATCAAGCCCACCACCGAAACGACAAGGGAGGTCTGGGCATACCGGCAAGGATAGGAGCCGCCCGGATTCTCCGACCGTCTGCTTACCTACTCTTTAACCGGTCGCAGTAGTAGCGCACACAACCATTCCTGTGTCAAGGCGTGTGTCGAGTGCCGCGTCGCGTGCGAGATGCGTGCGAGATGCGTGCGAGATACACGTCGCACGAGCACGCCGCACGGTGCGATGCAGCGTCCGCCCGGTGCCGTCGATGGCGATACCGCCCGCGCCATGCTGCGCGAGATGCACGATGCCATGATGCGCGACGCGACCATTCGGGCGCGTGTCCTTGCCAATCCGACGTTGGGTGCGCATCAGCAACATCTCGAAAGCATGGGGGTAGTGGACTCCGTGACGAAGGGGGTGCCTAAGGCGGCCCCTAAGGCGGCCCCTAAGGCCGCCTCTACGGCGAGTCCCGTATCCCGTCGACCGAGGAAGCGGTCAACGCCGCAACCGGCACCCACGGCGGCGCCGAAGCCCGCCGATCCCCACGCCAAACATGTAATGCCGCCTGTAAAGCCGCCCGTTGAGATGGTTCCACCAACCCGCTGACGGCGTTGAACGGCATACTTATCATCGCATACGAGACATGAGCGATCCCCACGCGCAACACCAACATACGGGCCACAACGCCTCGAGCGGCCACGGTGGGAGCAGCGGCCAGCCGGCGGCGCACGATGCGGCGCCAGCCCACGCATCACATGCGGCACGTGGCCCAACCGTGGCCGATCATGGAGCGCACGACAAGCATGCCGGGCACTCGGTGGCCATGTTCAAGAGCAAATTCTGGCTCTCACTCGTGCTCACGCTGCCCACGCTGGTGTGGGGCCACATGCTGCAGCGGGCGCTGCATTACACGGCTCCAGTATTCCCAGGGGCGTCGCTGATTCCGGCGGCATTCGGAACGGCGGTGTTCCTGTATGGTGGATTGCCGTTCCTGCAGGGGGCACGCCGGGAGCTGCAGAGCCGCCTACCTGGCATGATGACGCTCATCGCGCTGGCGATCAGTGTGGCGTTCGTGTTCAGCACGGCCGTGTTCCTCGGATTTCCGGGCATGCCGCTCTGGGAGGAGCTGGCGACGCTTGTGACCATCATGCTGCTTGGGCACTGGCTCGAAATGCGGTCAATCTCTCAGGCGCAAGGTGCGCTCGGTGAGCTCGCCAAGTTGCTGCCGTCAACGGCGGTGCGCGTGCAAGCGATTGGATCCGAGGAGCGCTTGGACGAGGTGCCCATCGCAGAGTTGCGCGACGGCGATGTGGTGCTGGTGCGTCCGGGTGCGAACATCCCTGCCGACGGTGTCGTGCGAGTTGGCCGCAGCGCCGTGAACGAAGCGTTGCTCACCGGCGAGTCCGCACCGGTCGAGAAGCAGGTTGGCGCTCAGGTCATTGCGGGCTCGATCAATGGGGCTGGATCGCTTCGCGTTGAAGTGACCGGCACCGGCGAACGCACGGCGCTCGCCGGCATCATGCGACTGGTCGCGCAGGCGCAGACGTCACGCTCGCGTGCACAGGCGCTCGCGGACCGCGCCGCCTTCTGGCTCACGTGGGTCGCATTGGGTTCCGCGGCAATGACGCTCGCCGCCTGGCTTATCGCTGGCGCGAGCGCCGCGACGGCGGTGGAGCGCTTCGTGACCGTGCTCGTCATCGCCTGTCCACACGCGCTGGGACTGGCGGTGCCGCTGGTGCTCGCGATCTCCACGACGCTCGGTGCCCAAAGCGGATTGCTCGTTCGGGACCGGCGGGGACTGGAAGAGGCACGCAACCTCACCACGGTTGTCTTCGACAAAACCGGAACGCTCACACTTGGTGAGCATCGCGTGGTGTCGATGCAGACTGAGCCAGGCCTTTCGGAGAACGAGGCGTTGCGCATCGCGGCCGCGGTCGAGCGCGACGCCGAGCACCCCGTGGCACGTGCCATTGTAAAAAGTGCTGAGGAGCGGAAGCTCGCCATTCCCGCCGCCACCGACTTCGAGGCGATCCCCGGACGCGGAGTGCGCGCCACCGTGGAAGGTCGACAGCTGGCAGAAGGTGGACCGAACCTTCTTGTCAGCATGACCGTGACACCCACCGAGCTGATTCGCCGCTTTGCGGACGAGGCGACGGCACGCGGCCAGGGTGTGATCTATCTGATCGAATCCGGACGCACCATTGCCGCGTTTGCCGTGGCCGATGCGGTTCGCCCCGAGTCTGCTCAGGCCGTGAAGTCATTGCACGACGCCGGAATCGAGGTCGTCATGATGACGGGCGATGCGCAGGCTGTGGCCGACGCGGTCGCCCGCAGTTTGGGTATCGACACGGTGTTGGCACAGGTGCTGCCCGAGCAAAAGGCCACACACATTGAGCGGCTGCAGGCAGAGGGGAAGCGGGTCGCCATGGTAGGCGATGGCGTCAACGACGCCCCGGCACTTGTCACAGCCGATGTTGGCATCGCGATTGGTGCAGGAACGGACGTTGCCGTAGAAGCCGGTGACGTGGTGCTGGTGCGCAGCGATCCGCGAGACGTTTCACGCATTGTGCATCTGTCGCGGGCAACCTACCGTAAAATGGTGCAGAACCTCTGGTGGGCCGCTGGCTACAACATCGTGGCGATACCGCTCGCCGCTGGAGTGCTCGCGCCGTGGGGCATTGTGCTCACGCCAGCGGTTGGCGCGGTATTCATGTCGCTGAGCACGATCATCGTGGCGCTGAATGCGCAGCTGCTGCGTCGAGTGCGCTTATAGGGCCCACCGCGGCACGCGAGGGGGTGGTCAGCCAGCTTGCAGGCGGAGTATGTCATGCGGCACCACGTGCACGGCTGGGCGCGAGCGCTGTCAGGCGTTCCCTGATCAAACCCACGGGAGATTGCTGATTGCTGAGCGTGGCGCCCGATAGGCAAGTTTTATGCAACGTCAACACGGTTGCTTCACGGGCCGCGCGTCACCTCGTCCATGTGCTTCACCTCGACGACTCCCGCAGGGGGACGTCCCGGAGCTGTGGGCCGCGCCATCGCCGACGCCACGAGGTGTCCGGTACTCTCATTGAGGTCAGCATGCCGCTTGCGTTCGCGGGCCATTCAATCAGGCGTTTGAGCACCCCGTTACTCACCGCACTCCTGCTCGCCACCGCTCCGGCACTCTCCGCCCGCGCGATCCAGGCACCAGCACACGGATCCGGGTCGGTGCGACCGTCTCCGGTGCGAGCGGTCGACCGCGTAAACGCTCCTCCAGCGGACTCCCTACTGCATCTGCACTGGCTGTACGCCACCGTAGACCGCGTGAATCCCCGCATCCGTGCCGCCGGCGAACTCGCCCGTGCGATGGCGGCGCGCGTGCCCGGCGCGACCAAGCCACCCGACCCCGAACTGCAACTCGGATTCATGAACTACATGCTGCCGCGCCTGACCCCGGACGAGGCGCTCGGCATGCGACAGATTCAACTCATGCAGATGGTGCCGCTTCCCGGGAAGCTGGCCGCTGCCGGCGATGCCGCCCGGGCCCGGGCTCAGGCCGCCCATGAGCGCGCCACCGAGGTTCGATGGGAGGTTCGGGTCGCGGCCGCAATGGCGTTCTACGAGCTCTGGGCCGCGCACGAACGCATCGACATCGCCAGGGAGACTCGTCGACTGCTGGAGAACGCGGCCGCCGTGGCAACCGCGATGTATCGCGTTGGCGATGGACGACAGTCCGACGTGCTCAGGGCTCGCGTCGAGATCGCACGCATGGATGAAGAGATCATCCGCATGCAGACCATGGCGGAGGTCGCACAGGCGCGCATCGCGGCGGCCATTGACCTTCCCGAACCCAGTGTGCGCGGGCGGCCCATGTTTCCCTCATTCCCCGACTCGGTACCCGCACGGACGGAGCTCGAGGAGACGGCACTGCGTGCCCGGCCGATGCTCGCTGCCGGCGAGGCGGAGGTCCGCGCCGCGGCGGCGGACGAGCGGCTCGCACGTCGCGAGCGCTGGCCGGACGTACAGGTCGGCGTCCAGTATGGCGAACGCGGGAGTCCGATGGGGACCGACCGCATGGGTAGTCTGATGATCGGGGCGTCCCTCCCCGTGTTCGCCCGCTCCCGGCAGGTCCGCATGCGCGAGGAGGCGGCAGCGATGCGTGCCATGACGGAGGCCGACGTGCGCGCCATGCGCGCGGACACGCGCGCACGCGTCGCGGAGGCCTCGGCCGACCTTGGCCGCGCGCGACGGCTCGCTGCTCTGTATCGCCGCACCGTTCTACCGCAGGCCGAGGCGGCGGCGGCATCCGCGCTGGCGTCGTATCGCACGGGCGCGGTGGATTTCATGACGGTGCTGGAGAACCGAATGACCGTCAATCGTTACCGCGAAGAGCTGGTCACCCTCGCGGCCGATGAGGGCCGCGCGTGGGCCGACCTCGAGATGCTGCTCGGTCGTGCGCTGCTGTCACCTGTGGAGGCCCGCTGATGGATGACACCCGCCCGCCGAAGCAGCCGGAACTGCCTCGCCCTCCCGCCGCGCACAACGCTTCACGCACCGGTGCCACGCGAGTCTTGAAGGTGATCCTGCTGGTGGCAATGCCAATCGTCGCCATCGCACTCGCTTGGTGGTTCACTCGTAGAACACCCATGCCAGCACCAGCGCCGTCCGCCGCCGCCGGACCCGTTGATCATGCGGCCATGGGCATGGAGACCGGTGACAGCACGCGTACGATCACGCTGGACTCCGCGAGCGCCCGACGGATTGGCGTCACCTTTGCCGCGGTGACCGAAGCCTCCCTCGGGCGCACGGTCCGCACGGTTGGCCAAGTGGTTGTCGATGAAACCCGCGTCCGCACCATCGCCCTCAAGGTCGATGGATGGGTGGAGCGGCTGTATGTGGACTTTACCGGTCAGCGCATCGCCCGCGGCGCGCCGCTCCTGACCCTGTATTCGCCGATGCTGGTGACGGCGCAGGAAGAGCTGTTGCTCGCGGGCCAGCTGTTGCGCGATGTCGCCGCGAGTGATGCGGAAACCCGCGAGGGTGCCGCCGATCTTGTGCACGCGTCGCGACGGCGGCTGCGCTGGTGGGATATCGGGGAAGAAGAGATCGCGCGCATCGAGCGCACCGGCACGGCGCAACGCACCCTGACGATCTACGCGCCAACGGGTGGCGTGGTGCTCGAAAAGAACGTATCGGCGGGACAGCGCGTCATGGCCGGCGAGGCGTTGTACCGCGTGGCGGACTTGTCGAGCGTGTGGGTGGAGAGCGAGGTGTACGAACGTGACCTTGGTACCCTGCGCGTTGGACAGCGCGTGCTCGCGACATTTGACGCGCTCCCCGGGGTATCGATGGCGGGCCGCATTGCCTACGTGTATCCCACCCTGTCGCGCGAAACGCGGACCGCACGCGTGCGAGTCTCGTTGTCCAATGCGCAGTCGCAGCTCAAGCCCGGCATGTACGCAACGCTGATTGTCGAGAGCGACGTTCGCGGCGCCGTGCTGACCGTTCCGCGAGGTGCCGTGCTGGCGACGGGCGAACGACAGCTGGTATTCGTTCGGCTCGCCAACGGTCAGTTACAGCCCAGGACGGTGTCCATCGGCGCGGTATCGGATGAGCGCATCCAGATCCTGCGCGGCGTCGCGCTTGGCGACACGGTGGTGGCTTCGGCCACCTTTCTGGTCGACGCCGAGTCCAATCTTGGAACGGCCCTTGGCGGCATGGGAAACATGCCGGGCATGGACGTGACGACACCCGTTGTTCCACCCGCCGCCGGCGCCGCCGCCGCTGGTGCAGCCGGTGACCGCCGCGCGCCCGCCGCCCCAGCGAGAAAGCCGCGTGGAGGTGGCACGCCATGATTCGTCGCGTGATTGCCTGGTCGGTGGCCAACCGGTTCATCGTGCTGCTGCTGTCCGCGGCGTTGGCCGTCGGGGGATTCTGGGCGCTTCGCACAACTCCACTGGAGGCGTTACCCGACCTGTCCGACGTGCAGGTGATCGTGCAAGCCGACTTTGGCGAGCAGGCCCCTCGTATCGTTGAAGATCAGGTTACGTATCCGATCGCGGCCGAGATGCTCAAGGTGCCGGGTGCGCGCACGGTGCGTGGCTACTCGTTCTTCGGTGTCTCGTTCGTCTATGTCATCTTCGAGGACGGTACGGATCTCTACTGGGCGCGCACGCGCGTGCTCGAGTACCTGGGTGGTTTGCGAGCCAAGCTGCCCAGCACCGTGGCACCGACGCTTGGCCCCGATGCCACCGGCCTCGGGTGGGTGTATCAGTACGCGCTCGAGGACACCACGGGCCGACTCGACCTCGCCGGCCTGCGCAGCGTGCAGGACTGGTACCTCCGATACGTGCTCACGGCGGTTCCCGGCGTAGCCGAGGTGGCGAGTGTCGGCGGGTTTGAGAAGCAGTACCAGATTGACCTGGACCCGGCCAAGCTGCTCGCGTATGGCGTACCCATCACGCGGGTCATGGCGGCCATCCAGAGCGCCAACAGCGACGTGGGCGCGATGGTGATGGAACTGTCGGAGCGCGAGTACATGGTGCGCGGCCTCGGCTATCTCCGAGGCGTTGCCGATATCGAGAACGTGGTGGTGAGCGTGAGTGCCTCCGGCACCCCCATCCGCGTCGCGGAGCTTGGACGCGTCGCGGTGGGGCCCGCCGTGCGGCGCGGCATCACCGACCTCGATGGTCGCGGAGATGCCGTTGGTGGCATCGTGGTGATGCGATTTGGCGAGAACGCGCTGGCCACGATCAACCACGTGAAAGCCGCGCTGGCGCAGGCGCAGTCGGGACTTCCTCCCGGCGTGGTTGTGCGTCCCGTGTACGACCGCAGTACGCTGATCGAAGCAGCCGTCGGGACGGTGAAGGAGACGCTGGTGCAGGAGGCCGTGATCGTCGCGCTGATCTGCATTGCATTCCTCCTCCACGTGCGCTCGGCGCTCGTCGCCGTCATCACGTTGCCGATCAGCGTCTTGATCGCATTCCTCGGATTGCGCGCGTTCGGGATCGGCGCGGACATCATGTCGTTGGGCGGCATCGCCCTCGCCATCGGCGAGATGATCGATGCGGCCATCGTGATGGTCGAGAACTTCCACAAACACCTGGAGCGTCGTGCCCCGCCGGGTGAGGATGCGTTCGATACGTCGACGTTGAGCTCCAAGGAGCGATGGGAGATCGTGCTCGCGTCGTCGAACGAGGTCGGCCCCTCGCTGTTCTACTCGCTCCTGATCATCACGGTTTCCTTCATTCCGGTGTTCACGCTGGAAGGACAGGAAGGTCGGTTGTTCACCCCGCTGGCGCTCACGAAGACCTTGGCGATGGCGGCGGCCAGTCTGCTCAGCGTCACGCTCGTGCCCGTGCTGATTGGACTTTTCATTCGCGGGCGCATCCACCGTGAACAGAAGAATCCACTCAGTCGTGGCATGATCCGCGTGTACCGACCGGCGCTCTCATGGGTCATGGCGCGCCGGTGGCCCGTGATCAGTGCATCCGGGGCGTTGCTCATCCTGACATGGATCCCGTTCCAGCGAATCGGCAGCGAATTCATGCCGCCGATGGAAGAAGGCACGATTCTGTTTATGCCGACCACGTTGCCCGGCATCAGCGTGGCTCGTGCTCGGGAGCTGTTACGTCAGCAGGATGCGATTCTGAAGTCGTTTCCGGAAGTGGTGAGCGTGTGGGGTAAGGCCGGACGCGCAAACACGGCCACCGATCCGGCTGGCCTCGACATGGCCGAGACGACGATTTCGCTGAAGCCGAAGTCCGAGTGGCGGGAGGGGATGACCTACGACAAGCTGGTCGCCGCCATGGATTCGGCCGTACGCATGCCGGGAGTGACCAATGCGTGGACGATGCCGATCAAGGGGCGCATCGACATGCTGGCCACCGGCATCCGCACGCCGGTGGGCATAAAGCTCTATGGGCCGGACCTGGGCGAGCTCGAACGACTGGGCAAAGAGCTTGAAGGACACTTGAAGATGGTGCCAGGCACTCGGAGTGCGTTCGCTGAGCGTGCCGTGAGTGGCTACTATCTCGATATCGAGATTGATCGGGCGGCCGCCGCTCGGCACGGCCTGAATATCGACGACATTCAAGTGGTGATCGCGACGGCCATTGGCGGCATGACGATTACACAGACCGTGGAAGGACGCGAGCGCTACGGTGTGCGTGTTCGCTATCCGCAAGAGCTGCGCAACACGCCGGAGCGCCTCGGCGACGTGCTCGTACCGGTCATGCACTCCGCGGGAAGTAGCGCCGTGTCGCCCGGCAGCATGGCGGGGATCGGCGCGCGGGGCGGCCCCGGGGCGCAGTCGGGACGTGAGATGGGCGGCGCACCGGCCATGCCGGTCGGCGCCGTGGCGCAGGTTCCGCTCGGGCAAGTTGCCACGATCCGTCAAACCGTGGGGCCCATGGTGGTGCGCACGGAAGATGCGCAGCCGACGGCGTGGGTGTATGTCGACGTGGGGGCGCGTGACGTGGGCGGCTATGTCGCGGAAGCGAAGCGCATGGTCGCGCAAACCATGAAGCTGCCACCCGGCTACACGCTCGCGTGGAGTGGACAGTACGAGTACATGGAGCGTGCGAAGGCGAAGATGCAGCTGGTCGTCCCGGCGACGTTGGCGCTGGTTTTCCTGCTTCTCTACTTCAACTTCCGCAACGTGAGTGAAGCGTTCATCGTGATGCTGTCGATCCCCTTCACCTTGGTCGGCGGTGTTTGGTTTCTTTGGCTACTCGACTACAACTGGTCGGTCGCCGTTACCATCGGTTTCCTGGCGCTGGCCGGTGTCGCAGCCGAGACGGCCGTGATCATGTTGGTGTATCTCGATCATGCGTGGGAGGCGCGACGGGCCACCGGGCAACGGCTCGATGTGCGCGACGTGTACAGCGCCGTCATGGAGGGCGGCGTGGAGCGAGTGCGCCCGAAGATGATGACGGTGGCCTCAACGATGATCGGCTTGCTCCCCATCCTGTGGGGCACCGGAACGGGAGCGAGCGTAATGAAGCGCATCGCGGCACCGATGGTCGGCGGCATGCTGTCGAGCACGGTGCTCACGCTGCTGGTCGTGCCGGCGATCTGGTCGCTTCTCAAGCAACGCGAGCTTGGCCGGACGGTCGTCACGCGCGACCGTGACGTGGTGGACACGTCGGGTGTTGCTGTGCCGCGCTCGGCGTCGCTGCCGTGACGGCACTGTATCATTGGACCCGCAACCTGTTCCGCTGCGTCGTGCTTTTCTCAGCCGAATGAAGCTCTGTACGCCGTGCGTGCGGTACTGCTTAACCACGCGCACCTGACTTTGAACGGAAAGGCCGCGCGTGTGGCGCTACGCCCCCGGCTTTCTGCTGTGCCGCGCATCGGGAAAGGTCACTTTGCGCTTCGATGCGGGGAACACTGCAGGGACCGCATCGACGATGGCACAGATTTGACCAGGTCGGTCGGCCGACGGTGACGTTACGGCGTGTTTCGTCACACGCGCCAGTTCCTCACGAAAGCTTTGAAGCTCGGCGAGTCGACGGTCTACGTCGGCGAGCGTCGCGGCGAGCGCGGCTTGCACGCGGCCGCAGGGACTGGTGCCGCGCGCGGCGAGCGCGAGCACCTGCTTGACCTCGTCCAGCGGTAGACCCAGTGCCTGCGCCTTGCGAATAAATCGAATTCGATCAATGGCCGTCGCGTCGTACAGCCGGTAGCCAGACGCCGAGCGCGCAGGCGGGGAAATCAGCCCTTCACGCTCGTAGAAATGCAGGGTTTGCACGCCTACACCAACGGCGCGCGCAACCTCACCCACGAGCAACGGTTCACGTTGCTGCGGGACCGACGTCTTGGGCGCCGCTCGTGACGGCGTGTTGTGTTGCGCGCGCATAGTCATGGTGTGGAAGTGAGTACCGTGGCGAGCCACAGGAAATACCCCGCCAAGGCGAGCAAGGCGACACCGCTCGCCAGTTCGAACAAGCGGCGGCCGCGGTCGAGTCGCGAGAGCCAACGCTGCAGTCGACTGCCTCCCGCTTCTGCACCGTATCCGAGCGCGAGAAAGGGGAGCCCGCGACCAACCGCGAATGCAAGAGACAGTGCGGCACCGTACCACGGGCGACCGATGGCGGACGCAACTGAGAGCAACAGGATCAGCGGTCCGGCCGACGACGTGATGGTCGCGACACTGTACGCGATGCCGTACCCGAACGCGCCGGCGAGCCCGCCGCGCTGCCGAACAATTGGATCCGGCAGACGGTGTCGAACCCACGGTCCAGCCAGCGTCGCGAGGCCCACCACACCCAAAACCAGGCCGGCGAACACCGAGAACGCGGGCGCCCATTGCGTGAACAGCTGCCCGGCGATGGCCGCGGCTGTACCGACGACCGTGAGGCTGAACACGAGTCCCGTGAAAAACACCAGTGACAGACGCCCGCGACGCGTGACGCGTGGCGAAGGCGCGGCGAGCGATGCGGCCGCGTCGCTTGCTGCACCGCCCACGTAGCCGACGAGTCCGATGCCCGTTGGCATAGTGCACGGACAGACGCTCGTCGAGAGTGCGCCGCCGGCGGTGGCGACGAGCATGGCGATGAACGGACTCTGCGCGATAGATGCCGACAGCTGCTGAATGAACTCCGCTGGATTCACGAACCCGTCATCGCATGCCCATCGTTTCGAGCTCGGAGCGCAACTGCTCCTCGGTCACGCGCGCCATTTCGTAGGCCACGACGACTTCCTTGCGGATCGCGTTCGCCTTGACGGCACGAACGCCCGTGATCTTGCCCAACGTCGTGTCGATGCGCCGGGCACACGCGTCGCAGTGCATACGTCGTGCGGGAATCACGGCCTCGGTCACGTCATCCACAGCGGTGCCCGCGCCCTCGTCATTCGTCTCCTCATCGAGCTGCAGGCGCACCAGCATGGCCGTCGAGGCGAGTACGCCGAGCACCGACACGGCCATGATCCCAATGGCGAGTGGTGCCGTGATCGCGCCCGCGATGGCCAGCGTCATCCCGAGCATGTTTGCACTGACCGCAATGGCGATGTTGTGCTGCATTTTTCGGTGTGAGGCGCGACCGAGGATGATCGCGCTGGCAACCTTGTCGAGTTTGTCGCTGACGAGCACGACGCCTGCGGACTGCATGGCGACGTCGGTGCCTGCGCCGAGCGCGATCCCAACATCGCTCTGCATCAGCGCCGGCGCGTCGTTGATCCCGTCGCCGACCATTGCGACGGTCCGGCCTTCGGCCTGCAAACGCGCAATGATGTCGACCTTTTCCTGTGGCATCAACTCCGCGTGTACGTCATCGATCCCGATGTCACGGGCGACCGCCGCCGCGACGCTCCGGCTGTCGCCGGTGAGCATTGCGGTACGGAGACCCATCGCCCGCAGGCGTTGCATCGTACGCGCCGCGCCGGGACGCGGTGTGTCCTGCAGCGCGATCACACCGAGCACGTGACTGTGCACGGAGACGTAAATCACGGAGTGCCCGATTTCGAGCGCCCGCACACGCGCCGCAAAAGCGGTGGGCACTGGGGCGCCGGCTCCTTCGCTGGCGAGAAAGGTCGGCCGGCCTACCACGACACGTTGTCCGCCGACGGTTGCGACCACGCCCTTGCCCGCCACGGCGCGGAAGTCGGTGGCGCCCAAATGATGGAGCGCGTTGAACTGTGCATATCGCACCACGGCGCCCGCCAAGGGATGCTCACTCCCCGCCTCTGCGGCAGCCGCATGCCGCAACAATTCCTGTTCGGTGCCCGTGAACGCGACGATCTCTCGCACCGTTGGGCGACCGTAGGTGAGCGTTCCCGTTTTGTCGAACACCACCGTGTCGACCTCCGCCAACGCCTGAAAGAATTCGCCGGCGCGAACCAACAATCCGCGCGCGATGCCGTGACCGCCGCCAATGGCGAGAACCATGGGGGTAGTGATTCCCAGCGCGCAGGGATAGCCCATGATGACCACCGTGAGGGCGATCAAGGTGGCCTGTTGCGCGCTCCCCGCGTGCAGGAGCCAGCCGACGAACGCCACGGCGGATACGGCGTATACGACCGGGCCGTAGTAATTCATCAGGCGGTCCATGAGCAACTGAATCGGCGGCTTCCGTTCCTCGATCTGTCGCATGAGACCCACCACCTGCGCGACGAAGCCTTCCGACACCAGACGCGTCACTTCGACGCGCACGAACCCGTCCACGTTCAGCGTGCCGCCCACCACCTCACCGCCGACCTCGCGGAACACCGGCACGCTCTCCCCCGTGACACTGGACAGATCGAAGCTCGAGCTTCCCTCGCGTATCGTGCCGTCCAGTGGCACCAGTTCGCCCGGACGCACCGCGACGATCTCACCGAGCGTGACCTCGGCCACGAGAACATCCACTTCGTGACCGCCGCGCAGGACGCGCGCCGACTGGGCCTGCAACGAAAGCAGTCGGCGAACCGATTCAGCGGCGCGCTTTCGGGTGCCGAGCTTAAACGCACCGAAGAACAGGTGCAGCGCCATCAGCCACACCGCGACGGGAAAGAAGTTCGGCCACGATGCGGGCTGCAGCAGGTGGCCCACACCAATGGCGAAGGCGCCCCACGCACCAGTAGAAAGCAGGACGTTGGCATTTATCACGCGCTCGTTCAACGCCATGATCGTTTTGCGCAGAATCGGATAGCCGATCCACGTGAGGACGATGATCGCGACCACGGCACTGACTACGGCGCGCGTGCGCTCCGGGAGGCCGGTCAGGTTGAGCGGATCGAACAGCAGGTCGGCAATTGCGAGGCCCATGGCCAAACCACCACGCCGCCGGATCGTGGCAAAGAGCGCGTCGTCGGTCGCGATCTGCTGCGCCTCTGTCGCGACGACCGTGTAACCCAAGTCTTCGACCTTTTTTGCGACCTGCTGCTCAGTAACGCGTGCCGGGTCGGCGTTTACAAGGATGATCCCGTGCACGAGGTTGACCTGCACGGTGTGAACACCGGGCACGCGCGAGAGCGCCTTCTCTACCGACATGGTGCAGAACGAGCACATCATACCGCTCGCCTTGATCTGGATCAGTCTGTTGGATGGTGCCATGCGTGCAGCCCGGTAGGAGGTGCGAAGCCGGTGTCCGAGCGACTGGCCTGCTTCCTCAGACTCGAACAGTACCGCCTGTACTCGACTAGAGGGTCAAGGGGTGTGTGCGTGGCATGTCGAGGGGGCCTCTGGTCTCGTGTCGCGGCACGTGCCCCCTTGACTCTGGAGCGCGCTCTATGGTGTACTCTGTCGTCATGCACCCAAACCCCGTGAAGGCCACTCGGTTGCCCCCCACGTCTGCGGAGCCCGCTTCCGTCGGTGACCGCGCGAACGGCGGTATGTTGCGCATCGGAGCCTTGGCAACGCGTGCCGGCGTCAGTGCGGACACGCTCCGGTACTACGAGCGCCGCGGGCTCCTGCAGCCCTCTGGACGCCGCGCGAGCGGATACCGGGAGTATCCACCCGAAGCAACCGCGATCGTCCATTTCATCAAGCACGCACAAGCCCTTGGCTTCACCCTCGCCGAGGTGGACGAGTTGCTTCGCTTGCGCCGTGCGTCGGGTCGTCGAGGGGCAGGGATGGAGGTGCGGGACGTCGCGGTGACCAAGATCAGTGACATCGATGAGAAGCTCCGGATGCTCGGCACGCTTCGCGCGGCGTTGGCCGATCTTGTGGTCGCGTGTGAGCAGACGTGCGCCAGTGACACGACCGCCAGCGATCCGCTGAGCTGCCCCATCATCGCTGCATTGAGCCTACGAGGTCCCGGCCCGCACGATCCTGTTTCGCCGCGCTCGCCTTCCGCCGAGACTGTACGATGAAGGAAACCCTCATGATCGACCAGATCACCGGTAAAAGCTGTGCGCCGCCTGCGAGCGACCGCGCGTGCACCGCCGCACCGGTCGCCGCCGATTTCGACCTGTTCATAATCGGCACGGGCGGTGCAGGCGTTGCAGCCGCCATTCAGGCTGCCGGCATGGGCGCCAAGGTTGCCATCGTGGAGGACAGCACGCTTGGGGGGACCTGCGTGAACGTGGGATGCATCCCCTCCAAGACCCTGATGGAGGCGGCAGCACATGTGCACGCGGCGGGGCGCGGATTTCCTGGAGTCGCGCCCTGCAAGCCCGCCGTCGATTGGAGCGAGGTCGTGCGCCAGAAAGACGCATTAGTGCGCGAGCTGCGGGATGCCAAGTACGCCGATGTGCTGGCCAGTTTCCCGAGCGTGGTGCGAATAAACGGCCGGGCGCGCCTCCTGTCCGCGGTCAACGGCATGGTCCCTGGCGTGGTGCGGATTCAGGTTGGTGAGGGAGAGGGCGCTCCGGTGCATACGGCTCGCAAAGTGGTGGTGGCGAGCGGTGCGACTGCGGCGCTGCCACCCATCCCCGGCATTGAGTTTATCGACGCCCTGACCAGCACGACCGCCATGGAGCTGCAAAAGCTGCCAACGTCGTTGATCGTGCTTGGCGGCGGACAAGTGGGCGTGGAACTTGGCCAGGTCTTTGCCCGCTTCGGAGTGAGAGTAGTGATCATTCAACGCGGCGCGCAGCTGCTGACGGGCGAGGACCCCGAGATTGCCGCCGTCCTGCGCGAGGCGTTGGAGGCCGAGGGCATTGAGGTCCAAACAGGCACCGCCGCGGTGCGCATGGAACAGGTCGGCGCGGAGGCGGTGGTGCACGTGCGTCGCGGCACCGTGGCAGGACAAGTGCGCGCGGCGCGAGTGCTGGTTGCCGTGGGCCGCCGGCCGAATACGCGCGATCTCGGCCTCGAGGACATCGGCGTAGCGCTTACGCCATCGGGGCACATCCAGACCGACGGCACGCTCCGCACCACGAACCCGCATGTGTATGCGGCCGGCGATGTGACTGGAGGACCTGGCTTCGTGTACGTGGCGGCGGCAGCGGGCCGCGTGGCGGCGGAGAATGCGCTTAAGGCGCTGCAGGGTGCGGGTACTGTATGCGATGCGAGCCAGCTTGACCTGTCAGTGGTCCCGAGCGTGACGTTCACCATGCCGCAGGTCGCCTCGGTCGGGCTCACGGAAGCCGCGGCGCGCGCGTCGGGGCTGCAGGTCGACGTGAGCGTACTCGACATGGCGCATGTCCCGCGCGCGCTCGCGAGCCACGACCGACGTGGTCTTGTGAAGCTCGTGAGTGAGTCGGGATCGGGCCGCGTGCTCGGCGTGCAAGCGGTTGCCTCGAACGCGGGCGAGTTCATGGGCGAGGCCACCCTTGCGGTACGCTTACGCCTTACCGTGCGCGACATCTCCGCGACCTTCCACCCGTATCTCACGTGGGGCGAGAGTCTCAAGTTGGCCGCGCAAGGCGGCTCCGCCGGCGTCGAGAAGTTAAGTTGCTGCGCATGACGACTCCCACCGTGTCTCACTCGCCGCGGGCGCGGCGCGGACTGCTGGCCGCAGTGGGCGCGGTCGGAGCGGCGTTTCTCGCCTCGCTCTGCTGCGTTGGTCCGCTGCTGTTCGTTACGCTCGGTGTCGGTGCGGGACTCGCGAGCACCTTCGCGCCGCTGCAACCGTTCTTCATTCTGCTCAGCGTCGTGCTGCTCGCTATCGGCTTCTACGTGGTATACGGCCGCCGCCGCGCACCGGTGTGCGCGCCCGATGAGTCGTGTACGGTCCCGCGCGACCGCACGCGCGACAAAGTCCTCTTGTGGCTCGCCACGATGCTGGCGGTCGTGTTTCTGACCTTCCAGCTGTGGTCTGTGCTGCTGCTCTGATTTATCGAGAGCTATCAGTTGGCGCTCTGCGCATTGCCTTCGGCTGGCCGATCAACGCTGGCTGCGTGACATTCCCCTCGACTCTCTGCCGCCCATGCACAAAACACTCGCGACCCTCGGCATTTTCGCGGTTACCGCACCCGTTGCAATCGCCGACCTGTGCGGGTCAGCTGTGCAGGGCAGTGCTCTAGCCTTCGGCCTGGTGCCGGCCGCGTACGCCGCGCCGCTGCAGCAACGTCTGCCCGGCGACGCGCAGCCCCCCAAGACGTCAACGTCAACCACGTCGGGGTCGGCCGTACAGAATGCCGCGGCGCAGCAGACGGTCACGTTTTCGGTGCAAGGCATGACCTGCGCCGGCTGTGTGCTCAGCACTCGCAAGGTGCTTACGCGCCTCCCGGGCGTCGCAAAAGCGGACGTGAGCTACGAAAAGGGGATTGCCATCGTGACGTACGACCCAGCCAAGGTGACCGAGGCGCAGATGATCGCGGCGATCAAGACCTTGGGGTACACGGCCACCAAGGTGGCCTCCTGAGGGCCATGTCAACCCGCGGGATCCGGTTTCCGATTCGGACAAGCTCTCCGGCCAGATCGTCGCCGTAAATCACCTCGCAGAAGGTCAACAGAGACGGGCAAAGCGGGGGCGAAATTACGCCGCCATCCGCCGGCATGCCTCGGCGCATGTGCGGCACGCTTCGGCGCAGAGTCGGCAGTGGTCGGCCATGCCCGCGTGTTTCTCACATTCGGCGGCGCATGCCTCGCACGCCACGGCACAGAGTCGACACAGTTCAGCCGAAAGCGGACCACCTCGACTCATCACCTGGATGGCCGCCACGCACGCGTCCGCGCAATCGCGGTCGAGCCGGATGCACGAGCGCATTACGGTGATGTCCTTTTCGTCAAGACACGCATCGGAGCACATCTCGCACGCTACGAGGCATGCGACGCACGCTTCGATGCACTCGTGGTACTGCGCGCTGTTGGCGCGCAGGTAGGTACCTAATTCGATGCTGGCCATCGGACTACTCCTTGAAAAGACCTCGTGCGCCCAATCAGCGGATGTGCGAATGGACACCTGAACTCCGGCAAACGACGCGTGGCGCGTCTTACTTACTACCCATGGCGCGCATCATTTTCTGGTGCATCTCGCTCAAGCGCGTGACACGTGCCATGTGCGCGGGCATCATGGTCGTCAACTCCGCGTTGCCGAGTTCCGGCATGCGCACCAGATCCTTGCGCAATGAATCCACCGTGGCGGACCAATCGGTGTCGCTCGCCATCTTCATGTCGCGCATCTCGCCGTTCATCTTCGCAATCATGCTGGCGACCATCTGCCGATGTCTCGGCAGCATGCCCTTCATGGAGTCGCCCGATGCGCTCATCATGCTCATCATGTGCGTGTGCATCTCGTTGCTCATGCCACCCATGGTGCTGTCCATCATACCCGTCATCCCTTCCATTCCCTTCATACCACTCATGTTTCCCATGGCGGGCATGTTGCCCGTCGCGGACGCACTGTCCATAGCAGCGCGGGTGCGGGCGCTGTCGCTCGCGGCCGACGGATCACCGGGCTTCGTACACGCACCGGCAACAACGGTGATGAGCAGGACAACAGCAGTGGTGCAACGACGAGCGTGGCGCATGATTAGTTCCCCGGGCAAGACAGTGATGGCGCGTGGGCAATCGTGGTGTAGGCGCACATACGGTGTCCGCCGGCGATGTGGCGCTGCATCAGCCACCGCGCAAGCGGTGGTACGATGACCCACTGGAGCAGCGGCCCAACGCCGATGCCGAACACCAGCGGCATCGCCGTCGCATACGCCCAGCTCTGCCACACGTAGACGTTGAGCCATTCGAGTAGAACCGTGATGGCAATTCCCGTAGCGAGGTACGTGGCGATGTGGGTGCACGAATCGCGCCAGTGCCAGGTCCGCCAGAACGCCGCCACGGTGGCGTATGCGGTGAGCGCGATGACTACGTCGCCCGCAGTTGCTTTGGCGCACACCGCAACGACAGACCAGTGCGCCATGCTGGCCATATCGGCATACAATGGCACCTGCAGCATTTCCCACAGGAAGTGCAACAGGAACGAGAACGAGGCGAGTACAATCGCCGGCACCCACCAATGGACCGCCGTCGGGCGGTCGTGCGCAGTGGAGCTCGTCATCTGTGTGTCGCACGCGCTGTTCGAAGGTCCTGTATGCCCGCCGTTCATGACTGGGAGCTCGGTGTTGGTGTCTGTGCTGGTGTCTGTGTTGGTGTCTGTGCTGGTGTCAGTGCGTCGAGAGGTCGAGGCGTCGACGCGCCAGCCCACGTTGCGCCAAGCGCGACCCGATGTACGACCCGCTCCTTCCACAGCGAGTAGATCGCCGGGATGACGACGAGCGTCAGCACCGTGCTGGTCAGCATGCCACCGACCATCGGTGCCGCAATGCGTTTCATCACGTCAGCGCCGGTGCCCTGACTCCAGAGAATCGGCACGAGGCCCGCCATGATCGCGGTTACCGTCATCATTTTGGGGCGCACGCGCCCCACCGCGCCGTGTTCGATGGCGGCATCCACGTCATCGCGCCCGTGTACGGCGCCCCGGGCGGCGCGCTCGTTATACGCGTGGTCGAGGTAGAGCAGCATGATCACCCCCGTCTCCGCCGCCACGCCCGCCAGCGCGATAAACCCGATGGCGACGGCCACGCTCATGTTGTAATCCAGCAGCCACATCAGCCACACGCCGCCGACGAGTGCGAATGGGAGCGACAGCATCACGATGCCGACCTCCACGACGTTCCGAAAGTTGAGGTAGAGCAACCCGAAGATGATCACGAGCGTGATCGGCACCACGAGGCGCAGACGCGTGGTCGCCCGCTCGAGCGACTCGAACTGACCCGACCATTGGAGCCGGTAGCCGGCCGGCAGCGTGAGCTGCTGCTGCAGCACGGTTTTGGCGTCGCTGACATAGCTACCGATGTCACGGCCCTGCACGTCGACATACACGACGTTGTTGAGCAAGGCGTTCTCCGACTTGATCAACGTGGAGCCGGCCGTGACGTCGATGCGTGCGAGCTCGCCGAGCGCGATCTGCGCACCCGACGGCGTCGCGACGAGCACACGGCGGAGCTTCTCCGGCGAATCACGCAGCTCGCGCGCGTAGCGCACGAGCACACCGAATCGTTCACGTCCGGCGATCACCTGGCCCGCGTCCATGCCGCCTACCGCGGTGCTGAGGGCCGTCTGCACGTTGTCGACGGTGAGCCCATACCGCGCGGCCGCCGCGCGGTCGATGGTGACGTCGAGATAGCGCCCTCCGACGGCGCGCTCGGCGAACACCGTGTTCGTGCCCGCGACGTTCGGGAGGATGCTTTCGATCTCCCGCCCGATGCGGTCCAGCGTATCGAGCGAGGGACCAAAGATCTTGATGCCCACGGGCGTCTTGATGCCGGTGGCGAGCATATCCAGCCGGTTCTTGATCGGCATGCTCCACATATTGCCCACGCCCGGCGTTTTCACCGTGCTATTCGCCTCGGATACGATGGAGTCGTACGTCACCCCAGGACGCCATTCCTGCTTGTCCTTGAGGATCGCAATCGTTTCGATCATCGACATCGGCGCCATGTCGGTGGCGCTTTCGGCGCGGCCGATCTTGCCCATCACCGTCTGCACTTCGGGAATGCGCGCAAGTGCCGCATCGCGCTGCTGCAGGATCTGCTTGGCTTGTGCGGTGCCGACGCCCGGAAATAGCGACGGCATATCCATGATGGACCCCTCGTTGAGTGGAGGCATGAACTCGCTGCCGACCTTCGACCACGGAAAGGCCGTGGCGATAAGAAGCGCTCCGGCGGCCACAATCGTGGGCCAGCGATGTTGTAACACGAACGCGATGACTGGACGGTACACCCAGACCAGGAACCGGTTTACCGGGTTCGCGGCTTCCGGCTTGACGCCCGTTCGGATGAACAGCCCCATCATCACCGGCACCAGCGTGATCGAGAGCAACGCCGCCGCCGCCATGGCCAATGTCTTGGTCCACGCCAACGGCGAAAATAGGCGGCCCTCCTGATCCTCAAGTGCGAAAACAGGGAGGAATGAGGCGGTGATGATGAGCAGCGAGATGAAGAGCGCGGGGCCAACTTCCTGAGCGGACTCAACGACGAGCGTCCAGTGATCCTTCGGCCGCCCGGTGGCCTCGTTGCGCTCCATATGCTTGTGCAGGTTCTCCACCATCACGATGGCCGCGTCGATCATGGCGCCGATGGCGATAGCGATTCCACCGAGTGACATGATGTTGGCGTTCAGGCCAAGCCCCTTCATTGCCAGCAAGGCCATCACGATGCCGATGGGCAACGTGATGATGGCCACCAGGGCGCTCTGCGCATGGAGGAGAAAGAGCACCGCCACGAGGGCGACGATGATCGACTCCTCGACCAACTTCTCGCGAAGCGTCGCCACCGCGCGGTCGATGAGCCCTGAGCGGTCATAGCCCTCAACGAATCGGACGCCGGGTGGCAGCGCGCGCTCGACTTCGGCCATCTTCGACTTGACGCGCGCGATCACCTCGCGCGGGTTAGCGCCGTAGCGCATCACGACCCACCCCGTGACCACCTCGCCCTTGCCGTTCAGGTCCGCGATGCCTCGGCGGAGCGCGGGACCGATCTGCACGGTCGCGACATCGTCCACGGTGATCGGTGTCCCGCCGGGACCTATGCCGATGGATACGTTGCGGATGTCGTCGAGCGAAGCGAAGCGCCCGCGGCCGCGCACGACGTACTCGGTGCCACCCATTTCGAGCACGCGCCCACCCACGTCCTGATTTGAGGCGCGCACCGCGTCAGCGACCTTTGCCATCGGCACGTGAAATGCCAGAAGTTTCGCCGGATCGACCTGCACCTGATACTCGCGCTCAAAGCCGCCAAGCGAGGCAATCTCCGCGACGCCCGGCACGGCGGTCAACGCCGGTCGTACGGTGAAGTCCTGCAGGGCGCGGAGGTCCGCCAGCGACTTCGTGCCGGTGGTGTCCGCCAGGATGTATTGCATCACCCAACCCACGCCCGTCGCATCCGGACCGAGCATCGGCACGACGCCAATAGGGAGCTTGTTGCGCACCCCATTCAAGTACTCGAGCACGCGCGAGCGTGCCCAGTAGAGATTCGTGCCGTCCTCGAAAACGACGTATACGGCGGAGAGGCCGAACTGCGACATGCCGCGCACGAACTTGATGTTCGGCACTTTAAGCAGCTCGGTCTCGAGCGGGTACGTGATCTGATCCTCGACGAGTTGTGGCGCTTGGCCAGGCCACTCGGTCATCACGATCACCTGCGCGTCGGACAAGTCTGGAATCGCGTCGACCGGGGTGGTGAGGAGAGCCCACACCCCAGCCGTAGTCACGACGAGCGTGCCGAGCAATACGGCGAGCTTATGCGTTATCGACCAGCGAATGATGTGCTTGAGCATGGCGGCTATCTCTTCCCCTTCATGTCCATGCCTTTCATGTCTTTCAGGACCATGCCCTTCATGTCACCCATGCTCCCCCCCATACTCATCATGCTCGTCATCACCTCACCCAGGTTCGATTCCGAATCGAGCAGGAACTGCGCGGACGTCACGACACGTTGCCCGGGCTCGACGCCGGCCAGCACTTCCGTGTAATCGCCAGCGCTGGCGCCGAGCTCCACGTCCTGCGACTTGAGCGTGCCACGGCCCAGGTCGATGAACACGAAGGCGCGCGCTCCGGTATGGACCACGGCGGAGGTGGGCACAGTAAGGGCCTCGCGCGATGGAGTGGACAGCAGCACGGTGGCATACATGCCGGGCTTGAGCAGCCCGCCACTGTTGGCAAGGCTGATGCGTGCGCGGGTGGTGCGCGCGTCCGTCTCCACCGTCGGATAGACGTATTCGACACGGCCCGAGAACGACCGCCCGGCAAGTCCACTGATTTCGATCTCCGCGGTCGTGCCCGCACGCACGCGTGCGGCATCTGCGCCGCGCAGGTCGACTTCGATCCACACGCGCGTCAGGTCCGCGATCACATAGAGCTTGTCGCCGGGCATCACGAGCTGTCCCTGCACGGCCATGCGCTCAATGACGATGCCGGAGGCCGGTGCGTAGAGCGTCATGGTGCGACGCGTGCGTCCCGTCCGCAGTATCTCGTCCACTTGTCTTTCTGACACATCCCAGAGTTGGAAGCGGCGTTTCGCGGCCGCGACGAGATCGGTGGTGTTGTCGGGGATACCAGGGACCGCACTCTGGCCAATATTGCGCTGTAATTCCGCCGCCAGCAGCAACTCCTGCTGCGCCGCGAGGAGCTCCGGAGAATACAGCTCGAGCAGGGGCTGACCGAGCCGCACGGGTTGTCCCGTGACGTTGACGTACAGGCGTTCGACAAAGCCGCCCACGCGTGGCGCGACCTGCACGATGCGCGTCTCATCCATCACCACATTGCCGGCAGCGCGCGCGGCGTTGGCCATCGTGCGCACTTCGGCGGCGCCGAATGTCACGCCGAAGGTGCGGAGTTGATCGGCCGAAAGCGCAATGGCGCCGTCCTTGCTCATGCTCATGCCGGCCATGCCAGCCATCCCGCTCGCGCCCTGCTTCGCCTGCGCCGCCTGCGAGCTGTTCTCACGCGAACGCCACGCGTCTCGGAACAACCACATTGCGCCCAGCAGCACAGCGGTAAGCAACGCCACGTGCAGGCGCGTCGGCCTGCGCCGTCGCCCGCCGCGTGAAGTGGATGCGGCGTAAGTGGCTTCCGGCGCCGGGGGCCGTTCATTCATCGTCATGGGAGAATCTCCTTCCCGGCGACTCGGTCCAGCTGTGCCAGGGTCTTGGCGAAGTCGGTGAGCACGCGGAAGTACTCGGTTTCGTAGTTGAACAGCGTGGCCTGATTTTCGAGCAGCGTGACAAACTCGACGCGCGCCACCTGGTAACTCGCGAGGGCAGAGGTCAGGGCGGCGCGGCCTTGCGGGATGATGGCCGTTTTGTACAGCGCGAGCTGCGCTCGTTGCCGCTCAAGCTCAGCGACGAGTCGAGCGACGTCGGCGCGAATCGCGCTGCGCCGAGCCGCCTGGTCGGCCTCGAGGGCGGCGAGGTCTGCTCGTGCCGCGACCACCAGTTGGTCCTGCTTGGCGCCTCGCTGCAACCGCAGCGGGATCGATACGGTGGCGGTCACGAGGTCGCGGAAGCCATTCCGTTGGCCGTAATCGAGCGCGACATCAAAATCGGGGAGATGTTCTTTCCGCGCGCGTTCGACCCGTGCGGTCTGTGCCGCAATTTCCGCATCCTGTTCGAGCAGGAGGGGGCTTGCCCGGAGCGCTATGGCCTGCAGCTCGGCCAGCGGTGGCAGCGGAGAGTTCGCGACGCGTGCGCCTAAGGCCGCCGAGAGAAACCGGACGCCATTCGCCGAGTCCGCGACGGCGGCGCGAGAGATCCGCGCCGGCACGTGGGCGTCAAGCAACGGCGACTCACTTGGCCGGTCGAGCGCCGCGTTCAGGCTGGCCACGGCGGCGCGGCGTTGTTCCGTGAGTGTCACCGCCTGCTCGGCCAATCGCCCCGCTTCGACGCGCGCGCGCAGCACATCCTGCTGACCGGCTTGACCCGCGCTGTATCGCGCCTCCGTGACTTTGATCAAGTCGACCAGTACATCGCGATTGCGCGTGACGACGTCGAGCGCGCGGTCGAGGAACGCGACCTCGAAGTACGCCGTCCGCACATCGCGCACGATGTCGAGCGTGGTCGCGCGCACGACCGCCTCGTTGGCGTCCACGCTGCGCAGCGCGGCGCGACGCTCCAGTCCGAGCTTGCCGGGGTAGGGAATCGTTTGGCTGATCCCGGCCATCTTCATGGTGAAGTTGTCGTAGAAGCCGGGACTGCTGAGTGGAAAATCGCGCAGGCCGACCGTCAGCAGGGGATCGGGGCGTAACCCGGCCGGACCGACGCGGGCGCGGGCGGCGTCGACCCGGAGCCGTGCGGCGCGCACGGCAGGGTTCGCGGCAACCGCGGTGGCTACGAGCGTATCGAGCGACGCGCTGCCCGATGCGGATGACGGTTGGGCGTTTCCGCGCGCGGGCAGCAGCGACGCGAGCAGCATCGCGACGCTGCCAAGCGACACACGTGCGAACCACCCTCGCGACGGATCGTGAGAGCACCAGCGGCGGCCGCGCGACCGCCACAGACATGGCGGCGCTAGGCAGTCGATGCGAAGCATGGATTGTCCGACGAAGATGAGGCGAGGTGGCGGCCACACCATCCGGGTGATGGCAGACGGCCACTATCGCACCGCACGCATCCCCTGAGGGGACGATATGCGCGGGACATCACCGCCAAGCGCGTAGCTTGGCGGGAACCGTCAGGACTAGGCCCGCGGGGGCGGGAGGTCGGGAGCGTCGCCCTCCGTAGGCGGCGTTCGGACGGCGAGCGTTGGCATACGTGCTGGCGGCGCGGGCAGCACGCTTGGCATGATTCCGCGCGACGTGACCGCAGCAAAAACGCATACGGTCATCGAATTACATACGCTGCTCACGTCTTCTGTCTCGCACGATTGCTCATCGTGCGGTGCAACAGCAACGAGGTGCGTGGATGTCGTGGGTAACGCAGACCCGGCCATCTCGGTCATGTCCATGCCGGCCATCTCGGCCATGTCCATGCCGTCCATCTCGGCCATGTCCATGCCGTCCATCTCGGCCATGTCCATGCTGGCCATCTCGGCCATGTCCATGCTGGCCATGCCTGTCACCGACATGTTTGCTGACGCCATGTCCATCTCAGGCCGTCCGACACTCACGCCCATCTGCCGAAGTAGGCCTGCGACGTCGCAGTCCGAACCCCCGCCGAACAGCGCGAGCTGCAGCGAGAGGAAGCAAAGCATGAGGAGAACAGATCGTCCGAGGCGACGCATGATGCGCATAGTGTAACAAGCTGTGTACGGTGCGCCAAGCAGGCACGACGTTCACTGCGTGCCTCAACGCCCCATTCGGCGATAGCTGTCAGTCAGTCGCGCTTATGACACCGTCGCCTCCATGACGCGCTCGACAGGCAAGGCGGCTGCGTGTCGAGGGCCGCGGAATAAAATGGAGGCCAGGCACCTGTCGTCTTCGCCCTTTAACGATCGCGGTGGTCATGGACACATCAATTACGCAGTGCGACATCACGGAACGACTCGCACTCCAGACCAAAGTCGCTCTGCTCATCCACGCACGAAAAATGGCTGTCGGTGACGGGTCCGTCAAATGAATTGGAATAGCACGCGATCGGCTTTGACAAAAGTCGGTGATAGCCTCGGCCTGACTACTGAACGATCGACCTTGCCAAAACAGGCGTGCACGTGTGCCGAGTTCCTGGCGAGCTGTCCCGGCGTGCGCGATTTGGCACGGTACGGCGTGAAGCACAGCGAACTCTCGCCACGAGGGTTGACGCTACCGCCGACTGATCGCCCCGATCCATCGGCTCGTATTTCCGCGACCATCCACCCACGACACAATCAGCTTGCACTCGGTTGGTCCCGGCGCCTGCGCGATATCGAGGCAGACTTCCTTTCCCGGTCCCAGCACGCGGGGCCGGGTCCCGACCAACCAATCCGTCCGATCCTCCTTTTCGGCCATGAACTGAAAGCCGAGTTCCAGTGCGACCTCGTCACCCACATTCTTGATCGTGACCTGGCGGGTACGGCCACGACCGTGGGGGACTGCGGTGAGAATGGCCGAACGCTGCATGCTGCTCCGAGAATTGAGGGAACCGAAGCCTACTCGACGGTCGACACCAGCGACAAGACCGCCAAGTGGGGCAACGGCGTGCGCGTCCCTCAGGGCTGCAAGTTCGCGATGGCTGCGGTGAGATCGCTTTCCGTGCTGGTGCCGATCACCGTGCCGTTCTTCTGCGCAATGACTTCGGAAGCACGGGCCACGCTAGCGTCGGCCACGAGTAGCACGAGCATCGAACCGTCGGGCGCGAGCCCTTCGCCCATCTGTTTCAACAAGGCATCGGGGAACCCGCGATCAATGAAGTACGCGGCCAAGGCGCCACCGGCCGCGAGCGTGATCGTGCCAACGCCCGGCAGCAGGAGACCGGCGATGGCGCCAATGAGGGCGCTCTTGCCAATACCCCAGTCCTGCGACTCGGTGAACGCCACGTCTCCGCCTTCATCCCGCGTGACAACGGCGGTGTTGCCCAGTCCGACCGCGGCGCCCTTCAGGAGGTCCAACGTGTTCTCCGCGCCCTTCGGCGTGGTGAAGCTGGCGATCACAATTCGACGAGCCACTGGTTCGGCCATACGCGCTCCTGCGTGGAGGTGAACGGGATGCCTCGTCAAGGCAGACGAGTATTCCGCGTCGTACCCCGCAAATGCGTTGACGACTCACTTTCCGGGAGGCCAGCGCCGATACTTGTCCCAATGCGTACTCCATTCTTCATTGTCTCGGTTGCCCTCCTGCTCCTCGTCGCGGCAGCCTCGGCGTACTGGCCCCCCGCGTGGCTTTCGCTGTTCATTGTTCTGCCACTGATCGGCCGCGGTGTGGCCGACATGCTGCAAACCAAGCAGGCGATCAAGCGGAACTTTCCGCTGATCGGACACGCACGCTATCTGCTGGAGATGATCCGACCCGAGATCAATCAGTACTTCATCGAGTCGAACAGCGACGGCAGGCCGTACAGCCGCAACGACCGCTCGCTCATTTACCAGCGCGCCAAAGGTGAACTGGATACGCTCCCCTTCGGCACGCAGAAGGATGTGTACGCGACCGGCTATGAGTGGATCAATCACTCGCTCGCCCCGGCGCATCCAGACGCTGCGCATGCACGGGTAACGGTTGGTGGTCCCGATTGCACGCAGCCGTACTCCGCGTCGGTATTCAATGTGTCGGGTATGAGCTACGGCTCGCTCAGCAAGAACGCAGTGCTCGCGCTCAACACCGGTGCGAAGATGGGCAACTTCGCGCACAACACCGGTGAGGGGGGCCTCAGTCCGTATCATCTCGAGCCCGGTGGCGACATCATCTGGCAGATCGGTACCGGATACTTCAGCGCACGCGATCGTCAGGGGCGCTTCAGCGAGCAGGAATTCGCCAATCGCGCAGTGTTGCCCAACGTCAAGATGATCGAGATCAAGCTGTCGCAGGGCGCAAAACCCGGACATGGCGGCATTCTCCCTGCCTCAAAGCTCACGCCGGAAATTGTGAAGATCCGCGGCGTCGAACCCGGTCACGACGTGATCTCGCCGCCAGCCCACACCGCGTTCTCCACGCCCACGGAACTGCTGCAGTTCGTGAAGCGGTTACGCGACGCCTCGGGCGGTAAGCCCATCGGCTTTAAGCTGTGCGTCGGCAAGCGCCACGAGTTCCTTGGTATTCTCAAGGCGATGATGGCCACCGGTATCACGCCGGACTTCATCACGGTCGATGGCGGCGAGGGTGGCACGGGCGCTGCGCCGCTCGAGTTTTCCGACTCGGTCGGCACGCCGTTAAACGAAGGACTGTCCTTTGTGCACAACGCACTCGTGGCCACCGAACTGCGTGACCGCATTCGCGTGATCGCGTCGGGCAAGGTGAACACCGGCTTCTCGATGGCGACGAAGATTGCCCTTGGTGCCGACATGTGTAATGCCGCCCGCGCCATGATGTTCGCGATCGGCTGCATTCAGGCGCTGCGTTGCAACAGCAACCAGTGTCCGACCGGCGTGGCCACTCAGGATCCCGCATTGGTCGGCGGGCTGCACGTTGGCGACAAGTCGCACCGTGTTGCCCGCTATCATCGCGAAACGGTACGAAGCTTCTTCGAAGTGCTCGGGGCGGCTGGTCTGCAGCGCCCGCAGGACCTCAAGCCGTGGTTCATCATGAAACGGGTGAGCGCCATGGAAATTCGCAGCTACGCCGAAATCTACCCGCAGCTCACGCGGGGGCTTTTACTGACCGATCCGGCTTCGTCTGGCATGTCTCGGGCCTGGGAAAACGCGAGCGCCACGCAGTTTTAATCGGCACATCACTCCCTGCCGGGGCGTACTTCCCACTCCCCCTCGACCCGCGCTGCCCACCCGGCAATCACGAGCCCCGTTCACGTCTCGCCGCCACGTCGACCTCGACGTGATGCGTCTGCCCGTCGTCTACCAGCGGAATGGTATTCGTCCGGAAGAGCGTCCCGTCAAGTACGACGCACGATCCCCGTTGGCGAAGCAGCGCCGGATTGCGCACCATAATTTCATAGGTCGTTCGGCCAAAACGATACGTAATCCCGAACTCATGCCAGTCGCGTGGTACGCATGGCTCGATGCGGAGTGTGTCGCCGATCTTGGTGAATCCGAGAATGTTCTCGAGGCCGACCCGATACATCCAGCTTGCCGAGCCCGTGTACCACGTCCACCCACCGCGTCCAAGTAGCGTGGGGGCGGTGTATACATCCGCCGCCACGACGTACGGCTCCACCTTGTATCGCGCCACCTCGTTTGCCGACTGCGTGTGCGTGAGGGGATTGAGCATCTGGAAGAGTGTCAAGGCGCGTTCGCCGTCACCGTGCATGGCTGTAGCCAACACCGCCCAGAGCGCAGCGTGCGTGTACTGCGCTCCATTCTCACGAACGCCCGGTACGTACCCGGCGATATAGCCTGGATCGTGTGCGCCCTCCGTAAACGGTGGGGTCAACAGCATGATCAATCGCGCGTCGTCGAGCACGAGTTGTTCGTTGAGTGCCTCCATCGCCATACGCTGGCGCGCCGGATTGCCGGCGCCAGAGATCACGCTCCAGCTCTGCGCAATCGAATCGATGCGGCACTCTGCACTGGCGGACGAACCCATGGGCGTGCCGTCGTCGTAGTACGCACGGCGATACCATCCGCCGTCCCACCCGTCGGCCTCAACTGCTAACACGTAGGCGTCCGCTTTGCGGCGCATGTCCTGCGCCTCGCCGAGGTCGCCGCGCGCTTCGGCATGGTTGGCGAACGTACGCAGCGTGGTCACCAGAAACCATGCCAACCACACGCTCTCGCCTTTGCCGTCGACTCCAACCCGGCTCATGCCGTCGTTCCAGTCGCCGGTGCCAATCAGCGGCAGTCCGTGAATGCCGACCGTACAGGCCCGATGGAGCGCGCGACGGCAGTGCTCGTACACGCTGCCGAACTCCTCCGTGATCGTGGGCAGGTCATAGATCTCGTGCTCGTGCGGCAACAACGCACGCATGGACAGAAATGGCACGTACTCCTCGAGCACGGTGGCGTCGCCGGTGACCCGGATGTACTGATCCACCACGTACGGCAGCCACACGAGGTCGTCGGAGAAACGTGTCCGCACGCCGCGACCGCTGTGTGGGTGCCACCAGTGCTGAACATCGCCCTCGAGAAACTGCCGTGCGGCGGCGCGTAGAATATGCTCACGAGCGACCGCGGGTTCGGCATACAGGAACGCCATCACATCCTGCAGCTGATCGCGGAAGCCGTACGCGCCGCTGCTCTGGTACAGTCCCATCCGGGCCCACATGCGACACGACAGCGCCTGATACAGCGACCACTTGTTGACCAAGATGTCGAAAGACGGGTCTGGCGTCTTGACGGTGATCGCGCTCAATCGAGTCTTCCACGCGTCAACGGTGCGCCGCACCGCGGCGGTTGCGCCAGTCACGGTACGGAGTCGATCCGCGAGTCGTCGCGCCTCAGCTTCGGTGCGGGCGGCGCCAAGCACGACACTGATCTCGCGCGATTCGCCGGCCGGTATCGCCAGCTCGAACTGCAGCGCCGCGCACGGGTCGAGTGCAACGCCGGTCATCCCGTCGAGCGCATTCCGCCGGAGCGCTGCCGGATCCGTAAGGCTGCCGTTGCGACCGAGGAAGCTGTGCCGATTCGCCGAATAGCTGGACACTGGCTCGCTGACAGCAAGAACCGCGGTCCACTCGGCGAACTGCGCATCGAAGGTATTCTGCGCCAGGATTGCTTGCTGTTCGGGCGCGAAACGCGTGCGAACCTGATGCTGCGTGTCCTCGCGTCGCGAGCCGAGCGTCCACTCCACAAATGCGGTGATGGAAATTCGTCGTGACTCGTTCGACACATTGGTGAGGCGCAAACGCGAGAGCTTGGCCGCGGCATCGTGGGGCATGCCCAAATGCAGCACGGTGTGAATGCCGTCGTGTTCATGCTCGAAGGTGGACTCTCCCGCACCGTGCCGGACAAGATATCGGCCGTCATCGATCGGCGCCGGCGTGGCACTCCACAGCGCGCCTGAGTCCAGGTCCTTGAGGAACAGGACGTCACTGATCGGATCGATAACCGGATCGTTGTGCCATGGCGTGACGCGGTAGAAGAACGCGTTCTCGGCCCACATACAACCGGCGCCGCGCTCCGTCACCAGAAAGCCGCCGTGCGGATTGCCGATCACATTCGACCATGGCGCTGGGGGGAGCTGATCATCATCCACCCGGATGACATAGTTCCCCTGCTCATCGAAGCTGCCGATTCCATTATCGAACAGCATCGGTGTGGGCGACGTGTGCACTCCCTCGGGCTCGGCGCGGGCGCGGACGATACGTGGAATGAGCGGCGCAACGAGCGGTCGCAGCGCCGATACGAAGGAGGCGATGGCTCCGGGGCGATCGGTTGGCGGCATCGCCATGGACGCGCTGCTCGGCGTGCTGCGCTCGAGGGTGCGCGAGGCGAGGCGGAGCGACGTGGTGCGTTCTCGATCACTGGCTTGCAGTGCGACGCTCTCAAGAATGCGCGTGAGCGAGCGGCCGTCGCAGGTCAGCTGCACCCGCGAGTTGGCCGACAGCATGAGATAGTCGACTGCCGAAAAGGCATCGAGTCGACGCATGAAGATGCCACCGGGCTTGTCGATGAGCGCGGCGTCATTCGTCGAGATCACCGCCTCGGTGATCGCGTCGCGCAGCTCCTGCAGGTAGTCATGGCCCGACGCGTTGATGATGACCAGATCAACCGCGAGGCCGTGTCGACTCCAGAAACGGTGGGCGCACAGCAACTCGCGCAGCGTGGGCAGTCCATCCATGGCGTCGATGGAGGCGAGTACGATGGGGCGGTCGCCCGAAATGCCGTACATCCAGAGTTGCGGCTGCGAACCGCGATTCCGCCGGATCTCATCAGGCGGCGGTGCGAGTGAGCCGTCACGGAACAGCAGCTGCGCGGCGATCTCCTGGAAAGTGGCGGCGCTCGCCGGCGTGATGCCGAGCTCGCGCAGTTCGAGCTGCGTGGATGTCCACGCAAAATCCAGTGCGCGCTGTGCGGCATGGTCGTCATGGTAGCGGCCGGCAAGCTCGAAGGCCGCTTTGCGACTGGTGGCGACCAGCGTCGTGAAGGCCACACTCACAGCACGTCCCGGTGTCACGCGCACCCGGGTGCGCAAGGCGAAGATCGGATCGAGCACGGGACCGGTGGTGCCCTGGAGTGCGCCGTCGGTCTGCATCGCGGCCGGATGCCGCACGCCGCGTCCGCGACCGAGAAACGTCGAGCGATCGGTTTCGCAGCTGACGTCACCGATGCGATCGGGGCCGGCATCCATTACATGCACGCACCACAGCGTCGGATCGTCCGGAGAGCGGGGACGACGTGTGGCGGTGATCGCCGTACACCACGCGTGCCACTCCGTCTCAACGAACAGGTTGGAGAACGCGGGATGCGCGCGATCGGCGTCGGTGGGCGCCATCACGATTTCACCGTAGCTGGTGAGCTCGATGTCACGCGGCTCATCCCCAAGGTTGATGAGCGTCACGCGACGCACCTCCGCACAGTCGGCCGCCACGACGGTGATCTCCGTGCGCGTTTCGATGTCGCCATCAATACGATGCATCGTGACACGATCGGATGCCAGCCACACTTTGCTGTGATTGGTCGGTGCGCAGACCGGCTGATGCGACGTGGACCAGATGCGGCCGCCGTTCACATCTTTGACGTAGCAGTACTGGCCGAGATCGTCGCGCGTGCTGTCCGCGCGCCAGCGTGTGACCGCCAGCGATTCGTATCGGCTGTACCCGCTGCCATTGTGATTCAGCATCACGGTGTACGGCAACGCGCCCAACATGGCAATGCGCGGCTTCGTGCGCGTGGTGGTATCCACCTCACGCACGACCGGTTGATCGTTGGTGCCTACCAGCCTTTCCGCCGGAAGGCGCGACGCCTGAGCCTGTCGCAGCAGCAATCGGCGGGGAATGCGCTCATGCAGCAGCAGCTGCGCCGATTGCACGAGCGGCGCCGCATGAAACCGGTCTTGCCAGACATCGCGCTCGAGCAGATTGGTGAACGCCACCACCGTCATGCCGATGTGGTGAGCCATGTTCGTCTTCACGAGTGCGAAGCGCTCGCCCGGCGCGGGCCGGGTGTAGTCGAGTGCATCCACGAATCCAAACTCGCCCAATGCTCCGAGCGACTCGAGGCGGCGCAGATTCTCGAAGGCGCGCGCCGGATCGACGAGCGCGGCCAGCGCCGTTGCGTATGGCGCGATGACCAGATCGCGCTCGAGGCCGCGCTTCAACGCCAGGTCGGCGATACCGAATGCACGATACTGATACGTCAGGTGCAGATCGCGTACGTTGTATGCGCTTTCGCTCAATCCCCACGGGACGTTGTGTCTGCGGCCTTGTGCGTAGTGTCGGTGCACGACGCCATGATACGTCTGGTCAAGTATGGTGAACGGCAGTGATCGCATCACCAAGAGCGGCATGAGATACTCGAACATACTGCCGCTCCACGACACGAGGGCGGTCGCGGACGACGTCCGATTGAGCGGTCGTGAGAGCCGGAACCAGTGCTCCACGGGCACATCGTTCTTGGCGATGGCCACAAAGCTGGCCAGGCGGGCTTCCGACGCCAGGAGGTCATAGAACGATTCGTCGGCGGTTAACGACTCGGTATGAAAGCCAATCGTGAAGAGCTTCCGTTTCGCATCGTAGAGGAAGCCGAAATCCATCTCCGTCACGAACGCATCCGACTGCTCGGCGAGCGCCAGCAAGCGGTGTTCGAGCGCTGGCTCGCGCGCGCCCAAATCGAGGCAGGCCTGGCGAATCGCGACGAGATGTCCGGCAATGTTTCCGCTGTCAACCGTGCTGATGTATGCCGGCTCGAGCACGCGGAGATCGTGCAGGTCGTACCAGTTGAAGAAGTGTCCTTTATGACGTCGCAGTTGCTGTAGGGTGCCGAACGTCTGTTCCAGTCGCTCCGTGAGATCCGTCGCCGTGATCAATCCAAGGTCGTGGGCGCTGACGGTGGACATCAGCTGCAGTCCGATATTCGTGGGCGACGTGCGCATCGCGATCACGAACTCTGGATCGAACTGCACGTTGTCCGGTGCAAGCCAATGCGTGGAGGCGGTGACAAACCGGTCGAAGAAGCGCCAGTGCAGCTCCGCATACCGTCGGGCGGTTTCGCGGTCCGCCGTGGAGAGGGCGGGGCGGGCCACGGTGCGCTGTTCACTCAGATACGCCGCCAATCGTGGCGCCATGATCCAGAGCAGTACAATACTCCCTAGCATAAGCTCACTGGACAACAACGCCTCGAGCGGAGCGCCCCGCGCCATCTGCCCGTCGATCTGTCCGTACGAGATGGCGGCTGCCACGCCGAATGCGAGCAGCACAGACAGCCGCATGGCAGTCCACGTTTCCTGTCCGATGTCATTGACGCTCGATTCTACCGCCGACGCCGAACGCCATTCCAGCAGATGCGTGCGGGAGACGTACAGGCGACTCAACGTCCGGATGATCGCGTCAAGGGAGATCAGCGTCTGATGGAGCAGGAAGGCGAGCGCGAGCACCGCCTGCTGTAGCGACACCATGGCGTCCTGTGCCACGGCGCGATAATACGAGCGCCATGACTTGTCGCGTGGAGGTCGCACCAGGGCCAGCGCGAGCGACGTCGCCCAGGGAGCCACGATCGCGCCGAGCGCCAGCAGCGTCCACCGCACGGCGGAGCCCGGGAGTACCGTCCAGGCGGCTAACAGAAACGCGAGTTGCGCCAGCTCAACAGTACTGCGACGCATGTTGTCGAGAATCTTCCAACGCGAAAGCAGCGAAAGGCGATTCAGTTCGGTGCCCTCGCGGCATGGCACCTGCGGCCCCAGCCACGGGAGGAGTTGCCAGTCGCCGCGGATCCAGCGGTGCTTGCGACGCGCATACGCCACGTACGACGAGGGATAGTCGTCGTACACGATCACGTCAGTGGCCAGTCCGGCGCGCGCGTAGTTCCCTTCAATGAGATCGTGCGAGAGGAGCGTGTTTTCGGGAAAGCGGCCGTGCGTGGAAAGTTCGAACGCGTCAACGTCATAGATGCCTTTGCCCGTAAAGCTGCCCTCGCCGTACAAGTCCTGATACACATCAGAGACGGCCGTGGAGTACGGATCGACCCCGGGGTGCCCCGATGAAATCGCCGCGAAGTGTGAGCGGTGTGCGCTCGGCAGCGACACGCCAACTCTCGGCTGGAGAATGCCGTACCCTCGTACGATCCGTCCGCGGACCGGATCGTACTCGGCGCGATTAAGCGGGTGTGCCAGCGCGCCGATCAACGACGGCGCCGCGTCCGGTGGGAGCACCGTGTCCGCGTCGAGGGTGATGACGTATTTCACACCGCGCAGCGCGTCTGGATCACCGACCGTTATCGTGAAGCCGGTGGCGGGGTCGCTCGCGTCATCCCCGAGCGGTGCCGGCGTCCGTCCATCGGCGCGCAGCAGGCGATTAAACTCGGAGAGCTTTCCACGCTTTCGCTCCCAACCCATCCACACGCCTTCTTGGGCGTTCCAGCGGCGGGGGCGGTGAAGCAGGTGAAACGGAGAGACGTCGCCGTGCGCATAACGGACATTGAGCACGCGCACGCCGTCAGCTGCCTGTGTGACCAGCGCGTCGTCGCCTGGCATGAACTCGGCGGAGGCATCAGTGAAGTCGCTGAGAATGGCGAAGTGAAGATGCACTTCGCGATTGGCGAGAAACTGTACCTCAATGGTCTCGAGCGCACTGGCCACATCGTCGGCGTTGCCGAAGAGCGTCGGGATCACCACCGCGGTGCGGTACTGCGCCGGGACGCCGAGCGCGTGCAGGTCGAGTCGCGGCAATACGTGTGGCGGCAGCCACGTCGTGACCAACTGATTGAGCACCGTGACGGAGATATCGAGCGCTGGTAGGAACGCGAACAGCAGGATCAGCCACAGCGACGCGCGGGCCTCCGGCCCAACCATCAAAAACGCGGCCAGCGTGGCGAGGATGGTGCACGTGACCAGACCGCCCACGAACACGACATTGGGATGCGTCCGCACGGCACGCTCCACGCGCTCACTCGGCGTCGGTGTGTATCCGGCCGTCTGCTCGAGCTCGCGCAATCCCTCGTCAACCAGGAAGTAGCCTACGTGTGTGCGCCGTGCGTCCTCTCCGACCAGCGTTGTGCCGGCAGTTCGATGACACAGGTCTACGGCCCATTGGGCGACACTGGCCTCGCGGTGGCCGGTTCGCTTGGCGATCCGCTCCACGACATGTCGGTACGAATCGCGCGTGGCGAAGGTCATTTGCGGATAGAAGCCCGATGGGTCTTCACGCAGCGTGGCCTCCATGATGCTTTGATGCTCGACAAACGTGCGCCAATCACGCCGACCGACATCCCGCAAACTGGTGATGCCGTTGGCCATCATCAGCTGCGTCAGTGTGAGACGCTGGGCGGAGAGCGCGACGGCATTTTCCGGAGCCAGCCCAGTGTCGCGCAGCCACTGTTCGAGCCATGCCAATGCCGGCGACGCGCCTTCGGCATGCCGTAGTGTTTGCAAGAACTGCGAGACAAAGTGCGGCGTGAGCGCGAGCTGTGCGTCGGCGAACTCGCGGAGTGCCGCCCTGAGGTCGGAGCCACCTTTCCCATTGGCCTCGAGGATGTGCGCTGCCCACCGTTGAGCCGCTTCGAGTTCGTCGAGCCGCTGAACGGTGCGTAGCGCCATGCGGCGAACACTCTCGATCAGGCCGAGTCGCAGCATGGCGGGCATCGCCCACAGCTCGCCGATGGCCAGTGGCGTCACACTCTGGAACGCTTCGACGAACAGATCCACGTTCTCGAGGCTAATGCGGGCCTCGCTGTGCGAAATGAGCGAGATGGCGATCTCGTACACGCGCGGGTATCCCGTCAACGGTCCTGCCGCCAGCTCCGGGAGCTCGCGGTAGTAGCTGCCGGGTAAGCTCTCGCGAACCTCGAGCAGATGCTCCTGCACCACGTGGTAGTTGTCGAGCAGCCATTCCGCGGCGGGACCGGCATCGACCCCTTCTTCACCGGCCCTCAAAAGCCGAGCCTGCGCACTGGCCAGAATGCTCCGGGTGTTGGCTAATCGTCCAAGCAGGCGCGCGGGGCGTAGCGCCCGTGTTTGCTCGGCGAGTCGCTGCCCGCGCGCGACGGCGCGAGCGCGCGCCGCGAGATGCTCGGTGCCGAGCAAGTCTCCATGAATCGGCCCGGCCAGCAATTCGTCGGAGGCGTCCGTGCGCTCGCGTTGCAGCCACGAGATGCTCATGGGAGACACCTCGTGGACAACCGGTCAGGCCGAGCGCGATCGGCGCCGGGAACGTTGGGCCAATGGCTTGGGCGGCGCGACGAACGATGCAATGGGCAAATCCGTGTGCAAAGGGGAGCGACGGATCACATGACCACGTCTGATCAGCATCCCCATAGGTGCACAAATCGAGCCCGTAGCGCCGACCAGGCGAGGCCTTGCGCGCAGTCGACAAGTGCTTTCACCGATGTTGTTTAGCTCATTCGGTAGCCGCTACGAACGAGTGGTGGCGGAACGGGTGCAGCCCTGCGGCGTCAGCCTATCGCCCATGATCGACGTCGGCCACTGACGGCGCCCGCGCTTTCCTCGCCGAGCGGCAGCGCGTATCGTTGGCGTTCCCGCCACGCCGCCATGCCGCCGCGCCGCGATACCTACCCCGAGCCCGCCCCCACTCCATGCGTCGTTCGACGATGCTTCCCCTTGCCGCCGCAGTGCTGACGGCCGCCCCCGCGCTCGCGCAACGTCGTGCTCCGACGCCGGCGCCCGTCGCTGCCGCTCCCGTTGCTGCTGCGCCCGTGGTCACCAAAAGCTTTGGTGACTTGGGCGCCGGCCCGTATGCGTCGCTCGTGATCCGTAACGCGATGGTCATCCCGGGCCATGGTGGCCCGCCAGCCGGTCCGTACGACATCAAGATTGAAGGGAATATGATCACCGAAATGGTGGCCTTCGATCCCGTTACGGCAGAGCGCGCTGGCGCCCGCCCGCGCATGACCGGTGAGCGAATCATCGAGGCCAACGGCAAGTACGTGATGCCGGGCATGATCGACTTGCACACACACATCCGCACGCTGCCGCAGGAAATCGAGTACGTGTACTACCTCAAACTGGCCATGGGCGTCACGACCATGGTGAACGCGGCTGATCGCGGCTACGACGATGCGATGCGCGAGGCGAAGCGAAGCGCCGCGAATGAGATGATTGCGCCGCGTATGTTTCCGTTGGTGAGCTACGGCGCCGGCACCACGTTCAAGGGCCGGCAGCTCGATGACCCGGCACTCGCCATGCAGGTGGTCAAAGCGATGGCCGCCAACGGTAACCGTGTCATCTCGATGGACCCGCTTGGCTGGTCGCTCGAACTGGTCACGGCGATCGCTAAAGCCGCCACGGCGAACGGCATGATCACGTCGTTCCACTTGCAGCCTGCCAACACCGCCGTAACGCAGGCCGTGCGCGCCGCCTGTGCCGGCGTCACGATGATCGAACATCACTACGGATACGCCGAGTCGTCGCTGGACGGATCCGCGCAGCAATTCCCGCGCGCCTACGAATTCGGCAATGAAAGTGAGCGCTTCCGCGAAGCGGGCCGGGTGTGGACGTATGCCAACAAGGAGCGCCTGCTGAACGCCGTGGTCGATTCGCTGGTGAAGTGTGGCGTGACGATGCTGCCCACGCGCGTGGTGTACGAGGCCAACCGTGACGTGCTCCGCGCGATGTCACTGCCCTGGACGGAGAAGTACACGCATCAGGCGCTCTGGAACTGGAACCTGCCCAACCCGGCGTACCACGGCGCGTTCCATTACGACTGGACCAGCGACGACGAGTACAACTGGACCTCGGCCTATCGCCTCTGGGGCGACTTGATCTACGAGTTCAACAAGCGCGGCGGCCGCGTCGCCTTCGGTACCGACGACAACTACATCTGGGCCACTCCAGGCTTCTCGACGGTGCGCGAACTACAGCTTCAGCGCGAAACCGGCATGCAGACGCTCGACGTGCTGAAGTCGGCCACCTTTCACTCCGCTCGCACACTTGGTGAGCCGCAGCTCGGCCTTGTGCGTCCTGGCTACAAGGCCGACCTGCTGCTCGTTGATGGAAATCCGGCGGTCAATCTTAAATATCTCTACTCGTTCGGTGACCTGACGCTCGACAACAGCGGCAGCATGATCCGCACCAACGGCATCGTGCACACGATCAAGGACGGCATCGTCCTCAACAACGCGAAGCTGATGGAGGAAGTAGAAAAGATGGTGAAGGCCTCGCGGAAGCTGGCCCCGGCCAAGGATCCCGTGCGCGATCCCTTCCGCGTTGGAGTGCCTCCCGCCAACCAACGCTGAGGGCGTCGCCGTTAGCGAATCCGTTTACCGCGCTGCATCACGAGCTGCACGCTGCGCAGCGTTTCGATGGACGTAAGCGGATTCCCCCGCACGGCGATGATGTCGGCGGTCTTTCCCGCGGAGACCGTACCGACCCGGTCGACGACCCCCATCGCCACCGCGGGCCAAAACGTTGCGGCTCGGATCGTTTCCATCGGGTCCATGCCGTAGCGACGCACCCACGTGATCATTTCTTCGGGAGTGGCGTAGCCGTGGAAGTTGCCCGGCACGCCCGCGTCGGTACCGATGAGCAATCGTGCACCGCTCTCGCGCAACTGCTGGAACTTGCGCTGCAGCGTGGGACCGCGGTCGGCCACGAATCGATAGTACGACAAGGTGTCGAACCCGCGCAGCGACTGCCGGATATCACGGGCGATCGAGTCCGGAACGTATCGGTACCACTGTGGATCGTCCAGATACTCGGTGTCGTCACGGCGCGTGGTGTAGTTCGTCAGCACGTCGATGGTCGGTGTCCAGTACAACGGCCCCTTGGCCCCCTGCGCCGTGCGCTCGCGCAAGGCCTGCATCACGTCGTCGGGATAGGCGGGGGCCGTTTGCAGGCCGGTGTGCTCGAAATCATCCACGCCCATCGCGAGGCCACGGCGAATCTCTTCGGGGCGATGCGCATGTGCCACCACGGGCAACTTGTGCGCGTGCGCCTCGTCCACAATGGCGAGGATTTCGTCGGTCGTCATCTGATCCTGATCGATCAGCTTGATCACGTCCACGCCGGCCTCGGCGAGTCGCTTCACCTTCGCGCGCGCATCGGCCACACCGGCAATGCCCCACCGAAACTTCTCGGTGCCGGGATAGGGCGCGTGCTGCAGGAACGGCCCCGAGGTGTAGATCGTGGCGCCCTCCAACTCACCGCTGGCAATCCGTCGCCTGACCGCGAGCACTTCCTCCAGCGGGGCACCGAGATCGCGCACGCTGGTCACGCCGGCCATGAGGTTCTGGCGCGCGGCGGCCGGCATGATCGTGCGTCCCCATTCCGCCGGATACACTTTATCCCAGTGTGCGTAGTTGCCGTGACCCAGCAGCATGAGGTGCACGTGCATGTCCCAGAGGCCAGGAAGCAGGTGCATCCCCTCGGTCGAGATCACCGTCGCGTCGGCGGGTACCGCCAGTGAGCCCACGCGCCCCACGGCCACGATGGTCGTTCCGCGCACGAGGATCACGCTGTTCGTGATCGGCTCACCGCCGTGGCCGTCGATCAGTGTGCCGCCCACGAGCGCCGTGGTGCCCTGGGGCGCTCCACGCTGTGCGGTGAGCGGAAGGATGAAGCGACCACTGGCCAATGCCGTGGAAGCCACCAGTACCGCCGCGAGCAGAAAGCGGGGGCTGCGCAGTTGTGCGGAGAAGGGCATGGAGCAGGGGAAAGAGGGAAATGATGACTGAATGACTGAACACGTGAACACGTGAACACGTGAACACGGCTTACCGGAGAATCGCACTCCAGATAAGTGGCCACGTGGCATTCGTTTGCGCGCGGTACTGCGGCCGGAATCCGTACAGATACACGTGCCCCGTGCCCACCGAAGCATCGACCAACGCGGCCCGACCGTTCAAAAATGCTCCACCCAGAAGCCACCCGGACAGCAGCACATCGCCGGTTGACGGATACCGAAGGACCACCGAGGCCCTCGCGGTATCGCTGATCGCGAACGCCGGACTGTCCTCAAACCATACCGCTGGCGTGGGCGCACGATAGCTCGCGGCCACGGGATGGGCGCGATTGACTTCCACCGCGAATATCGACCCGGGTGCATAAAAGTCCGTGTTGCGTACTCTCGCCAGCACGTTGGAAACGGGCAATGCCATGGCCTCGATGGCGTACTCGCTGGCCTCGTTGAAGGCGAGCAACGCCCCGCCCTCCGTGACAAAGGCAGTCAATGCCGCGGCCCCCGCATCGCCCAGTCCACCACGCAAGGAATCGGGATACGGGGTGCCAAGTCCACGACGCAATTCCGCCGGTGACTGATCCGGCAGCACGATTGCATCGAACTTTGCGCGCAGTCCACCCGCGCGGATGTCGCGGTCGTGCACGGTCGTGAACGGCACACGATTCGCATCGAAGACCCAGCGTGTCCACCCTTCATCCATTGACGCGCTGTAGCTCTGATAAATGGCGATACGCTTGCGGCTCGTGCCGCTCAACCCCGCAACCGCATATGTCGGCTCCACAACCGGCTTCACAACAGCGCCCAGCTGCATGGTGGGCGTGCTCACGGCCTGCACCTCCACGCCGAACAACAGCGGCAGCGTGTGCGCGGTGACGTCGTACGGTCGCTTCGGTGGACCGCCCGGATACTCCTGAAGATTCGGATACGCTTGACGCTCCAGCAACGCCTTCGCGTACGAGCCAAATGGCTGCGCCGTCGGCACGAGATAGCTGCCGGCGGGCTGGCTTTCGTGCACCACCACTTGTCCGTGTTGCAGCGTCCACAGTAGTCGCGCGAGCGCCGCCGGATCACGCTGCTGCTTCGAAATCACGTACATCGACGGGACGTCGGTCGTCGTCCACGGATGATTGGCCGCCAACGCGCGCTCGCCAAGTGTGGCGTAACTCTCCAGCCACGCGCCGCGGTCGCTCGCGGCCTGCAACAGCAGCGCCCACGTCGCACTCACCTGATACGACACGATGTCGCCGATCCCCCAGCGGCCGCCGGGCCACACGGCGGGAAAATTCCACGACGCGACCTTGGCATCATATCCGCGGCCTGTGCCCAACTTGTCGAACGGCACGTCGATGGACGAGGCCAGTCGGGCACTCGCCGTTTCCGTAAGGATGCGTGCGCCACGATGATTCAGTGAGTATTGCCGTGCCGGCGACCACTGGTCGTAGGATGCGTTGGTGGCGATGCCGGTCTTTCCCTCGGCGGTCATTCGCCACGCCATGGCCATGCCAAGCGCGTTCGTGCTGGCCGTGAGCACCGGGTCGATGTTCGGCTCGAGCGGATCCATGTAGGGCGGAATGAAAAGGCGTCCCGCGTTCGCTCCCTGCTGGTGCACATCGTTCACGATCTGCGGCGTCCACGGCGTATACAGCGAGTCCACGGTGTAGCGCGTTTCCTTCTGCGTGAAGGCGTACCAGTCACGGTTGTTGTCGTGTCCCGTGTAGAAGTGGTACAGCGATGGCGGATTCGTGCCCTCGGCCGGCGTATCGAGCGTACTCCGATACCAGTTACCCACGATATCCACGCCGTCAGGGTTCTGGCTCGGCACCAGCATGATGATCGTGTTCGCGAGAATCAACTTGGCTTCCGGCGTGTCCGCACGCGCGAGTCGGTCGGTTACGACCAGCGGAGTGAGAAAACCCCCCACCTCGTTGGAGTGAATGCTCGACGTGATCAGGATGACGTTCTTGCCCTGCGCGATCAGGGAGGCACGCGTGGCCGCCGTCCGCTCACGCGGATCCATCAGCTGCTGCTGGATCTTCCGATAGCGCGGCAAGTTGGCAAGCGTGGCCGAGTCACTGATAAACGCGACAATAAACGGCCGTCCCAGTGTGGTCCGGCCGAGCGTGCGAACGGATACGCGCGAGCTTGCCTTGTCGACGGCGGCGAAATAGTCGGTCACTTGCTTCCATGACGGAAGCTTTCGGTCGGCACCAGGCGCCCACCCGAGGATGCTCGCCGGTGACGGCACCGGTGGAGTCGCGCGACGTTGCGCGCTCGCGGAGGTGGCCGACGACACGAGGCAAAGTGCCGCCAGCGTACACAAAACGAAAGAACGGGTCATCGGAGCACGACTCGGGGGTTCAGGTAAGCTGCTCCGGACAATCTGCGGCGAAACGTGCCGCATGGGAAACCGGCGTGCTCAGTGGCGTCGGAAAGGTCCGTCAGGAAGATTGCGGCAGTCGATCGTTCGTACATGCGACTCCTACCGGGGCTGACCGCTGACTACCATCCACGCCCACCTCGATCCGGCGCTCCTCGTGCACGTGGTGCGGCAGGTGCCAATGCGCTATGCGGCCGGGGTCGATCCGTCTCTGGATCGCCCGGGGCATATCCGCGCCGGCTCTGGGCTCGCGTGGGTCGGCGACCGCCTTGCCGTCGTGCAGGATGACGCCAATTTCATCGCCCTGGTCGACCCCACGACCGGACTGGCCGATTCGATCGTGCTCCCGGCCGGCGTCGACGGGATGCGCCAGTTCGATGCGGCACGCGGCAATAAGAAGCGGAAGTTCGACCTCGAGGCGCTCGTGCACATCGACGGGTCCGACGGTTCGGTGCTCCTGGCGGTGGGCTCGGGTTCGTCGAAACGACGCGAGCACATGATTGTCGTCGCTCGCCCCGGCGACCGCGATGCGACGGTGCAGATGACGGCGGTCCCGCGGCTCTATGAGGCGCTCCGGAACGCCACTGACTTCTCGGGCAGCGACATGAACATCGAGGGGGCGGTGCTGATGGGCGACGTGTTGCGGCTGTTCGGGCGCGGAAACGGCGAGTCGAGCAGGCACGGGGTGCCGATCGATGCCACCTGTGATTTGTCGTGGCAATCGCTCCGCCGGCATCTCGCGCAGCCCGACGCCACTGATCCGCCATTGCCGCAGCGTCTCCGCCAGTATGCCCTCGGGCAGGTAAACGACATTCGCCTGACCTTCACCGACGCCACGTTGGCGTGGGGGGCCGATTTCGACAACCCGGTACTGTTCTATACCGCTGCCGCCGAGGCGTCGCTCGATTCGCGCCGCGACGGCGAGGTGGCCGGAAGCGCCGTCGGTTGCATCGGTACGCGCGGCGCCGACGAAATTGTTCGCTATGCCGTGCTTCGCGACGGGCACGGAGCTCCGCTGCCGTTGAAGGTGGAAGGTGTGGCCTGCGGACGGGCGGCCAATCGACAGCTGTTTGTGGTGCTCGATGGCGACGATCCGGAGGCACCGTCCATGCTGTGCGAGCTGCGCCTCGACGGGCCGTGGCTTGAGTTCGGCGTCGCCACATAGCGCTCGTCGACGTTCGATGATACAACACTGCAGTGCCATCTCCTCTCATTCGCCGACAACCGACCATGCACCGACCATTCCTCGCCCTGTTGCTCGCCTGCTCGCCCATCCTCGCCTACGCACAGGCGCAGCCGTTGCCCGTGACCACCGCCAAGCCGGGGTGGAAATGGTCCATGGACAGTGTGAACGCGGTGGTCAACGAGGTGCGCGCGGGCCGCTCGCTCCAGCCGGCGGCGTGGCCCAACGCCGCTCGGGTGGCCGTGTTGTTGTCGTTCGACGTCGACAACGAGACCATCGCGATCCGGTACGGCGAACCCACGGTCGGCTCGCTGGCCGAAATGCAATACGGCGCCCGCGTTGGACTGCCACGCATCATGCGGCTGCTCGATAAACACAAAATTCCGGCCTCGTTCTTCATCCCGTCGGTGAGCCTGGCGATTACGCCGTCGATGGCCGACCTGATTAAAAAGAGCGGACGTCACGAATTTGCGGTGCACGGCTGGATCCACGAGCTCAACATGACGCTCCCCGACTCGGCGGAGCGCGCCTTGCTGGTGAAAGCGGTCACGGAACTCACCGCGCTCACCGGACAGAAGCCCACCGGCTACCGTGCACCCAGCTGGAACTTCAGTCCCAACACGCTCACAATTTTGCGCGACATGGGCTTTCGATACGAAAGTTCGCTCATGGCCGACGATGCGCCGTACGAGTTGCTGCAACGTGGCCAGCCCACTGGACTCGTGGAGTTGCCGGTACAGTGGATCCTCGACGACGCGCCGCTGTTCGACCCGCGTGGCGAGCGCTACATGAATCCGCGTGATGTGGCGCGCGTGTGGATGGATGAATTCGACAAGGCGTACGAGGAGGGCACGATGTTCCTGCTCACGCTGCATCCGCATGTCTCGGGACATCGCTCGCGCATCGTCGCGCTTGAGCTGCTCATTGCCCACATCCAGGCAAAGGGCGCGGGGAAGGTGTGGTGGGCCACGCACGCCGATGCGGCCGAGTACGTGCGAAAAGCCGCCAAGCTTGGCGAACCGAGGTCACGCTAATGCGCGCCGTTCCTTGTATGGCCGTCGTGTCGCTGCTGGTCGGCTCCGCGCCGGCGTTGGCGCAGCGCGTGGACTGGGCGAACACCAGCGGTGATCCCGGCGCGATGCGCTATTCACCGTTGGCTGACATTAACCGCAGCACGGTTCCGCAACTCAAAGTGGCGTGGCGTTGGAACACGGGTGAACGCAATGTGAGCGCCGGCCCCAATCAGAAGGCTGCGCGTCCCGGACTGTTTCAGGCATCCCCCATTGTGATTGGCGACACGATGTACGTGTCGACGCCGTACGCCGCGGTCGCCGCACTCGATGCGCGCACGGGTCGCGAACTGTGGAAGTTCGATCCGGAAGTGTGGCGCGCGGGGCAGCCGTCCAACGGCACGGGCTTCGTGCACCGCGGCGTGGCCACGTGGGCGGCCAAGGCGGAGCGACGAATTTTCATCAATGCGCGATGGAAGCTGATCGCACTGGATGCCGCAACGGGCAAGCCGATCCCCTCGTTCGGCACCAACGGCGAGGTCGATCTGACCAAGGAACTTCGTCGCGCCGTGAATCAGCTGCAGTACACGAACACGTCACCGCCCGTGGTGTACGGCGATCTCGTGATCGTCGGCAATGGCGTCGGAGATCGTATCCGGTATCGGAACGATCCGCCGGGTGACGTGCAGGCGTTCGATGTGAGAACCGGGAAACGCGTGTGGACTTTTCACACGGTACCGGACTCCGGCGAGGTCGGATGGGACACGTGGGAAGACGGCTCCTACAAATACATGGGCCACACCAATGTCTGGGCCCCCATGAGCCTCGACGCAGCGCGTGGGTTGTTGTTCCTTCCGGTGTCGACGCCCACGAACGATTGGTATGGCGGCGAGCGTAAGGGCGATAACCTCTTCGCCGAATCGGTGGTCGCGCTGAATGCCAAAACGGGCGCGCGTGTCTGGCACTATCAGATCGTGCATCACGGCTTGTGGGACTACGATCTGCCGGCACCGCCGGTGCTCGCCACGATCACGTGGAAAGGCAAGCCGCGCGATGTGGTCGCGGTCCCCTCGAAAACAGCGTGGATCTACGTGTTCGACCGCGAGACGGGAAAACCCATCTGGCCAATCGTCGAACGTCCGGTGCCGAAAAGTGATGTCCCGGGTGAGCGCGCTTCGCTCACGCAACCCATGCCCACCAATCCGGCGCCGTTTACGCGGCAGACCGTGCGCGAAGAAGATCTGATCGATTTCACGCCCGAGCTGAAGCGTCGGGCGCTCGAGATCTTTTCCAAGTATCGCAGTGGCCCGATCTTCAGCCCACCGTCGCTGCAAGGAACAATCGTGATGCCGGGCTCCATTGGCGGAGCAGGGTGGGGCAGCACGTCGTACGATCCCGAAACGCACACCCTGTACGTGAAGGGCACGGACAACCCGGTCGTATACCGCGTGCAGAAGGGTGTGCCGAACGATACGATCGGCTTCGAGTACACCGTCGATCTCGTGCGGAGCAGCCTTGGCGTCACGGCCGATCCGGATTCAGGGAAAGCCGATCACGCACCGCCCGAACAGCTTCCGCTCATTAAGCCGCCCTACGGCACCATGACGGCCATCGACCTCGACACGGGCAAACGTCGCTGGCAGGTCACACTCGGCGACACCCCGGCGATTCGCAATCATCCCCTGTTGAAAAACGTGAAGTTGCCACCGCTCGGTGTGGCCGGTGCGGTTGGCGGCACCGTCACGAAGGGCGGTCTCATTTTCGCGACCGGAGGTGGGTCGGTGCTGTATGCCCTCGACACGCGCAACGGGTCCGTGAAATGGCAGTTCGAATTGCCGGCGGGACGCGGGTACGCCAACCCGATCTCGTACCGCGGAGCGAACGGGGTGCAGTACATCGTGATCGCATCGGGGGGCGGTGAAAACGCCGAACTGATCGCTTTCTCACTCGACGGTAAGTAGTAGTGCGCCAACCCTTCCCATCATCTGCGCGTGGAGTTCGTATGCGTCGTTTCTTCGTTCCACTGGCCGCGTTCAGCGTGTCGTTCGCGGCGTCACCCAATGCGTCGGCGCAGCCGCGCGCGCCCATCTTCAATCCGGCCGCCCTCACGGCGCAGCAACAGCTCTCCCGCGAGATTTACAAAGAACTCGTCGAGATCAATACCGGCGTGGAAACGGGCAACATCACGACCGCCGCCAAGGCCATGGCCACGCGCTTTAAAGCGGCCGGCATTCCTGAGGCCGATATCTTCGTGGGCGGTCCGCGCCCGGAGAAGCACAATGTGGTCGCGCGCATTCGCGGCAAGGGCGGTCCCAATGCGCCCAAGCCGCTGCTGCTGCTGGCACACATCGATGTGGTCGAAGCACTCAAGGCCGATTGGTCGCCCGATCTCGATCCGTTCGTATTTACCGAACGCGACGGCTACTACTACGGTCGCGGCACAGCCGACGACAAGGCCATGGCCTCCATCTTCGTGGCGAACGTGTATCGCATGAAGCGGGAAGGGTTCGTGCCCGATCGCGACATCATCATCGCGCTCACCGCCGATGAGGAGAGTGGCCCAGCCAACGGCGTCGACTGGCTGCTCAAGAATCACAAGGAGCTCATTGACGCCGCGCTGGTCATCAACGAAGGCGGAGGCGGAACGCTGCGCGACGGCAAGCCACTGTTCAACAGCGTACAGGCCACCGAGAAGATCACCACCAACTTTACGCTGCGCGTGACGAACAAGGGCGGGCACTCCTCGGTGCCTCGCGACGACAACGCGATCACGTCGCTCTCCGACGCGCTCTCGAAAGTCGGTCGCTACAGGTTTGCGATTCAGCTGAACGACGTGACCCGCGCGTTCTTCTCGCAGACGGCCGCCTTGGAAGAGCCGGCGATGGGCAAGGCGATGAAGGCGCTGGTCGCGAATCCGGCCGACAGGGCCGCCATCTCCGTTGTCACGGCCGATCCCAAGTACAACTCCATGCTGCGCACAACCTGCGTGGCGACCGAGCTCAAGGGCGGTCACGCCACCAACGCACTGCCGCAGCTCGCTGAGGCGAATGTCAACTGCCGCGTGTATCCCACGCAAACTGCCCCGCAGGTGCAGGCCGAGCTGGCGAAGGCCATCGGCGACACCACCGTGCAGGTCATCATCCGGTCTCAGCGTCCGGCGTCGCCGCCGTCCGCGCTGTTGCCTGAACTCATGCAGAACGTTGCTCGCATCACGAAGGAGCTATGGGGCGAGATGCCGATCATTCCCACGATGAGCACCGGCGCCACGGATTCGCGTTTCTTCCGTGCGCTCGGGGTGCCGGCCTTCGGCGTGTCAGGGCTCTTCTCCGATCCCACCGTCGATGCGCGCGCGCATGGCCGCGATGAGCGCATGAGCATCAAAAGCTACTACGAAGGGCAGGAGTTCCTGTATCGGCTTACGAAGGCGCTGAGCGCCAACGTGGTCGCGCAGTAGGCGCGCAGGTCATGATTCGACTCGACACGCTCAGTGCTCGCTTTCGCGCCGACACCGGACTCGGCGGGGGCGGTGCGGCGCTCGTGCTGGCGCGTGGTCTCGAACGCATCGGCTGGCGGTCGGTTCGGGAGCCCACGCCAGAAATTCTAGCCAGCTATCTGGTCTTGTTGCTCGATGCCTGCGTGCATGAGCACCGAGATCTCGACGCGCTCACGCACGGTATCGCGACGGTCTTTCGTGACGCCGGACCCAACCTCGACGGCGGCCTCCCGCCGATCGAGGCCTATCTGCCAGCCGCCGAAGAGCTGTTGCAGCACTACGTGAACAACGACCTCTCCGAACGCCAAACGCCGATCCCGTAAGGGATCGGCGTTGGTACGTCAGGAGCGAAGGTCGATCAGAAGGCGGTGATCGCTTCGATCACGAAGCCTTTGAACCGCCCACCGTTGCGAATGTCCGACTTCGCGAAGCCCGTGTAGCGCTGGTCAACCAGTTCGCCCTTGAGCTCAAGGCTCTGCGTGATAAACCATCCGGCGGCAATGTTGCCCCGGGTCACGGTGATCGCCTTGTTCAGGCCACCGATGTCGCCTTCCACCGAATTCCAGCGGCCGCCAACATACACCTTTTCGCCGGGCAGGAAGCGATACACCGCTTCGGCCATGTACTGCTTCACTTCGCGCTCGGGGTTGTTGTCCGGCGCCGATCGACCTTTCGCCGACTCGTACATGCCGAAGAGCTCAAGTCCGTGAAACTTCACGAACGGGTTGATCATGTACGAATTTCCCTTGTCGGTGAAACCCGGGTTAATCGCGCCCGAGGTGAAGTTGCCCGACTCGGTCGCCTTGTCGTTCTCCAGCACGAAGTAGTAGCGCGATCCCGCGCGGTCGCCGGAATACAGCGTATTGTTGATCGCGCTCTGTTGCGTGCGCAGCGAACCCGTAAGACGGACGCGGAGGTCGCGGCTGAGCTGGCGGTCAAAGCCGAGCTTCGCCATGAGCGCCGGCGCACGATCCGCAGGACGCGCGATGTCGCCGCGAATTTCGCCGTTCGTGATCGCCACGACGCCGAGAAAGCCCTTGTGGCGAAGCTGTGCTTCGGCGCCAATTTCGGTCGTGAACGCATCCATCACGGCGTTACCGACGAATGGATTGTAGAGTGCCTGGCCGTTGTCCGAGCGACGGAAGTGGAAGTCGCCGTAGTTCACTTCGAAGTGACCAATCTTGAGTGTCGCATACTTCATGAGCGTATTGAGCGCCTTGATGTCGAGCGGTGATTCGTCAATCTGAAGGAATCCGTCCTTCACCCACGTTTCGTTGTGGTGGCGCGCCGACAGATACGACGTGAGCTGCACGCGAATACCCTTCGCCAGCTGTGCATGCATGAATAGGTTGGCTGTGGCATTGTTGAAGCCATTGCCGATCGTCATCAGGCGATTGCGGTTCGTGTTTGCTGCGCTGCCCGTATTGCCAGGAGTCGGGTTCACGGCAGCAACGAACGCCGAATCGGCGGTGTTCTCGTGCGTGAGGCCTTGGAACTGCTGTGTAAAGGCTGCGCCCCACGCGAGCTTGAAACCGGTGTACGTCACGCCGGCTTCCTTTGGCGCTTCAAACACGTTGATGCCACGCGCGTCCTGCGCACGAAGATACTGAATGGTGAGAGGTTGCTGCGTTTGCGTCTTCGAGCTGTCCATGTTCACCGCGGGCTGCGCGCCGAGGGGGGCGAGCACCACACCAAGCAGGGAGAGCGCAATTATGGCTTGAGTCGTCTTCATGGGGGGTCTCGGGAGGGGAGCGATTCCACTCGGAATGCCGGTTAGTGTCGAAGCAGGAGGTCGAACTGCACGGTGACAACGTCACCAACTCTGAGTGTACCAAGCATGAGTCGGGGCGGCTTCACGCCCCATTCAGTCATCGTGAGCGGCACCTTCCCGGTCGCGCGCAGCGCTCCACCCGCTCGGGCGAACTGCACCGGCACCGCGATCGGATGCGATTGCCCGTTCATCGTCAGCGTGCCCCGTACCGTACCGCCAACCGGGGTACCCTTCCGGAGATCGTAGCCCGTCAGGGCGAACTTGATCTCGGCATGCTTGGTGGCGTCGAGCGCCTTGCGCATGTGCTCGTTCATCGTGCCGTTCTTGCACTCTAGCTTCGCGACCGGAAACGCGACTTCGAGCGAACCGTCGACCTTGCGGCCATCGAGGATCGCGTCGGACACTCCACGCGCGGCGTCGATCTTTTCTTCGATCTTGTCGGCGGTGCAGCGCCAGGCGCGGAGCGTCGACGTGCCGTCGAACCACAGGCGGCTACCGCCCGCCAGCGTCATGCGCTCGATGGGACTGGCGATGGCCGCGGTGAGCAGGAGCACCGCCGATGCTATCGTGAGAGGCAAACCGAGGACGCGCATCGTGAATCCTCCAGTGTGATGAAAGCACGGCGCTGAGCAGCGTGCCGATACCTGTATAGTCGCTGCGGTGCAGGGGCCCCCACGATCAGGGCGATCCGCGTTGTTTGTGGTGATCCGTCACGGCTCGTGTCGTGCTTTCCCTTACGCAGAGCAGCCGGCGGGCGAATCTTCTGCGACGGTCGCCGTCGAGCGGAAGACGCCCGCCGGCGTGTCTACTAGTTCTTCACCGCGCACGTACACGACCGTCGGATTGCGTGTCTCGTCGAAGTGCAGCGAAAACGTGAACGTGCCGATCTGCTCCAGCGGGAGGCTGCGCAGGAAGTACATGAACGAGAGCTCGTCCAGTGGCAAGGGCGTCGCCAGCGCTTGCCACGCCCCAGTGTTCCGCGTCCAAGTGCTGGAGGCCGCGTCGATTTCAACGGTCTCGTGGTCGCGCGACAGCGGATGCTTCTCGGTCTTTTCGAATCGCGTGGTCGCAAACGTGGTCGGGTCGATCCACGAGGTGGTGCGGTCGATCGCCTTGATCGGCCCGCGCTGGGCCTGCATCACGAACACCAGACGCCACGTTAATGTCCCGCGCTTCAGGACCGGTCTTTCCACGCACATCTGTCCCTGACCCACGTTGCCGGCCCGTGAGACGTTCACGCGATGGCCGAGTACGTCGCCCATGGCGAACGCAGGTCGGCTCGGCGCGCTGGGGACCGTTTGTGCCGCCAGAACCACGCTCGGACCAGCCGCGGCAAACGCAGCGAGCACGGCAGCCCCGACTGGCGCGGACCACACACGACGACGTACGAACGAGGCGAGTAGCAGCATTACGGGGAATACTCGGCGTACGCCCGCTACGAAATTAGCAGGAAGACCTCCCGTTGTTCGTCGGGATTACCACCACACGGACCGGTCACTCCGTTCAGGCCAGCCGCGCGATCCTCTCTGCGTCGGCCTCAGCGATCTCCGAAACACCCTCTGCGATTGTCGACATTTGCCGCGCTCTCTCGGCATACCAACGCGGCAGCACCATCGCGTTGCGGGCAAGCGCCGAGAGGCCGCCAACGGCGATCGCAAGCGGACCGAACCAGGCGGCAGACGGATCGAATCCCGTTTTGACCGCCACCAGGCCGGCTAACGAGAGGCCGAGCACCGAGAACACCGTACCGAGCACGTTGAACATGGCCGCGTCGCCCTTGCTCGTGGACAGGCGAAGCTGATGACCTCCCTGCGCGGTGGGCGCGAGACTCGCACGAAGACGACCGATACCCCACTCGCGGAGCGAGCCCTCGCCACGCACTTCTCCGGTAGTGCCGAACGTGCGCCGGAAGAGTGCCACCATGCGCTCCCATTCGGCGTCAGTCACCTGATGGTCGAACCTGATCGTCCGCGCAACGCCAACCGGAAGTCCCCAGAGCGACTGTCGTTCGGGAGGAAGATGATCACCACGCGCAAGGGCGTTCGCCGCCCGCGTAACGGCGGCCGCCGGAATTCCCGCTTCCTCACCGATTGACTGCAGATCGGCCAGCGTCATTCCATGCCCGGACTGATGCGGCGGCGGCCCGGTTGCCGTTCCCGGTTCGCGTAGCGCCTCTTCGGCATCGAGTCGGCTCGCCTGCTCCAAAATAAGCGACGTCTCCTGCTCATCAAAGCGACGTGGTGCGTTGGTGTCCATCGACAAAGGCAAGCAGGAACGCACTGTGACCGCAAGCGGGAATCTGAGACCGTCAGCGAAACCCGTACATAACCCGCGCGTATGCCCGACTTCGGGACCAGGCATTGCCCGCCACACTCCGGTATCGCGAAGGTCGGCGTTCGCCTGTGAGGGGTCATGGAGTGGTTCGTACGCGCATTCTTACGTTCCAGCGTGTGTTGGCTGGCCGCTGGTGTCAGCCTCGGGACGGCGATGGCCGTCCACCCCGCGTGGGCAGTCTATCGGCCCGCGCATCTCCACATGAACTTGCTCGGATTCGTGTCGATGATGATTTTCGGCGTTGGCTACCACATCATTCCCCGCTTAGCCGGCAGGCCCCTGCATAGTCGGCGGCTGGCCATGCTCCACCTTTGGATCGGCAACGCCGGACTCTTACTGTTCGCACCGGGGCTTATGCTGCAGGCGACGGCTCACTCGGCAGCGCCACTTGTGATTGGTGTCGGGGCCACCCTCTCTGCGGCCGGTGCGTACTGCTTTGCCTGGCAGGTGTGGCAAACGCTGCACGAGGTGGAGGTAACACCCATGCCTGCACCAGTGATCGCGCCCGCCGCGCCGCGCGTACGTCGACCGTTACATGTGCTCGACGAACATACGCCCGTTACCGAAGGCGCGTCGCGTCGACCGTGACGCTCGGCTTTTGTGCGCGCACGAACGCCGCCATAAACTTGCCGTCGATCTCGTCAAGATTCGCGTTGACATCCACGCCGCTTTCCTGCAAAAACTGACGGGCGTCTTCACTGCGGTAGAAACGCGTCGGTTCGACCGACGCATCGACGAAGCCGACCTCGGTGAGCAGGCGCGTGAACTCGGTCTCTTCGAGTGCGCCAGCCACGCAGCCAACCCACAACTCCATGTTGCGGCGCACCGCCTCGGGCACTTCGCCGCGCACAACCACATCGCTCACCGCGAAACGTCCGCCCGGCTTCAACACGCGAAACGCCTCGGCGAGCACCGTGCGCTTGTCGCCCGACAAGTTGATCACGCAATTCGAAATGACAACATCAACGCTATCGTCGGGAAGCGGAATCGACTCGATCTGCCCCTTCAGGAACTCGATGTTCGGGATCCCGGCTTCGGCGGCGTTGCGGCGCGCGAGCGCGAGCATGTCGTCGGTCATGTCAAGACCGTACGCCGTACCCGTAGGGCCGACGCGCCGTGCTGACAGGATCACGTCAATGCCGCCGCCAGAGCCAAGGTCGAGCACGACCTGACCGGCTTCGAGCTGGGCCAGAGCGGTCGGATTGCCGCAGCCCAGCGACGCCAACACGGCCGCATCGGGCAACTCATCGGTCTCGCCGTTCACGTACAAATTCGACGTGATGGGGTCCACGGAGCCGTTAAACTCGGTGCCGCCGCAGCACGAACTGGTCGGCCCGCAGCAGGAGGCGGGCTCATTGATCTCGAGCACCCGGCGAGCAGCCGCGCCGTACTTCTCGCGGACGACATCGGTGATATCCGTGGGCGTGGCGGACGTCCTGGAGTTCCGGCCAATGGGGGCGGTCATAGCGGTGAGCCTCGTGGAGTTGGGGTGGCGGCGAAGAATCTTTCACCAAAAAATCTTGATACGTAAGCGCCGGAAAACCGGAGTGAATGTGTGTTGAACTAGCCGCAGCAGCGGCCCAACACCGTAAGCGCGTGGCCGCCCGGAATTCGCGGCGATGCCAGCGTATGGACAATGTCATGCGCTTCGGTGAGGGCGTCAGGCACGAGCGTGTAGTACGACCAGCGCCCATCCTTCCGGTCGGTCACCAGCCCCGCCTCCTTAAGCACCTTGAGATGAAAGGAGAGTCGCGACTGGGCCACGTTTAACGCCATTTGCAGGTCGCACACGCAGCGCTCACCATCGCCCAACAGCTGCACCACGGCCAGACGAGTCTCGTCGGACAGCGCGTGGAAGATTTTGGTGGAGCGGGACAGATCGATGAGCGTGGTCACCATGATTTAATCATATCAGAAAAACTTGATGCGTCAAGCGCGGCCAGACTGAGCACTGTGGGGTATCTTCTTCGGGTACGCCGATTCACCCCTCTCGACGACGATCCTCTATGCGCACTTCGAATCCCGTTCTTTCCCGCCTAGCCGACGCGGCACGTGCCACCGCCGCCGGTTCGCGCTCGGGTTCCATGACCACCGCCGGTGTGGCGGGCAAGGCTGCGATCCTGCTCGCGGTCGTGCTCTTCTCGGCGGCGGTGACCTGGCAACAGTTCGCCACGGGAAATCTCGACCTGCTCATGCCCGCCATGCTGTTAGGCGGTATTGGCGGGTTCGTCGTGGGTATGATCGCCAGCTTCAAGCCGCAAACCGCCCCCTGGAGCGCGCCGATTTACGCGTCCCTGCAGGGCATCTTTCTCGGCGCCATTTCGGCCGTGTACAACCTGCGCTTCGCCGGGCTGCCGCAGCAGGCGGTGCTGCTCACATTCGGAGTCGCCGCCGCGGTGTTTCTGCTGTACCGCTTCAACATCCTGCGCGCGACCGAAGGATTCCGGCGCATGATGCTCGCCGCGATGATCGGTATCGGCCTGTTCTATCTCGGCTCAATGCTGCTGTCGCTGTTCGGCGTATCCATCGGCTACTTCACGTCATCGGGCCCGCTCGCGATCGGCATCAACCTCGCCATCGCCGCGGTGGCCGCACTCAACCTCGTGCTCGACTTCGATCGCATTGAGCAGGGCGTGCAAGCGGGCGCGCCGAAGCAGCTCGAGTGGTTCGCGGCGTTCGGACTCATGGTCACGTTGATCTGGTTGTATCTCGAACTGCTGCGCCTGTTGTCGCGCCTGCAGGGTCGTCGCAACTAGTACTGCGACCGCTTAGTAGCGGTGTTAAAGGTCAAGGGGTGGGGAGGGTCGACACTTCCCAGTGTCGGCCCGTTTTCATCATGGTATTCAGGATGACGAGCAGGCGACGCATGCAGGCCATCAGGGCGAGCTTG
>JANLVC010000068.1:0-8314 GCA_031363815.1 Gemmatimonadota bacterium
GGTTTCTTCCACACGGCGGGCGGCACCGCGACGTCGGGGAGCACGCGTTTCCAGCGCGCCAGAAAGCGCGCGCGAAACCCAACCGACAGCGCGCGCACCGGCACCAAGTAGTTCCCACGCGCCCGGCGCCACGTCACGCCATCGGGTGCCAGCGCACCGCCCGGCACCAAGCAATGCACAGGCGGATGGTACCCGAGCGTGCGCGTCCACGTATGCCGCACCGCGAGGATGCCGACGGTGCCGCCGAGAGAGGGCGGATCGGCGGCGAGCGCCTGCCACGACTCCGCCGCGGTCTGCATCAACGCCCCCAACAGCACGCGCTGATGGGTACGCACGATCGCGCGCGCCTCGGCTGGCAGCGTGAACACCACAGGGAAGGAGGGCACCGGCAGCAGCGCGGTCTCGCGCGCGGCGAGCCACGCGCGCGTGCTCACGCCGTGACACGACGGACCACGGCGATTCCGGCACGAGTGATAGACGTAGTGTTCCACGCCGCACGTGTCGCATTGCGTGACGTGCCCGCCCGGTGACGCGCCCGGCCGCTACACGGTGGCCATCCGCGTACTCACCGTGGCATGCAGCGCACTCGTGACCATCGGCGTGATAGGCGTATACACGGCGGTCGTCGCGGGACGTTGATGCCCGAGTCCCTCCTGCATCGTGCGCCGATGCACACCACACTCCAACAGATGTGTCGCGTACGAATGGCGCAGCGTGAGAATGGACGCGTGTTTGGCGAGGGCGCTCGCGCGCACGACGGCGGCAAACGTCTTCTGCAGACTCGTCGCGTGCAGCGGCCCTGTCGCCTCGCGATTGGGAAAGAGCCACGCCCCGCGCGCGGCGGCGGCGCGGCGCCGCGCCGACGGAGTCGCGCGCCAATACGCGCCCAACAGGTCGAGCGTACGCAGGGGCAACGGCACCTACCGATCGCGGCCGCCTTTCCCGGCCCGCACAGGGATGACCATGCGCGCCCGATCACTATCGCTCGTCAGGAGACTGATCCCCTCCGTCAGCCGCAAGCCGCACGAGGTGATCAGCGTGAGCGTCATCCGCGCCTGCGCGTCGCGCACGGCCGCCAACAGCCGATGCACCTCCGCCACCGCGAGCACATTGGGCAACGTGTGGCGCTTCGCCGGACGCACCACGTCGAACACCGGCCACGTGCGCCGCCGCGTCACGTCATAGAGAAACCGAATGCCGCGGCGATAGACGATGAGGGTACGGCGCGACACCTGGCGCTCCGTGATCAAGTGCAGGAAGAATGCGCGCCGCTCGGTCTCCGTCAGCGTGTCCAGCGTGTCGGGCGACCGCGCAAACCGCGTGGCCAAGATGGCCACCGCGCTCCGATACGAGTGCTGCGTTTTCGGCGCGAACCCGCGCAACCGCATGTCCTTGCCCATCCGGTCCGTGAGCGTCTGCATCGGAACCGCCGTCTGCAGCAAGCATCGTTTGGCCGCCGCTTGACGGAGGCGTTCCGCCGCGAACGGATCGGACTGTAGTGCTATTGGGGACGTGCACGACAGTACGCACCGCCCTCGCAACGAAGCGGCACGAACAGTTCTCCCTGTATGCGCCACGTGCCATCTTGGCGACGCCACTGGGCTTCGTAGCTGCCGCGAATCACCAATGGCCCGTCTGGCTCAGTCCAGGTGCCGACCCAGTGTCCACGCTCCGACGCAACACCCCACGCGTCGAATACGGCAATCGTATCAGGGGTGCGTACCCAGCGGGTATCGGGTCGCCGCGCGAATTGCGCGGCCATGCGCGACACGCTGGCCGCCACTCCGGTCCCCATGGCGCTCGTGGAGGACACGACGGTCACATCGGGCATCATCTCACGGGCAATGCCGGCGGTGTCGTGCCGGGCGATCGCCGCATTGGATCGCGCACGGGATGCCACAATGGCCCGGACATCCGCTGAGGAGTCGGCGCGAACAACGGCCTGCCCGAACACCACGAGGGGCGACAAGAGCATGGCGCCGCCCAGCATGGTCCACTGCGTACGACGACGTAGGAATGGAGTCATGATCGCCTCAATGGTACGGGTAGACGGCAAGAACACCAACCAAGCGGCGCGCAGGAATCGCGACAACGCATGCCCCCTGTGGTGCTGAGTGTGCCTGTTTCATCGCGTGCGCCTACGTTGAGCAGCCTCAACGTCAGGTTGTGCTGCGGGCACTCCATAAATGCGGCGGCGCAGCCGCCGCTTCCATAACGTGACCGTCAGCACCAACCTTCGTTAGAGCGCGGCTGGGCAGAACTCGGCTAATGTTGTCTCACTGCCGTGCGCGAGGTTGCCAATGTGCGGCCTCCGACTATTCCGCCGACCACCGAGGGCTGAATGCAGTCGGCGGCGCCTTCATCCGCTCGATGAGTCCGGGGCCCGTTTGAAAACCCGACAACATTCCCGCTTGCGTTCCGGCCACGAGCGTTTCGCCCTGCCAACTAGAGTTGCTCTTGAGCCAGTTCTGCGGGCTGAACACTTTGCCGGCGGTCTGAGTCTGAATCAGCGCGTTCTGCATCGCGTTCTCGACGCACGTGGCTGCCATTGAGAGAATATCGCTGGCTTGTTCCAGCGCCTTCGTTGTGGCGCCCGGTGCCACCACGGCCTGGGGCTGTTTGTTGATGGCAGCGATAAGAGACGACACCGCGAAAAGGATGTGGTATTTGACGTGAGACCGCCCCGCGCGCAATTCGTTGTTCATATTCAGATTCGGCCACGCCTTCTCGATAGCCTGGATCCAGCCGTTCAACGCAGCGATGTTCTCGGGCGGATAGGCAGTGCGGAACAGCGTCTTGTAGTACTCGTCAAACACCTTGTTTTCATTGTGAGAGATACTCGGACGCTGACAGTGCCACGCCATCACGCACTTGCCGAACGAGGAAGCATCCATCACGAGCTCGGGCGCCTTGACCTTGTCCTCAGGTGCCATCTCGCCGCGTTTCGTAAGAAACGCTCCGGCCGGATATCGCGTCTCGAACGCCTTTTTCAAACCCACCATCACGCGATCGTTGCTGCGTAGATCACGCTGCTTGACGGCGCTTTGCGAGTTGGTATTGATGCTGATGTGGTCACCAAAGGCGCGATCCTTGATCTCGTAAAATCGAAAGAGGATGTGAGCGTCCTTGGCCTCCGGAGCGCGAACTCGCTCGGAACATGTGTAAATCGTGCTCAGTGACTGGCAACCGTTGACCACGCTCACGCCCTTGAGCGTCAGTTTGCTTCGGTCGGCGCTCATAGTCATGGAGTCGCAGATCGCAGTGATGCCGTTGTGGTAGAACATGAAGTCCCGGACGCGCTCGCCATGAATCGTCCGTTTCAACGCGCGATTGACCTTGTTGTTGCTGCCGAGTGATTGACGCACGTTCTTTGCGAAGAGCCGCCCGTCGGTAATGCCGGGAAACTTGAGGCATTCGGTAAGCGGCAGCATTGCGATGATGGTGTTCGCGCTCGGAAACAGTGTATTGACGATCTTGGCCGGATCGAGCGTTACCGTGTGTTCCAGCGATGGAAGCACCGTGTTCTCCGCCTCCGCAAGGCGCGCGGTCAGCATCTCGGTGTCGATGAGGTGTAAGCTCGCCGAGAAGTCCTCGAACTCCGATACTTGCTCGGCGAAAGCCTTAAGATCGGCCTGCGCGGCCTGCGTGAGCGACCCCGTGGTCAGCAACTCAAACTCGACTCGGTAGTCCTCATCCAGCGCCGTGCGGATCGCCTCAATCTTCTTCTTGAGTCGCTCGTTGCAGTCCTTCTGCAGCGAGTCCAACTTCTGGATCCTCAGCCATGCGGTCAGGACTTCCTGAATTGGACCGCCATCCACTTGGCCCGAAGTGATGAACTTCCCCTGAATCACGACGATGCGCTGTTCCTCCTCGTCCACAATGACGGCATCGATCTCTTTGTCGTTCGGACCGTCCGTGATGTCATCGCGCGTCTGCGCGTCGTCACGTAAGAGCACGCGGCGGAGGTACCAGGCGATGAAGCGCTGCCCGTCGTTGTCGAAGTTGTTCCGGTAGTACGGGTCTTCGGCGAACTCTCGCTGAATCTGAGCAAGCATTGGCAATGGTCTCCCTTTGAAGGCCGGCGGAGTGTTCAGTGTGCTGTCGGTGAGCCCGATCGACCATCGTCGCTCTAACGCCCATTCGCCTGCGGGGAATGCCTGCGTGGCGGATGTTATACAGGCAATTCCCCGCAGCATATCGAGACGTTGCAGTTCCGCGTGCCTTTTCGCAACTCTCTGCGCACCAACCGTTTCGCTCGCAGTGCGCGCGTATCCCCGCCGCCGTTAGGCTGCGAGCGCCGCAACCTAAACGGAATTCGGGCAGAGAGTCGCGCGGTGCGCACCCATCACCGCGCGACCTCCCACGGACGCCACCTCCGCTCGGCTACACCGGCCAAGAAATCCCTCCCGCTTCCTGACCCATCGATAATGGCCGATCCCCATTTCCCATAGAACGCGCCGGGATAGCGACGCGACAGTTCGACTTGCAGGCGCCGGGTCGCTGGAAACTGCCGCCGGCCGATCTGCACCCCGACGCGATTGATGGCTGACTGAATGGTGAGCGCTTTGGGTGCGGCCGCTTCCGCGTACTATTCGTATGGGTGTGGGCGAGCGGCGTCGTGTGTGACATACTCGATTCAGGACAGGACACGATGGTGGAGGTTTTCGGAAACGCGTGGGCTGCGAGGCTCGGTGAGGCCTTGCGCACGAGCGAGTCGTATCGGCACGCCGCGCGCACCTGGGAAGGCGCGGTGGTGCTCGATTGGTGCGATGCGCCTGCCGCGACTGGTGAGGTGACGAGCCATGGCAGCAGCGCGGCCCAGCGCGGCGTGTTCCTCGATCTCCATCACGGCGACTGTCATGCCGCACGTCTGGCAACGGACGCCGATTACGAGCGTGCCCGGTTTGTGCTGTCGGCCGACCGCGAGGGGTGGGAAATGCTGCTCACAGGGCGCATCGCGCCAACGATGGCCATCGTGCGCGGCAAACTCAAAGTGCTGAAGGGGTCGGTGGGTGCCTTGATGCCGCACGCACAGGCGGCGTCGGAGCTGGTACGCGTGGCGCAAGGCGTCGATCGCACGGCGTTCGAAGCGGTGCAGGCGGAGGGCGAGCCTTCCGTGACATCCGGTGTTCCAGCAGAGCGCATTGCCGGACGCTCGCAACCGCTGCAGAGTACGAGCGCGACCGGCTTGCGCTACGACCTGTTCCCGATGCGCCTGTGGGAGAAGGCGAAGCGGCTGGGCATCTGGAATCCCGCTGATATCGATTTCGCGCAGGATCGGCTGGACTGGCAGCAGCTTGCCCCCGACGAACAGGATCTGCTGTTGCGCCTCACGGCACTCTTTCAGGCCGGTGAGGAATGCGTGACGCTCGATATCCTGCCGTTGCTCGATGTGATCGCGCAGGAGGGACGACTCGAGGAGCAACTCTACCTCACCAGTTTTCTCTGGGAAGAAGCCAAGCACGTCGAGGCGTTTCGACGCTTCTTCGACCAAGTGGCCGGCGCGCACTACGATCTCACGCACTATCACACGGCCAGCTATCGCACGATCTTCGCCGAGGAACTGCCTACGGCAATGGGGCGGTTGCGCACCGATTGCTCGCCGGTCGCGCAGGCGCGCGCATCAGTGACGTACAACTTGATCGTGGAAGGGGTGCTGGCCGAGACAGGCTACCACCTCTATCATCGCGTGCTGGCCTCGCGTGGCATCATGCCGGGTATGCAGCGCGTCGCCACCTTGCTGAAGGCCGACGAGTCGCGACATCTCGCGTACGGCATCTATCTGCTGTCGCGGCTGGTGGCGGAACATGGCGACGTGGTCTGGAACGCGATCACGCAGCGCATGGACGAACTGCTGGCGCCCGCGATCGAGATCATCAACGAGGCGTTTGCCGCCTATCCTCCGGACAACCGGCCCTTCGGTCTGCAGCCGGAGTCGTTTGTCGACTATGCCACCGGGCAGTTCCGGAAGCGCATGGATCGCATCGAGTTCGCTCGCAGCCAGACGCTGGCAGAGGTGCAGACGCTCGAGCCGGTCGAGGAGTCGGGACCACAGTAGTGAGTTGTCAGTGTGCGAACACCGCCTTGAGCTGCTCCACCGCCCACGCGAGATCGTCACGACTCACCACCAGCGGCGGCGACAGGCGTATCACGGTGTCGTGCGTTTCCTTGCACAGCATGCCGCGCGTTTTCAGCGCTTCGCAATACGGGCGTGCCTTCTCGTGCAGTTCGATGGCAATCATCAAACCGCGTCCGCGCACGGCTTTGATGGCGGGATGACGCAGCGTACGCACCTGCTCCAAAAACCACGCCCCCTGCTCGGCCGAGCGCTCTACCAAATGCTCGTCTTGCAGCACGCGCAGCGCGGTGCGGGCGACCGCGCAGCCCAAGGGATTGCCGCCGAACGTGCTGCCATGTGATCCGGGGCCGAACACGCCGAGCACGTCGCGACGTGAGACCACCGCCGACACCGGATAGAAGCCGCCGGACAGCGCCTTGCCGAGCACGTACATGTCGGGTGTCACGCCGTCATGGTCGCAGGCGAACATTTTGCCGGTGCGGCCAAGTGCCGTCTGGATTTCATCGGCAATCAGCAGCACGCGCTGATCGGTGCACAACGCCGAGAGCTCCGCCAGGAATCCGTCGGGCGGTATGAGCACGCCGGCTTCGCACTGAATCGGCTCGATCAGCACCGCGCACGTATGCGCCGTCATCGCGGCGCGCACGGCGTCGACATCGCCAAAGGGCACGAGCACGAATCCCGGGGTGAACGGCCCGAAATCGGCTTTGTACGACGCCTCCGACGAGAAGCCGACGATGGTGGTCGTGCGTCCGTGAAAGTTGTTCTCAAAGGCGATGATCGTGGCTTGCCCGTCGGGAATACCTTTCGTGCGATAGCCCCAGCGACGCGCCGCTTTGATCGCCGTTTCTACCGCTTCGGCGCCGGTGTTCATGGGCAACACCATCTCCATGCCGCACAGCTGCGCGAGTTCTTCGCAGAACGGGCCCAGCTGATCGTTGCGGAACGCGCGCGACGTGAGCGTCACGCGCGAGGCCTGCTGCACCAACGTGGCCAGTATGCGCGGATGACAATGCCCTTGATTCACCGCCGAGTAGGAGCTGAGGCAATCGAGATACCGCTTGCCTTCCACGTCGGTCACCCACGCGCCTTCGGCATGATCGATGACCAGATCGAGCGGGTGATAGTTGTGCGCGCCCCACGCGTCTTCGCGGGCGATCAGTGCATCGGTGGCGGTCATCGTGGTTGGCGTCATGGTGTTCTCGTGCCCCTTTTGCAGCGCGGTGTTCAGAGAATTCGACGGCCGAACGCGCTCGCGATCAACTCGGCGCACAGCTCGGCGGTTTGGTTTTGTCGGTCGAGAATCGGGTTGATCTCCACCAGGTCCATCGCCACCATCGCCCCGGAGTCGTGCACGATCTCCATCGCGAGGTGTGCTTCGCGCAGGGTGGCGCCGCCGCGAACGGGCGTGCCGACGCCCGGCGCGTCGGCGGGATCGACCCAGTCGGCATCGCACGACAGATGCACGCCGCCGGTGCCGGTGGTGGCGATGCTCATCGCTTCGTCCATCACCGCGCGCAGGCCGCGCTCGTCGATGTCGCGCATGGTGTACGCATGCAGGCCGAGCTCTCGGATCATGGCCTTCTCGGCCTCGTCGAGATCGCGCAGCCCCACGTACACGAGATGCTCCGGACTCACGGCCGGCACTGCCGAGGAGAGCTGACGCAGGCGCCGATACCCGAAGCCCAGCAAGTGGGCCACCGGCATGCCGTGCACGTTGCCGCTGAGGCTCGACTGCGGTGTGTTCAGATCGGCGTGCGCGTCGAGCCAGATGAGTCCCACGCGCTGACCGCGTTCGGCGAGTGCGGTGGCGGTGCCGGCCACCGAGCCGGCGGCCAGCGAGTGGTCGCCACCAAGCACCAGCGGACGGATGCCAGCGCGCACGGCGTTCGCGGTGCGTTCGGCGAGATCAATGCACACTTCGGTGATCGCATCGAGCGCAGCGCGTGGTGCATGCTCGAGTGGTGTGCGATCGGGCACCTCGACATTGCCGGCGTCCTGCACCGTGAGCCCGAGTCGTTCGAGTTGCGCGGTGAGACTGGAGAGGCGCATCGCCGACGGGCCCATATCCACGCCGCGGCGGCTAGCGCCGAGGTCCATGGGAACGCCGATCAGTTGGACAGTGCCGGTCCACGGTTTCACGGCGGCACGAGCAGGGGAGGCGACGATCGCGTTCATGACTTGAAACTGCCGCCCGCCGATGTTAGCAACAAGTTCAATGAATGACCATAAATG
>JANLVC010000183.1:0-10780 GCA_031363815.1 Gemmatimonadota bacterium
ATGCTGTTGTGATCTCGCCGAATCGCGAGCGGAATTACCCAGAATCCAAAACCCACGGCCTCACGCGCCAAGCCCAGAGCCTCTCGTACTGCCTCCGCACCACGAGTACGTGGCGCTTCACCCGCCAAGACGCGCGCCGGAGGTTCGGTTATAAAAGCCACTCGCTAAGCGGTCGCAGTACTAGCGTGAGTCGCCGACGACGATCAAAAGGTTTGGCTCGCGAGTGACAATTCGCGGCGCCTAACGTGCTTGCAAACCCCATGCTGAATACTCCGCAAATCTATCCTTGACATTGCGCTCCCCCCCGTATCCAGCAGCTCCGATTGAACTCGCAGAAGTAATCGACGATTTGACGTCGGAGAAGATGTCTCGCCCCGCTCGATAAACTGATCGAAATGCGGCGAATCCAGTGACCAATCATTACGGAGGACCTTTGTCTAATCTTCGCTTCGTGGCCACGCTTTTCCTTCTCATTGGCTGTCAGGATGCACCAGCGACAGGCCTTTCTGAAGAGGATCTTTCGCTCCGCCCACCAAGTATCCCAAGCCGGACGTTGTATCCCGACGTCAACGGCGAATTGTATCCAGACGATTCCGCCTTCAAGGCGTCGATTGACACAAAGAGTGCGGCGTTCACCAGCACTGTCTGTGACCTGCCGAACCACGGCTGTGTGGTCACACTCGGAGTACGACACACCGGTTTATGGAACGGATCGGAGCAAATCATATCGCTGGTGAACGATGGAGCCGCCAGTCCACCGTTCACTGCGGAGAAGACGGAGACGTGCCTCGAAGAAGGTGCGGGAAATACGCAGGGCTTGTGCTTCAAGAAGGAGCTCGTCTACTCGGATGAGCTGGAGGTTCCGTGCAGCGTTGAGGTCGGCGGGACTGTACAGCATCGCGCGTGGTGGTTTGGATTCTGGGGTGCATCTGTAACCGGTGGTCCGCTCACATTGCAGACCTCACCAATTTCGGATTGGCGAGGTAGTCAAGCCTTCTTTTCTCTCGAGGTTCAAAGCGCCGGCGTGTTTGGAACCAGGCGGGGGCGGGGGCGGGAGTGGTGGAGGGGGAGGGGGAGCGAGTGATTGCGTGCACTACTACGGGGTCTGGTCTGACCCGAATACTGGCGAGATCGTACGAACACTATTCTTATTCTCTATTTGCGGAGGCTTGGTACAGTGATTACGACAAGCTCAAGGATTCTGCCGACGCTTCGCCGTGCGGTCTTGGTGATGGGCTTCTTCGGAGTCTCAACAAGCGTTGCGGCGCAGACCCCAGCGGTCTCACAGAAAGGTGCATCGAAGTCGTTTTGGTATCGGCTATCGGGAGACGATGGATTGCCGGACACAACGATGGCTGTCGTGGACTTTTCTGTGAAGGGATGGCCGGCAGTTCGTGTCAATCCTACTCGTAGTTCCGACCAGGAGCTCGAAATCGTTCGGCGAGCGATGATCGTGGTTTTTCGAGACCACCGTGACGCGTTCCCCGATGGCAAGCTGCTGCTGGTGCTGCCTCGCCCGCGCAGCGTCTTCGCACCGGATACGGCAAGCGCTGAAGCGAACGCGCGAGCCGTGCTCTCCCCGCGCTACAAACAACTTCTAGCCAAAAAGAAAGATGGCTCAACGCCATCGGGGGTCCTTGTTCTGGTCGTAGATAAGCGCCCGTAGCGATTTCGCTCGAGCGGTAGATAGCAGAGGTAGCAAGATGGGGTTCAGTGACGGGCTTCTTCTCGCTTGGAACTCACGACTCGCGACTTAAACGCAAAACCCGACACTCACGTGAGTGCCGGGTTTTGCGTAAGCGCTAGCGATCAAAGGTCACTAGATGTCGAGATTACTCACGAATCTCGCATTCGCTTCGATGAACAACCGCCGCGGTTCGACTTCGTCGCCCATGAGCGTCTGGAACGTCTGGTCGGCGAGCACGGCGTCGTCCATGGTCACGCGGAACATGGTGCGCGTTTCCGGATCCATCGTCGTTTTCCAAAGCTGCTCAGGGTTCATCTCGCCAAGACCCTTGTAGCGCTGGATCATGATGTTGCCGCGGCCTTCGGGACCACCGAGCCGCTCCACGTAGCCGTCGCGCTCCTTCTCGGTGTAGGCGTAATACTCTTCCTTGCCCTTGGCCACGCGATACAGGGGTGGCTGGGCGATATACATGTACCCGGCGTCGATCAGCTCCGGCATCTGACGGAAGAAGAACGTGAGCAGCAGCGTGCGAATGTGCGCGCCGTCCACGTCGGCGTCGGTCATGATGATAATCTTGTGGTAGCGCGTCTTCGCGAGGTCGAACTCTTCCTTGATGCCCGAACCGATTGCCGTGATGATCGTCCGGATTTCTTCATTGTTCAGCACTTTGTCGAAGCGGGCCTTCTCCACGTTGATGATCTTGCCGCGCAGCGGCAAAATCGCTTGGAAGTCGCGCTTGCGTCCCTGCTTGGCGGAACCGCCGGCCGAGTCACCCTCTACGAGATAGATCTCGCAGAGCGCGGGGTCGGAGAGTGAGCAGTCGGCCAGCTTGCCGGGGAGGTTGGCCACGTCGAGCGCCGACTTCTTGCGCGTGAGGTCACGCGCCTTGCGCGCCGCTTCACGCGCCCGCGCTGCCGACATCGCCTTGTCGATGATGATGTTGGCTGACTTCGGATTCTCGTCGAGGTACTGCGAAAGCAGCTCGTTCAATACGCTGCGCACCGCGCCTTCAACTTCCGAGTTGCCGAGCTTGGTCTTGGTCTGCCCTTCGAACTGCGGCTCCAGCACCTTGATCGACAGCACGGCCGTGAGACCTTCACGCACGTCGTCGCCGGACAAGCGCGTTTCCTTGTCCTTCTTGTTGAGCGTCGACTTTTCCTGGATGTACTTGTTGATCACCGTCGTCAGCGCGCTCTTGAAGCCGGTCAGGTGCGTGCCGCCTTCGTGCGTGTTGATGTTGTTCACAAACGAGAACACGTTCTCGGCGTAGCTGTCGTTGTACTGCAGTGCCATCTCGATGCCGATGTCATCGCGCGTGGTGTCGATGTACACCACGTCCTGGTGCAACGGCTTCTTGTTGCCAATCAAGTACGTCACGAACTCCTTGAGGCCGCCACGCGCGAAAAACACCTCTTCACGAGCCTGGCCGTCTTTCATTTCGTCGGGACGCTCATCGCGCAGCGTGATCTGAATACCCTTGTTCAGATACGCGAGCTCGCGGAGACGGCTGGCGAGCGTGGCCCATTCGTAGCGCAGCGTCTCCTGGAAGATCTCCTCGTCTGGCTTGAACCACACGCGCGTGCCCGTTTCCTTCGCCGCCACGCTGCGCACTACCTGGAGCTTCGTCTGCGTGATTCCACGCGCGAAGTCCATGTAATGCTCCTTGCCGTCGCGCTTGATCCACACCTTGAGGTGCTTCGACAGGGCGTTCACGACCGACACGCCGACACCGTGGAGGCCGCCGGAGACCTTGTACGTGTCCTTGTCGAACTTGCCGCCGGCGTGCAGCACCGTCATGGCAAGCTCAACGCCCGGCATCTTCTCGATGGGGTGCATGTCCACGGGTATACCACGACCGTTGTCCTCAACGGAAATCGAATCATCCGCGTGAATCACCACGTGCACACGGTCGGCATGGCCGGCCAGCGCTTCGTCGATCGAGTTGTCCACCACTTCGTACACGAGGTGGTGCAGGCCGCGCGCCGACGTGGACCCGATGTACATGCCGGGGCGCTTGCGGACCGCTTCGAGCCCCTTGAGAACGGTGATGCTGTTCGCGCCGTACCCGTTCTCGGGCTGTTCGCTGCTATTCGCCATGAGGTGGGGATGTCCCGAAAAAATGAACTGCTGCGGCCACTTCACTGGCCTGCAAACACAACCCCTAAATGTACTCGATCCGAGCTCGGCAAGCAACTTGTCCGTTTTATCGCAAGTCGTTGTGCTTAAACGGTTTGCGGGTGGAGCGGGCTCAGCGCTGCAGCATCCAGCGCAGTCGGGTTACCGGTGGGCGCGACGGGTCCCGGTTCAGCGACCGCAGCAGTTCGGGCTCCAGGAACGTGAGCTCCTGCATCCACGCGTGCGTTTTGACCATCACCACCAGCGTACCGTCCTGCTGCAGCAGCAACGGCTCCGTCACGGTCGCGATCTGCGCACCAACCAGCGACGGCCATTCCGGGATCACGGCCGCCTGCGCCACGCGGTCGGTCAGCCCCGCGTGCTGCAGCACCGACGCGAGCACATCGCCAAGTTTGGCGGGTGCGCGCTTCTTCGGATCGGAACTCATGTGTTCCTCGCGAACGGCTGCAAGGCGCCGTCGCACATGGACCGCTGCTCGAGGCGCGTAAACGCCGCCGGAATGTCTTCCACCCGTGGTACCGCCAACAACACTTGCGAAGCACCCGCGTCTTCCAGTAATGCCAGCACACGCCCCGCCCGTCCGAGGTCAAGCTCGGCAAAGGGATCATCCAGCAGCAACAGCGGCGGATAGCCTACGGCATCACGCAGCGTCGTCAGCTCCAGCAGCCGCAGCGCGATCGCCGCACTGCGCTGTTGCCCCGCCGATCCGAAGGTGCGCAACTCTCGGCCACCCAACAGCAGTTGCAGATCATCACGGTGCGGCCCCACCAGCGTGATGCCACGACGCAACTCCTGCGAACGCTGCTGCGCATACGCCCGCCGATAGGCGTCGGCCTGCGCGGCCGCGCTCGTGAGTTGTTCCTCCGTCGTTTCGCCGCCGGTCGCCGCGTATTTCATCGCCACGGTCTGGCGCTCGCCGATCGCGGCCGAGAGCTGCGTGAATCGCTCCGCGTGATCGCGCACGAACGCGTGCCGCGTGGCCGCCACGAAGCCGCCGTGCTCCGCCATCGCCGGCTCCCATACGCTCACCCGTGCGTCGTGCTCGCCACTGCGGGCGCCGTCGCGCTGCGCCGAACGAAGGGCCGCGTTGCGTCGCAGCAGGGCCGCTCGGTACCCCTGCAGCGCCTGCAAGTACGCACGCGATGACAGCGCGAGCATGACGTCGAGATAGTGCCGCCGCGCACTCGGTCCACCGGCCACCAGCGCCACATCGGCCGGTGAAAATTCCACCGACGGGACCGAACCGAGCGCATTGGTGAGTCGCGGCTGTTCCACGCCGTCAAGCGCGGCGCGCTTGCGTCGCGTGCTGCGCTCGAAGCCGACGGACACCACGTTGAACGCCGACGGGTGGGTGAGTTCGGCGCGCACGTGAAACGCCGGCGCGCCGAAGCGCACCACGTCGGCATCCCGCGCCCCGCGGAAGGATCGCAGCAGGGCGAGATACGCGACCGCTTCGAGCAGGTTGGTTTTGCCGTGCCCGTTCTCGCCAATCACCACCAGCCCGGTCGAGGGAATCTCGAGGTCGAGCTGCGTGAAGTTGCGGAAGTCCTTGGCGATCAAGCGGGCGAGCACGTCGTCGGCGCGGTCAGCGCCCGGTGAACTGAGGAGTGCGCTTCTCGAGGAACGCGCGCATCCCTTCCTTCATGTCGGCGGTGCTGGACAGCAGGCCGAAGAAGTCGGACTCAATCGTGCATCCTTCTTCCAGCGGCACGTCCTGACCGCGGTTCACTGCTTCGATGCAGCCGGCGATCGCCAGCGGCGCGTTGGCCAGCATGGTCGCGAGTACGGCGCGCACGGTGGGAATCAGCTCGTCTGGCGTTGTGACCTGATCCACCAAGCCGAGTCGGTGCGCTTCGCCGGCATCGATCATGTCGCCGGTCAGCAGCAGGCGGAGCGCCGCCCCACGACCGATCAAGCGGGGAAGTCGCTGCGTGCCACCATAGCCCGGCACGATGCCCAGCTTCGCTTCCGGCTGACCCAGCTTGGCCTTCTCACTCGCGATGCGCAGGTGGCACGCCATCGCCAGCTCGCAGCCGCCGCCGAGCGCAAAGCCGTTGATCGCCGCGATGGTGGGCTTGGGGCTCGTTTCAAAGCGCCGGAAAATCACCTGACCCGCGCGGGCGCGACGCTGGGCTTCCAGTGGCGACTGGCTTTCCAGCTCCGAGATGTCCGCGCCAGCCACGAATGCTCGGCCGGCGCCGGTAAGCAGGACCGCGCCCACGTCGTCGCGTGCGTTGGCTTCATCGATGGCGACGCCGAGTTCGGCGATCGTGGCATCGTTGAGGGCGTTCAGCTTGTCCGGACGGTTGACCGTAATCGTGGCGATGCGGTCGGAGACGTCGAAGGTCAGGAACTGATAAGACATGGCTCACGGGTGCGGAGCGGGGTGAACATGGGAAAGCGGAAATCTACACGGGACGCTGGCATCGACGCTCCGGTCGGCTACGTTTGGCCCGTGCTTCCCCACTTCGCTGTCGGATGGTCCCCTGACCATCGCGCCCTCCGCATTCTCGATCAACGTCATCTCCCCGGCGCCGTGGTGCTGCGGGATCTCGTCACGCTCGACGAGGTGATCGACGCGATCCGCACCCTCGCCGTTCGCGGCGCGCCAGCCATCGGTGTGGCCGCTGCCATCGGGCTGGTGGTCGCGCTTGAGCACGAAAGTGAGGGCCGGGGTGTGCGAGCCCGGGAGCTGTTGGCGCGCTACGCCGAACGGCTCATCGCATCGCGCCCCACGGCCGTGAATCTGGCGTGGGCCGTTCGACGTCTGCTGACAGTCGCTGAGGTCGTGGGAGATGCCGCCTTGCTCGCTGCCCTCCGTGCCGACGCCGAAGCCATCCGGTCTGAGGACGTCGCCATGTGCGACGCGATCGGTCGGTTCGGCCTGGAGATCATTCCCGACGGGGCGCGGGTGCTCACCCACTGCAATGCGGGCTCGCTTGCCACGGCCGGCATCGGGACCGCGCTGGCGCCGGTGCACCTCGCCCACCGCGCAGGGCGTCGGGTGCACGTGTACGCCAACGAAACGCGTCCGTTGCGTCAGGGCGCTCGGCTCACCGCTTGGGAGCTGCAGCGCGCGGGCATTGCCGTGTCTGTGCTTCCCGATGGTGCGGCGGCCTCGTTGCTGCGCAGTGGCGCGGTCGATCTGGTCCTCGTCGGCGCGGATCGGATTACGGCCAATGGCGATGTCGCCAATAAGATCGGCACCTACGGCGTGGCGCTGGCGGCCCGCACGCACGGCATTCCGTTCTATGTGGCGGCGCCGTGGAGCACCATCGATCCGGCCACCCAGACCGGTGCCGACATCGAGATCGAGCATAGGCACGCCGACGAGCTGGGCGACCTTCCCGTTGGCGTGGGGGTATGGAATCCCGCCTTCGACGTCACGCCGCACGAGCTGGTTAGCGGATATCTCACCGATCGCGGCTTCGTGAAGCCGCCCTTTTCCGGAGTCACCGGCGTATGAACTGCGTATGACGTGCGTACTCGCCATCGATCAGGGCACGACGGGCACGACCTGCCTCGTGATCGGAAAGAACGGACGCATCCTAGGACGTGCGTACCGCGAAATCACCCAACACTATCCGGCGCCGGGATGGGTGGAGCACGACGCGCACGAGATTCTCGATCGCACCGTTGCCGCCGCCCGTGAAGCGATCGCCGACGCCGGGGTGGACCCCATCGCCATCGGCATCACGAATCAACGTGAAACGATCGTCGTGTGGGAGCGCGCCACCGGACGCGCCGTGCATCGCGCGATTGTATGGCAGGATCGTCGCACCGCCGATCGTTGTCTCGAGCTCGCCCCGCAGGCGGCGATGATCGCCGAGAAAACGGGACTCGTCACCGATCCCTACTTCAGCGCCACGAAGCTCGAATGGTTGTTGCAGCAGCCGGGCATGCGCCAGCGTGCGGCGCGCGGGGAGCTTGCCGCGGGCACCATCGACAGTTGGCTGGTGTGGCATCTCACCGGCGGTGCCTCACATGTCACCGATCACACCAACGCGTCACGCACGATGCTCTACGATCTTGGCACGCACGCCTGGTCGCCCGAGCTGTGCGCACTGTTCGACGTGCCCGCTGATATACTGCCGCGCATTGTCCCCTCCAGCGGCTTCATCGGCATGGCCATTCCATCCGTGCTCGGTCACGAAATCCCAATTATGGGCATCGCCGGCGACCAGCAGGCGGCCCTCTTTGGACAGGGCGGCTGGCATTCCGGAAGTGGCAAGAATACGTACGGCACCGGGGCGTTCCTGCTGCTGAACACCGGCACCGTGCGTCCGCACAGTGCCACCGGCCTGCTCACCACGATCGCCTGTGGTGAACGGGGGGCGCCGGTCTATGCGCTGGAGGCGTCCATCTTCATTGCCGGCGCGGCGGTGCAGTGGCTTCGCGATGGACTCGGGATCATTGCCACCAGTAGCGAGACCGAGGGGTTGGCGCGCTCGCTGCCGAGCAATGAGGGCGTGTACTTCGTGCCGGCGCTGGTGGGGCTGGGTGCGCCCGACTGGGAGCCGAACGCCCGAGGCACGATCGTCGGACTCACGCGCGGGACCACCCGCGCGCACTTCGCACGCGCCGCGCTGGAGGCCATGGCCTACGCCACCCACGATGTGCTGGGTGACATGCGTACCCAGGGTGGCGTCCCCTTCGATCGCCTACGGGTTGACGGCGGCGCGACCGCCAACGACTGGCTCATGCAGTTCCAAGCCGATGTGCTTGGTGTGCCGGTGGAGCGTCCTGACATCCTGGAGACCACGGCCCTGGGTGCCGCGGGGCTGGCCGGGCTGGCCGCGGGGCTCTGGGCCAACGGTGACGAGTTTCTGGCTGGACGGCATTTCACGCGGTTCACCCCAACCGGTGACGCTACGGCTTCCGCCGGCTACGCGGGATGGCGTCGCGCGGTCCGCGGTGCGCTTTCGTGGGCTCGCGACACGGAGGCTCGCGACACGGAGGGTCGCGACACCGATCGGGCACCCTGACATCCTTGATGTCATTCCCTGCATGGGTGACGCCTGACTGTCCCATCGCTATCTTCTACAGACACCATCCGGACGACGAGGACGGGTCCCGTGAAAGCTCGAAATAAATTTCTGTTCGGCGGCGTGCTGGTGCTTGGCACCGCCGGATATCTGATGGCCAGCTCGATCGACGAGACGGCCACCTATTATCTGACGCCGGGCGAGCTCGCCAGCAAAGTCTCCGACAACCCGCGCTTCGTGAACACGGGCGTAAAGGTCGGCGCGCGCGTCGTAATCGGCACCATCGTACGCGAACCGTCCGGGCGGTCACTCACGTTTAAGATGACGGACGGCACAAAGACGTACGACGTCCAGTACCGTGGTATTGCGCCCGACACGTTCACCGATGGGGTCGACGTGGTGGTCGAAGGCCGACTCGACGCCAACGGCACCTTCCAGGCCACTACGTTGCTGGCCAAGTGCGCGTCGCGCTATGAGAACGCTCCCGAGAAATACAAGGACACGCCCGGCTACAAGCAGGGCATGCCGGCCACCCCGCGCGCCTAGTTGTTGCGCGCCTGCGCGTGAGCGCGAGGCAACATGATTCTCATAGGTGAACTGTCGCTCTGGGTCGCCCTGCTGATGGCGGCCTGGACGACCACCGTGTCGTTCTCCGGGGGCCTGCAGGGGCGCCCCGATCTGGTGAAGAGTGGGGAGCGGGCGCTGTACGCGACCTTCGGATTCACGCTGCTCGCATCGATCGGGTTGTGGACCGCGCTCTTCCTGCACGACTTCTCGATCAAGTTCGTCGCGTCGTATACGAGCTCGAATCTCCCCAAGATCTATACGTTTACCGCCTTCTGGGCGGGGCAGTCCGGATCGATGCTCTTCTGGGCGCTGATCTTGACGACGTATTCGGCAATTGCGGTGTTCACGAACCGCAGAACGAATCGCGCCATGATGCCGTACGTCACCGGAACCTTAGGTATTATCTGCCTGTTCTTCCTGATGGCGATGTGCTTCGGCGCCAATCCGTACGAGCGTCTCGACTGGATTCCGCCCGAAGGACGCGGCATGAATCCGCAGCTGCAGAATCCTGGCATGGCGATCCATCCGCCCATGCTCTATCTCGGCCTGGTTGGCACGGCGATCCCCTTCGCCTTCGCGATCGGTGCCCTCGTGACACGGCAACTCGACGCGCAGTGGTTGGGCGCCGTCCGTCGCTGGGCGCTGCTGTCCTGGTTTTTCCTTACCATCGGCATCGTGCTCGGCATGTGGTGGGCGTACGTCGAACTCGGCTGGGCAGGTTACTGGGCGTGGGACGCCGTCGAGAACTCGTCGTTTTTGCCATGGCTCACGACCACCGCGTTCCTGCACAGCATCATGATCCAGGAAAAGCGCGGCATGCTGCGCAAATGGAACGTGACGCTGGTGGCGATGTCGTTCCTGCTGACAATCCTCGGCACCTTCATCACGCGCAGCGGCATCATCGAGAGCGTGCACGCCTTTGCGCAGTCGCCCGTCGGCGACTGGTTCCTTGGCTTTCTCATCGTCGTTGCTGTAGGCACGGCATATCTCGTGTCCACGCGCCTGAACGATCTGCAGGCAAACGCCGAACTCGAAAGCATGGTGAGCCGCGAGGCGGCATTCCTGTATAACAATCTCGTGCTCGTGGGCATCTGCTTCGCCACGCTCTGGGGGGTGCTCTTCCCGATTCTTAGCGAGTGGGTGAAGGGCGACAAGATCACGGTCGGCCCGCCGTTCTTCAACGCGGTCAATGGCCCGCTTGGATTGCTGCTGCTGGCACTAACCGGCATCGGCCCGCTGATCGCCTGGCGTCGCGCCTCAACGGCGAATCTCAAACGGCAGTTCACCTGGCCCGTGACCGCTGGTGTCGTCACGTTCGCCGTGCTGTTCGCGATGGGCATGCGCCAGCTATATGCGCTGGTGTCGTATCTGCTGGCCGGCTTCGTGTTCGGCACGATCATTCAGG
>JANLVC010000007.1:0-20748 GCA_031363815.1 Gemmatimonadota bacterium
AAACGACACGGATAAGCTCACGAACACGCACGCCAAGGATCGTTGGCGTAGAGCAGTTCGCTTTTCGTTGTTCAACAACAAAACCCGGATCCGTCGAACTCGCGCCGGAGCGTGTCGTCAACCCGGAGCACATTCGCGTGCGATCCGTGTAATCCGCGGTGAAGCAGTGCCTGGCAGTAGCGATCTGTCGGTCGCCACCACCGCAGCCGATCAAACCCCCCACCCATTACCCACCACTCACGGCCTCAAGCCCATCGCCCACCGCGAGAGGCTCTGGGCATACCTGCACGGATAGGAGCCGCCCGGATTCTCCGACCCTCTGCTTACCTACTCTTTAACCGGTCGCAGTACTAGTATGACGCAGCGCGACGGCGCGCATGCGGGCGGCCGTTTGCGACAGCTGCGCGGCGCTGCGTGACAATTCCTCGATGCTCGCGCGTTGCGCGATCGATGCATCGGCGGCGGTGCGCGCACCAAGCGCCGCGCGCTCAGCCGACGTGTCGAGGGCTTCGAAGGCTTCCGCCACGCCGGCCGACAGCTGTGCCTGCGTGTGCGCCAGCGCGGCCACCTCGTCGCTTTGATACGCAATGCGTCCGATGCCGCTCATCAGGGCCGACAGCGCCTGCGTGGCGTCTCGCGCAATGTGCCCGGCGCCGGCCACGTCATCGGCGGTGGTGTCCATCGACCGGACGGCGGCGTCGATGTCCTCGCGCACGTGCTGTACCGTCGCCGCGATGCGCTTGGCCGCCTGCGCACTTTCCACGGCGAGCGTACGGATCTCGTCAGCCACGACCGCGAAGCCCAGTCCTTCGTCTCCGGCGCGCGAGGCTTCGATAGCCGCATTGAGGGCCAGCAGATTGGTCTGACGGGCAATGCGTGTCACCGTGGCCACGAACTCGCCGACCTGCTCTGACGCGGGCGCCAGCCGTCGCACTTGCTCGGCCGTCGCATTCACATCGCTGCCAACCCGTAACAAGGTCTGCGCCGCGCGTTCGATCGCCTCTCGGCTCGCGGTGGCGGCGCGATCAACCTGGTGCGCATCCGTGGCCGTGGACGCCGCGGTCTGCAGCGTGGTGTCGGCGGTGCGCCGTGCATCCTGGCTGGAGAGCACGCCATCGCGCGCGCGCTCACGCTGATGCACCAGCTCATCGCTGAGTGCGCTCGCACCCGATGCCACGTTGCCCGCGCGGCGCTGCATGACGCTGGCGGCACCGTGCACTTGCGTGGCGACCGCCGCGAGTTCATCGGCCTCGCGTTGCATCGTGTCGATCAGCAGCGTGAGTTCGTCGAGCATGCGATTGAAGCTCATCTCGAGGAACCCGAGTTCGTCGGCATGACGGGCGTCGGCCCGGGCCTGCAGCTCCCCGCGTTCCACCTGCGCCATGCGTTCGCGCGTGCGACGAATGCGGGTGAAGAGCTGAGACGGCATCTGAATCACCTGCTGCGCCACGACCACCAGCATCACGGCGGCGAGCAACACCTGCGGCCACGGCGCAGCGTCGGCGGGGCGGGCCTGTGCGTAGGCGTAGCTCGCGATCAGAAATCCGACGGCCGACGAGAGCGTGGTGAGATAGCCGAGGGCGGGTCCGCGATCGAACGAGTAGGGAACGATCGCCAGGATGTAGGTGAGCACCAGCGCCGGTGATCCGAAGAGATAAACCACGCCGCTGATGAGCACGGTGTCGAACACGGCGAAGACGTACTTGAACCATTTCCGATACCACCGGGTTGAGGCGCCGATGGCCGCGAGCCCCCAGTTGGCAGCAATGGCGGTGCAGAACATCGCGAGCACGGCTGGCAACGACACATCCGCGAGCCCGAGTTTAAGGCCGGCAATGAGCACACCCGCGATGAAGATGGTGCTCCAGAATCGCCGTTTGGCGGCGATTCGGAAGGTGGCGATGTCCTTGGCGCGCTCTTCGTCGAAGAGCGTCTGGTACTGGGAGTCGGCGCTGGGCGTGTGCATACGTTTATCAGACGCCCCACGACCGAGCGCGGTATCAGCGCGGTATCAGCGCGGTCTCAGGTCCGACGTAGCCGGTGCGATCAGCGGCAGGAGGTCGCTGGCGGTGGCCAGGCTGATCACGTTGAGCCCGGCCGCCTCGAGGGCTTCACGGCCCCCTTCTTCGCGGTCGACCAGTGCCAGAACGCCCAGAATCTCACCGCCGGCGGCGCGAATTGCTTCGACGGCTTTGAGCGCTGAGCCCCCGGTCGTGATCACGTCTTCCACGACGACGACCTTGTCGCCCGCCTGGAAAGGACCTTCGATCAGCTTTCCGGTACCGTGCTGCTTGGCTTCCTTGCGGACGGTAAAGGACCGAACCATTCCGCCGGTTCCGGCTTCTGCTTCGAGCGCGCTGGCGTGGGCGATCGCGTAGGAGATCGGGTCGGCGCCGAGGGTGAGGCCGCCGACGGAGTCGACGGGCCAACCAGTTTTGCGGAGGGCGGCGAGGCCGACCCGCCCGATGAGCAGCTGCCCTTCGGGGCTCATGGTGGTGAGACGGCAGTCGACGTACAACGTGGATCGGCGGCCGGAGGCCAGCACGAACTCGCCCCGCTTGGCCGAACGTTCGGCCAGCAGGGTAATCAGCCGCGTCGAAATAAGCCCTTCATTTTGCCGAAGAGTCCACCCTTGTCCTCGCCATCAGCGCCGGCCGGAACAACACTGGCGGCTTGGCTGATGGTACTGTTTGCGCTCGACGAGCTGCTGGCGCTGGCCATCGCGGTGGTCTGCGCGGCGAGCTGAAAGGCCTCAGAGAAGTCTTTCACCGTTGGGTAGCGATCGCCGGGCTGCTTGGAGAGCGCCTTCATGGCGACGTTCTCGACGGCCAACGGGAATGCCAGATTCGGCCTTGCTTTGTTGAGCGTGACCGGCGGCTGGGTGAGCAGCTGGGAAAAGAGCTCACGAGGCGACTTGCCGGTGTAGGGCAGCAGACCGGTAAGCAGGAAGTACGCGATCGTGGCCAGGGAATACTGATCGGCCGCTGGCCCAACCAGTTCGCCGGAAAGGGCTTCCGGTGCCACATACATGAGCGTGCCGACGAAGAAGCCGGCGCGCGTGAGACGCTGGTCGGGGGCGGCGTCGGTATCGGCGGCGATGCCGAAGTCGAGCAGCTTCACGTGATGCGTGGCCGGATCGTACATCACGTTTTCCGGCTTCAGGTCGCGGTGAACGATGCCCACATCGTGGGCGGCCTGAACGGCGCTGCAAATCTGCGACAGGATTTCGGCGACTTCCTTGGACGAGAGCGGTCCGGACTTTTCCGCGAACTTGTCGAGGATTTCCCCCCCGGCCCATTCGATGGCGAGGTAATAGCGCTCGCTGTCCGATTGCCCGTAGTCTAGGGTGCGTACAATGTTCGGGTGTTCTACCCGTGCGCCAAACTGCGCCTCGCGCAGAAATCGCGCGACCGCGGTCTTGTCATGCTGCAGCTTCTCGCGCAGCACCTTGAGGGCGACTGTACCGTGCGTGGCATGATCGGCACGAAACACGGTAGACGTACCGCCCTCGCCGACTTTCCCACGCACTGTATAGCCGGCCAGCGTCGTTCCGACTAGCGTCTCTATGGCCACGGGGCGAACGTAACGCCGACCGGCGGTACCAGCAAGCAGGATCCAGACAGAAAGTGCAATCCGTGACCAGTTCGTATGATCGGCACGGCTTTAGCGGGTGATTAGCAACCACGGCGGGCACTTTGTGTCTGCATGGACGGTACCATGCATTTCGTGAACCCACGCACCTTGCCTCTTCGACTTCGTTCAGTGGCTGCCGCCACGTCCACGTTGGCCATGCTGGCCGCGTGCTCCGGTAAACGACCTGCCGTCGGACCGGGCTCAGCCGTTGCACCTCCGGGACCCGGTGGGGCGGCGGTCGCCGGCGGCGTACCCGGCTCGCCGGCCGACATGCAGCGATTGTATCGCAGCATGGGACTCATTGCCGGCACCGGGGCGATCCCGTTCGTGTCGTCGGTGTCGTTTCTGCGATCGCCGACCCCCGACAGCACCCTCACGCTGTTCGCACTGAGCTTGCCCTCGCGCGTCCTGGGCTTTACGCGCCAGGGCGAGCGGTATGCCGCGAGCTACGTCGCGCGCGTCGAAGTGCGACAGGGCACCACGGTGGTGACGGTTATCGAATCGACCGAGAAGGTGTTGGTGCCGACGTTTCGCGAAACCTCGCGCACCGACGAAAGCATTATCTGGCAGCAGTTTCTCAAGCTGGCGCCGGGCCGCTACAGCGTGGCGCTCAGCATCAAAGATGAGTCGAGCATTCGCAACGCCTCGGAGGAAGTGCAACTCGAGGTGCCGCGTCTCTCGCCCGATATGCTCGGGTCGCCGCTCCCGGTGTACGAAGCGATTCCGCGGAGCACGGCGGATTCGCTGCCGCGCATTATGGCCCGTCCCCGCGCGACGGTGGTGTTCGGACAGGATTCGGTGCTGCCGCTCTATCTCGACGCCGTGGGCACGGCCGCGCCGACCAGGGTGCATGTGCGCATCATTGGTGACGGCGGCATCCGCCTGTTCGACACGGATATCGACCTCCCGACGCGTGGAGAGGGCCACAGCACCACGTATGGGGTGCCCGTGGCGAAGATGGGCATCGGCATCAACACCGTGCTGGTGAGCGTCCCGGGACGCGCCGACACCGCGCGCGCGCGCGTGCTCGTGAGCCTCGGCGACGATCTGCCGATCGCCTCGTTCGACGAGATGTTTGGCTACTTGCGCTACTTCACGTCGGCAGACCGACTCAAGACGTTGCGTGACGCCACGCCGGCGCAGCGCCCCGAGGCGTGGGCCGCGTTTCTCAAGGCCACCGATCCGATTCCCAGTACGGCGGAGAATGAGGGACTGCGCGACTACTTCGGTCGCATTCGGGTGGCCAACATTCGCTTCCGCGACGACGGTCCGGTGGGCTGGCTGAGCGATCGCGGCACGGCGTTCGTCGCGCTCGGTGATCCGGACAACATCGTCGATACCGGCATGACCGATCCGAACGCGCGCGTGCGTCAGCAGATCTGGGAGTATCGCGAGCTTCGGGTGCAGATCGTGTTCGTCGATCAAACCGGTTTCGGACGCTGGCGCCTGTCCACGCAGGGCCGTGCGGAACTCGATAACGCGATCCGTCGTCGCATGGTGTTGCGGCGGTGAGCGGGGTGGAACGTCCCACTGCACCGCGTCTCTTCCTGATCGACGGGTATGCGCTGATCTACCGCGCGTTCTTCGCGCTGATGACGCGGCCGCTGATCACGAGCCACGGAGAAAACAGCTCGGCCGCGTGGGGGATCGCGACGTTTCTGAAGCGGTTGCTGGTCACGCACCAGCCCGAGTTGCTGGGGTGGGTGCACGATTCGGGCGCGACGTTCCGCGACGATCTGTATCCCGCGTACAAGGCCACGCGCGAGAAGCTGACGGACGAACTGCAGGCCGACTTTGATCGGGGCCTCGAGCGCATCCACCAGCTCCTCGCGGCGTATCGCATCCCGGTGTTGGCCGTGCCCGGTTTCGAAGCCGACGATGTGATCGGCACGCTGGCGCGGAAAGGGGTGGACGCCGGCTACAACGTCGTGATCGTGTCGGGGGACAAGGACTTCCAGCAGCTCGTACGGGCCGGTGTGTGGTTGCTCAATCCCGGTCGTGGCGGTCCGGCCAGTGTGGAAGAGCAGTGGGTCGGTGTGGAGAACGCGAACGATCGGCTTGGCGTGCCACCTGATCGGGTCATCGATTATCTCGCGCTGGTAGGCGATTCGTCGGATAACGTGCCGGGTGTGAAGGGCATCGGTGAGAAGGGCGCGCAGGAACTGATCGCGCAGTTCGGTGCACTCGAAGAGATCATCGCGCACGCACACGAGATCACGAAGAAGCGGCCGCGTGAAGCACTACTGGCGCAGGAAGCGGAAGCGCGCTTGTCGAAACAGCTGGTCACGATTCACCAGGACGTACCGATTGCCCTCGATCCGGCCTCGCTGCACATCAGCGCGCCCGATACGCAGGCGCTGCGTCATTTGTATCTCGAGCTCGAGTTCACGTCGTTGCTGAAAGAGCTTGGCGGGAGTGCGCCGACGGCGATCGCGCCGACGGCGATCGCGCCGACGGTGTCGTCCGATTGGGGGGTGCCTCCGCTGGCGTCTCCGAGCCGTTTGGCGGCACTGCCGCAAGTGATGAGCGCGAGCGGCGTGCCGGTGCTGGCCGATGCGCAGTATGTCACGGTAAACACGGTGCCGGCGCTGGAGTTGCTGCTGGCTCGCGTGCGCGAGGTGCCCTTCATCGCGTTCGATACGGAGACGGTGCCGGAGCCGGGCGCGCCGAATACGATCGACGCGATGCGTGCCACGCTGGTGGGCTTGTCCATCGCGGTCGCGCCCGGCGAAGCGTATTACTTGCCGTTCGCGCATCGTCATGAAGACGGCAGTGGCAACCTTGCTCTGTTGTCGGGCGATGCCGGTATCGCGGGCCGGCGATTGAACGCCGGCGTGGAGCCGCCGGTGAATTTGCCGTCGTTCCACAGTGAAGCGATGGCGCCGTTGCGGGCGATGCTCGAAGACGTGGGCGTCAAAAAGCTTGCGCAGAATGCCAAGTACGATGTGCTCGTGCTGCGGGGCGCCGGCGTGCGGTTGGCCGGACTCGAGTTCGACACCATGCTGGCCAGCTACGTGCTCGATCCCGGGCGTCGTTCGCACGGACTCGACCTGCTCGCGCTCGAATTTCTCGGTCACACGATGACGGCGTACGAGCAGCTGTGCGGCAAGGGTCGCCATCAGCTGCCGTTCGATGTCGTGCCGGTGGACGCCGCGCGCGACTACTCGTGCGAGGACGTCGACATCACGATGCGATTGCGCGCACGGCTCGAACCGATGCTTGGCAGTCACGGCATGTCCGCGCTGTTTCGCGACGTCGAGGTCCCGTTGGTGGAAGTGCTGGCCGACATGGAATGGGAGGGCATCGCGATCGACCTGCAGTGGTTTGCCTCGCTCAAGACGCGATTCCAGAGTGAGCGCGAGCGGGTCGAGCAGCTGATTTACGCGGAAGCCGGTCAGCAGTTCAACATCAACTCCAATCCGCAGCTGCGCGTGATTCTGTTTGACACGCTCGGACTGCCCGTGAAGAAGAAGACGGCGACGGGACCGAGCACCGATGCGAGCGTGTTGCAGGAGTTGGCGGAGGAGGGCCACACGCTGCCGACGATGCTGATGGAGTATCGCGAGATCTTCAAGCTCGAAGGCACGTATATCGATGCGTTGCCGAAGCTGGTGCATCCGCGCGATCACCGGTTGCATACGTCGTTCAATCAGACGGTCGCGGCGACCGGTCGCTTGTCGTCGACCGATCCGAACCTGCAGAACATTCCGAATCGTCGTGAGCTCGGCCGCGAGATCCGGCGTGGCTTCGTGCCGCGGCCAGGGTGGCGGCTGCTCAGCGCCGACTATTCACAGATCGAACTGCGGCTGCTGGCGCATCTGTCGGGCGATCCGGCCTTCGTGACGGCGTTCAAGGCGGGTGGCGACATCCACCGGCAGACAGCGGCGATCATATTCGGCGTCGACGTGGGCGACGTGACCGGCGAGATGCGGGCGCGGGCGAAGACGATCAACTTCGCCACGATCTACGGGCAGGGCGCGCACGCGCTGTCGCGTCAGCTCAAGATCCCGCAGGCCGAAGCCAAGGCGTTCATCGACATGTATTTCGAGCGGTTTGCCGGGGTGAAGGCGTTCCTCGATCGGTGTGTGGTGGAGGCCAAGGCGAAGGGGTACGTGGAGACGTTGTTCCACCGTCGTCGTTACATCCCGGAGCTCAAGGAGCGCAACCACAACATGCGCGCCTTCGGCGAGCGGGTGGCGGCGAATGCGCCGATTCAGGGGTCGGCGGCCGATTTGATCAAAATCGCGATGATTCGGGTGCACCGGTCGCTGTCCCACGAGGGGCTTGCCTCTCGGATGCTGCTGCAGGTGCATGACGAACTGATCTTCGAATTGCCGGCTGGCGAGCAGACGGCATTGTCCGCGCTCGTGAAGCGGGAAATGGAGGCGGCGGCCTCGCTCGACGTCCCGTTACTGGTGGAGATGGGGGTTGGCGACGACTGGGTGGCCGCCAAGTCGTGATTGGGTGGTCACTTGCCTCGTTTCGCGAAGGGGTCGGTCTTGCACTTTGCATGAACTCGTGGGCGCTGCGAGACTCGTCCCATGGATTGATCCTTGCGGGCATTCGCCTAAGCCATTGTTTCGTAATGGTTTAGGGAGGTGGAATGGGCGCGGCACCCGGGTTGCTATGAAAGAGGGTATCGCGGGAGCTCGAATCCCGCTCCCACACCCCGGACGCTGTCGTCCTGGCCCGACCCCGAGGTAGCCACATGCGACCGTCCCGCACGCGTCAGGGATTCACACTGATTGAGCTGTTGATTGTCGTGGTGATCATCGGTATTCTGGCGGCGCTGGCGATCCCCAAGTTCCAGAACACCAAGGGCAAGGCGTACGCGGCGTCGCTCAAGAGCGATTTGAAGAACATCGCGTCCATGCAGGAAGACTATTTTTATTTCAACGAGACGTACGCCGGCAACGTGAGTGCGCTGAGCTTCAGCAGCACGAATGGCGTGACGATCAACATCGTCGAGGCGGATGGTCGTGGCTGGTCGGCAACGTCCACGCACCCGGCGGCCTTTCCGCTTACCTGCGCGGTGTTTTACGGTCAGGCAGCACCGCTTGCGTCGGCCACTGCAGAAGGCGTTATTCACTGTCAATAACAGTAAGCATCGCGCCTCTTACGTAGCACAACAGCAACAGTAGAGTCATTCTGGACGGTTTTGAGTTCTCCATCGCGACGGACCCTGACCCGCAGCGGCGAGCGTCCCGTATGCGTGAGGTCACGTTCGTGTCCGGAGCGCGCGAGTTCCGGAAATGCCGAGCGGGAATGATTCACGCAATGGACGGCGGTCTGTGGTTACACCGGCACGTCTGGCTTGGCCGCCCCATGGTGCATTTCGTGAGCACGGACCGTGGGCGGCTCCTTGAGTACGGCCAAGCGGTGGGGATTCCCGCGAGCCGTCTGCAATACAAGCCTCTACGCGATCCGCGCACCGACCTGCGCCGCGAGACCTGGCATTGGGATCTAGGCGGTCCCGTGTATCCGCCGGTGGACGAGCGGTTGCTGAGTGCGTCGCTGACCGGATAGCTCGATGGGCGGTGCAAAGCCTATTTCCGTTTGTACCGGTTCGTGTCTGTTCACGCCGCCGCCGCCGCCGCCGCCGCCGCCGCCGCTGCCGAATCAGCGCTCAGCCGCCAACCGTTCCAGTGCGAAGGCGTCCTGTCGGATGGCGTCGGCTTCCGCCAGCAGCTCGGCCTGAAGCGCCGGATCGCGCCGGAAGGTGAAGTAGGCTCGGGCCCGGTCACGGGCGCGTCGGGTGCGGTCGCCGTACCGCAGGTCGCTGCTGGCTGAGGGCACCAGCGTCAGAAAGAAGACCAGCGCCCACCACCCGCCGGCCAGCGACGCCACCAGTGCGGTCTGCACGATGTACGCGGCGAGCACCAGCAGCAGTCCCACCACCAGCGTGCGCATGGCCGGTTCGTCGAGTGCCTGCACGTTGCGCAGGGCCAGTCGGCGGGCGAGTTGGATGGGAACACCGTGGGTAAGGCGACCCCAGAGACCGATCGGTGCGGCGATCATCGCCAGCATCGCCTCGCGGATCGCGAACCGCAGACCGGCCGTGGCCTGCGGGCTAATCGCGACATCGTGCGGATCGATGCCCCGCTCGTCGAGCCGCGCCCCGAACGTGCGCACCCGCGCTTCAAAACCATCGAGCCGCCCCTGCAACGCCGCGTCGTCGCGTGCGCGTAACGTGCGGTGCACCCGGTCGAGGCGCCGGAGCACGTGGAGCACGCGGCCCAGCGTCGGGGTGCCCTCGGCCACGGACGGCGTCGGCTCGAGCAACGCGCTCAGTGTCGCGCCCACGCGCTGCAGACGCTCGGCGTCATCCGGAGATTCGAAGTTCAACGTCACGGCTGCGAGTCGCGCCGCCACCAGCTGCGTGAGTGTGGCCACCGACACGCCGGCATCTACCAATGGGTCGACCTGAATTGGTTCACCGACCTGCATCAGCACGCGTGAGCGCGGTGCCTCCTTGCGCTCGAAGAGCAGGCCGATCGGTACGATGCGGACCCCGCGCACGCCATGCATCTGATAGGCCTGCAAGATCATGCGGGCCAACCCCGTGCGGAGTGGCGCGAGCTGTGGCAGGTCATGACTTTTGCCCTCCGGGAAGATGACGATGGCGCCCTGTTCGGCGAGTGCCTGCGCCACGGCCGCGAACGACGCGGCGTTCCGCTCCGCGTCCGTCGCATTTGGTGTGCTCGCGGGGCGTTCGTCGCTGGCCCGTCGCAGCGGTACAACGCCGACGGTGTGCAGAAACTTCGCGATGAACGGATTGGCGAAGATCGTCGCCTTCGCGGTGAAGCGCACGCGTCGAGGCACGGCATAGCCCACCACCAGTGCATCAACAAGCGCGTTGGGATGATTCACCGCGAGAAACACCGGTCCTTCCCCGGGTACACGCCCGATCCCCTCTGTGAGAATCGAGCGATAGTACCAGTGCAGCGCGACGCCGCCGACGAGTTTGAGCAGCTCGTACAGCATTAGCGGCGCAACCCGGAATCCGTCGCGGAACCTGTGCGCATTACACGGCGCGCAGCTTCACGTCGGCGTCGCGTGCGGCGCGCTCGCCTTCCTTCACGTCAACCGTGGCCAGGATCGCGCCGCCGATCACGAAGAACGCGATCACCCACAGAATTGCGCCACGGCTGCTGCCCGTCTGCCCAATCGCGATCGCGAACACCAGTGGACCGAAAATGCCGCCGAACTTCTCGAACACGGAGTAGAAGCCGAAGAACTCGCCGCTCTTGTGCTTCGGCACCATGCTGGCGAAGAGCGAGCGGCTCAACGCCTGCGTGCCGCCCTGCACGAGTCCAACGAGCACGGCGAGAATGTAGAACTCCCGTTCCGTGTGAATGCCGTAGGCGTAGATGCAGATGCCGGTGTAAACCACGAGTCCGAGAAAGATCGACCGCTTCGCGCCGAGTTTGCCGGCCAACGCACCGAACGCGAAGGCGAACGGAATGCCAACGAATTGCACGAGCAGAATGGCCTTGATCAATGCGGGCCGCTCGATGCCGATCTCGGTGCCGAAGGCGGTCGCCATCTTGATGATGGTCTGAATGCCGTCGTTGTAAATCGTGAACGCCAGCATGGCGAGAAACGCCTGCTTGAAGTGGCGCATCTCACGCAGCGTTTCGCCGAGGCGCGAGAACGCAACGGCAAATGGGTTGGCGGTGGAGAATTCGTCGAACTCCACGGTACGCGCCGGTTCCGGTACGGTACGCAACAGGGGAATCGAGAAGAGCAACCACCACACACCGACCGACAGGAAGGCAAGGCGTGCGGGTAACGTGGCCTGATTGGCGGTAACGCCTTCACCGCTTGGCAGTCCCAGCAGTCCCGGATTGCTGATCCAGGCCAGATTGATGGCCAGCAACAGTCCGCCACCGATGTAGCCGATGGCGTAGGCGGCGGTGGACACGCGATGAATCTCGTCCTCGGTCGCGATGTGCGGCAGCAGCGCTTCATAGAACGTCATGCTGCCGGTGGCACCCGCGATCGACAGCACGAAAAGCGCGGAGGCGAAGAGCAGCTCACCGCGGTCTATGAAGAACATTCCTGCGGTAGCCACCACACCGATCAGCATGAAGGCGAACAGGAAGCGCTTCTTGGCGGCTTTGAAGTCGGCCACGGCCCCGAGAATCGGCGCCAGCACGGCGATGACGATCGCGGCCACGGTATTGGCGTATCCCAGTGACTGTGTGGCGGCTTCAGGTGTCCGATCGGCGCCCGCCACCTGAATAAAGTAGATCGGGAACACCGCCGTCGTGATCACGGTCTGCATGGACGACACGGCCCAGTCGTACATTGCCCAAGCGCGCAACTCAGATCGATGCAGACCGAGTGCGTTCAACAATCCCTTCGGGGATCTTGTGCGGGCATCAGCCATGAGCAGTCTTGGTCAGGAGTCTCGTAATGGGCATCACTCTGCGGCAGATTATAGTCCGCGCATCCACCCACGCTGTCCAGTACGCCGCATGACGCATCCCGATCTTTCCCTGCCTAGCTCACGTGGTGGCACCCTGCGCCGCGTTCGCGTGGTCGCCGGCGCCGTGGCGCTGCTCGTGGCCATCGCGTGCGACAGCCGCCCGTCGTCGTCGAACCCCGATTCGGCGTTGGCCGGCGGCGGCGCTGGCGGCATGGACAGCGTGGCCACGACCGTCTCCAGCAGCGGCTGGGAATCCAATGCCGGCCCGTTCGTCGTGCTGCCGACCGTGGACGGCGGTCTGCTGGCGGGCTCGCTGCTGCGTGCTGAGGCGACCGAGCTGACGGTCGGCGATACCGCGGGTGTCGGTGCCGCGTCGGCCGACGGGCGCCTGGAGCTCTTCTCCCGAAGCGGCCGGGTGGGGATAGCGCGGCTCACGGTGGAAGGGGCGCCGCGCGTAGTCGACGGGTGCACGTCCTGGCCGGTGGCGCGTCTCGCGGTGGATGCTGGCGTGACAGTGGTACCGTGGACGGCCGCCTTCGTGATGGGGCGCGTGACGGCAATCCCGCTCGACTCGATCGAGGGGCTCACACCGCGCGATTCAGCGCGTCTGGCAACCGATCTCACGCGACTCGCGTCAGGGTTGGGTGACGACACCAGCAGCACGTTTCGCGGGTTGCCGTTCGTGGTGTTGCGGGCGTGGCGCACGCGCGGACTCGACACCGCATTTGTCGTGGCCACGTTGGCCCGTCGCGTGAACCAGGAAGACGCCCCCAAAGAAGAACGCCTTGTCATGGTCATCGACGCCATCGGCGACAACGCGAAACTCTGGACGGTCGCGTGGCACGAGCGCGCGGCTGGTCATGAGGAAGAGCTGGTGGTCGCCGAGCCGTTGCTCGCGTTTCGAAATGTCGGTGTGCCCGATGTCCATCTCCTGTTCGGTCGCGATGATGGCGTGGCCCTTGGCGCGGCGGTGCTGTCGCGCGGAAAGACCGGTTGGCGTGTGCTCTGGGAGAGCGCGGTCGCGGGATGTAACTGACGCATTGATCGGTCGGAAAACGCAAGGTGTGGAATTCGGTTCGCCTGATGCATAGAATCCGCGAACATGACCGACACGATTGCTCCCGCCATCGTCGCGCGCGTTGCGACGGAACTCTCGCTGAATCCGCACCAGGTTCAGCGCACCCTCGCCCTCTTCGCTGAGGGTGCCACCCTGCCATTCGTCGCCCGCTATCGCAAGGAGATGACGGGCGGTCTCGACGAGGTGCAGCTGCGCGATGTGCGCGAGCGCGCCGAGTACCTGAACGAACTCGAGGATCGCCGAGCGGCGGTGCTGAAGAGCATCGACGACCAGGGCAAACTCGACGCTACGCTCAAAGCGTTGATTCTCTCGGCGGATACCAAGCAGGCGCTGGAAGATCTTTATCTGCCGTTCAAGCCCAAGCGGCGCACGCGCGCGATGATTGCCCGTGAACGCGGACTTGGGCCGTTGGCGGAAGGACTGTGGGGCGGGCTGCTCGATGATGGCGCGGCACTGGCCGCGGCGTCGGAGCATCTGCTGCCTGAAGTCGATGGCAAGCCGTCGGAAGTGCCAACCGCCGAGGCCGCGTTGCAGGGCGCGCGCGACATTCTGTCGGAACAGGTGGCGGAAGACGCCCTGATCCGAGGGTGGGTGCGCGAGATCACACGCGCGAAGGGTGTCGTGAAAAGCAGCGTGATGACGGGCAAGGCGAGCGACGAATCGAAGTTCAAGGATTACTTCGACTATTCGGAGTCCTTGGGCACCATCCCCAGCCATCGCATGCTGGCGATTCGTCGCGGCGAGACCGAAGGCGATTTGATGTGGCGCGTGGAAGCGCCGCTTGAGGAGATCAATGCGCGGATGGCGCGCGACGTGATCGGCCATCGCATGGCGACTCAGCAGCTCACCCTGGTGGCGGCCGATGCCTACAAACGTCTGCTGTCGCCAGCAATCGAAGTGGAATTGCGCGTTGAGCTCAAGACACGCGCCGACGATGAAGCGATCACGATCTTTGGTCGCAATCTCGAACAGTTGCTCTTGTCGTCGCCGGCCGGTGAGAAGCGCGTGATCGGTCTCGACCCTGGCTTCCGCTCGGGTGTAAAAGTGGCCGTGGTGAGCGCCACGGGAGCGTTGGTGCACACGGATACGTTGTATCTGCATCAGGAAGACCGCTTTGCCGGAGCGATTCGCATGCTGTTGCAGCGCTTCACGCCGGAGCTGATCGCGATTGGCAACGGCACGGCCAGCCGCGAGACGGAAAATCTTACCAAGGCGGCCATGCGCGAGCTCGATCCGCCGGTCGGTGGTGAGCGTCCACAAGTGGTGGTCGTCAATGAGGCCGGTGCGTCAGTGTACTCGGCATCCGATCTCGCACGTGCCGAATTCCCGGAACTCGACGTGTCGGTACGCGGCGCGGTCTCCATTGCGCGTCGCCTGCAGGATCCGCTGGCCGAGCTGGTGAAAATCGACCCCAAGAGCATCGGTGTCGGCCAGTATCAGCACGACGTGAATCAGTCGCGTCTCAAGCAGCGTCTCGACGACATCGTGGAAAGCTGCGTGAACCGCGTGGGCGTCGAAGTGAACACCGCCTCGGCGGCGCTGCTGGGCTATGTGGCCGGCATCGGTCCCGGGCTTGCGCAGGCGATCGTGTCGTTGCGCGATCAGCGGGGCCGACTCACGTCGCGTGCCGACCTCAAGGACGTCCCGCGTCTTGGCGCCAAGGCGTTTGAACAGGCTGCCGGCTTCCTGCGCGTGCGTGGCGGTGTGCATCCGCTTGATTCGAGTGCGGTGCACCCTGAGCGGTACGCCCTCGTGGAGCGGATGGCCCAGGACCTCAAGGCCGACGTGCGCTCCCTGGTCGGGAACGAGTTACTGGTCGATTCGATCGAACTGACGAAGTATGTGAGCGACGATGTCGGTATGCCCACGCTGCGGGACATCGTGGCGGAGCTCAAGAAGCCGGGCCGCGATCCGCGGGCCGCGTTCGAGCCGCCCGCATTCCGGGACGACATTCAAAAGCCCTCCGATCTGTTGCCGGGCATGGTGCTCGAGGGCGTGGTCACGAACATCGTGGCCTTTGGTGCCTTCGTGGATATCGGCGTTCACCAAGATGGTCTCGTGCATGTGAGTCAGCTGGCCGATCGCTTCATCAAGGATCCGAATGATGCGGTAAAGGTGGGCCAGAAGGTGAAAGTGACGGTGCAGGCGATCGACCTGGCCCGTGGACGGATTGCGCTCAGCATGCGCAGCGATGGCGGCAGTGGGACCGGAAGGCCCCAGGGCGGCGGCGAGCGGGGCGAGGGTGGCACTCGGCGCGATGTGACGTCCAATAATCGTGGTCCCGTGCGGCCGGCGCCGAGCAACAAGCCGGTGGCAAAGCCCTTCGTGCCAACCAAAGGAGCCGTTGCACCCAACGGGATTCGCTTCAAGTAGCAGCCGTTGGAGAGGTCATGGTTAGACTTCGCTGGTCATGATTCCAGACTTGCTTGAGCAGTGCTTTCCGCCGGATGTACGCGAACGCGGGGAAGCGTACATCGATCCGTTCGTGCTCACTCTTGAGCACGTTGATGCCGGTGCCGCGACTGGCGTGGTGCAGGGCACCCGTTTATACGGGGTGTTCCTGCGCCCACGCCCGGGACGCCTGCACCTTGGCTGTACCTGCCCGCATGGGCAGGAGCATGGCGCCTGCAAGCATCTGTGGGCGCTGCTGCGCGTACTGGACGCGCAGGGTACGCTGGCGCGTCTGCTTGAAACGGCGGCGTCGTCGTCGGCCGAACCGCAGGTCACATTCGAGCGCCACGCACTGGCGGTGATGAAGCCGCAGCCGCGCGCCGTCGAGGTGAAGGCTGCGCTCCCCCCCGAGTGGCAGACCGCCCTGCGCGATACGAGCGGTCGTCAGCGCTCGGTATTCACCGAAACACGTCTCACCAACCGCGCCACGTCGCTTCCAGCGGACCGCCGTATCGTGTATCTCGTGCATCTTACCGAGAGTGCGCAACATCGCGGTGTGCGAGTGGAGATCACGACGCAGCGCCGCGATCGCGATAGCGTGTGGGAAGCGCCTAAGCACTTCCAGTATTCGATTGACGCCTGGTGCAACGCTCCCGATCCGGTCGATCGTCAGATTGCGGAAATGCTGTTGGGCAGCTCAGACGCGCTGGGCATCGCCACGATGCCGACGGGTGGATTCATCGTGCGCCCACGGGCCTATCGCACCACGTTGCGCATGATCTGCGAGACGGGACGCGCGCGGTTGCGCAGCAATCGGCCGTCGCTCGACACACGCATGATTTCCTGGGACGACGGCACGCCCTGGCAGGTGGCCATGCGTCTCGATCGGCCCACGCCCGACCAGTACCAACTGGTGGGCGAACTGCTGCGCGACGAGACCGTACGCCCGCTCGGCGACGCGAACTGGATTCATGAGTCGGGGCTGGTGCTCTTCGGGGAAACGCTCGCCCGTCTCGACAGCGATCAGGTGTGGCCGCTGGTGCAGAAGCTGTGGACGGCGGGCGAGTTCGAACTGGGCGATGATCCGTCGGTGTTCTTGGCGGAGTATCATGCGCTGCCGAACATGCCGCGCCTGTCGTTGCCGGCTGGTGAGATGCACATCGAGAGCGACGCCGCGCCGGTCCCGATGGTACGCGTGACGGGTGGAGCGGGCTCGTGGCGCACGTCGCCCTCATGGCTCACGCTGTGCTTCCGCTACGGCGCGGAGTTCGTGGACGCCGCGTCCACGGCCTCGACCTGCTTCGACAAGAAGACTCGCACGCTGTATCGTCGTCGCGCGGCAGCCGAGCGGAATGCGATGACGCGTTTGCGGGCGCTTGGCGCGCAGGAGATGTATTCGTACGCCGAGAGCCGTATGTCGCTGGTGGTACAGCCGCACACGCTTCCGCGGCTTATTTCCACGTTGGTGCGAGACGGGTGGCTGATCGAATCCGACGGCGCCACGTTCGTGGCGCCGAGTCCGTTGCAAGTGCGCGTGAGTTCAGGGATTGACTGGTTCGATCTGAGTGGCACGCTGCGCTATGGCGATCATGAGCTCACCCTGTCGCAGCTGCTCACGGCGATGGATGAAGGCACCGAGCTGATCGAGTTCGGCAACGGCGTCGTGGGCTTTCTTCCCGACGAATCACTCGATGAACTGCGGGCGCTGTTGGCGATCGGCGTGCGTCGTGGCGACGGTATCCGTTTCCGTTCGTCGCAGCTCGCGTTGCTCGATGTGCTGCTGGCGGCGTTGCCCGATGTCGATGTCGATGACACGCTCGCGTCGGGTCGCGCCGAACTGAAGAAGTTCCAGGGGATCCATGCGATTCCCGTGCCCCGTGGCTTCGTGGGCACGCTGCGCGGCTATCAGGAGGAAGGGCTGTCCTGGTTCGGCTTCCTGCGTCGCTTTGCGCTCGGTGGGTGTCTGGCCGACGACATGGGCTTGGGCAAGACGATTCAGGTGCTCGCCATGCTCGAAGCGCGCCGCGAAGAAGGCGCCAGCATGTCGTTGTTGGTGGTGCCGCGCTCGCTCGTGTTCAACTGGGTGCGTGAGGCGGCGCGCTTCACGCCGCAGCTTAAAGTGCACGATCTCAGTCATGCGGAACGGTCGGTCGAGGATCTCGACACGGTTGAAGCGCATCTGGCGGTGACCACGTATGGCACGCTGCGTCGTGATATCGCGCGTCTCGGCTCGCGTCGATTCGACTATGTGATTCTCGACGAAGCGCAGGCGATCAAGAACGCCGGCACTGCCACGGCGAAAGCATGCCGGTTGCTACAGGCCGATCATCGACTGGCGTTGAGCGGCACGCCGATCGAGAATCGCATCGAGGAACTCTGGAGTTTGTTCGAGTTTCTCAATCCCGGCATGCTCGGCGCGGCCACGACGTTCAGTTCGGCCACGCGCACGCTGGCGGCGCTTCGTCCTGGCATGCCGGCGGGCACCGGCGTGTCGGCGCAGGAGCTGCTGTCGCGTGCCCTGCGACCGGTGGTGTTGCGTCGCACGAAGGCCATGGTGGCGAAGGAGCTGCCGGCGCGGATCGAGCAGACGATCGAAGTGGAGCTCGAGCCCAAGCAACGCGCGTTCTACGAGCAGCTGCGGAGCCAGTACGCCACGAGTCTGCTGGATCGTGTGGAACGCGACGGCATCGGCAAGTCGCGTATGCACATTCTGGAGGCGCTGCTGCGGTTGCGTCAGGCGGCGTGTCATCCGGCACTGGTCGATCCAACCAAGGCGTCGCTGCCGTCAGCCAAACTCGATGCGGTCGTGCCGGCGTTGCAGGAGATTGCGGCCGAGGGCAACAAGGTTTTGGTGTTCTCGCAGTTCACGAGTTTCCTGTCGCTGCTGCGGGCGCGTCTCGATGCGCTTGGCGTGCCGTACGAGTATCTCGATGGACGTACGCGCGATCGTCAGGCGCGCGTCGATCGGTTCCAGTCGGCCGATGGACCGCCGCTGTTCCTCATCAGCCTGAAGGCTGGTGGGCACGGGCTCAACCTTACGGCGGCGGAGTACGTGTATCTGCTCGATCCGTGGTGGAATCCGGCGGTGGAAGCGCAGGCGATCGACCGGGCTCATCGTATCGGGCAGACGAATCAGGTGATCGCGACGCGTGTGGTCGCGCGGGACACGATCGAGTCGAAGATCCTGGAGCTGCAGGTCAGCAAGCGGGCGCTCGCCGACGCCATTCTCAGTGAAGACAAGGGCGGGCTGTCGGGGGTTGGGCGCGAGGAGCTGCAGCTACTTCTGGGATAACGGCGAAGTCGGGAGTACGGGGTCTGGTGGAATTTTTAGGGGACAGTGGGGTATAAGGTGGACGTTTCCTAGTGAGTTTACGCCCGATCCGGCATCCCCGCTGATGCGGCACAAGGCGTGCACTCCTCAGTGAGTTCACCCCTGACAGCGAGAGGACATGCTCATTCAGCTGAATACGGACAATCATGTGGACGGCCGGGACGAGGCGATGCGAGAGGTCGAGACCGATCTTCTGCGTACGTTGGCTCGCTTTTCGAGTCAGCTCACCAGAATCGAAGTGCACTTCCGTGATACGAACGCCGGGAAGTCTGGCGCGTCCGACAAGGAGTGTACCCTTGAGGCGCGCGTGTCAGGGCAGGACCCGACGGCGGTGACCCACGCCGCGGCTACGCTGTCGGCGGCGTTTCACGGTGCGCGCGACAAACTCGTGCGCGTGCTCGACAAGCGCTTGGCCAAGCTGCGTCCACCCAAGGGCATTGATCCGTACGAGCGCCCCGCCCTTGACCAAGGGATGACCCAATGATCATGACGACGCCATCTGTTGAGCATTTTCCGGAGCTGCTGCTGGATCGCTCTGGCCCGTGCGTGTCGATCTATCTCCCCACTGGTCGGCGCTTTCCCGAGTCGCAGCAGGACGTCGTGCGCTTCCGTAATCTGCTGCGGCAAGCGGAATCGTCGCTGACCGATGTGCTGGGCGCCGCTGAGCTGGAAGCGTTTACCGCGCCGCTCCACGCGCTGGCCGATAGCGATCGGTTTTGGTCGCATTCGCTGGATGGGCTCGCGGTATTTTTGCATGCGGACTTCTACAAGGTCTACAAGCTCCAGCGCGTCGTACCGGAACGCGCCATCGTGGCCGACTCGTTTCACATCAAGCCGTTGCTGCGCGTGATGCAGTCGGCCGATCGATTCCAGCTGCTCGCGATCACCAGGGAGCATGTGCGCCTTTTTCACGGCAACCGTGACGCGGTCGACGAGATTGTGTTGCATGCGGACGTACCCCGTACGCTCACCGCGGCACTCGGCGAAGAAGTGACCGATGCGCACACCGCGTTCAACTCCGTCGGACAGCTTGGGCATGGCGGTGCGCAGGTCGTAATGCATGCGGGATCGGGTTCACGCAAGGACGAGAGCGACAAGGATACCGAGCGATTCTTCCGGGTGGTGGATCGGGCGATTTTCGAGCATCATGCGAAGCGCTCTGGCCTGCCGATGGTGCTCGCGGCCTTGCCGGAACATCACGCGCTCTTTCGCGAAGTAAGCCACAACCCGCTGTTGCTCCCCGATGCGATCGCCGGCAATCCGGACGCGTTCTCTCCGGAGGAGCTGCGTCAGAAAGCGTGGGAGATCGTCGAGCCGCGATACACGGCACGGCTGCACGGCTTCATGGACGAATACGGCGCCGGCCTTTCGCGCGGGCTCGCGTCAGAGGCGCTCTCAGACGTCGCGATGGCCGCACTTGGCGGACGGGTGCGCACGCTGCTGGTGGACGACGATCGCGTCGTGCCGGGTCGCGTGGACCGTACCACGGCGCACGTCGCACACGGCGAGCTGGATGATCCGCACGTGGACGACATTCTCGACGATCTCGCCGAGATCGTGCTGCGCATGGGTGGCGAGGTGATCATGGTACCGCGCGATCGTATGCCATCGACTACGGGTATCGCGGCGATCTATCGGTTTTAGTACTGCGACCGTTTAGAGAGTGGCTTTTTATAACCAAACGTCCGGCGCGCGTCTTGGCGGGTGAAGCGCCACGTCATTGTGGTGCGGAGGCAGTACGAAAGGCTCTGGGCTTGGCGCTTGAGGCCGTGGGTTTTGGGTTCTGGGTGATTCCGCTCGTGATTCGGCGAGATCACAACAGCATGACCACAAATTCACGCGGAAAACGACACGGATAAGCTCACGAACACGCACGCCAAGGAT
>JANLVC010000009.1:0-22143 GCA_031363815.1 Gemmatimonadota bacterium
CCAAGGATGTGCTCTACCGACTGAGCTATGTGAGCGGCCTGCGAACAGTGGCGGCAACCCCGAAGGATCACCTTCGCCGTCAGACCCTAAGCGTAGACGAATTCAGGGTTGGCGGCAACCCCTTGCTTACGGCTTTGGTGGCGCGTTCGCCACTCATTCTTTCGTCCACTGGGCCGATTCGACCGTACGGCCGGTCACGTTCTGAATCGTGACCTGCGCGAGCAGCGAGGGTGGCGGCGATTATGGTGATCGGCGCGCGCCAGGCGGTATTGCGTGGAGGGGCAAGCATGGGCGGGGCGGCTGAAGGCGGGAAGATCCAGCCTTATGCAATGCGCAGGAACGCGCCGTAACCTGTCAAACGACAAACCGCCGGACCCAGTGACCTGGATCCGGCGGCGTGCGTGGTGCTGCATCGACAATCTTTACAGAGCGGGAGACGGGACTCGAACCCGCGACATCAAGCTTGGAAGGCTAGCGCTCTACCAACTGAGCTACTCCCGCGTACTCCGATGCTACCCGCTGAAACAACCAGCGGTCCTGCAGTGGTGGGGGAAGGATTCGAACCTTCGAAGGCTTGCGCCGACAGATTTACAGTCTGTTCTCGTTGGCCACTTGAGTACCCCACCGGGGCCCTCTCCGACGCGCCATTGCGGGCGCGGCTGCCGAGCATTGAAAGAGCTGACGGTCGGGATTGAACCGACGACCTGCTGATTACAAATCAGCTGCTCTACCAACTGAGCTACGTCAGCAGAATGGGCGTACTGCCCACTCCGGACAAGACGATCAGGATAATCCGACGGGGCCCCGAATTCAAGCAGCCCCGGTGGGATTCCCGCTCGGATCTCCGCGTGTTCAGCCTTTCCGCCAGCGGGTTCCTTCGGGTCCGTCCTCGATCAGGATGCTGCGAGCCGTCAATTCGGCCCGTGCCGCATCGGCCGCAGCGAAGTCTCGGCGTTCCCTGGCGGCCCGGCGGGCCCCCAGTCGTTCCTCGACCCAGGCGGCAAGATCGGCATCGACGTCCTGCTCCGGCACGAGGTCGAGCACGCTGTCCATGAGTCGGAACGCGGCCCGGGCCCGCTCCAGCGCCGGCAGGTTGGCCCCCTGATCGTCGAGCTCCTTGTTGGCCTCACTGATGAACGTGAACAGCGCCGCCAACGCTTCCGGCGCGTTCAGATCGTCGAACAGCGCCTCGAGAAACGCCTTTTCCGCCTTGGTGGCGGCGTCGGCGAGGGCCGAGGTGCCCGACGTGGCTTCGGACAGCCGGAGCGCGAAGGCCCCGATGCGATTCACCGCCGCCCGCGACTGCTCAAGCGAGTCGTCGCCCAGGTTCAGTTGCTTGCGATAGTGCGCGTTGAACACGAAGTGGCGGTACACGGTGCCACTGATGCCCTGATCGCGCATCTCGACCACGTTGGCCACATTGCCGACGCGCTTGGCCATCTTGGCGCCGTCGGTAAGCAGGAATTCTCCGTGGCACCAGCAGCGCGCGAACTGCTTGCCGGTGGCGGCCTCCGACTGCGCGATTTCGTCTTCGTGATGCGGGAAGATGAGATCAATGCCGCCGGCATGGAGATCGAACGTTTCGCCGAGGTATTTCATGGCCATGGCGGAGCACTCGAGGTGCCAGCCAGGACGTCCGCGACCCCACGGAGAATCCCAGGCGGCGCCGGTGACTTCATCTTCCGGCTTGGCGGCCTTCCAGAGCGCGAAGTCCTGAGCGTTTTCCTTGGCATACTCGTCCTGCGCGACGCGCGCACCGGCGCGGATTTCGCGTTTGTCGAGCTGCGAGAGCTTGCCATAGTCCGGGAAGCGATCGATCGCGAAGTACACCGAGCCATCATCAGCGATGTACGCGACATTCTTGGTCATGAGGCGCTCCACGAGCGCGATCATCTCGGGAATGTGCTCAGTGGCCTTGGGATACCGCTCCGCATCTTCGATGCGGAGATAGCGCCGGTCGCGATGAAAGAGCTCGGTGAACGGCTCGGTCACTTCGAAAATATTCGCGCCGGTGGCGGCCGCCTTCCGAATGATCTTGTCGTCAACGTCGGTCAGGTTCATGACCTGTTCGACCTGCCAGCCGGCCAGCCGAATGACACGCCGCAGCAGATCCTCGAAGAGGAACGTGCGGAAGTTGCCAAGGTGCGCCGGATTATAGACCGTCGGTCCACACGTGTACATGCGCACCGTCTGGCCATCGGCGGGCGCGAACGGCTCGACGCGGCGCGCGAGCGTGTTGTACAGGCGGAATTCTGGCATCGTCGTGAAGGCGGGCGTGGTACGCGTGGTGTGCGGGCGACCTGAAAAACCCGGTGGGATCCTGATCGGGATCTCCGTCGGGATCTCCCGGCGATTTCTGGCGTGTGTTGAATGTAGAGGGAAAGTCACCCGTGTTGTTCCCCCACCTCCGAGCCGGACCGTTTCCATGAAGCCTCGTTGGGGTTGTCGGCATCATGATTCGGGGGACGCGCTGGGCGATGGGTCCGCAGTAGGCCACTCGGAGCTTGCTAAGGAACGACGGGGCATCTTTACCGTGTGCAGGCGCCCCGCGCGTAGTTCGAGCAGTCGAATCGTGCGAATCCCATCACCTGCCTCGTTTACTTCATACCTCGCCGCTGGTTCGTGCGCGGACCGGACCCTCGGCACCTGCGGGCCCTGTTCGCGTGTCTCCGACATGGGCGCACAGGTAATGACCACACCGTCTCGGCGTTCATGCGCTTGCCGGCCCCATCGCCGCCATTCAGCCGCCTCACGCAACGTCAGTGCACCACCGCCTGATGCGCGCTGGCGCGAGGCGCGCAACAAATAGAGCGTGCGCGATGCGGTCGCGGCCGAGGCGACGATGGCCTCCTGCCAGCCGCGCATGATTTCCCGGACGGCATCGACATGCAGTGCGGCGCGTCGGATGCGAAGTCCCGGCGCGGCATCGCGAACCGAGCGCACGTACCGATGTCGCGGTGAATGTTCTTGGCCCGCCAGCGCCGCCAGCAGCATCGATTGGCCGAGCGCCTCGGGCGCCTGCAGCAGCAGGAGCTCGCCTGCATGAATGCGCAGCGTGACGTCGTCGAGCACCCGGACACTCACGGCACATCGCCCGGGAATGCCCGCCGTGACTTCAGCACTCGCGCGCGCCACTGTTAGCAGTCGTGGTTTCATCATGGGCGACACGATGTGGTCCTGTTACCCATGGTGTGTCATCCAAATATCGCGCGCCGAATCAATTCACCGCGCGGGGGAGCGCACACGTGTTTCAGCCGAGCGGATCATACCGCCGTGTCGCCGTCGCCGGACATGCGCTTCACGTGAAACGCCGCGATGGCTTCAGCGATGACGAGCGGTTCGTAGCGCACCGGATCCGTGGTCGGCAGGCCGGTCTCCGACTGTACGCATTCGATGGCCTTGCGTGCCTCGCGATCCTCGAGATCGTATGTGTTCAGCGCAATGGCAATGACCGGCGATGGCCGCAGCATTTCCATCGCCCCTTCGTACACGCGGACCATGTGGCTGAGCGACGGGATCTGCACCCACGGATTGCGGTGAATCGTGGTCCGGGATGGCTGCGCGCAGAGAACCATGGCGTGCGGCAGCGCACCGTGCATGAGCCCAAGTGTCACGCCGGAGTACGCGGGGTGAATGATTGAGCCTTGCCCTTCCACCAACACGATATCCGCACCGTCCGCCGCTTCGATCGTGAGCGCCTCGGCGGCGCCGGCGATGAAATCGGCAATGACGGCATCGACTGCAATGCCACGTCCTTCCACCAGAATGCCCGTTTGTCCGGTGGCCGCGAAGTTGACGCGATGGCCGAGTTGCCGCACCGACGACTGCACCTGCAGCTGCGCTGTCATCTTCCCGATGTTGCAGTCGGTGCCGACGGTGAGCACGACGGTGGCGTTGAGATCGCGAACGCGGCCCGAGGCCACCTCGAGGCCAGCCGGCATGCGGCGCAGGTCGCGGATCGTGGCACCGGAGGCGGTGGCCAGTTCGGCGAACTCGCGGTCATCGCCCAACATGGTGTGCAAGCCACTCCAGACATCGAGTCCGGCTCTGAGTGCGTCGCTTACGATGGAGCGCCATGGGTCGGGGAACTGACCGCCCGCCGGAGCAATACCGATCAGCAGCGCATTCGGCCGATATGCCATGCCGGCGGCGAAGGTAGCAACGACAGGGATGTTGCCACCGAAGCCGAGCACGTGTTGCGCGGTGCGGCCGGCCGTCCCGCTATCGAGAACAACGGCCACTTCATCCGGCACGAAGCGGATGCAGGCGTTGGCGGTCTTGGAGCTGAGCGGGCCGAAGCTGCCTTCGGCGAGGATCAAGAAGCGACGCGACAGAGCCATGATATCGGGGGCGAATACGCCAACGGCGGCCCCAGGGAAGGAACCGCCGTCGGCGACCGGAAAGGATTGCGACAATCTACTGCTGAGTCGCGACCTCGTGAATCACGACCTTGGTTGGATACCGCTGAGCCGTTCGATTTCGGCAATTAACTCGGCTTCCCCTGTCTTGGCCTGTTCTGCCGCCGCCGTAGCGGCAGCTGTAGCAGCAGCTGTAGCAGCGACGGCGGCGGCATCGGGGCCGGCCGCCAGCTGGGCCGCCGCGGCCGGGGCAGCCGTGTTATCGGCACCAGCCGCGAGTTGACGCGACGCGGCCGGTGCGCCCGAAGCCAGCATGCCCATGCGCTGCTTGAGCTGCAGCAACTGCTGATCGGCGTTCACGCCGCCCGACGCCCGCTCGAGCTGCTTGAATTCACCGGCCAGTCGATCGCCGCTGAACTCTTCGTCGATTTCCTGCGCCGCCTGCAGCTGTCGTTCGTTGGCCGTGATCTTTTCTTCCATGCGGTTGAACGCATCGAACGCCGAATTATCGGAGAGCCCGGACATCGTTTGCGAGATGCGCGCTTGCGCCTCCGCGCGACGCTGACGGGCGAGGAGCAGATTTTTCTTGCGCTTGGCTTCTTCGATTTTGTCGTTCAGGTCGCGGAGTGACTGCTTGAGCTTCTCCGTTTCCATGCGGTGCGTTTCCCACGTGCTCGCGAGCTGCTGACCATGCTCGAGATGCTCCTGCCCACGAAGCAACGCCTGCTTCGCGAGATCGTCGCGTCCTTCCTGCACGGCCAGCATTGCGCGACGTTCCCACTCGTCGGCCAACTTGAACTCAGCGTCGGCCTGATCCTTGAGGCGCTTTTCATCAGCAATGGACGCGGCAACCTGTTGCTTGGCCTTGGCCAGCTGGTTGCGCATGTCAACGATGATCTGCATGAGCATCTTCTCTGGGTTTTCCGCCGAGGAGATGAGCTCATTCAGATTCGACTTGATGAGAGTCGACAAACGGTCGAAGATACCCATGGTTCAGCGAGCCTCGCGGAAGGCGGCCAGCTCACGCAGATGCGAGGTGAGCGAGAGCGTCATGCTTTCGTAGGACGCGAGGAACTCCTCAAAATCAAGATGCGCGAGTTCGAGTGCCTCGGTCAGCACGACGTTGTCCTGATCGATGCCGTACGAGCCGTGCAGCAGGTCACTGGCATTGAGTTCCAGCAGCCGACGATTGAGCGCGGCTTGGTCGGAGGGTTCGGGGGGGAGTGGCATCACCTTCACCCGCAGCAAAACGACGGGAGGGTTGTGGGTGACCACCACGTCGAATTCCAGCGCGCCGCTGGGGCGCACGAGCCACAGCCCTGACTCCAGTTCCTGATGGGAGGCGCCGTCGGCACTCAGTCGATCGAGGAACGCCTCGATATCTTCTCGCGTGACCATGTTCCATTCCTTGAGGTTCGGATACCGGTTCGTACGGTGGCGCCCGCCAGTTCGTTTCGTCGGTGTGTCGAATTGTATCGTCGAAGTATGCCCCTCGCATCATCCGATGTGCAGGCCGGGTATCGGCAGGCCGGGTATCGGCGAATTATTTCAGGGACACTGCCCGCGATAAAGCGTTGCTCCACGCCCTTCGTTGACCAGCATGATCCGCCCATCAGGAAGCCAGCTAACGCCCTCGGCATTTCGTTCACCGGGCGGAACGCTGCAGCGGGCTACTTGGGTGCCTGGTCGACCGGTCACGGGATCGGCGTCGAAGACATACACCGAGCCGTAGGTCAGGATGGCCAAGCGCCGTCGGCCATCACCCATGACCGTCGAGAGCGACGCGTCGGTCACCCAATCGCGTGAGACCGACGTGCCGGGAACAATCGGCAATGAGTCGACCAGTACTGCTGTCGCGATCGCGCCGGTGGACCATGCCGCGGCGGGTACACGATAGAGTTGGGATGGGCGTAATCGTCCGTTGGCGTCGGAATGTGGACGTTTTGTGGCGAACCATATGCTCGTATCGGGAGCGACCCACATTGCCTCGACATCGCGTGCGCCACCCGGATACACGATGCGCAGCAACGCGGCCGATCCGGTGACGGTTGCGCTCGTGGTCGGTTCCGGAATACGCCAAACTTGCACGTGAGGGCGCACGGCGAAGTTGTCGCCGACATCACCGATGTAGATACACGATCCGCTCGCGCACGGGCCGATGGCGATCGCTTCCCAGTCGACATTTGGGGCATCACGCAGGCGAACGGTTCCGCGCGAAACGCCTGTCGAATCGTACGCGAAGAGGGTTGCCGTGTTGCCGCGATCGTTCTGCGACCAGAAGATGCCACGTTCGTTCGTGCTCGGCACGACACCGGATGCTTCTGTGAGACGTGAATCCCCGAACGCACCAGTACGCGAGAGTTCACGGAGCGGCGGCTCACCGGGCACTGTCCACTGATCAGACTGCGATTTCTTCGGCTTCTCCGACTTGCCGCCCGAGCATGCGCCCGCGAGAAGGAGCGACAACGCTGCTCCCAGCAGCGCGGCGCCGGCCCGAACAGGCGGCCGGTCAGCCACCCGCGCGCTTGATCTCGTACAATCGTTCCTTCGCGAGTCGCCGACCAGTAGGCGTGGCGGCGAGTCCGCCACCAGCGGTCTCGCGATACCGCACGTCCATGTTTGCGCCGATCTCGCCCATCGTGTCAATGACTTCGTCGGCCGGGATCGCGAACTCGATGCCGGCCATCGCCATTTCGATGGCGGCCATCGCAATGGCGGCCCCCGTGGCATTGCGAAACACGCAGGGCAGCTCGACGAGGCCACCAAGGGGGTCGCACACCAGCCCAAGCGTTCCCTGCTGTGCAAGCGCCGTGGCGTGACCAACCTGACGTGGCGATCCGCCCAGCATCTCCACGGCTGCTCCGGCAGCCATTCCCGCCGCCGCCCCGGTTTCGGCCTGACAGCCACCTTCTGCTCCCGAGAGCGAGGCGCGCTCAGCCACCACGGCGCCAATGAGGCCAGCGGTGGCGAGCGCATCGATCACGCGCTCATCATCGATGCCGCGCGCCGTCGCAATGCCGGTGAGCACCGCCGGCAAAACCCCGGCACCACCGGCGGTCGGTGCGGCCACAATGACGCCCATCGCCGCGTTCACTTCCTGCACGGCGATAGCACGTGCCAGCACGTCGCGGAACGGTGTGTTGGCGAGCGGACCGTCGGGACCCGTGCGCAGCTTGGCGGCGTCACCACCCACCAAGCCCGACGACGATTTGAGATCGCCGATCATACCGCGGTCAATGGCCTCGCGCATGACCACCAGCGCACGACGCAAGGCATCACGAATGCTCTCCACGGTGCGACCCTGGTCCTTTGCTTCCGCCTCAAGGGCGACTTGCGAAAGCGTCACACCGCGCGCTTCCGCGTCGCGAATGGCATCAGCCAGTGCTTTGTACATCAGGCACTCACCTTGTCGAGTCGGAACGCCCACTTTACCCAGCCGAGCGCGCGAATGGAATCGCGTACGGACTCACTGGGCTGCTCATCGACCTCGATCACCATGAAGGCGTCGCCGCCGCGTTCCTTCCGCGAAAGCTTGAGCGTGGCAATGTTGCAGCTGGCCTCAGCGAGAATACCGGCGATACGGGCGACTGAACCCTTCACATCTTCGGCAACCAGCACGATGGTGTGAAGATTCCCAGAAATTTCCACCGCATAGCCATCGATCTCGGTGACCAACACGCGACCGGCGCCGAGCGATGCGCCGACCATTTGCGCCGTGCGATCGCCGCGCTCAAGCGTGATGCGTACCGTATTGGGATGCGCGTCGTCGCCAAGCGACGTTTTCTCAAAATGGTAGTCGAGACCTTCACGCTCCATGATCTCGAGCGCCGTGCGCAGTCGCTCATCATCAGGCCGGAAGCTCATCAGGCCGCCGACAATGGCCTTGTCGCTACCGTGCCCTTCGCCAGTTCGGGCAAACGACCCGTGCAATTCGATGTGTGCCTTTTCCGGCGTGCCGCCGACGAGGCAACGCGCCAACAGGCCGAGACGGCAGGCGCCTGCCGTGTGGGAGCTGCTCGGTCCCACCATGACGGGACCGATGATATCGAGAAGAGAGACCATGCGGGGAATGTACCTACCGTTCCTCCCGTGCAACAGAAAGCAGGCGTCCCGCGACTGTCGCCGGACGCCTGCCCGGTTAGCTGCATCGGACAACGCGTTGTTTACGCGTTACGACGACGACGGTACATCATGCCCATACCGGCGAGGCCGGAGGCCATGAGGAGGTACGTGCTGGGTTCGGGGACGACCGTGGCGGTAGACCGGATGTTGCCCGTCACGGCCACCGTCGTGCCCGCGGTGGTGTTCGTGAGGTTCACATCGGAAACTTCAAGGGTAAACGTGCCGCCGGTGTAGCTGAACATCTGCGGCGCGTTACCGAAGTCGACAAACACGCCGCCCGCGTTTCCCACCACGGTTCCCATGAGACTGGCCATGAACATGTGGTTGGTGGGCATCACGCCAGCCGGTGCCGTGAAGAACACGTTCAGCAGGCAAAACGAAAGCGCAGGTGGCGGCGACAGCCGCAGCGGAAAGACGAGCGACACTTTTTGTGGTGCGCCGGTGGAAATTGGTAGCTTGGTCCAACGCATCATGCGACTACAGTGCGCAATCGCGACGCCTACCCCACCACAGCATACACGTGCCCGCTAAGAGACCCCGAGCATCGGCGCCAGATACCGACCCGTATGGCTCTCCTTCACGCGCGCGACCTCTTCCGGCGTACCCTGCGCCACGATGGTTCCGCCGCGCACACCCCCCTCCGGCCCCAGGTCGACGATCCAGTCGGCGGTCTTGATCACGTCGAGATTGTGTTCGATCACCAACACCGTATTGCCGCGCTCGACGAGCTTATGCAGCACACCCAGCAGCACGCGCACATCTTCGAAGTGCAAGCCGGTGGTCGGCTCATCAAGGATGTACAACGTGCGACCGGTATCACGTTTCGAAAGTTCGGTGGCCAGCTTCACCCGCTGCGCTTCGCCACCGGAAAGCGTGGTGGCGCTCTGTCCGAGATGGATGTAGCCCAATCCGACGTCACGCAGCGTTTCGAGCTTCTGCAGGATACGCGGTTGATTCTCGAACGCCGTGCAGGCCTCCTCCACGGTGAGATCGAGGATCTCGGCAATGCTGCGACCGCGAAAGTGTACCTCCATCGTTTCGCGATTAAACCGCTTGCCTTTGCAGACATCGCAGGGGACGAAGACATCGGGGAGGAAATGCATTTCGATTCTCACGAGCCCGTCGCCCTGGCAGCTTTCACAACGCCCACCCTTCACATTGAAGGAGAAGCGACCGGGACCGTACCCACGGATTTTCGCTTCGGGGAGCTCGGCGAACAGCTCCCGCACCGGTGTGAAGATGCCCGTGTACGTGGCCGGATTCGAGCGAGGCGTCCGACCGATCGGGCTCTGATCGATGTCGATAATCTTGTCGAGATGCTCGAGGCCGGTGATGCGTGTGTGCGCGCCCGGCACTACGCGCGCGCGGAAGAAGTGACGCGACAGCGTGCGTTGCAGAATATCGGTCACGAGTGTCGACTTGCCAGAGCCTGACACGCCGGTGACCGCGACGAACAAGCCGAGCGGAAACTCGGCCGTCACATCGCGCAGATTGTGCTCGCGCGCTCCTTGCACCGTGAGCATCCGTGCCACATCCCGCGGTCGACGCTGCAGCGGCACGTCGATGCGGCGCGTACCGCGCAGATACTGCCCCGTGATCGACGCCGGTGTATCGATGACGTCCTGCACGGATCCCTGCGCGATCACTTCACCGCCGTGCTTGCCGGCACCAGGACCGAGATCGATCAGGTAGTCGGCATCGCGGATCGTCTCCTCGTCGTGTTCGACGACGATGACCGTGTTGCCCAAGTCGCGCAGCTGCTTGAGCGTGGAGAGCAAACGCATGTTGTCACGTTGGTGCAGTCCGATGCTGGGCTCGTCGAGGATATACAGGACGCCGACGAGTCGCGATCCGATTTGCGTAGCTAACCGAATGCGCTGCGCTTCGCCGCCCGAAAGCGACTCGGCGCTGCGATTCAGCGTGAGGTAGTCGAGTCCGACATCCACGAGAAAGCGTAGGCGTTCGCGCACTTCCTTAAGAATCGGACCAGCGATTCCCGCCTCCAGGCCGGGGTGCCCTGCACTGCGCACCGGCACCGTTTCAAAGAATGCAAGCGAGTCCACGACGCTGCGCTCGACCACTTGCCCGATATTGAGGCCGTGCACGGTCACCGCGAGTGATGCCGGGCGCAGCCGGCGGCCTTCGCAGGCGGGGCACGGCCCGGCGACCATAAACGATTCGAGATCGAGACGTACGCCGTCGGAGCTGCTCTCGTCATACCGACGCTGCACGTGCGCGACGATGCCTTCCCAGGTGCTCTCGGCGGCGACCTTTGCCGCCGCCGTCTTCGCGGCGGTCTTGGCGGCGGCACCCTTAACCGCCTTCTTGACTGCCCTTCGCGCGCGGGGGGGGGCGTCCCCAACGCCGTGCAGCAGCTGCTGACGCACCTTCGCCGGAATCTCACCCCAAGACTTGTTGAGATCGAAGCCCAACTGCTTCGCGAGTCCGGGGAGAATCACCTTGCGCATGTAGCCGTCGGGTTCGCCCCAAGGCAGTACGACGCCCTCGAGAATCGAGAGGCTCGGATCGCCGAGTATGAGGTCTTCGCTCACTGTGCGCGTCGTGCCTAATCCGCTGCACATCTCGCACGCGCCGAAGGGCGAGTTGAACGAGAAGTGGCGAGGCTCAAGCTCGGGCATAGAAATCCCACAGGATGCGCAGCCGTAACGCTCCGAGAACATCTCGGTTACCGGCTCCGAGCCATCGTATCGCACGACTTCAGCGAGCCCTTCAGAAAGCCGCAGCGCGGTTTCTACGGAATCGGTGATGCGACCACGATCCTCGGTGCGCACCACCAGGCGGTCAACGACGACGGACACGGAGTGATTCAGGCGTCGGTTGAGCTTCGGTGGATCGGCGAGCTCGATGAGTTCACCATCAACGACCGCGCGCACGAAGCCCTGCTTCCGAGCGCTTTCGAAGAGATCCTTGAACTCACCCTTTCGCTCCTGCACCAGCGGCGCGCGAATTTCAAGGCGCGTGCCTTCCGGCCAGGCGAGTACCATCTCGGCAATCTGCGTGGGGCTCTGTTGCTGAACGGCGCGCCCGCAATTCGGGCAGTGCGGCGTGCCGGTACGCGCGTAGAGCAACCGTAGATAGTCGTACACTTCAGTAACCGTGCCCACAGTGGAGCGCGGATTGTGGCCGGCCGACTTTTGTTCGATCGAGATGGCCGGCGAGAGCCCCTCAATGGCGTCGACGTCCGGCTTCTCCATGAGGCCGAGGAACTGCCGCGCGTAGGCGGAGAGCGACTCGACATACCGTCGCTGCCCTTCGGCGTAGATCGTATCAAAGGCGAGCGACGATTTCCCTGAACCCGACAAGCCGGTCACAACCGTCAGCTTGTCGCGCGGGATGGTGACGCTGATGTTGCGCAGGTTATGCTCGCGGGCACCGCGCACCACGAGCGCATCGGACGGACGAACCGGTTCGGGCATAGTCTCTGAAGGTGCGAGGACCGGACGGGCAAGACAACCCCGCCACCGTGCGAAACAGGGCCAGTGTGGAAACGCTGCTGAGGTGCGGAACGCGCGCCGCGGCGAAGAAGTTGCGTCCGGGTGCCGCTTGGTCGTCCTGCCTGCATGATCGAGATCAGTTCGCTCTGCAAGCGCTACGGGTCGTTCACGGCCGTTCATTCTCTGGATTTGCTCGTGCCTTCTGGAGAGCTCTTCGGGTTTCTCGGACCGAACGGGGCCGGCAAGACGACCACCATGCGCATGATCGCAGGCATCCTTCAGCCCACCGCCGGCTCGGTGCGGATCGCCGGCCATGATCTGGGGTCCAACCCGCTGGCGGCCAAGCGGGCGTTGGGGTTTATCCCCGACCGGCCGTTTATCTACGAGAAACTCACGGGAATCGAGTTCCTGCGCTTCAGCGCGGGCTTGTACGGCGAGCAGGGACCGAAAGTCGAGAAGCGCGGGCAGGAGCTGCTCGCCCTGTTCGACCTCGAGGAGTGGCGCGACGAGCTGGTCGAGAGCTACAGCCACGGTATGCGCCAGAAGCTGATCATCGCCAGTGCTTTCGTACACCGGCCGGCGGTGATCGTGGTGGACGAACCGATGGTTGGACTCGACCCCAAATCGTCGAAGATTCTCAAGGACCTGTTCCGAGAATACACGCGCCGCGGGCACACGATCATGATGTCGACGCACACGTTGGAGATTGCCGAAGGCATGTGCGACCGCATCGGCATCATGCAGCGTGGCGAACTCGTCGCGTGCGGCACGATGGAGGAGCTGCGGCGCACATCGGGCGACGACGACGCGCTCGAAGACATCTTCTTGCGCCTCACCGGCGACCATGTGGCGCGCGAGCTGATCGAGGTGCTGGATGCCTGAGGTCGCGGAACCAGTGACACCTCTGTCCGTACTACCGCTGCCGGCCACGACGGCGTGGCAACTGCTGGCGCCCAAATGGCAGATGGCGCGACACCGCATGCGTCGGCACGAGAGGGGCGACATCCGTCGCCTGCTCGTGGTGAGCGCACTCGGCGCGCTTTTCTGGCTGGCGGCATTCGCGATCTCGCTGAAGCTGCTGCGCTATTTCCGCAGTGCCGAGGACATCGGTGCGCTGCTGGCCGCCAAGCTTCTGTCGATGATCCTGTTGTCGTTCGGCTCGATTCTGTTGTTGTCGAACACGATTGCGGCATTGTCGAACTTCTTTCTCGCTCGCGATCTCGATCAACTCGCCGCAGCACCGATCCGCGCTGGTGCGTTGTATCGTGCGCGCCTGCTGGAAACAGCGCTGCACTCGAGCTGGATGGTTGCCCTGCTGTTGATTCCATTGGTGGCAGCGTACGGTGTGGCGTACGAGGCAAACGCGTTGTTCGTGCTTTTCGCCATCGTGGTGCTGGTGCCGTTTCTGCTTATCCCCGCTGCAGCGGGAGCGACGGTGACACTGCTGCTGGTGAGCGTGTTCCCGGCGCGCCGCACGCGCGATCTGCTCAGCGTCATTGCCGCGCTGGCCGTGTGCGGGCTGGTGCTGCTGTTCCGTGCCGCGCGGCCGGAACAACTGGCGCGACCGGAAGGCTTTCAGAACTTTGTGCAGTTCATCGCCGCGCTTGATACGCCGTCGTCTCCATGGCTGCCGAGCGAGTGGGTGGCGGAATCGCTCGTGACATTTCTCGATGGTCGCAGCGAGTGGTCGTCGGTGCTCCGTCTGTGGGGCGTGGCGTCCGTGCTGATGCTTGTCGGGCAGGTGCTGCATGCTCGCGGCTGGCATCGCGCGTACAGCATGGCGCAGGAAGGCGCCAATCAGCGCGCACGTCAGCGCACGGGTCGTCCGCGTCTCGACCGAATGCTGTCGTTTCTCGGCACCACGCGCCGCGAACTGGTGCTCAAAGAGTTGCGCGTGTTCATGCGCGACAGCACGCAGTGGTCGCAGCTGGTGATGCTGGCGGTATTGGTGGTGGTGTACGTCGCCAACGTGCGCTATTTGCCGCTGTCCGGCGCCGGAATGACGGCGCTCCTGCGCAACGTCATCCCCTTCCTGAATCTCGCGCTGGCGGGCTTTGTGCTGGCGTCGATTGCGGCGCGGTTCGTTTTTCCGAGTGTGAGTCTTGAAGGGCGCGCGCTCTGGCTGCTGCGTTCGAGTCCGCTCCGGATGTCGGATCTGCTCTGGGCCAAATTCTGGGTGGGCGCGGTGCCCTTGTTGTTGCTGGCCTTGGTACTCGTGGGGTGCACCAACCTCATGCTCGGCGTGCGGCCGTTCGTGCATATCGTATCGCTCACGGCCATTACCGCGTTGGTGTTCCCGCTCACGGCGTTGGCATTGAGCTACGGCACGTTCTATCCGCAGTTCGACACCGAGAACGCCGCGCAGATCCCGACATCGTTCGGGGGGCTGCTGTTCATGATGACGGCGATCGTGCTGATCGGCGCGGTGGCGTATCTCACCGGTCGGCCGGCGGCACGGTTCGTGGTGGCGGAGCACTTCGGCCGGGCGCGTACGCCGACGGACTTGTTGCTGCCGTTTGCCCTCGCGGCCACGGCCTGCTTCGCGGCGACTGCCGTGCCGCTGATGATGGCGCGGCGTCGATTGGACGGGATCGAATTGGCCTAGTGCTGCGACCGGTTAGAGAGTGGCTTTTATAACCGAACTTCCGGCGCGCGTCTTGGCGGGTGAAGCGCCACGTAGTCGTGGTGCGGAGGCAGTACGAGAGGCGCTGGGCTTGACGCGTGCGGCCGTGGGTTTTGGGTTCTGGGTAATTCTGCTCGCGATTTGGCGAGATCACAACAGCATGACCACAAATTCACGCGGAAAACGACACGGATAAGCTCACGAACACGCACGCCAAGGATCGTTGGCGTAGAGCAGTTCGCTTTTCGTTGTTCAACAACAAAAACCGGATCCGTCGAACTCGCGCCGTCGCGTGTCGTCAACCCGGAGCACATTCGCGTGCTCTCCGTGTAATCCGCGGTGAAGCAGTGCCTGGTCGTAGCGATCTGTCGGTCGCCACCACCGCAGCCGATCAAACCCCCCACCCATTACCCACCACTCACGGCCTCAATCCCTCAAGCCCTCAAGCCCTCAAGCCCCTCGCCCACCGCGAGCGGCTCTGGGCTTGACGCTGGAGGCCGTGGGTTTTGGGTTCTGGGTTCTGGGTGATCCCGCAGCCGATCAAACCCACCGCCGAAACGACAAGGGAGGTCTGGGCATACCTGCTAAGGATAGGAGCCGCCCGGATTCTCCGACCGTCTGCTTACCTACTCTTTAACCGGTCGCAGCACTAGCGTCTCTCCCTGTTCGGTACGCAGCGGCCCACCGGCGTAGGCGACCACGTCGAGGTCCTTGAAGGCGAGGTTGTTCATTACCAGCGGGTGCGTCGACGCATCCGAGATCACGAGGGCGGCGTCACGGGTCATGACATGCTCGCAGAGGGAGTGCGACAGCGTCGTCCATCGTTGCGCGCCCGCCCAGCCTCCGAGGCCGGCCAGCCCGGGGAAATGCTGGCGCTGGTCGTCAACCAGTGAGACCAGCGCAATGGGCACGCCGAGGATGCCGTTTGTTTACGGCTCCCTGTCGACGACGGGTTCGGACACGGCAACGCCTGCCCCTGATACGCCGCCGCGAACAGCTTTACGCCGTGACCGTCGGCGCTGGTCCGCCGCCTCGGAGCGCCGCTTGAATCATCAGAAACTCGCCGAGATTCTCCGCCGTGACGATGCCAACCAGGCGACCCTGGAGCAGGACCGGCAGGGAGGAGCACTTGCCCTCCTGCAAGTGCGCCAGCACGCCGTCAGCCATCTCAGAGGGATCGGCGGTTCGGAACTCGCGCTGCATCACGTCGCTGGCGACCGCGGTTGGCCCTCGTTGCGCGAGCGCGCCAATCAACGCCGCGCGAGTCAGCACGCCCACGAGGCGACCATCCGGCTCCACGACGGGAAAATCCTGCTGGAAGCCGGCCATGGTGTATTCCACCGCGCGGGACAGCGGGTCGGACGGTGCAAGCGTGCGAAACTCGGTGAGCATTACGCGCTGCATCGGAACACCAGCGAGCGCGGATTTGAATTGTACCATGCCCGACTCCAGCGTCGCGCCCATCCACACAAGGAATGCGATGAAAATGAGCATCGGATTCCAGAACAGACCGACAAACACGAACACGAGGGCCATGAACTGCCCAAGCCGCGCCGCGATGTTGGTGGCGCGCGCGTACTCCATGCGCGTGGCGAGCAGCGCGCGCAGCACTCGACCGCCGTCCATGGGAAAAGCGGGCAGCATGTTGAACAGCACGAGGAAGACATTGATCGCCGCCAACCGTGCCAGGAACGAGCCGCCAGTCACACTGAGCTGCTCGATCGGCACTATCGCCGAGGTGGCCAGGAGATAGATAATGATCGCCCCCGCGATGACCACGTTGACTGCTGGCCCGGCGATTGCCACCCAGAATTCCTGCATCGGCTTGTCCGGCATCCGCTCCAGCCGCGCCAGGCCCCCAATGGGCAGCAGGGTGATATCGCGCGTTGCAACGCCGAATTTCCGCGCCGTGAGCACGTGCCCGAATTCGTGCAACAACACGCACGCAAAGAGTGCGACGAAGAATCCCACGCCCGCCAATACCGCCGAAAGTTCGCGCGATTGCCGCCAGTGACTCAAGCCGACGAAGCCGAGCAGCAGCAGGAAGGTGACGTGCAGATACACGTCGACGCCGAAGAATTTGCCGATGCGAACGGACCAGGACATAAGCGTGTGCCTGCTGTGACGGGTGAGGGGGAACGGGCGTGGAATTCGCGTGCGACAAGCCGGCGGGTGTCAGGCGAGCGCCCGTTCCTTCTCCAGGATCGCCAGCGTGGTTTTCAGCACCGTGTCGGGATTGAGGGAAATGCTGTCGATGCCCTGTTCGACGAGAAACTGCGCGAACTCCGGATAGTCACTCGGGGCCTGCCCGCAGATGCCGATCTTGCGTCCCCTGGCGCGACAGGTGGCGATGACCTGAGCGATCATCTGCTTGACGGCAGGATTCCGTTCGTCAAAAATCGACGCGACGATTTCGCTGTCGCGGTCGACGCCGAGGATCAACTGCGTGAGATCGTTCGAGCCGATGCTGAAGCCGTCGAAGATGTCAGCGAATTCGTCGGCCAGGATTACGTTACTGGGGATTTCGCACATGACGTACACCTCCAGCGCATCCTCCCCGCGCGTGAGGCCGTGCTTTTCCATCTCGGCCAGCACCTTGCGGCCTTCATCCGGGGTGCGGCAGAAGGGGATCATGAGTTTCAGGTTCGTGAGCCCCATCTCATCGCGAACCTTTTTCACCGCCCGGCACTCCAGCGCGAAGCCCGCTTGGTAGCGCGGGTGGTAGTAACGGCTCGCGCCGCGGAAGCCGAGCATCGGGTTCTCCTCGTCGGGCTCGTAGGCTTTGCCGCCGATGAGATTCGCGTATTCGTTCGTCTTGAAATCGCTCAGGCGCAGGATGACATCTTTTGGATAAAACGCGGCCGCAATCATCGCGACACCCTGCGCGAGTTTGTCGACGAAGAACTGCGGCTTGTCGGCAACGCCCGCGGTGAGCCGTTCGATTTCCGCTTTGGCCAGTGGGTCGGCGAGCTGCGCGAAATCGATCAACGCCAGCGGGTGAATCTTGATATAGGTGCTGATGATGAATTCCATGCGCGCGAGTCCGACGCCGTCATTGGGAATGAACGAGAGCGAAAAGGCCTCCTCGGGATTGGCGAGATTCATCATCACTTTGGTGCGCGGGTGGCCGAGCGTCATAAGATTCGTGTGCTCCACCGTGAAGGGCAACGCGCCTTCATAGACAAATCCCGTATCGCCCTCAGCACAGCTCACCGTAACCATTTGTCCGTCCTTGAGCGACTCGGTGCCGTGCTCGGTGCCGACGATGGCCGGCACGCCGAGTTCGCGGCTGACAATAGCGGCGTGGCAAGTGCGCCCGCCGCGATTGGTAATGATGCCAGCCGCCTTCTTCATGATCGGCTGCCAGTCGGGATCGGTCTTGTCGGTGACGAGCACTTCGCCCTGCTGAAACTGACCAATGAACTCCGCGCTCGAAATGACGCGCACTCGTCCGGTGGCGATCTTCGCGCCGACGCTTCGCCCGCGGGCGAGCACCGCGCTGCGCTGCTGCAACTGATACGAGTGCAGCACGTTGGCGTCCTTCCGCGACTGAACCGTCTCGGGCCGCGCCTGCACGATGAACAGCTCGCCGGTGCGTCCGTCCTTCGCCCATTCCAAATCCATCGGCGTCGGCTGTCCGCGCTTGGCCGAGTAATGATCTTCAACGATGCAACCCCATCGCGCGAGTTCCAGCACCTCGTCGTCCGTCAGCGCAAACCTGGCGCGCTCGCCGGGCGATACCGGGATGTTCTTCACCATCTTTCCGCCGCCCGAGTCATACACGAGTTTGAATTCCTTGCTGCCCACTGTCTTTTGCAGCAGGGGCCGGTGACCGGTCTTCAACGTGGGTTTGAATACCATGTACTCGTCCGGCGTGACCGAACCTTGCACGACGTTTTCGCCGAGCCCGTAGGCGGCGCTCACCATCACGGCATCGCGAAAGCCGGTGTCGGTATCAATGGTGAACATGACGCCGGAGCAGGCGAGGTCGGAGCGCACCATGCGCTGCACGCCGATGCTGAGCGCAACCTTGAAATGATCGAACCCTTTGTCCACGCGATAGCTGATGGCGCGGTCAGTAAAGAGTGAGGCAAAGCACCGCTTGCAGGTCTCCAGCAGCGCCGCCGTGCCGTGGACGTTCAGATACGTCTCCTGTTGGCCGGCAAAGCTCGCATCGGGCAGATCTTCGGCAGTGGCCGAGGAACGCACCGCAACATCGAGCGGCGCGGTACTGCTGCCCTGCAACTGGCGATACGCGTCGCTGATGAGTCGCTGGAGATCGGCCGGCAGTGTGGCGTTGAGAATGATCTGCCGTACCGCGTGGCCGCGCGCGCTCAAGTTCGCCATGTCGTGCGTGTCGAGGTCCGCCAGCGTTGCCCGGAGGCGTTCGTCGATTCCTGCTTCGCGGATGAAGTGGCGGAACGCATCGGCCGTAATGGCAAAGCCATCAGGCACTTTCACGCCGTGGCTCGCGAGTTCACGGACCATTTCTCCGAGCGACGCATTCTTGCCGCCGACCAACGGAATATCATCAATGGTAATGTCGGCGAACCATTTGATGAACGGGTGTGCCGCAGGTGAGGTCATAGGTTTTTCAGGTGGAAAGGATCCCGCCGCTTGGTGAATATATCGGGCGATCGTTGTCCAAATGCTCCAGTCCGCCAGCGACGCAGAACGGTGTGCGCGTGACACATGAGTTGACGGCTACTCGCTTCGCATGCGGTTGTGCATTCCCTTTGCGATCTATTGACGTTCCGCGAAATGTCCGGCAAGCTAGTGTCTCCATTTACCAGAGGGACGACCATGCGAAATGCAGTCTCGCAGCGCAACGGCGGTGCACGAATCCTGCCCGTCGTATTTTCCCTGGCGGCGCTACTCACCGCGCCACTCACTGCTTCCTCCGCGCAAGGGCCACGGGGGGCGGGCGCAGCATCGCTCACGCCGGAACTCGTGCGTGCCCGCGATGCGCTCGACAAGTATCGCGACCCCGTGATGGCCGTGCACGACGGCTACCTGTCGACCGTGGGATGCATCGAGTATCCCAAAGGCGCCGCCGAGGGAACGATGCAGTATGCACCTGGAGGCATGGGGGTCCACTTCCTCAATCCCGCGGCCATGGGACCGACGCTGGACCCGGCAAAGCCACAGGTGCTGATCTATGAGCCGAGAGGGGACAAACTGATCCTCGTTGCCGCCGAGTGGTTCGTGCCGGTGCCGCTCGCCCCCAAGGGGCCGCCCACGATCTTTGGCAAGGCACTTGAAGGCCCCATGGAGGGACACAAGCCGCTGATGCCCCCCGACCTTCATCACTATGATCTTCACGTCTGGCTCTGGAAGGCCAACCCGGCCGGCGTATTCTCGCCGACCAACCCGGCCCTCAAGTGCCCGAAGTTCGGCTACTCCTTTGCAGAAACTGCGCCGAAGATGGTTCATCCCATGCATTAAGAACTGGGACGAGCAGTGCGAAGAACCTGCCGAACTGAAATTGCCTTGCCGAGCAGCGAACAGGTTCCTACATCGCTTCCCGTCGACGCTCAGGAGTCCGCGTGGACCGCGGTGACCGATGGGTTGCGCACGACGATGGAGCGCCGTAAGCGCAGAGCCGACGAACGTGCGACCTGTTCAACGCGCACGTCCTTGCGCTGTGCGGCACGCCGTTCGGCAGGGAAGCACACTGCCGAACGGCGCTGGCATTGAAAACGATGTTCCGGGATTGAGCGCAAGCGTAGCTGGACTACGGCCTCTGCAGACGGAAGTTCACCGCACCGCTGACGTTCGAGAAGTTGATGCGCACCGTCCACATACCGGCCGTTCCCGCGGAAGTCACGAACGTCCCGTTTTCAGCCAAGGAGCGCGAATATACTTGCGTCCCGGCCGCGTCGAGCACGACGAGTGACACGGTGCCCGTCAGGTCGCTCGGCGACTGATTTACGTTGGCGGTCGTGCCGTCATTCCGCCAACTATACTGCGTGATATCGGTCACATTCTTGAGAGCACTTGCCTGGAATGCGAAGCTGTTGGCCACATTCGCCACCTCCGGTTGATAGCGCGGCGCGGTCGCGCTTTCGCCGCAGCCAGCGAGCAACGCGAGTGCGACAAGCGCGAGTGCGACCAACGCGAGTGCGACCAACGCGGGACGACTCCGTGCGGATCGGTGATGCATTTCTGTAGCCCAGTGGGGGGAGGCGCCATCGCGCGCCGGCGAGCATTTACGTGACGCCTCGCTTGACGTGCGTGAAACGCAGCGCGGTCACTGGAATGACATTACCACGAATCACCGGCTGGGGAAATGGCACATGCTGGAGGATTGCGTGCGATGCGCAATTCACATCGTCTCAGCGACGGCGATGACGCACAACGCCGCACTCGCGACCGTCGCGTGTGCAACCTGTGCGTCTCAAACGTGCACCGAGTTTTCCGGGATCGGTTGACGGACTCCTGAGCAAGCCGGGCGGCGCTTGTGACGCGATGCTCGCCACGGCCTGGCAGCGGATGGTGCGTACCGCGCCAATGCCGCGCGCGCTCGCACTCGCCGTGTACGCCGCCGCGTTTGCCATTGCGATTTCGCTGCGGCACGAGGTCGGCCTGTTGCTCATTCTCGACATGATCTTGACGCTGCGCAATACCAATCGCCGCGCCGTCTCCCGGCGGGATGGTTGGCTCGAAGCCTGATGTCGGTACGCGCTCTCGGATGGACGTCGAACGCAGCTGCGCCTCGCCGGTCCGCTCGCGCTTCGCGTACTAGATTCCGCTGCGGGCTGCTCCCGAGGTTGGCTGCGGCAGATACTAAATCACGGGATGGAACCACCCATGACAATCCGGTCACTCGTTACCTTCATGCGCGCATCAGGTATCGCGCTCTTGCTCCTATCGGAGACCGCGTGCGACGCATCGCCTGCCGGGGCCCTGTCGAACGCCGCGCCAGATCTTGCCGCAGTGCAGAGGGCGGACTCCTCGTTGCAAGCCGCGATCGCGTCGACCGACGCAGAGCGAACGGCGTCGTTCTATGCCGAGGATGCGGTGCTCCTGCCCGTGGCAGAACCAATCGTTGAGGGGCGTGCCAGAATTCTGGCAGAGTGGCAACACGTATTTGGTATTCCCGGCTTTGCAAACGGTTCGCGACGGGTTGCGGCCGACGCATCGGGCGACCTCGCGTTCACGCGGGGCACGATATGAGTCTCCGATGCTTGACCGGAGTGGACAACGGGTACGTGAGCGCGGGAAATGGGTGTCCGTCTGGAAGCGGCAGCGTGACGGTCAGTGGAGAATCATCGTGGACATGTTCAACACCGATGCGCCGCCGCCTGATCATCAACCCAGCACGACGGAGCGCCACGATGACTAGTACTGCGACCGCTTAGCGAGTGGCTTTTTATAGCCGAACTGCCGGCGCGCGTCGTGGCGGGTGAAGCGCCACGTACTCGTGGTGCGGAGGCAGTACGAGAGGCTCTGGGCTTGGCGCTTGAGGCCGTGGGTTTTGGGTTCTGGGTGATTCCGCTCGTGATTCGGCGAGATCACAACAGCATGACCACAAATTCACGCGGAAAACGACACGGATAAGCTCACGAACACGCACGCCAAGGAT
>JANLVC010000018.1:0-25539 GCA_031363815.1 Gemmatimonadota bacterium
TATGCGGCGTAACGACATGCACGCTCCGTAACTGCCAACTGCTTAGTAGGCAGGAGGGAGGATATCAGGGGGCAGGAAGCAGGTGAACGACGCGCGGTTTCCTGCTTCCTGCCTCCTGATATCCTCCTCCCTGCCCCCTAAGCGCGTGGCCGTTCTCTAAAACAGCAGTTTATACACGACACTGACGTTCCTTCCCGGATTGTATGCATAACTCTTGATCCGGCTGGTCGCGTCGCGGTACTGCTCGTCGAGCGCATTGTCCACGCGCATTGTGACCGAGTGGACCTGGCTTCCCTTTACCGTGAACAGCCACGTCGCGCTCAAATCGAGCAACGTATACGCATCGGTCGTGACGTCGAGGTCGTCGCCACTCACCTTGTCCTGCGCGAACACGCGGCGTACGTCGCCGCCAGCGGAGATACGGCCGTTGTCGTAACGCAGCGAGGCGCCGAGTCGGCCGGCGGGGATGTACGGGAGATTGTCATCGCTGTGGCGGAGCTTCGCGCGCACGTAGTCCCCCATCACGCCGCCCACCAGGCGATGCACAAGCTTCGTTTCGAGCTGCCCCTCCACGCCGTACATGGCGGCATCACGCTGCAGGAAACTCACCAGCGGTACGTCGTTCCCATCAATGTTTCGCGTGCCGGTGGCCGTCGGCACGATGTACTTGTTGATCAGGTTGTAGTACGTGTTGAACTGGGCGAACGTGCGCGGCGTCTGCGCGCGCAATCCCGCTTCGAAGCCCGTGCTCTGTTCCGGCGTAAGCGCGGCGTTGCCCACATCAAAGGTGCCTACGGCAGCGTGGTAGCCGTTCGCGAAGAGCTCTTCGACGGCCGGCGCGCGGAATCCGCGTGACATGTTCGCGGTGAACGACATGTCGGTGCTCACGGGCACGCTCACGCCGAGCGAGGCGGCCATGTTCTCGAACGTGCGGGACTGCGCGCTCCCAAAGCGGGCGGCTTCCTCGCCGGGATCAGTGGCAATCGAGAAGCGGTCGTAGCGCGCACCGATCTGCACGCGTGGCGTGTGATCTTCTGAGGCGCCCATGCTGAGCGGGAGCTCTTGGAAGAGAAACGCGGCCACGTTGTTGTTGGTGGAGCCCGGCACGAACGCTTCTGCACCAACCGGACGGTATTCGCGGAAGAGCCCCTGCACGCCCACGGCGCCCGTCATCCGACCGACCTGTGTGCGTCCGGTCACGTTCACCGTTTGCGTGTTCAGCTTGAACTGCGTGCCAATCGCGCCACCGGGCTCGATCTCGTTGTGCGAGTACCACTGCGACGTGCCATCAACGCGCAGCGTGGCGATCGGTGCGTAACCGGTGCTGATCGTGGATTGCAGCGCCGCCATGCGACGCACGCCATCAATGCGAATGCCTTCGTCGCCCGCCGGATGCGGTAGTCCATATTCGAAGTCCATCTGGCGATAGACCACACCGACCGACCCACGGCCGCCGACCGAACCGGCACCGAGGGCAAACTGATTCGTGGCGCCGCTGGTGTTCGGCTGCGCAGCGCCACCGCCCACGCGCATGTTCTCGAACTGACGGAAGCCACCCCGCACCGTCATGGCGAACTGCTTGCCTACCGGGACCGTGAGACCTGCGCTCACCACACCGCCTGGCGTGACGCTCTCACCCTGCCCCAATACGTAGCCCGTGGCGCGTCCTGGAATGCTGGTGGGAATGTCCGACGAGATCACGTTCACCACGCCACCGATCGCGTTGTTGCCGTACAGCAGCGAGGCCGGACCACGAATGACTTCAATGCGCTCGGCGGTGCTCGGATCAACGGCATTCATGTGGTCAGCGGCGCCGGCCGAGAGATCTCCGGCGCGCTCGCCGTCCTGCAACACGAGGACCCGTTCACCGGTGAGGCCGCGAATGACCGGCGTCGAGGCCATCGGCCCATTGAAGCGGGTGGACATGCCCGGCTCCTTGGAAAGCGTTTGGCCCAGCGACGTACTCAGGGCACGCTGAAGCTCCTTGCCCGAAAGCTGCACGGTGGCCTGCGTCACGTTGAGCGGGTCGGTGCCGGTCGGCGTCGCCGTCACGTTCACACTTGACAGTCGCACGGTGGACACCCGCATGGTCACGGAAACCTGCACCGCAGCGCCACTTTGACTCACGGTCACGACTTCATGCGCGGCGAAGTACCCGATGCGAATGAAGTCGAGGTGATACACGCCGGGGGGCAGTCCCTCCAGTGAAAAACGGCCACGCTCATCGGTGAGCGCAATGCGATTCACCCCGCCAACCACCACCTGCACATTCGACAACGGCGCGCCTGCGGTGTCTTTCACGATGCCAGTTACCACAGGCTCCGGTGCCGCCGTCAGCGACCGTGCGGCGGCCTCACTGCGTGTGGGGACACTCGCTACCGCGAGGGCGGCCACAACCAGAGGGGTGAACAGCGAGAAGGCCGTTTGCAGGCGAATACAACGGCCTGCCACCAGACGCACCGCGGTCGCGAACGCGACAGCGCGGCACACAAAGTTTAGCAGCATGACAACTCCAAGTAGTGATGTGCGCAACGCGCCAACGTGACGTCATCGCAAGGTCCAGGGCCATGCGCAAGGCATAGCCGACAACTCAGACCGACATCACTGGAGGAGCACGCTGCGAGGCGATACGACGACAGGCGCGTTCGCGGCGCGTGATCTGCTCGCGGGCCGGCGCGACCGAACGCTCGGCCGAGATCGGTGTACGGAGCGGCTCGGAGGCACGGCCGTTCGGCCCAGTGGCGACGCTGCACAGCAGGCACTCGTGACCGTGCACGAGCACGCAGCCTGGGCCAGGCTCCGACTCCATGTGCACGTACGCGTCGCGCTTGTCGAGGCGCCCGGCATCCGCCACCGACGACACGGCCGGCCCCATGACCTGAAACCAGGCGAGGAGGAACAGGAAGCGCGTGAGCAGTGGGGAGCGCGTGCGGGCCATACGGATAACGTGTCGGTTCCAGGAAAGCGACGCAACCGGCTATGGGAGATCCGGTGCCAGACAGACACATTTCCTCAATGTTCCGCTCTCCCGTCCGATCGCGCCCGGAAAGCAGTCGACGCCGAACTGCACGAGTGGTCGTGGCCGCCACACTACTCACGGCGGCCTGCGACAACGCCACCGTGGTGCGTCCAGACTTTGCGTACGATCCCACCGAGCTCACCGACGGACGGCTCTACCGTTGGAGCACGGGCGCCAAGGTCCGCCTGTTCGTCGAACCGATGGCGGCCCACGGCGTCGATCTGGCGCTGTCCGTGCGGCGCGCGGTCCAGTCGTGGAATGCCGTGCCACAGGAGCGCGAGTTCACGCTCGAAGTCGTGTCGAGTCGCGACGTGGCCGAGGTGATTGTATACGACCGCAGTGTCGCGCAGCCGGTCGTGACGGGGTCGTGTCCCTTCAATCCCTCGGGCGGGGCGGGCTACACGTATTTCTGTCCGTTGAACGGCCGCGCCGAGCGGCTGCGGCCCGTCGAATCTACCGTATTGAGCGCGGCAGTCGTGATCCGGGTGGACATGACGACGACGGCCACGCAGTCTGCGCTCGACGCGCTGGTGGCGCACGAGATGGGACACGCCGTGGGCATCGGCGGGCACAGTCGACAGACCACCGACGTGATGTATTCGCGGCCCACCGTGAGCACTCCGACCGACCGCGACCGGAACACGCTGCGCAACCTTCTGGGGCGAGCAGCCGACATTACGCTGTGACGCCGGCGGCGTGCCGTAGGCTCTCCTGTCCTCGCGTCTGGACAATTCATGCAGGAAAAGGGCAAACTCCGCTTGAGCCAACGGGCCCAGTCCGTCATGTTTCGCTTTCGGTTTGCTGCATAGCCGAATGAAGGCCGAAAGAAGGCCGAAGTCCGTTGAGCTTCGTCACACATCACGTAAGCACCCACTCCGCAGGACAGGTCTAGCGCTGCACCGTGCGCGCTCGACTGCACCTGTCCCGCCGTCCGTTTTCCGTGAGGGTCGCAACCATGGCGACACAGGTCATTCCGTCCGCTGCCGTTCGCCGCGAGAGCCTTGAAGGCCTCGCTCCCCAAGGCCTGCAATCGAGCGGCGAGGTGCACTGGAACTTCGTCGCGCCCGAACTCGTCGAGGCGGCCATCCGCCGCGGCGAAGGGCGGCTGGCCGCGATGGGGCCGTTCGTTGCGGTCACGTCGCCGCACACGGGCCGCTCGCCGAACGACAAGTTCGTCGTGCGGGAGCCGTCGAGCGAAGCCGATGTAGACTGGGGAAAGGTCAATCAGCCGATGGCCCATGCGCACTATGAAGCGCTCAAGGAAGACGTGAAGCAGTATCTGAATGGTCTCGCGGAGCTATTCGTGCAGGATCTGTATTGCGGCGCCGACCCGTCCACGCGACTGAGCGTGCGCTACGTGCTGCCGAATGCATGGCACGCGTCGTTCGTGCGCAACATGTTCATTCGCCCGGCCGTCGACGATCTGGCCACGTTCGCCCCGAACTTCACGGTGTACCACGCGCCCGAGTTTCAGGCCGACCCGGTGAAGCACGGCACGCGCACGGGCACCTTCATCGTGCTGAACATCGCGGAACGCACGATCCTGATCGGCGGTACGCGCTACGCGGGTGAACTCAAGAAAGCGATGTTCACGGTGATGAACTACCTGCTGCCCAAGCAGGGTGTGCTCTCGATGCACTGCTCCGCCAACATCGGCCCCGCCGGCGACACGGCGCTGTTCTTCGGTCTTTCCGGCACGGGCAAGACCACGCTTTCGGCCGACCCCACGCGTGGGCTCATCGGCGACGACGAGCATGGCTGGTCGCCGGAGGGCACGTTCAATTTCGAAGGCGGCTGCTACGCGAAGGTGATCAACCTGTCGCCCGAGAACGAACCCGACATCTATCAGACCACGCAGATGTTCGGCACGGTGCTCGAGAACGTGGTGCTCAACGAGCCGTCACGGTCGGTGGACTTCGCCAACCAGTCGATCACCGAGAACACGCGCGCGTCGTATCCGCTGCATTACATCAAGAATCACGTGCCAAGCGGCCGCGGTGGACACCCGAAGAATGTGGTGTTCCTCACGGCTGATGCGTTCGGGGTGTTGCCGCCGATTGCCAAGCTCACGCCCGAACAGGCGATGTACTATTTCCTGTCCGGCTACACGGCCAAGGTGGCCGGCACTGAGCGTGGTGTCACGGAGCCGCAGGCCACCTTCTCGGCGTGCTTCGGTGCGGTGTTCCTGGTGTGGCACCCAACGAAGTACGCTGAGATGCTGGGCGAGCTGCTCCGCACGCATGGCTCGCAGGTGTGGTTGGTGAACACGGGCTGGAGCGGCGGCGCGTACGGCGTAGGTCAACGCATGAAGCTGAGCTACACGCGCGCGATGGTGCGTGCAGCGCTCGACGGCTCGCTGGCCAACGCGAGTTTTGCCGCCGATCCGATTTTCGGTCTGCACCTACCGAGTACCATCGACGGCGTGCCGAGCGACGTGCTCGACCCGCGTCGCACGTGGGCCGACGGTGCGGCATACGACGCGCAGGCGAGCAAACTGGCCGGCATGTTCCGCGACAACATCACGAAGTTCGGCGCGGCCGTGTCCCCGGCGATTTTGGGAGCAGGCCCGAAGGGCTGAGTTCTGCGAGATCGTTGGCGCCGCTCAAGCATGAACCGCCCCGGAGCCTCTCGCTCCGGGGCGGTTTGCGTTTCGCGAGCAGCGTGACCGCGGATTGGCGCCGATCATCGCGGATGAACAACAACCACAATGGAAATTGACTCCGCCTGGACGACGACCCGTTGCTGCGCCGAGCAACGATCCGCGGCCATTCGTGCAGCTCCGCGGTCAAGCGGTTCGTTCACGCCGGCTGCACACCAACAGCGTGACCGCGGATTGGCGCCGATCATCGCGGATGAACAACAACAATGATGGAAATTGACTCCGCATGGACGACGACCCGTCGCTGCGCCGAGCGACGATCCGCGGTCATTCGTGCAGCTCCGCGGTCAAGCGGTTCGTTCACGCCGGCTGCACACCAACAGCGTTACCGCGGATTGGCGCCGATCATCGCGGATGAACAACAACAATGATGGAATTGGATCAGCAATTCAGCAAATAGAACACGAAATCGCCCCGGAGCAGGAAGCCCCGGAGCGGTTTGATTTGCCGGCAGTCGAACCAAGCGCTCCCTCACGGTTTGCGCGCGACCTTTTCGACGAGGAGCTGACGGCCGTCGCGGGCGCCGAGGAAGATCGCGCCGTTCGGGCCGAAGCCGAGGAGCTGACGGCCGGCTGGCAGCTTCACGCGCTCGATCATCGTGCCCGCGGGGCTGATGATGTCGTACACCAGCGGGGGCTGGTTCATCATCGCGGCCATCATGCCGATTGCCGCGGCGGGCATGCCGCCGCGCGTGGTGTCGCCAGGGGCACGGCGCGCGCCGGCGGCGGCGCCCATGGCACCGGGGGGGCCACCGGGGCCTCCACGGCCACCCATGAACTGCGTCGCGAGTTGCGCCGAAAGGTTCGACGTGGCCGGAAGCACCCACAGGTTGCCTTCAAAATCGGCCATCGTGGTGCCGGCGCGGATGGGCGGGTAGTAGTCGGGCAGCTTCTCGGCCGCCACGGGCTCGAAGGACATGCGGAACCCGCCGCCTCCGTTACCGGCTGCGCGCTCCGTAGCCGCCTTGGCGAGCGTTTGGAGCGAATCCACAAGCTTCGACTTGTCGTCGTCGGTAATGCGCTTCCAATCGAACGGCAGCTTGTCCGACGCCATATGCGATCCATCGGGACGGTAGTAGTCCACATGGAAGTCGAGCACACGGATTACCGCCACCGTGCCGTCGCTGAGCAATGCCCAGTCATCGGCTTGTGGCAGCGGATTGATCTTGATCGCGATCTTGGTGCTGCCATCGTCGCCGCGCGTCATCTGCGTTTCGTTCTTGGGCACCTTCACGTACGCGACCGTATCCGCCTTGCGCGTATCGAAGTCGACGCGAACGATAGGTGCCGAATCCGGCTGACTCTGTGGATTGAAGCCGCGACCGCCTGGGCCACCGAACGGCTGACCGCCGCCCTGTGTGCCTCCCCGAGTGTTGAGCGCCGGATCGTCACCGGCCGGACGCGCCGCGGGCTGTGCGCCACCACGACCCTGCGGGTTGTTGCCACCCTGACCGCCCGGCTGTCCGCCACGACCGCCACCGCGGTCGTTGCCACTGCCGAACATCATCGCCATGCCCCCGCCCCCAGGACCGCCACCGGCATTGCCCTGCCGATAGTACAGCCGTCCCTTTTGATCGAAGGCGTGCGAACCCAGGTTCATGTTCGATAATGTGTTGACGTCGTTCGTGCGGGGTGACGCCATGACCCGAACCGTCTTGCCGTCTTTGTTGAGTACCACCATCGACAGCGTGGCCGGATCGACCACGATCGACGAGTCGCCAAGGTAGGGCAGCAAACCGATGGGACGCTGACCGTACGGCATCAGCGCGCCGGGCGCAGTGTCGGCCACGACGACCACGTGCTGCAATGTAGGGTCGAATCGCAGCAGTTGACGTCGCTGCACGTCGTTGACAAAAATCGAACCATCGGGCAACGCACGCAGCATGTTTGCGCCGTTGATCAGGCGCGTGGCCTTGGCCAGTGGCGCGGTCACTTCACGAACGGGGATGGTCGATGTAGACGGCGTCCCCGGCGAAAGCTGGGCCCCTGCAGTCGATGCGGTGGCGCTCAGGATCGACACGCCAACCATCGTCCAAGTCGCAGACTTCATACGCGACATGCTCATGCGAGTGTTACTCAGTAGTCGAGTGAAAGTTCGATTCGTCAGGTCAAACATGCTCAGTTGCCTCCTCGGCCGCCGCCACCACCACCCATGCCACCACCACCGAACTGGTTACCACCTGCGGTGCCCGAGCGCAGACCCTGCAACGTGCGCTTGTCGAGGAAGCTGGCCAGCGACGTGGGCAGCACGCGGTACTGCGCCGGCGTCAGCATGCGCTTGATACCCGGCACGATCTTGATGAGCATATCGACCGTCTGCTCGCGTGCGTCCTTGTAGCGGCCGTACGCGTCGTCATGGTTGTACTTGTCGGGCAACTCGGACAGGAACTTGGTGACCGGGTTCCAGATGCTGTCGGAGCGGAGTACGAAGTATCGGTTGAGCGTGGCAAGACTGTCGGCCTGCTTGCGCGTGAGCTTGAGCGTATCCGACTGCTGGAGCAGCTGCTGCATCGGGTTGATGATGCCCGAGGTGGCCGTTCCGCGAAGCTGCTGCAACGTCGGCTTGTTGCCCGCCCGTGAGCGGCCGCGATCAAGCTGTTGCAAAAGTTGCTGCTGCTCGCGAGTGGGGCCCAGGTCTACGCTCATCGACATAGTGATCGACATTGGCGTGGAGCGCAGCGTGGTTTGCTGCGGGCGCGTGGAACCGAAGCGCTCGTTGACTTCGTACTTGAAGCTGTTCGAGGTCGCGTCAAAGCCGCGCACAAAGAGCAGCTGGCCGTTGGGGCTCGGATTGGCGCCCCAGCCCCTGAGTCCAGATTCGCCGTTGAGCAGGCGATCGAGTCCGTTGAGCGGATTGGCAATCTGAAGGCGCAGCGTGGTACGCTGCGGTAAGCCGATCTTGAGCGAGTTCAGCGAAATGTTCAGGTTGCCCTGCATCGTCCACGGACCCGTGCAGGAGTTGCGCGCGGCGAACTGGCCAAGCTGGCTGCGCAGGCACGCTACCGCTTCCTGCGTACCGGTCGCCAGCAAGTTCTCAAGGCCCGCCTTGAGCGCCGGATCGGCGACTGTGCTCGGATCGTAGATGAACGCGCGGTCGTTTCCATAGCTGTCGCCGTTCACGTCCTGATTGATCGTCGGCGTGTAATGCACACCCGAGCGGAAGCTGCCGTTCCACGAGATGCGCACGGCATCCCACGCGTTGTAGCTGAACGAATACTGTACCTGATGACGCGAGAAGAAGGCGCCACGGGACCATTCCGTACCAGTCGGGGAACCGACGGTGCTGTTGAATCCGAGAAACTGTTCGCGGACGTCGGCCAACACGTAGGCCAAGCTCCAGCTGTAATGCGAATTGAACACCGCCGGGCGAAAGCTCACGTTGATCTGCTTGCTCTCCGCCTCGAGCGTAGACGTCTGCCCCGTCACGCGACCGAACGCGTCGACGACACGGGCATTCCGCCACGCCACCTGACCGGTTGTCGGCACGATCGCCGACGGCGCGACGTACACGGGACGTCCGAGTTCATTGGCCAGCGTGAACCGCTCAATACCCGGGAAGTTCAAGTCGACACCCCCCTGCTGGTGTTGATTGCGCGAGTATGTGCCGTCAACCGACAGCATGAAGCGGTTCTTGAGCACCGCACCGGCCCACTGGAGGTTGCCCCGAATGGAACGCTGCGCGAGGTAGTCCGGAACGAACAGCGTGATGTTGGGCGCGCTGTTCGAGAAGACGCTGCCACTGGTGCCGTCGGCGCACGCGCGCGGGATGTTCGCTGCATCCACCGCGTACGCCGACCAATTCGGCACGGGCGTAGACGATCCGAGACAGGTGAGCTGCTGGAGCGCCGACGGCAGACCCGTGTTGTCGATGGCGTTCGAAATGAGCTGCGTGCCGGGGGTGTTTTGAAATACGCCGACACCACCACGAATGACGGCGCGCGGAGCGCGGATCATGCCCGGAAGCAGTGCCATCTGATCGGCCTGACCGACGGTCCACGAGAATCCGACGCGCGGACTCACGTACAAGCGATTGGGCGTTTCGGCATTGTTGTAGCCAAAGGCGGCAAGCACGGCGGGATTCGACTGCGGCCCCTTCGAGAAGTGGTTGCCGTCCACGCGAACACCGAACTGCACCTGGAGATTGTTCGTGGGGCGCCAGGCATCGCCCAGTGACATGGCACCAACGATCTGGCTCCCAGCGCGCGTGCGCGGAGACAGCGTGCGGGTGAACGACGCCGGTCTGTTCGCTTGGAGGTCGACAAGCGAGTTGTAACTGAACGAACCGTACTGATTAAACGCGACGTTCTGCGAGAACTCATCGCGACGCAGCTCGCTGGTGAGCTTCACACGGTGACGGTTATCGTTGGAGAACCACGACATCGTATTATTGGCCGCCAGCGAAGAGTTGCTGGACGCCGTGTTCAGATTGGGCGAGCCACCGAACAGCAGGCTGCTCACGGCCGCGGACCCGTCGACCAGCTGGGAGTTTACACGAACCGTTCCCGCCGGGAGAATCGCGAACGGATCGGACTCGTTATGGCTCATGCTGTAGCCGAGCGTGCTCTCTGTGAAAATGCCCTTGAAGCCGAGCAGGCCGCTGTGACGCGCCTGCAGGGCGCCGCCGTAACTGTCGCGCGTGCCGTCGCGCGTGGGCGTGAACAAGCTGGCGGCGCCGCCACCAAAGCCGCCGAAGCCGCCACCGCCGCCGCCAACCGGCGCCGTGCCGGAGTAGTTACCAGAAAGGGTAATTGCAAAGGTGTTGCCGCGATTCGAGTTCGGCTGCACGTAGTCGAAGCTGTTGAGCATCGTGGCGCGATTGATAATGCGCTGCGGCGAGTAGCCACCCACGGTAATCGGCACGTTGCTCGATCCGAGAATGCTGAGCAGGCGAGCCACCGAGTCGGCGGCAACGCCGGCGGTCTCGAAGCCCAGTGCACTTTCACTCAGCAGCGTTTGCAGGTCCTGCAAACGACGATCGTACTGGAACGACGAGTTGAAGAAGGCGCGATCGGCTTTGATCGGTCCGGACGCCGAGCCGCCAAACGACATGTTGGTGTACTGCTGGCCCGTAGCGAGGCCGGTCTGGTCGAGCCACTGCATCTGCGGTGTGATCAAATTGCCGCTGAGGCTACGGCGGATGAAGTTGGAGCCGGCGCGAGTACGCACCTGCAACTGACCACCGGAGAAGCCACCGCGTGACACGTCGTACGACGACGTGGACAGCGACGTCATAATGTTCGCGTCGCGAGGCAACGCGGCGTCACCGAAGTTGAGGCCGTTGAGCTGCGTATTGTTCTGATCGCCGCCTAAGCCGAATACCGAGAACGCGTCGGAAGCTCCGTCAGCGCCAAGCAGCAGTTGAACGCCCGGGATGGCCGACGCCATGGCAGCGAGATCGCCCAACTGATCGGCGTTCAGGAATCCGGCGGTGGCATCGTCAACCGTCTTTTCGGTGCCGGACACATCAGACACGGTATCGGTGCGCGATGCCGCGGCCCGTTCCGTGACCTGCACGGCGTCGAGTGTGATCGTGGCCGGCGTCATGCGCGCGTCGGCAATCAGGATTTCCTGATCGGCCGTGCGCTTCACCTGATAGCGACGCGGACCGAGGCCCACCGCCGAAAAGGTGACCCAGTAATCGCCTTCCCCGCCGGGGAACGAAATGGTGTAGCGCCCGTTCTTGTCGGTGCGTGAAGATCGGCTGACGTTGCCGCTGAGCGTCGTTGCCGTAACGAGCACATTCGGAATTGACTGGGCGTCCGTGCCAATGACGCGGCCACGGATGATATCGACAGCCTGCGCCGCCAATTGCAGACTGCACACGCAGAGCAATCCGAGGGCGCTGAGGAGCCGTCGAAAGAATAGAGAGGTATGGGTCACGACACGGTAGACGAGGAGACGGGACCCGCGTTAAGCGCGGATTCTGAACGTCTTTTCACTGGGAAATACGACGCCGGACTGCTTGTGCCAATTACACGGAGCCTCGTGATTTCGTTGACGAATTCGATGAGTCTGAGCGACTCGACGTTCCATGCAGATGAACCGCCGTCCGTGCCGAACTGCGGTTGGGGACACGACAGCAGCGCTTGGTCCCTCGTCCTCTGCCTGCTGATGCCCCGCTGACGGCTCCGCTTCATATCTTTCAGCATGGAGATTCTTCGCGATCCACTGTGGAACAACATCCGCCTCGATCCGCTCGCCCTGGCACTGCTGGAGACGCCGGTCGTGCAGCGCCTGCGCTACGTGCGCCAATTGGGCCTTGCCTTCCTGGTCTATCCCGGGGCCACGCATTCCAGATTCGAGCACGCGTTGGGGGCGTGGCACCTCGCCGGCGTCGCGCTGCGGCTGCTCGAAGAGCGCGGCGCGCTCGATGGCATCGATGCCCGCTCGCAGCAGATCGTGCGGGCCGCCGCGCTCTTGCACGACGTGGGGCACTACCCGTTCTCGCACGCCCTCGAGGAAATCGGCGTCACGCATCACGAGCAGGTGGCGTATCCGCTGATCACCTCGGGCCCGGTGGCCCACGTGCTCCGCAACGCCCTCGGCGAATCCGCACCAGACGAAGTCTTCGCGCTGATCACGGGTCGCAGCACGGACCCCTTACAAGGCCTGATCTCCGGCTCGCTCGATCTCGACAAGATTGAATATCTCAAGCGCGATGCGACCATGTGCGGTGTGCCGTACGGCGAGATCGATGTGGATCGACTGCTCAATTCCCTCGTGCTCGTGCAGACGCCCGAGCGCACCACACGTATGGTCGGCGTACACGAGAAAGGGTTATCGGCGCTCGAATCATTGCTCTTCGCGAAATACCAGATGTACCGCAACGTGTACTGGCATCACGCGGTGCGCAGCGCGACGGCGATGTACAAGCGACTGGTCGCCGTGGCACTCGACTCGGGCCACGTGGCATCCGACAAGGTCGCGCACTTCACCGACGAAGGACTGCTGGTGCATCTCGACGTGCCGACGTTACCCGGCGAGGCCCGCGTGATGTTGGACGGCCTGCGCTTCCGTCGATTGCACAAGCGTGCATACGAGTGCCCGGCGGCCACGCTCGGCGAAGACGTGGGCGAGTGGATCGCCAGCGATTTCCATCTCACCCGACGCGTTGAGAATGCCTTCGCACTGGAGCTGGGATTGCCGGCCGGCGCCCTGCTGCTGGATTATCCAGCCAAGACGCAGATGCTGGGGCTCGACATTCCGATGCAGCGGCGTGATGGCCGTGTGGAGCAGCTCACGGCGGCCGGCTGGGAAGGCGCGATCAACCTGCCCCGTCTCAGCGACGAGCTCTATCGCAGCGCGCGTCGACTGCGTGTGTTCACGACCAACCGGGCGCCGGTTCCGGAAGATCGGGTGCTGGCGGTGCTGCGCGACGACGCGGATGTGGTGCGGGCGCGACTCGACGCCGGCACTCCGCTGCTCGGGTAGTGCGCGCTCGCGACCTGTTGGCGTTACGGCCGGGTTCCGCGCGAACAGCGCGGCGATCCGGCCTTTGCCGCTTCCAGCATCTCCACCACTTCGGTGGTGATCGCTACGCCGCGGCTGGCGGCGTACAAGGTGCGAATGCCCGCGTGCAGCGAATCGCTGCTGACCGTGCCGCGCACGCCGTGCGCCCAGTCGCGAATTTCGCGCGGGAGCTCCACGATGCACCCGACGTCGCTCCCTTTGCTGTCCAGCAGCACGAACGTTGGCGTGGCGGTGCGACCGTCGAGCGAGCGGTGGGTGTCTTGCACCGGCCGGCCGTTCACCGGCAAGACGATGCGGAGTTCGAGCCCCGGCATCAGTTCGGAGAGCTTCGCCACATACGGGACGTTGTTCATGGAGTCGCCGCAGGCATCGATGGCGACCACGAGCAAGTGCCAGGTACCGCCCACAGCTTTGGCACGCGCCACGAGCGCGTCGTCGACCCGCGCACCTTCGGCCATCTTGAGCCATCCCTCACGACGCGCCTTGGCCGCCGCGAGAAAATCCGGGAAGCTCTGCCCGCTGTTAAACAGCGCCAGAAGGGTGCTGTCCTGAGCAACCACGCAGCCTGCGCTCCGAACGGTGGCGGCCCGGGCCGAAGAGGCCGCGAGGGCGACGAGGGCCGCCGAAAGGCCGGCCATGAGGCCAGCGCGAAGACGCGCGTGGGACATTACTTACCGTTCGGTGAACGGGGCTTCGTACGGCCGTGCGCGTCGGCGAGCTTGCGCCCGATGCCACGGTAAAAGGCGGCATCAAGCGGTTTCTCTTCTGCTTCGAGCGAAAGCGCGCACCGCTCGATCGCATAGAGGATGTTGCCAAGATAGAGCTCGGCGACCTCCCCGACCGACTCCTCAGGCATGCGAAACGGCAGCCTGCTCACCGGTCGTGCCCGTGCTTCCGGTGCCATGCACCTGAAGGACCTGCACCACAATGGCCGTGATGTTGTCGAGCCCACCTCGGCGATTCGCCTCAGTGATCATCGCATCGACCATGCGTCCCGGGGTCTGGCGCGACTCGAGGATTTTTTTGAGCTGCGGATCCTCGACCATCCCGGTGAGGCCGTCCGAGGCGAGCAGATAGAGATCGCCCGGTTGAATTTCCCCGTCAAGCACGTCGGCTTCGACAGCCGCGTTCGCCCCCACACAACGGGTGATCACGTTGCTATAGGGATGGTAGCGCGCCTGCTCTGGAGTAAGGAAGCCGGCGTCGACCTGTTCCTGGACGTAGGAATGGTCCGTGGTGAGCTGGCGGAGAGTGCCGTCACGCAGGAGATATGCGCGCGAATCACCGATATGGCCGATGATCCAGCGTCCCTGTCCGATCATGATGCAGGAGGCGGTGGTGCCCATCCCCTGCTTGTCGGCTTCCTGGATGGTGCGCTCGTAAATCGCCCGATTCGCGGCTCTGAGCGCTTCACCCATACGAGAGAGCGGCGGATTGCCCGTGAGGTCGCGGACATCGGTGAGGTCGCGCGCAACGATCTGCACTGCCATCTCACTGGCCACTTCACCGGCGGCGTGACCGCCCATGCCATCCGCAACGATAAAGAGCCCACGCTCCTGATCGGCGTCCGCATAAAGGCTGTCTTCGTTGCCTGCCCGAATGCGCCCGACATCTGTGCCGGCGGCGACGGATAGCTGCACGTGGATAGGAAGGGGTCTGACCGAGAATGACGAATGGGACTTGTAGCAGAGAAGCGAAGCTACCCGAGAGTTGCGCTGGTTGGCAAGCGCGTCGCCGAGCTCGCCGACAGATCGGCGTTTACGTCGGGGGGCTCGCCATTGGCCGGCAACGCTCGGTTTTCGCCCGATGCGGGGCGCTTTGGCTCACCGACTTGCAGGCGGAAGAGCCGATCGTACCGTCCCTGACCGGCCAGGAGCTCACGGTGGGTGCCCCGTTCGACGATCTCGCCATGATGCAGCACGAGGATCTCGTCGGCGTCGACGATGGTGCTGAGTCGATGCGCAATGGCGATCGTGGTCCGACCGCGCATGAGCTCGGACACGGCTTGCTGGATCTCGGCCTCGATCTGCGAGTCGACCGCGCTGGTGGCTTCGTCGAGGATCAACAGGGCTGGGTCGGCAGCGACCGCGCGTGCGAAGGCCAACAGCTGCCGCTCGCCCACGCTCACGCCGCCCCCGCGTTCTGCCAGTTCGTGGTGCCAGCGACCGGGCAGCCGGTCGATCACCCGGTCGGCGCCGACGCGGGCGGCGCACGCGGCGAGCGTCTCATCATCGATGGCGGCATCAAGCCGCAGATTGCCGGCTACGTCGCCCGCAAAGAGGAAAATGTCCTGTTGCACATAGCCGATGACCGAGCGGAGCACGTCCACCGGCAACTCGCGGATGTCGACGCCATTCACCAAGATGCGGCCACGCTGCGGCTCGTAGAACCGGAGCAGCAGGTTGACGATGGTTGTTTTGCCGGCGCCGGTGTGCCCCACCAGGGCGATTTCCTGTCCGGGCGCGACCTGAAAGCTGACGCCCCTCAGCACCCAGTGGATCCCGGCCTGCGGGTCTCCGGGCGTGTCGGCGAGGAGGGCGTCAGCGGCATTTTGCGAGAAGGGCGAGTGATCCTCGGAGACCCCTTGCTCCCGGCCGTACGCGAACCAGACATCGTCGAACAGTACGGTGACGCCGGCCGACCGGAGGGCACCCGCGCGGGCGTCACGATCGGGCGTGGACGCAACGCCGGCCGCCACCGGGGTATCGAGCAGGCCGAAGATGCGTTCCGACGCGGCCATGGCGGCCTGCAGGATATTGTACTTCTCGGAAAGATCCTGCAGCGGCTGAAAGAAACGTCGCACCAGCTGCAGGAAGGCGGCGACCGTTCCCACGGTGATGGCGTCGCTGCCCACCCGGAAGCCGGCCGTTACCAGTAGGCTGGCCAGCGCAAAGGTCGTGAGGAACTCGATGACGGGGAAGTACAGCGCATAGACCGTGATCGACTTCAGATGCGCGTTTAGGTGCGACTGGTTCAGCGTATCGAAGCGACGGACCTCGTGCGCCTCACGCCCGAACAGCTGCACGATGCGCATCCCGCCGATGCGCTCGCCGATGAACGCGTTCAGGCGTGCCAAGCGGGTGCGAATGTCGCGGTACGCCGTGCGCACCGAATTCTGGAAAACCCGCGAGGCGATAAAAACGAGGGGAATGACCGCGACGGCGGCCATCGCGAGTTGCCAGTCGATATACAGCATCACCACGCCGATCGCGAGCAGCGTGAAAAGGTCACCGACGCCGGCCACGACGCCGGAGGTGAAGAGCTCGTTGAGCGCCTCGACGTCGCTGGTTACACGGGTGACCAGCCGTCCCACCGGATTGCGGTCGAAGTATGCCACCGAGAGACGCTGCAGTCGCTCAAAAAGTTCGCGGCGCAGATCGCGCATGACCCGCTGCCCCAGCAGCGAGGTGAACATGGTCTCACCGAAGGCCGCACCGAACTGGGCAACGAGCAGCGCGGCGTACATGAATGCGACCTGGACCACAAGGCCGGTGTCCCGGGCCGGGAGCGCGCGGTCGATGACCCAGCGGGTGAGCAGCGGTCCGACCAGCTGCATTCCGGACTGGATACTGATGCAGGCCAGCGCCACGACGACCAGCGGACGATACGGGCGCACATACGCCAGCAGGCGCCGCACGAGGCGCGCGTCGTACGCCTTGCCGACCGCGTCGTGGTCGGTGGAGGACCTGGTATTTGCTGGAGCAGCCATGAGATGCGGAATCTATCTGGCCGCCCGCATAGTTTTCATGGCATGAAGGATCGCATTCGTATCCGTGGCGCCCGCCAGCACAACCTGAAGGGCTTCGACCTCGATATACCGCGTCGAGCTATTACGGTCGTGACGGGAGTGTCGGGCTCGGGTAAATCGTCGCTCGCCTTCGACACGATTTACGCCGAGGGCCAGCGGCGCTACGTCGAGTCACTGTCGGCGTATGCGCGGCAATTTCTGGAGCGGATGGAAAAGCCGGCGGTCGATTCGATCGAGGGGCTCTCCCCCGCCGTCGCTATCGAGCAGCAGAATCCCACGCGGACGTCACGGTCCACGGTAGGCACCGCGACCGAGATCTACGACTATCTGCGATTGCTCTGGGCTCGCGTGGGGCGGACGTATTGCCGCGTGTGCGGTCGCGAGTTGCGTCCTGACACCGTGCAATCGGTCACCGATGCGGTGATGGCGTTGCCCGACGGCACGCGCTTCATGGTGGCGTGTCCTTTGATCCGCTCCCGCGAAGTGACGCACGCGGTGATCGTGGAGAACCTGCGGGCACGCGGTCTCGTGCGCGTAGCACTTGGGCAACGCATCGTGCATCTGGACGATGTGGATGCCGAAGGAATCGACCTCGCAGCGGCCGCCGATGTGCACCTCGTCATCGATCGTTTGCGCGTGGAAGCATCCGCCCGCGGTCGTATCGCCGACGCGGTGCAGACGTCATTCACGGAAGGCGACGGCGATACGGTGCTACTTTTCCCTGCGCCGGTGCTTCCTCCCGAGGCGCTGCGGGCGAGCACCGGTACCACGCCGGTGTCGCGTCTGGCGTTCACGGAGCGGTTCGAGTGCCCCAACGATGGCACGCGCGCGCCGACGCCGTCACCACAGCTGTTTTCGTTCAACAATCCGCGCGGCGCCTGCCCTACCTGCAACGGATTCGGCGCCACGCTCGACTACGACGAAGCCCTGATCGTACCGAATCAGGATCGCTCGGTGCGTGACGGTGCAATTGATCCGTGGACGGCACCGCGCTACGAGAAGCCGCGTCGCACCGTGGTGGAGTTTGCGCGGTCGCTGGGCGTGTCGCCCGACGCCGCGTGGAAGACACTGCCGGCGAAGGCCCGCGAACAGTTGCTGCGCTCGAAGTCGCGCGCCTATACCGGTATCTTCCCGTTTCTCGAAGCGCTCGAAGAGAAGAAGTACAAGCAATACATCCGCATTTTCCTGCGCAAATATCAGAGTGCGCGCACGTGTCGCGACTGCGGTGGAACCAAGCTGCAGCCCGATGCGCTGGCGGTGCGCATTCAAGGCCGCACGATTGCGGACATCACACAGATGCCAGTGCGCGATCTGCATACGTGGCTCGACACACTCGCCCTCTCGCCCAGCGAAACGCAGATCGCTGAGGCCGTCCTGCGCGAAGCGCGCAGTCGTACGCGCTTTCTGGGGGATGTCGGACTCACGTATCTCACGCTCGATCGCGCGACGCGCACGTTGTCGGGTGGCGAGGCCCAGCGCATCACGCTCTCGAATGCGCTTGGCGCGGCCTTGGTCGATGCGACGTATGTCCTGGACGAACCCAGTATCGGCCTGCACCCGCGCGACCTCGACAAGCTGCTGGCCCTGCTGGTGCGCCTACGGGACCACGGCAACACGGTGATCATGGTGGAGCACGATCTCGAGGCAATGCGCATTGCCGACTACATGGTGGAGTTGGGGCCGCACGCCGGGGAGCGAGGCGGCGAGGTGGTGTTCGCCGGACCGATCGCCGAGATCACGAACAGTCCGCTCACCGGTCAATATCTCACGGGGGCGCGCACGATTCCGCTGCCCGCCAAGCGACGCGCGGTGGGGCCGCGTTGGCTCGAGCTCAAAGGTGCCAGCGCCCACAACGTGAACCAGGTGGACGTGCGGTTCCCGCTTGGGGCAATGACCGTCGTGACTGGCGTGTCGGGGTCGGGCAAGAGTACGCTGGTGCATGACATTCTTTTTCACGCCGTCGAAGCACGGTTGCACGGCGAGCACTCGGCCAAGCAGCATTTAGGCGAAACGGTGGGCACGTTCGCGTCACTCTCGGGCGAGGAGTTTCTCGACGACGTCGTGCTGGTGGATCAGAGCCCGATCGGCAAATCCCCGCGTTCAAACCCGGTGACGTACGTGAAGGCGTACGACGAAGTGCGAAAGCTGTTCGCCGAGGCGCCGCTCTCGAAGACGCGCGGCTACGGCCCGGGACATTTTTCGTTCAATGTGGCCGGCGGTCGTTGCGAGCAATGCGAAGGTGCCGGGGCGATCGAAGTGGAAATGGTGTTCATGGCCGATGTGTTCGTGCCCTGTGATGCGTGCGGCGGGAAGCGATTCAAGCCGGAGGTGCTCGAGGTGCTGGTGCGCGGCCGCAACATCGCGGACGTGCTCGCGCTCACGGTGGACGAAGCGATCAAGTTCTTTCCGCGCGAGGACAAGCTGGCGCAGGCGCTCTGGCACGTGCAGCAGGTGGGATTGGGATATCTGCGCTTGGGACAGCCGGCGACCACGTTGTCGGGCGGCGAGGCGCAGCGCCTCAAGATTGCGCGCGAACTGGCCCTCACGGCCCGCGGCGGCGCCCGGAAGCTGTACATGCTCGATGAGCCGACCACCGGCCTGCATCTCGAGGATATCCGGAAACTGGCGCAGGTGTTCGAGCGGTTGCTGGATCAGGGGCACACACTGCTGCTGATCGAGCATAATCTTGAAGTGATCAAGCTGGCGGACTGGATCGTGGATATGGGCCCTGACGGCGGCGATGGCGGCGGGCATCTGGTGGCGATGGGCCGGCCGGAGGAGATCGTGAAGGTGGCGGCGTCGCACACGGGACGGTGGCTCAAGACGGTGCTGCCCGCTTGACTCAGTCGGGCGGGATGACGATACTATTGTGCTCTTGCATGGCCGTTCGCGGTTGTGTAGGACGGCGGCGACGGCCGTCGATATTCCCGGGTAGCTCAGCCAGGTAGAGCAGGTGACTGTTAATCACCCTGTCGGGGGTTCGAGTCCCTCCCCGGGAGCTGTTTAAAATCAACGACTTACGACGAACGGCCACCGCGAAATCGGTGGCCGTTTTGCGTTTGGGGCTACACGGGGCTACACCGTCCTGCTTGAGCTTGTAGGATAAGAGTTTCGCTCTGGCGGCACCGAGCGTCCACCTGTAGCCTTCCGGTGTAGCAGACTGGATGAGAAGAAACTACGGCACCTCATGACGCGCAAAGACACCCAAGCAGAGATTTCGAATCGAGCAGAAGTTGGACTTCGATGGCTGAGCACGCCGAAAGAGATGCCGCGCGTGGTTGCTGACGAGGTGGCAATTTCGGTCGTCGGAGAGAAAGTCTATCTGACTTTCGGCGAGGTCGTTCCGCCTGAGCCTTCCGAAGCGAAGCAGCCGATCAGTGAGATCGCGCTCAATTCTGTCGCCCGGGTCACCCTAAGTGAGTCGAGCTTCTTGAAATTGCGAAACTTGGTCGATACCATCGCGAACAGGATTTCCGCCGCAAACGGCACGAAAGGAGAAGAGTTCCAATGACGCCGGTTATCACGTTAGAGACGGCCACGGGCGCAAGTAAGCTCGACTACTATCAGTTGCTATCCTGCACCACCGTAACGGTGAAGTGGGGGGGAAACGCGTTTACAGAACCCGCCGCAGACGCCGAAGATCGGGAGTGGGACCAATGCTTTTCGGCGAATGCGTCGAAACTGCAAATACTTCGCGAGCGAGCGCTCGCCGATCGCGCAGCCGGAAACGTAAAGAAAATTCGAAGCGCTCAGAGTTAGTCTGAGCGTTTGATAGTGCCGATTCTGTTCACATCGTTTCGAAATGCCGACTTCAACAAATGCTACTTCGAACTGCCCACGGCTGTTCGTAAGATGGCGGTCGAGACATATCGGAAATTCTGTGATGACCCCTATCAGAGCGGACTGCGCTTCAAGAAGTTAAAGAATTGCGACGATCTTTATTCGGTTCGCCTGAATCGGAGCTACAGAGCTGTCGGAGTGGTAGCCGATGCCGAGATCATCTGGTTTTGGATCGGCACGAAGCAGGCATTTGAGAAGATCTTTTAGCTGACCAAACAAATAGAACGCCCCGCCGATCCACTGGCGGGGCGTTCCTTGTGTCGGTCGCGATCGTGTCTGCGGTGGATTCAATCGGTCGTCGCAACAGCTTATAAACGAGGTGAACGATGACGAAGACAGGCAAGCGGAAGTCGCGTCGGCGAGGACGTCGAGATGGCGACGCTGGAATGGGTCGCGTGATTCAATGCCCAGCGCGTGTTGGAACCGCTCGGCGATGTTCCGCCGGTGGAGTTTGAGGCGCAGTATGACAGCACCCACACGTCCGTGGGTGTACTCCACAAAACCAGTCTCTTGAATTCCCGGTGCGGTGCAAGTGGTGCACCGCGCGGAACCCGCCTATTCTCCGTGGACGGCGAGTGAACGTCCTTTGCGCAAAGAGGTGGTCAGTGCACGGCGAGTTCAAGGTTCCTGGCGGCAAGCTCGTGGTCGTCGACTTCGATGTCGAGGACGGCAGAATTGTTAACTTCAGACTCGCCGGCGACTTCTTCCTTGAGCCAGACAGCGCCCTTGCGATGATTGACGCAGCGGTCACCGGACTCCCGGCTGACGCAGCCGCGGCGCACATCGCATCCACCGTGCAGCAGGCGCTGCCAGAGGGAGCGATGCTTCTCGGATTCACGCCGGATGCCGTCGCGACCGCCGTGCGTCGCGCGCTTCAGCAGGCGACGAGCTGGAAAGACTACGAGTGGCAGCTCATCCGGGGTGGTGCGGTGGCCCCGGCCATGCAGATGGCGCTCGACCAGGTGCTTGCGGAAGAAGTGGGTGCCGGTCGCCGGAAGCCGACACTGCGCATCTGGGAGTGGGACAGCCCCGCCGTTGTGATCGGCAGTTTCCAGTCGGTGAAGAACGAGGTCGATCTGGAGAATGCCCTGAAGTACGGGTTCACCGTCGTGCGGCGAATCAGCGGAGGCGGCGCCATGTTCATGGAAGCGGACTCCGTGATCACCTACTCGATCTACGCGCCGTCGGATCTCGTACAGGGCATGAGCTTCGCGGACTCCTATGCCTTCCTCGACGAATGGGTCATCACGACACTCCGATCGCTTGGCATCGACGCCTTTTATCAGCCACTCAACGACATCGTAAGCGCCAAGGGCAAAATTGGTGGCGCAGCGCAGAAGCGTCTCGGCAGCGGCGCGGTGCTTCACCATGTCACCATGAGCTACGACATGGATGGCGATAAAATGGTCGAGGTGCTCAGGATCGGTCGCGAGAAGTTGAGCGACAAAGGCACCACGAGCGCGAACAAACGAGTCGATCCGCTGCGCAGCCAGACGGGCCTCACGCGCGTTGAGATCATCAATCGCATGATTGCGACGTTCACGGGTCTGTACGGGCTTTCTGCGAGCGAGATCACACCGGCCGAGACGGCAAAGGCAAAGCAGCTCGTCGCCGAGAAGTTCGGCACCGGGGACTGGCTGCACCGCGTCCCGTGAGACGAAAGCGGTATCCATCAGTCTCGCGTCGGCCGCCGGTATCGCCCGCGGCGCGACTCATCGCTTACTATTGAGCCCATGCGTATCGCCATTGTCGGTGGGCCCGGTGTCGGAAAGAGCACGCTCGTGCGCCAGCTCGGCGATCTCTACCAACACGGCTCCTACGGTGAGGGCGAGAAGGGCGTGTGGGCGACGCGTGTGCTCGCCGACATCGAGACCGGCCGCAATCCCATCGGCGTGACGGCATACTTCGGTCGGCTCTACGACGCGAACTATCGGAGTGCGGCGGAGCACGACACAGCCGATCGCGTGATCCTGCTCGAAGGCGCGCGCATCACGCTCGAGGCACACATCGTCGAGTATCCACCCGAGTATCACGCCGAACTTCATCGCGTACTCGCCATCGGCGATCACTGGCAGCCGGATCGCGTGATCGTTCTCACGTCGAGCACGGATACGATCGAGAAGCACATCAGCTTGCGTCGCCGTCCGCACGAGAACGTCGAGCACATGGTGCGTCGGTTCCGGCTCATCGACGCGGAGTTCCAGCGTCTCGCGTCGTTGTATCCGAACACCGTGCTGATCGATCGCGACGGCCGCGAGTTCCACGACCGCGCGGGGCTCGAGTCGGTCATCGCCGACGCGGGGCTTCCGCCGTTCCGCGAGATCCTCTATGAGGACATCACAAGTTTCGAGCCGATACGGACCCAGTAGCCTCCGGCTCGGCAATCACACTCGGCTGTGTTCAGGTTGTTTGGGTGCACAAAATGGTCAGCCGCCGATATAAGACATCTCAATTTTCTTCGTCTGCGAAGTCGCTGCTGTGCGAATTTCCGAATACCGGTCTTCGCGCCGATTCCAGATCAATCCGATGGCAGCGGCAATTTGCCCGTCGCTCTGGCCCGAACGCATGAGTGCGCGCAAATCATGGCCGGACTGCGCGAACAGGCACGTATACAGCTTGCCATCGGTCGAGATCCGGGCGCGCGTGCAGGTGGAACAAAAGGCTTGCGTCACGCTGGAGATGACGCCGATTTCTCCGCTGCCATCCGCATAGGCCCAGCGCTCGGCGACTTCACCGGTGTAGTTGGGTTCGGCCGCGATAAGCGGCATCTCGGCGCTGATCCGGCGCACGATCTCAGCCGAGGACACGACATCGTTCATGCGCCAGCCGTTGGAGGACCCCACATCCATGAATTCGATGAAGCGCACGATATGGCCGCTGCCCTTGAAACGCCGCGCCATCGCAACGATGTCCTGATCGTTGACGCCTTTCTTCACCACCATGTTGATCTTGATGGGTGCAAAGCCCGCGTTGTGCGCAGCGTCGATGCCGTTCAACACATCGGCCACGGGAAAATCGACGTCGTTCATGGCGCGGAAGACAGCTTCATCGAGCGAATCGAGCGAGACGGTGACGCGCTGCAGGCCTGCGGCCTTGAGCGCCTGAGCTTTCCTGGACAGCAGCGAGGCGTTGGTCGTGAGAGTCAAGTCCAAGGGTTTGCCGTCATGCGTCTTGAGGACAGCCAGCATCTCGACTAAAACCTCAAGGTTTTTGCGCAGCAGTGGCTCGCCGCCGGTGAGACGGATTTTTTCGACGCCGCAGAAAACGAACAGGCGCGTCAGACGACTGATTTCCTCAAAGCTCAACAGTTCTGGTTTAGCCAAAAAATGGTAATCCCTGTCGAACACGGCCTTTGGCATGCAGTAGGTGCAGCGAAAGTTGCAGCGGTCGGTGACCGAAATACGCAGGTCGCGCAAGAGCCGCCCGCGCGTGTCCGCCAGGGTGCCGCCGGGGACGGGCGCGGGTACCGGAAGGACCGGCACGCGGTTGGCGGCGCGCTGGTCAACGAGGGGGAATACGTTGGCGGTCATGGAAGGGTTCGGAACCAATCAATGATTGTGAGACGACTGAGCGGCGAGTTTACGGTGTAGTGATGGCTAACCTCGCTCGCTCTCTTGCAGAATATCTTCGCTCTCACGAGCGTCGTGCGGCGTAGACCTCGCGTGGACAGAAGGAACCCTCGCGTGAACTCGGTCAGACGCGCATCGTCGATTCTCGGCTTGAATGCTTCGCTCAAGCACTTCGGCTTCCCTCCGGCCCTCGCCCGCCTGCACGAGTATTCGGTAGGCGCATCGGCGGTCGCCACTCGGCATGTGCTCGATCCGCTCGACGGTGACACGGTCACCGAGGACCTCACGGAAGAGCGTCAGCTCGCTGCCGCAGAGCGTCGGGCAGAACTGTGCTGCCTTAAAGATCGCGCAGTGGTTTTCTGCGAGCTCGATCTCTCCCTCCCGGAGGCGCTGGCACTCGGCCATATAGCCTTCCTCGCGTCGGATGCTCGCCAGAGCGGCGACGCGTTCCTCGAGCGGCCGGTCCTGGCTCGGCATCCGCGCACGATAGCTTTCCACTTGCCTTCGCGTTCTCTCGGCGGTCAGACGTTCCAGCCCTTCGTCTCCCGACGCACGCTGAATCGCCTGGAGCAGGTCGACCGCGAGTTCCGCGTGGGAGTCCGGGAATCGATCGTTGGCCTTGGGCGTGAGTCGCCATACCCGCGCGGGCCGACCAATCTTCCGGCGCTCATCCGTGAAGTCGACCACCCCTTCTCCCTGAAGGACGGAGAGGTGCTGCCGGACCGCCATGGTCGTAATGTCCAGTCGCTTCCCCACCCGCGCTGCGGTCTGGGGGCCGTGCGTCTTCAGCTGAAAGAGAACACGGTTGCGACCGGAACCGGGACTGTCAGGGTTCATGCCGTCAACTTGTACGTCGGTCGTCATTTAAGCAAGTATACAAAGTATTTACTTTACAAATATAGGGCATCGGACCATTCTCAAAGGTGAGCAATCGCCTTTTACTTGCGAGGAGAGACATGCAGACCACCGATCCAAACCCTGGCCACGCGCCGGCCGCGTTGCCGCAGCCTTCGTCCGGTCCTGAAAAATTGCCGGGCATCAAGCACATCATCGCAGTAGCCAGCGGCAAGGGCGGCGTAGGCAAGTCCACCGTCAGCGTCAATCTCGCGCTCGCGCTCCAACAAGCCGGCTATCGCGTCGGGCTGCTCGACGCCGACATCCTGGGCCCGAGCGTCCCCGTCATGCTGGGACTTCCTACCGGCGAGAAGCCCGAGACGACCGCAGACCAGCAGATC
>JANLVC010000049.1:0-4311 GCA_031363815.1 Gemmatimonadota bacterium
GAGACGAAACTCTCGATCTTGGCGACGAAAATGTTGGCCACAAATGCCCGTGAATCAACCATCGCCGCCACGCGAATGATCGCGGTATGGCGAAAATCTCACTCTGCGACGCTACGTCGACTTATCCTACAACCACAACGCCGCGTTCTGCTGCAAAGGCTCTCATAAATTAGCTGTGAACGGAGCAGCGCGGAGCGCTCCGCAGTTACACAGCGCACCTCACCGCCTTTGACTGCAGCAACGCTCGTTAGGTGACCCCGGGTACAGCCCGGGTACATGGTTGACAGGTTAGTCCGGCAGCATGGTTTACACTCCTTCTAAACTGCACGGCGACCCCTCTTCCGCGAGATCGCCATGCCCTGGTTGGAGACTGACCCCATGACCGAACGCCTCAAGTTCGTGCAGGATGCCCTGAGTGACCGCTTTACGATGGCCGAGGTGTGCGCCCGCCACGGCGTGAGTCGACCCACGGGATACAAGTGGATCGCTCGCTACGCCGAAGAGGGGCGGCGGGGGCTCGGGGATCGCAGTCGAGCGCCGCACTCATGCCCGCACACGCTCCCGACGGCCATGACCGACTTGCTGTGCACGACGCGCGAGGCGCATCCGTTCTGGGGCGCTCGCAAGCTGCTGGCCGTCCTGCAAGCCAAGCATCCCCGGGTACACGACTGGCCGGCGCCGAGTACCGTGGCGGATCTGCTGGCGCGCCGCGGGCTCGTACAGCGGCGCCGCACGCGTCGGGCGCCGACGCATCCCGGGGTCGTGCCGGCCGTCGCGGAGGCGCCGAACGATTGGTGGACGGCCGACTTCAAAGGCCAGTTCCGCACGGGGGATGCCGCGTACTGCTATCCGTTGACGATCGCCGATCTCGCGTCCCGCTTCTTGCTCACGTGCCATGGCCTGCGCTCGACGAAGTGCGAGCTGGCCAAGCCCGTCTTCGAGCGCGCGTTTCGCGAGTACGGTTTGCCGCGGGCCATTCGCACCGACAACGGCGTGCCCTTTGCGACCGCGGCCATTCACGGGCTCTCGTTTCTGCACGTCTACTGGATGCAACTCGGCATCGTGCATCAGCGCATTCGACCATCGTCTCCGCAAGAGAATGGGGCGCATGAACGGATGCATCGCACCTTGAAACGCCAGGCGATCAAACCGGTGCGTCACACGTGCACCGCGCAGCAGCGGAACTTCGACGCCTTCCGTCACGAGTACAACGACGAGCGACCGCATGAAGCGCTGGGACAGACGACGCCCGCCTCGCACTATCGCGCCTCACCGCGGCCGTATCCGTCGCGGCTCCCGGTGCCGGAGTACCCCGGGCACTATCTCGTGAAGACCGTGACGACGGCCGGGACGTTTCGCTTCGGCAAGCGCCTCGTATACCTCGCGAATGCGTTGACGAACCAACGGATTGGACTTGAAGAAACAGACGACGGCTGCTGGTCGATCTACTTCCACCGTGTCCTACTGGCGACTTTCGACGAACGCGAGTACATCATTCAAAGTTGACCCCCGTGTAAACGATGTTGCCGGACCAAAGTGTCAATCATGTCCCCGGCTGTTCAGGCGGCAGGCGACTGGTGAGCCAAAGGACGATGTCGTCGGCGACTCGGTCGCGCTGGGTGCGGAGCGAGTGTCCCGCAGGGTAGGCCAAAATGGTCGCGTCCGCGCCCGCGCGTGCAGCAAGCGCGCGGTAGACTGGCAGAATCTCCCTTTCGATGGGCGCGGTCATATCATCCCAACCTCCGACAAGCAGCACCGCGCGATGATCGAGATGAGGCGCAAGACGAACCAAATCGTTGTCGCGCTCGCGTCGACGTATCTCGTCAACCGCGGCCATTGCGTCGAAGCGTATCAGACCACGCGGCGCTTCGGCTTCGGCGAACCGGCTGCGGACTGTCGACGCGTAGGCGGTATCTGCGTTGAGGCGACGCGCCAGCACACCATGGTCAGCGCCGACGATGGAGATGACGCGAGTCACCGTCGTATCGCGTGCGGCATACACCATCGCGACGCCGCCGCCGAAGCTGTTTCCGGCCAAGATCAGCTTCGACGGGTCGAGCTGATAGCGCGTGCGATTCGCGGGGTCGCGTAACCAGCGCCACGCGAAGCCAAGATCGTCAATCGCGTTGGCGTACGTGAAGCGGCCCGTGCTTTGTTGCACGCCGCGAAAGTTGATCAGCAGGACGTTTACGCGCCGCGCGGAGAGCAGCGCACCCATCCCTGAGGCATCAAGGGAATCCCCTCCCCACCCAGGCACAATCAGGACGGTGGCGAGAGGCATGCCGCCCTGCGCTGCAAAGAAGCGAGCGCGAACGCTCGCATCGCCGCTCGGAATATCGAATGTGCTCGTCGTGGCCGCCTGCGCGAAGACACGCCGTGCATCAGTGACGCCGGAAAGCACAAGCAGAACTAGCAAAGCAATGGAGCGTGCGCGCATATGTCGTAAGTCGGAGGTGTGCCAGCGGGCTACCAATTCGTGAGCACGAGTACGGTCTAACGAGGCTGTAGGGAAACTCCCGACGCAGGCCAATGTGGAAACGGAACTTGATGGCAGACGGCGGGTTGGTCCCGTATCGAATGTGGTGTCGTTTCGTCTCGCTGTCGAGCACCTGCCATGGCCCGCTACAAGTCCCTCGATACCAACCCGCAGTTCCTGAGCGTCGACCTCGCGCGCCAGCTGCTGCCCGGGACGTTCGAGCACGCGCTGAATCACCTGCTTGATCACGAAGTCGATCTGGCGCACTTCGACGCGCGCTTCAAGAACGACGCGACCGGCGCGCCGGCGTACCCGCCCGCGATGCTGCTCAAGGTGGTGCTCTTCGCCTACTCCCAGGGCATCGTGCGCAGTCGGGCCATCGAGCGCGTGAGCCCAAGAGCACGTGACATTCATGGCGTTGTGCGGCATGACGGCGCCGCACTTCACCACCATCGCCCACTTCGTGAGCTCGCTGCGCGATGACATCGCGCAGGTGTTCGCGGCGGTGCTGGCGGTATGCGATGGACAGGGTCTGATTGGGCGCGAGATGTTTGCGATTGATGGCGTCAAGCTGCCGAGTAATGCGTCGAAGCATCGGAGCGGCACGCGGGCCGAGTTCACGCAGCGGGCGGAGAAGCTGGAGCAGGCGGCGAAGACCATGCTGGAGCGGCACCGGGAGACCGATGCGCTGGAGCTCGAGCCCGATGTCGCGGCCAAGACCACGGCGCGGATCGCGCGACTCACGCAGGATGCGCAGCAGCTGCGCGCGTGGCTCGCCACCCATCCGGCGGATCGCCACGGCCCGACGGGTGGGCTGCGCCAAGAGCAATCGCACGGACAACGAGAGCGCGAAGATGGCGACCGACAAGGGCGTCATCCAAGGCTATACGGGAGTCGCCGCCGTCGATGCGAAGCATCAGATTATTGTCGACGCGCAAGCGCATGGCACCGGCTCTGAGCAAGAGCTGCTGCTCCCGATAGTAGAGGCGCTCGCGACGCTCCGCACGAGCGCGACGGTGCTGACAGCGGACGCGGGCTATCATAGCGAAGCGAATCTCGCCGTCCTGGCCGAGCGGAGTGTGACCGCGCTGATCGCCGATCCGGACATGCGAAAGCGCGACGAACGGCTTGCCGATCGCGACCACCACACGAGCGCTCCGGATCCGTTGCACGACAAGTCAGGCACCACGAAGAAGGCGCTGCCACTGTTTGCGCCGAGTGATTTCACATACGACGCCGACGCGCGCACGTGCGTGTGTCCCGCTGGGAAGTCGCTGTACCGCAAAGGGGCGAGCAACATCACCAAGGGGTATGTCGGGGAGCACTTCCGCGGCACGAAGCGCGATTGCGCGCCGTGTGCGTTGCGCGCGCAATGCTTGCGAACACCAAGGACCACCGTCGTTCGCAATGTCGCCTTTTTTCGCGGGCGAGAGAATGCGGAGACGGAGACGCACACCATGCGGATGCAGCAGCGCCTCGATACCCCGGAGGGACGCGAGCAATACGGGCGACGCTTTGCCACGGTGGAGCCGGTGTTCGGGAACGTGCGCTTCAACAAGCGGCTGGATCGCTTCACGCTGCGCGGCCGCACGAAGGTGAACGGCCAATGGCTGCTCTTTTGCCTGGTGCACAACATCGAAAAGCTCACCCACGCGGGGTACGCGGCGTAAATCACGAGGCCGGAGGACTGCGCGCGCTCCCGAATGACGCGCGTAGTGCGTGAATTGCTGCGCGATACCAGTCTTCAATGTCGAATTGAACAACAGCGCGCGGTTTTCGCGCGACGCGGCGTCTTCACCACCGGTGCGTTGAGGCTTTTCCTACAGCCTCAACGC
>JANLVC010000072.1:0-21118 GCA_031363815.1 Gemmatimonadota bacterium
TTAGGGGGCAGGGAGGAGGATATCAGGAGGCAGGAAGCAGGAAACCGCGCGTCGTTCACCTGCTTCCTGCCCCCTGATATCCTCCCTCCTGCCTACTAAGCAGTTGGCAGTTACGGAGCGTGCATGTCGTTACGCCGCATAAGCACGCAATAACCGCAGCATCCGTCCATCCGTCTCCGCCGGCGTATCGCCCTTGGGCGTCTCGATCACCTTGGGAATCGTCGCCATTCGTTCGTCGGTCATGATGCGGCGAAATGCGTGTTCGCCGATGGTGCCTTCGGCGATCAGTTCGTGCCGATCGAGGTGCGAGGCGAGCTTGGCTTTCGAGTCGTTCAGGTGCAGACAGCCGAGTGTGTCAAAGCCGATGATGTCGCCGAACTTCGCGAACACACCGTCGTAGTCGGTGACCAGATCGTAGCCGGCGGCCCAGATGTGCGCGGTGTCGAGGCACACGCCTACGCGACTCCGCAGCGCGGCGGGAATGCGCGACAGCAAGTCGGCCATCTCTTCGAAAGTAGAGCCCAGCACCGTGCCTTGACCGGCGGTGAGTTCCATCAGCAAGCGCGTGGGACCCACTTCGGCTTCGAGGGCAGCGGTAATGCCGTCGGCGTTCCGTGCGATGCCGCTGGCGCGGTCGTCCATGAAGTTGCCGGGATGCGACACCAGCGCGTCAAGACTCAACGCATGGCACCGTCGCAACTCGGCGCTGAAGCTGTCAATCGAGCGCGCCCGCAGCGTCGCGTCCGGTGACGCCAGGTTGATGAGATACGAATCGTGCGCACAGGTCCAACGCACCGTCGTCTCCGTGATCGCGGTGCGGTAGCGCGCGGACTCGGCATCGTCGATGTCACGCTCGAGCCATCGGTTCGCCTGCTTCGTAAAGATCTGCGAGCTCGTGGCGCTGATTTCGCGGGCCCGTGCTGCCGACTCCCACGTGCCTCCGGCAATCGACACATGCGCCCCAAGCGGTGCACGATCCTTCGTCCAGTCGCCTGCATCGACCACGATGGGAGCAGCGATCGACGGCGCCGGCGGCGACGGCGCCTTGCGGGTGGACACCTTCTTCGCGGGGGCCGCGCTGGCGACTTTCTTGGCAGGCATATCCCAAGAGTATCAGCGTTACCGCTGTCCGCGAAGCCACACGAGCGGATCCACCGATCGCCCCTTCGGGCGGATCTCGAAGTGCAGGTGCGGCGGCAAATCTGGGTCCGTCGCGCCCACCGTACCAATCGGCTGCCCCTTCGGGATCTGTTGTCCCTTCCGCACATCGATGCGAGCCAGCGACCCGTACACCGAGTAATCGCCACCGCCGTGCTGCACGATGACCGTGGGCCCGTACGTGCCCACATTGTCCGCCAGCACCACTTCGCCGGCCGCGATGGACTTCACGGCCGTGCCCACGGCCGCCCCGATGCCCATGCCGTTCCAGCGCGTGGTCGTGTTGTTCGGATTGATCACGCGGCCGAAGCCGTAGAGCACAATACCATCTACCGGCCAATCGAGCTTGCCGAGATCCGACGTACGGATACTCGACGGCGTAGCCGGTCGTGCGTTCGGCGACATCTCGGCCCGGCGTCGCAGTGTCTCCAACGAGGCGATGACACTCGCGACTTTCGCTTCGTCGCGCGCCAGCTGCGTGAGTCGCTCGCGCGTTTGCGTGGCGCTGCGCTGCACGGTGGTGAGATGGCGTTGACGTCGTGATTCGAGGTCAGCCAGACGGCGGGCTTCCCGATCTTTCTCGGAGCGGTTGCGGGCGACTTCGTCCTGAAGGCGCACGAGCAACAGACGCTGCGAAATGATCTGATCACGCAGTCCTTCCACCCGACGCACCAGTCCGCGGTCATGTAGCGCCAGTTCGTGCAGATACTTGTATCGCGCCACCAGTCCGGCAAACGACTGCGCTGATAGCATCGCTTCCACGTCGTACAGGCTGCCACGCTTGTAGATCTCGACCATGCGCCGTTGCAGCGCCGAGCGCTTGTTCACCAGCTCGCTCTCCGCCTTCACCAGCCCCGAGCCCGCCTTGATCACTTCGGTGTGAATCGTCTCAAGCTGCATATCGAGCGCGTCCACGAGTCGCGCCGTCGCTTTCCGCTGCGCCTCGAGGTTGTTCACTTCATCCGCCAACGTGCGCGCACTGCGCTGCAACTGGGCCATCTTCGACTCAAGATCGGCGCGCTCTTTGCGCAGCTTGTCGAGCTCGTCCTGCTGCTGACGCAGTCGCGGCTCCGGCGCGCCGGTGGCTTGCGCCGACGCCACCGCCGGCACGACGCACACCGCCGCTGCACCGGCCAATGCCATCGCTCCCCAAAGCGCCGTGCGTCGCACGACATGCGCTCCGTGCTCCACCGCGGAGCGCACTACGCGTCGCGCCACACGCGGCGCAGGTGACGACCTACCGACAGCCAGCTCGCCACGAGACCCAATACGCCGCCTGCCGCGATGCCGAGCATCACCTGTTCGGCATTGAAAAACTGTACGGCCATGAGGTGCTTCGAAACGAGCTGCACGGTGGCCCGCGCCAGCAGCGCCGCGATCGAACCGCCGGCGAGTCCCTTGAGTGTGCCGTCAATCAAATAGGGCAAGCGCACAAAATTGTTCGTGGCGCCCACCAGTCGCATGATCTCGATTTCCTTGGTGCGGGCGAGGATCGCCATGCGGATCGTGGACCCGATAATGATGATCGCGACGAGCGCGAACACGCTGCCAAGCACCGATCCGGCCACGCCGGCGACGTTGCGGATCCGGTAGAGTTTCTCCACCCATTCGCGTCCGTAGCGCACCTCTTCCACCACCGGGTACGTCTGCAGTCGACGCGAAATGGCCTGCACCGTTTCGGGATCGCGTGCGCCTTCCTTGAGGCGCAGCTCCACCGATCCGGGCAACATCGCGCCTTCCATCACGTCACGGAATTCCTCGAGCTCGGCTCGGGCGCGCTGCAGCGCCGAATCGGGGCTCACATAGCCCACGCCGGCGACCTGTGGGATCTTGTTGATCCCCTGCATCAGCTCTTCGACCTGCGCGTCGCGCGCGCCCTCGATCAGGAACGCGCGAACCTCCACGCGATCCTCGATCTCGAGCAGCGCCGACTTGATGTTGATGGCGACCAGCCCGAACAAGCCGAACGCAAAGAGCGAGAAGGCAATCGTGGTGACCCCCAGCATCGCCAACAGTGGCGCGCGCTTGAATGCCAGTAACACTTCACGGAGGGCCAGCCTCATCGGCGGCCTCGCATGTCGGCCAGCAGTCGCGCCACATCGGTGCCGTCGTGTACCAGCTCGCCGTGATCCAGCTCCAGAAAGCGCAGATCCGACCGCTGAATCATCGCCACGTCGTGTGTGGCCATCAACACGGCGGTGCCTTGTGCGTTGATCTCGCGCAGCAGCAAAAGGATGGCATGCGTTGCGCGGTCGTCGAGATTGCCGGTCGGTTCATCGGCCAGCAGCACGAAGGGATCGTTTGCCAGTGCGCGCGCAATCGCCACGCGCTGCTGCTCCCCACCGGAGAGTTCGTGCGGAAACGCCGTGGCCTTCGAGGCGAGGCCCACCTGCGTGAGCAACCGCGCCACCTTGGGCCGGATCCGCGCATGCGGCGCACCCGTCACCTCCAGCGCGAACGCGACATTCTGCTCCGCCGTGCGATCAGGAAGCAACCGGAAATCCTGAAACACGATGCCCAGTCGACGACGCAGAATCGGGATCTCGCGCTGCTTGATCGACCGGCTGGAAAAGCCGGAGATACGCAGTTCACCCGTGGTGGGGCGCTCGGCCATCGACAACAGCTTCAACAGCGTGCTCTTTCCCGCGCCACTATGCCCCACCAGAAACACGAACTCACCTTTGCGCATCTCGAACGAGATGTCGCGCAGGGCAGCGCCTGAGCGGGGGTACTCTTTGCTGACGTTCGTCAGGCGAAGAATGCCGGACACCAGCTACTCCAATGCCTGAGTAAGATCGCCGATCAATGTCGATGCCTCGTCGAGTCCGATGTTGAGACGGACGGATCCTTCGGAAAGTGCACTCGCCACGGACTCCACGCCGCCGAGTCGCGCGCCGCTCTCGGCGTCGCGAACGCGGAACTGCTGCAGGCGGCCAAGCAGCGCACCAACGGCCGCATCGCCACCGCGCATGTCAAGCGCGATCAGACCGCCGTACCCCGAAAAGCACTCCGTGGCCACCGTATGATCGGGATGCGTCGCGAGACCGGGATAGTACACCGCGCGCACGGCGCCGTCCGACGTTGCGTGCGAGGCGGCCCACTGCGCTACAAGCATCGCGGTCGCGTTCTGCTTGGCGACGCGCACACCGAGCGTTTTGAGTCCACGAGCCAGATGCTCCACCGCCGCCGCATGCGGCGCGGAGCCCCACGAGCGCATCTTCGCACGGACCTCGTCCACCACCGCTTCGCTGCCGCACACCACGCCGGCACCGCCCCCATGTCCGTCCAGAAACACACTCGCTGAGTGTACGACCACATCGGCGCCATGCTCGACGGGACGGAAGTTGATGGGACTGGCGAGCGTCGCATCGACCACGAGCGCGAGTCCAAGCTCCTGCGCGAGGGTTCGCACTGGGCGCATATCGACCACGCGCGTCATTGGATCGACCGGAGACTCGAGATACACCAGCCGCGTGGTTCGCGTGAGCGCGCGACGCCAGCCTCGCGTTACGGTGGGATCGACAAAATCGACCTGCACGCCGAGCGCCGGGAGCTCGTGCTCGAAAAACCGGCGCGTTTCAGGGCGAAGCCAACCGCTCGCCAGCAGGTGATCGCCGGGGCGGAGCAGCGCCATCATGGTGCACGCCACGGCGGCCATCCCGCTGGCCAGCACGAGCGCCGATTCGGTGCGATCCAGTTGCGCCAACTGCCGCACCACCGAGCTGTCCGCACGCACCGAGGTACGCCCGGACGGGATCCCGTCCGGGATCTCAGCGGATAGCCCGGCTGACGGCACGGGGGGCATCGCGTTGATGTCACTCATGTCAGGAACGGCTCAGGCACGGCGGAGTGGATGCAGAGTTGGCCGGCGTTGGGCCGGACGAGGTCAGACGCGCGTCCGGGAGTCGGTATCCAACTTCACCACGCGCACGAGTTCAGATGGAGCAGCCCCAACGACGTCACGCAGTACGCACCCGCCGCGAGGCAACGTGTCGTCAATCTGCAGCTCAGCCAGTTCAGAACGTCGATCTGATACCACACGCACCAGCTCGTGTCCCGTCACGAGACGCACCAGTGCGTCATCCGAGCGCAGCCGGACCATCGGCCCACGCTCGGCGTCCCCGGGACGGCTGCTGATGAACCCTACGACCTGGAGGACCGGGGAAAACCCGCTGAACATTCCCAGTTTCCGGGTTTTGGCCTTTTCTTCTTCGTTCATGTTCCCCTCGCCACGGTGCCGGGCACCGCATATCCGTCTTCCCGACGCATGATCAGCCGGCGACCGCGAAGTCGCTCCAGCTGGTGTGCCACTGCGGTCTCGCTCACCGCCAGGATTGGAGCCAGCGCCTCGGCCCAGACCGGTCCGTGGTCGCGTACCGCTTCCCAGTGTAGCCGTTCGTCGTCGTCCACATGACCGAACAGTTCGGCCGCCCCCTCATGCCATGATACCAACGCCAGCGCGTGACGTTCAAGAACCGTCTCGATCGGATCGATATGGCCTTCGTGAATCCCGCGGAAGGTGAGAAACCCCGGGAGGCCGTCGTCGCTCGCATAGCGCAGCAGCAGCTTGGCCACGATCTCGTCGGCGCACGAAAAATCCAGCAGGTTGACCTGGGAGAAGTCGATCGTGGTCACCACCGAGGAGCCCAATTCCATCACCTGCTGTTCGATGGCGGTGCGCACGGCCGCGCCGGTGGGGCGCGTCACAAGATTCGAATACAGGTCGCACACGGTACCGCGCAACACGGTGCCGACGTCGATGTTTACCGTCATGAGCCTCTCACGGCGTGCTCCGCGGACGGGCGCGCGATGCACCCGCGCTGCGGCTCCGCACGGGTGCGTCACCGAGGCGTTCGGGGATCGTGACCTGCATCTGCGCGCCGGGGAAAAAGGGCAGTCCTTCGGTCATCGGCACATCTTCATCCCACTCGGGGGTGATAGCGATGCGCGCGCTGCCGCTGCGCACCGACAGCTTGCCATCCCAACGCCCCACGAAGCGACGGATGCCGGCCAAGCCCTGGCCACGACCTTTGTCTCCATGACGGAAACGGCTGACCGCGCGGAGCACGGCATCTTCCAGCGCCATCGCGTCATCCCACCGGTCGCTGCGGCGATGCCCCGGCGAACTCTCGAGTGACTTCCGGAAGCCCACGCCGGCGTCGCACACCGCGATCACCACGACTCGACGACCAAGACGTCGCGCGTATTTGTACGCCTGCACCGCAACCCAACCGCCAAGGCCCGCGTGCTCCACGATATTCTGGCACGACTCACTGAGCGTCATGCCGAACGCCCCGGTGATTGCGGTGTCGAGATTGAGCTGTCCGTGAAGAATATCGGCGGCTTTTTGTTGAATGCGGCCCACCACACCGTGCACGTCGTCGCTTTTCGTGATCGGGGTGATCTCGAGCAGCACATCCGATTCGTGCGCGTCACGCGCGCGCGGCACCGTGCCATGCATGTCGTACAACTCTGCCGCATGCCGGAAGAATCCGGTGCGTGACCAGTACGACACCGCGTCGGCATGCTCGGGCACCACGAAGCCCATCCGGTCAGCGCGCGACTGCGCGACGCACAGCAGTGCGGTCAGCCCGTACGGCGACGCCCATCGCGCATGGCGCGCATCGACGAGAATCTTTTCGCCTTCGGGTACCAACGCCAACTGCTCGAAGACCAGCTCGAAGCTGTGCTCATCGAGTGATGGCGGCACGCTGATGACAGACGTCACGAAAGGCTCAGCTCTCCGCGAAGATGATTCGCAAGGCCGGTGGCCCCGCGATGCTCGACGTTGCGCGACGCGGCGTTGTTCGCCGTCGCGATCGCATCAGTCAACATATCACCAGCAAGTAGCCGTGAGAAATGGGTAGCGCCCCATACATCGCCACATCCGGTCGGATCGCCGGGGCCATCGACCCGTGGTGGAACGCTCGGCACCAGCCCCGTGCGCAGTGCGCCTAACGCCCCACTACCTCCCCGCGACGATGTGGACAGCGCAGATGTGTGACCTCGCGCTGGCGGCAAGTCGCTCAGTCGCATGAATCCCGGTGCGGCCACGTACACCGCGCCGCGCTTGCCGAGCGTGACACAGAGGCACGATACGCCGGCCGCCATGGCCGTCGCGGCCAGCGCCATCGCGTCGGGCGCCATCATCTGCATTTCGTCTTCGTTCACCTGGAGCACGTCGAAACATTCGCACCAGGCGGCCACGTGAGGCAGCGGTTGCGCCACGCGCAGCCCGTCGGGCAGCACGGCCATGATCTTCATGTGCAGGTCGCAGTAGATCGGACCGGTGAAACGCGCCCGCACCAGCTGCGTGGTTTCGAGGTCGAGCTCCCAGCCGCTCAGGAAGTTGATGTAGAGCGCGTCCAGCCGAGCCGCATCGAGTACCGGCTTGAGGCCCATCCAGCTCCATGCGGGCACACCGCCGGACAAATGCTCGGTGCGACGTTCGTCATCGAGATAGCGCAGCTCTACCCGATTGTTCGGATACGGGACGCCAATGATCTCGGCATCGGGCGCCATGTGACGCAGCGACCGGCAGAACAGACGCGCGCGATCCACCAGGTCGTCGCCCACGCGCGCCAGCGGTACGATTTCCCAGTCATCGGGCAACGCCGCGTCGAGCGCCGAGAGCGAGTACGTGATGCCACCCCATTCCTCCACCGGCACACTGCGCCCGTCGCGGCCATGCAGCACGTCCCACACGAACGATCCGATCACGCCCACGCGCTTCTTCCGCGATTCGCCCGGCGAGTCGCTGTGCAACGTAGGTGAAGTCGAACCCACCGGAGACGTCACGCCGGTGGCCGACCGGTATGCTGTGCGATGAACGTGGCGACCGCACCCACGACACCGGCGGTACCGGGGAGAGTGCCGGGCACAATCCGACAGGCATCGACGGCCGGCTTGAACGCGCGGCGACGCACTTCCTGACGCAACGGACCGAACAGCGCTTCGCCTGCTTGCGTGACACCCCCGGCGATCACGACGCAATCCGGGTTGAACACGTTGAGCAGATTCGCGATGCCCGTCCCCAAAAAGCGCGCCGTGTCGCGCACGATCTCGAGTGCCACGGCGTCACCCTGTGCCGCGGCCTCGTATACCGTGGCGGCGGTAATCTTTGACACGTCGCCGTCGACCATCTCGGGAAGCACGGACAGTTGATCGAAGGACAACGCTTCACGAGCCCGTTCGGCGATCGCCGTACCCGAGGCATAGGCTTCGAGGCATCCGTAGTTGCCGCAGCCGCAGCGACGCCCGGTCTGGTTGATCGTGGTGTGGCCGATCTCGCCGGCGACGTCACTTGAGCCGTGATACAAGCGACCGTCGAGGATGATGCCGCCACCGATGCCAGTGCCAATGGTCATGCCGATCACATTCGTCGCGCCTTTCGCCGCACCAACCCACCACTCGCCGTACGTCGCGCAATTCGCGTCGTTGTCGAGCGCCGCCGGCAAGCCAGTCAGCTCCGTCATGCGAGCGCGCAGCGGGATGTTGTGCCAGTTCAGATTCGGCGCGATCAGCACAATCCCTTGTTTGCGATCGAGCGGTCCGGGCGCGCCCACACCCACGCCAAGAAATGCATCACGAGCCACGCCGGCCTCGCGCATCGTTTGGGACACCGCGTCGTTGACCATGCGCGCCATGCGCCCGATGACGCCGTCGGAGCCCTCATGAGCCGCCGTGGGTTCGGAGTGGAGTCCGTATTGGCGCGACCCATCGGCGGACATCGCGCAGACGACAATGTTGGTGCCGCCAAGGTCGACACCGATAATGAACTGGTTGGCTGGGAGGGCAGTCATAAGCCGAAAAGATAATGCGCGCGTCCCGTACTGGCGTGTGCCAAAAGCGATTAACGTGACACGCGGTGGATCGTCTCAATGGCATGCAATCGATCCCGAGGCCTCGGCCCCTTCATGGAACTGCGTGGGCGTGGCGCGCCGTCGTCGTACTGGCGCTCGGCGCCTCCCCCTTGCTGGGATGCGCGGGGGCGGACTCGGAAGGTGGCAGCATTGGCCCAGTCACTGGTCCGACCACCCCCGCGCCCGTCGATCCGCGCACGCTCGCCGCGTACTTCCCCCCAACCTCGGGCGCGTCGTGGGACACCATGGCCGGCGCGCGCCTCGGCTACGACACCGCCGCGCTCACGGCGGCGCTCGACTGGGCAGGCACACAGCGGTCAACTGCCGTGGTTGTGCTGTGGCGTGGACGTATTGTGGCCGAGCGATATTGGAATGGATGGACGCCTGCGAAGGACTCGATTATCGCTTCGGCCAGTAAATCGGTTCTGAGTGCCATTGCCGGTGAAATTGCACGATCGGGACGGCTCTCCCTCGACAGCGCGGCCGCCCGATACCTCGGGGCCGGATGGTCGCGCAGTCCCGACACCGAGTCCCGCATTACCGTGCGGCACCTCATGGGCATGATGTCCGGACTGAATGACTCGCTGCAGTCCGTCGTGCAGCCCGGGACACGTTTCTACTACAACAACCCGGCATACTACCAGCTGTTCGGTGTCGTGCAATCGGCGAGCGGTGAAACGATCAACGCCCTGTCGCGACGCGTGCTGTTTGACCGAATCGGCATGACGAATTCCACGTGGATTCCCAACATCGACACCGGCAAGCTGGGATGGATTCTCAGTAGCTCGGCCCGTGACATGGCGCGATTTGGACTGCTCGCGCTGAATCGTGGTCGATGGAACGGCGTATCCGTGCTCGCCGACAGTGCGTGGTTTGCCTCGTCCTGGCGAGCGACGCCGCCTGACAATGCCGGGTACGGTCTGCTCTGGTGGCTGAACGGAAGCAGCAGCTACCGGACGCCCGGGCCGTATCTCCTCCCCTCGCAAGCCGGACCGCTCATCCCGTCGGCTCCCGCTGATCTCGTGGCGGCCCTCGGCAAGGGCGACAAGAAAATCTACGTCGTGCCAAGCCTTGAACTCGTCGTCGTCCGGCACGGTGAGGAAGCCGATGCATCGGGCGGCAATCCCCTCGCCGCCTCGGCCTTCGACGAGCAGTGGTGGCGTCGACTGAAGACCGCCTTTCGCTATTAGTTCGCTCGGATGAGCGCGACGGCGTGCTCGACGACACTGCCTGGCGACAGATCCCGCATGCAGCGCCAATGCCCCAGCGGGCAGGCCTGCCCGCCGTGGGCACTGCACGGTCGGCAGCTGAGCTCCTCGCGTCCAAGCACCACGTGCCGATCGGCCAACGGCCCGAATCCCATCGCGGGAATGGTGGGACCAAACAGCGCCACCGTCGGCGTATTCATCGCCGACGCCAGATGCAGTGGCGCAGAGTCGTTGGTCACGAGCACGGTGCAACGGGAGAGCAGGGCCGCCGACCCAAGAAGCGACAGCTTGCCGGTGGCATCGATAACCGATCGGCCCGCGCGCTGTTGCACGGCCTCGCCGATGGCGGCGGCCAGTGGCGCATCGCCGGCGGCACCCAGCACCACCACGTGAGCATCGGGCAGTCGTTCCACGAGGTCACCCGCCAGCGCATCGTACGACGGCCAGCGTTTGGTCGCCCACACACTGCCCGGCGCCAGCGCTACGAGCGGCTCACCGGCGCCAACACCGGCGTGCGCCAGTAGCGCCGTTACCCGCGCGTCGTCGTCGGCCCCTGGATACAGCGACGGTCGCAGTCGCTCCGGCACCATCGGCCCCGCACCGTGCGGATCATTCGCCAGCGCCCACAGCCGCTGCGCGTGATGCCAGTCCCTCCGGAACGCCACGCGGCGCGAGTACAGCCACCGCCCCGCGGAGCTGTCGAAGCCCACGCTGTGCACACCGGCCATTCGCGCCAGCGTCGCCGTCCGCCACGAGCCCTGCGCCATGTACGCCGTGGTCGCGCCCGTGTCGCGCAATCGCGACGCCACGCGCCGCAGTCCCGCCAATCCCGCGTCGGCGTGGCGCTTGTCGTACACAATCACCGACGTGACCGCCGGATGATTCGTGAGCACCGCGGCGTTCGCCGGCGTGGCCACCACATGCACCTCATGCTCGGCACCCAGCCGCGCAATGAGCGGCGTGGTGAGGATCATGTCACCGAGGAACGAGGTTTGGAGGACGGCGGAGACCATACAACAAAGTACTCCGTACTCCCGCCCTCGCCGTCATCAATCGACTTGCAGCACCGCTAAGAAGGCTTCCTGCGGAATTTCCACACTGCCGACCTGCTTCATGCGCTTCTTGCCTTCCTTCTGCTTTTCCAAAAGCTTCCGCTTTCGCGAAATGTCACCACCGTAGCACTTCGCGGTCACGTCTTTCCGAAGTGGCTTGACGGTCTCACGCGCAATGACCTTTTGACCGATCGTCGCCTGAATGACCACTTCAAACATCTGGCGCGGGATGAGCTCCTTGAGCTTCTCGGCCACCTTGCGGCCCCACTCGTACGACTTGTCTTTATGCACGATCACCGAGAACGCGTCGATGGCGTCGCCGTTGATCAGCATGTCCAGGCGCACGAGATCGCTCTCGCGGTACTCCAGCATCTCGTAGTCGAGCGAGGCGTACCCGCGGCTCACCGTCTTCATCTTATCGAAGAAGTCGAGAATGATTTCGCCGAGCGGGAACTCCCAGTCGAGCTCCACTCGCACCGTGTCGAGGTAGCGCATGCTCTTGTACACCCCGCGACGCTCCATGCCGAGCGTCATGATGGGGCCGATGTACTCGGTGGGGCACATGATGCGCGCCCGCACGTACGGCTCTTCGACCTTCGAGATCACGACGGCCGGCGGCATGAGCGCCGGGTTCTCGACCAGCATTTCGGTGCCGTCGGTTTTCTTGACGCGGTACTCTACACTCGGCACCGTGGTGACGAGATCGAGGTTGTACTCGCGCTCCAAGCGCTCCTGCACGATTTCCATGTGCAACAACCCGAGGAAACCGCAGCGAAAGCCGAAGCCGAGCGCCGTAGACGTTTCCGGCTCGTACTGCAGCGACGCGTCGTTCAGCTTCATCTTTTCAAGCGCATCACGCAGCGTTTCGTATTGCGTGGTGTCCGTCGGATAGATACCGGCAAACACGAACGACTTCACTTCCTGATAGCCGGGCAACGCTTCGGGCGCGCGATTGTCCTGATCGAAAATCGTATCGCCGGCGCGCGTCTCGCGCACCGAGCGCACGGCGGCGAGCACGTAGCCCACTTCGCCGGCATGCAGTACTTCGGTGGGCACCTGACGCAGCTGCAGGTAGCCCACTTCCGCCACTTCGTACACGTTGTCCGACGCACCAAACGTGATCCTGGTGCCCTTGCGCATTTCGCCGTCCACCACGCGAACGCTGGGAATGGCGCCGCGATACTTGTCGTAGTACGAATCAAAAATGAGCGCGCGCAACGGGCCCTTCACATCGCCCGTCGGAGGCGGCACGCGCCGAACGATCTCTTCAAGCAGCTCGGGCACACCGGTGCCCTCCTTGCCGCTCACCTGCAACACGTCTTCCGGCCGGCAGCCGATCAGGTCGACCACCTCCTGGCGGCGACGTTCCGGCTCGGCGCCCGGCAAGTCGATCTTGTTGAGCACCGGAATGATCTCGAGGCCGGCGTCCATCGCGAGAAACAGATTGGATAGCGTTTGTGCCTGAATACCCTGCGACGCATCGACGACCAGGATCGCGCCTTCGCAGGCCGCGAGCGAGCGCGACACTTCATACGTGAAGTCCACGTGGCCCGGCGTGTCGATCAGGTTGAGCTCGTACTTCTGCCCATCGCCCGCGTTGTAGCTCATGCGCACGGCATTGAGCTTGATCGTAATGCCGCGCTCGCGCTCAAGGTCGAGCGTGTCAAGCACCTGAGACTTCATTTCGCGCTTTTGCAACGTGCCGGTTTTCTCGATCAGGCGGTCCGCGAGAGTGGACTTACCGTGATCGATATGCGCGACGATGCAAAAGTTGCGGATGTGACTGAGTTCCAACGGAATGCCTTGCTAGAAGGGGCGATGCGTGGACAGCCTTTCAAGATAGTCGATGGAGCGCCGTATCTGGTGCACGGTTATTTCTGGCTCCCTCACCGGGTGTGCTTCCATAATCGTAACGTGTGTAATGACAAGGGTTTGCATTGACGGTGCCATTATGCAGCCGCCGGTGGCCCGGAGTCAGATCCAACATATCCGCGGTCACCGGAGTATCCTTCCCGCACATGTCCCAGCCACGCGCCGATCAACTCGACCCCACAGTGCTGGCGGCCCTCGGCCACCTGGAGCTCGTCGCCCGCTGGGTCGTCGACGGCTTCGTGACAGGCATGCACCGCTCGCCGCGAAAGGGCTTCAGTGTCGAGTTCGCCGAGCATCGCCCCTACATGCCGGGCGACGACCTCCGCTATCTCGACTGGCGGATCGCCGGCCGCGCCGATCGTTGGGTGGTCAAGCAGTTCGAGGAAGAGACGAACGCCCGCGCCATGCTCGTGCTCGACGTGAGCGCCTCTATGCAGTGGACCAGCGATCCGGCCCGTCTCTCCAAACTCGCGTACGCCGAGCGACTGGCCGCGGCCGTGGCGCTGTTGCTGCTGCGCCAGCGCGATGCCGTGGGCCTTGTGCGCTTTGACGCCACGCTCCGCGATGTCGTGCCTCCCCGCTCGCAGCGCACCCAATGGCGCCGGCTCATGGCCGCCTTTTCCGAGCCGGGCGGCGGGACCAGCTCCGACGTGGCCGGCGCACTCCTGCAGGCCGGCCGACTGGTGCGTCGCCCCGGGTTTGTCGTGTTGATCTCCGACCTGCTCGCCGATCCCGAGCCGGTGGCCGATGCCGCGCGAACGCTGCGGGCGCGCGGACACGAAGTGCTGGTGCTGCACGTCATGGACCCGGCCGAACGCGACTTCCCTGATTCCGGGGAGGCGCGCTATCGCGATCCGGAATCGAAGATCGAAGTGCCGGCGTCGCCGTCTGATGTGCGCACAACGTATCAAGCCACGGTGCAGGAGGCGCTCGCCGAGTGGCGCACGGCACTGGGTCGGGCTGGCGCGCGCTATGCCGTGGCCATGACCGATGAACCATTCGGCCGACCGCTGCGCCATCTGGTTGGTGTGAACGGTCGCGGCGCCATGATTTGATGCCCGTGCCTCTCCTGATGTTTTCGTCTTTCTCGTAGTCCTCTCGCAGCCTCTCGATGGCGTTTCTCGCTCCGCTGTTTCTGACGCTGGCCACACTGGTTGGCGTGCCGTTGCTCGTGCATCTGTTGCGTCGAAAGGTCGGCCGTACGGTGGATTTTCCCGCCGTGCGCTACCTCACGCGCATGGAACAGGAACACAGCCGCGATCTCAAGCTCCGTCACCTCCTGTTGCTCTTGCTGCGCATCCTTGCCGTGTTGGCGCTGGCGCTGGCGGCGGCGCGTCCGATCGCCAAGCTGGCCGGACTTGGTCACGCACCGGTGGCGCTCGCCATCGTGCTCGACAATTCCATGAGCACCGGCATTATCAGCAACGAACGCTCGGTGTTCGACAGCTTGCGGGCCGATGTGCGCGGACTCCTGTCGGATCTGTCGAATGGCGATCGCGCGTGGATCGTGACCGCGGATGGTCGCGTGATCGGTGGCAGTGCGCCGTCGTTGCTGGCGTCGTTGAACACACTCGCGCCGTTGGGTGGCCGCGGCGATCTGGCGGCCGCGACGCGCCGTGCCGTGGGGCTCGCACGCAGCGGCAATCCGCGTGCGCCCGTGGTGGCCATCGTGAGCGATGGACAGCGCAATGCCTTCGAAACCGATAGCATAGTGGATGCCGGCGCGGTGCCCGTGGTGATGCTGGCGCACGGCACCAGTGCGGTGCGCAATCGTGCGGTGTTGGCGGCACGGGCCGAGCCCGCACGCTGGACCCCGTCGGGGTCCGTGCACTTCGCGATCAGTGCGCCCGATTCATCGGATTGGCGCCTGCTGTTGGATGGCCGCACGGTGGCGCGTGGTGCGGTGGCCGGTGCGCCGGTAGGCGCGCCGGTGCGCCTCACGCAACGGCTGGCCAGCAACTCCACGGGGTGGGTGCGTGGCAAGGTGGAAGTCGATGCCGATGCCCTGCGCGCCGACGATGCGCGGTGGTTTGCCGTGCGCGTGGCCCCGCCGCCCATGGTGGCGGTGCGCAGCGAGGGCGGCCCGTTTCTCATGGCCGCGCTTTCCACGCTGGTGGACGAGAAGCGTCTCGAGCGTGGTGCCGAAGGCGCGGCGCGCAATGTGACCGTCGCGGGAGCCGACGCCGCTGGCGTGCGATTGCCCGTGATGCTTACGGCGCCGCGCGATCCCGTGCGGATCGGCGAAGCGAATCGTACCCTCACCCGGCTTGGCATCCCGTGGCGTTTCGGTGCGATCGCGCGCAACCTCGTACTCGCGCGCGCGGCCAGCAGCGATGGCGCGCCGCTCGATACCACGGCCGCATCGGTCAGCGTGTTCGAGGGCACGCCGGTGCGGCTGCGCTATCCACTCGTGTATTCACCGGGTGGCAATCTGGCGGCCAACGGAGCCAATGCGCCGACCATGCCCGACACGTTGGCCACGGCCGGCGGATCGGCGTGGGCCGTGGCCGGTGACGGCTACGTACTCATTGGCTCACCGCTCGAGCCCGACGCGACCGAGTTGCCGTTGCGCGCGGCGTTTGTGCCGTGGGTGTTGGAGGCGCTCTCTCGCCGATTAGGAGAAGACGGACGGCTCATCGACGCCGTGCCCGGCGAACACCTCACCGGACTGCGCGGTGTGACGGGCCTCGAAGGCCCCGATGGGAAAGTGGTGGGCACGAATAGCGACCGTCTTACCGTTCCCAATACGGCGGGGGTGTACTACCTCCGACGGCAGGCCGCGCGCATCGGTGCGCTGGTGGTCAATCCAGAGCCAGAGGAGTCGGACGTGGTGGGGATGGGGCAGGGAGCAGCGGATAGTGCGGTGGCCGTGATGCGTACGCACGTTGTCGGGCGTGATGTCACGCCGGCCACCAGCGTGAGTGCGTGGCGCCGACTGGTGTTCGATCGCGCCGCCGGTCACGGCCTGTTGCTGCCGTTGGTGGCGCTGGCCCTTGCGGCGCTGTTGGCCGAAGCCTGGCTGGCGAGACACTGATGGGCCTTCCCAGACTGCTCGATGCGATCGAGGCCCTGCCCGCCTTCGCACGCGTGTACAAAGCGATTCCCGGTCCCGGTCAGAGTTTGCGCGTTGGTGGACTCGCCGGGTCGGCCGACGCGGTGTTCGTGGCAGCACTCGCCCGCGCCCTGCCGCAGCGATTGGTCGTGGTCATCACCGATCAAGTCGGCGACGCCGAGCGATGGTTGGCCGACCTGCAGTCGCTGGTGGACGACATTCCCGTGGCGCTCTATCCGCCGCGCGAAGGCTTCGGCGAAGTCGAGCCGCATGCGGAAGTGGCTGGTGAACGCGTGGAAACGCTCGAGAAGCTCGGCCGCAGTGGGGTGCGCCTGTTGCTCACGACCGCGCGCGCCGTGCTCGAACAGACCGCGTTGCCGCGGGCGCTGGCCGGCGCGCGGCTCGAACTGCGCAAGGGCGATGTGCGTCGTCTGGAAGATCTCACGGCCCATCTCGAGTCGATCGGCTTTGAGCGGGTGCCGATGGTGGAAGACGTGGCGCAGTTCTCGGTGCGCGGCGGCATCATCGACATCTACTCGTTCGGCATGGCCGAGCCGGTGCGCCTCGAGTTCTGGGGCGATGACATCGTCGAGCTGCGTCATATCGATCTCAATACGCAGCGCAGCACGCGCGATGCCGAGCTGGCACTGATTCTGCCCGTCGATGGTCGCGTGCGCGAAGACGACGGGAATGTCGAGCGCGTGTCGTTGCCGTCGTTGTGGCCGCCCGATGCCGTGGTCGTGATGCCCGCGGGCACGTCCGTGCTGCCCGAGCTGGTGCGCACGTGGGATGAATCCGCGCACCATCTCGAGCTCGCGCGTCGACGCGGGGAAGAATGGGTGCGTCGCGAACAGTTGTTCGTGTCGCCGCCCGAGATGGCCTCCACCCTGGCACGCTTCGGCACCATTCGCATTGCGCCGCCGCCGCAGCGCGCGGCCAGTGCCTCGTTCGCGGACACTCAACCGCTGGGCCCTGAGCCCGATGTCGTGTTCGCCACGCGTCCGCCGGAGTCGATCTCGCGTGATCTGCGCGTGTTGCGCAAACTGCAGCGCGACGGGTTGCACACGGTCATTCTGTGCGACAACGCCGGACAGGTAGAGCGTCTCGACGAACTGCTGGGCGAAGATGGACCGCTCTCGGCCTCGCTTACCATCGGCGTGCTGGGCGGCGGCTTCATCATTCCGAACGTCGTGCGCGTGCTCACCGATCACGAGATCTTCCGTCGTGATCGTCGATTGCGCCGCACGCGTAAATACACCACCGGGGCGCCACTCGATACCATCGGCGCACTCAAGCCGGGCGACTATGTCGTGCACCTCGAGCACGGCATCGGTATCTATCGCGGTATCGAGAAGATCTTCGTGCGCGAGAGCACGATCGAAGCGGTGGTCATCGAATACGAGGGCGGCGATCGCCTGAATGTGCCGCTGTACCGCATTGATCAGATCGAGCGGTACCGCAGCGCCAGCGATGTGTCCGAGGATGTACCGGCACCACGGCTGCACAAGCTGGGCGGCAATCGCTGGAAGCAGCAGCGCGAGAAGACGCGCATGGCGATTCTCGAGATGACGCAGGAGCTGCTCGATCTCTACGCGCGTCGCAAGGTGTCCACGCGACCCTCGCATGGTGTGGATACGGCGTGGCAGCGACAGCTTGAGAGTTCGTTTCTGTTCGAAGACACCCCCGACCAGCGCAAAGCCACCGACGATGTAAAGCGCGATCTCGAGAGCGATCGCCCGATGGATCGCCTGTTGGTGGGCGACGTGGGCTACGGCAAAACAGAAATTGCCATTCGCGCCGCCTTCAAGGCCGTGCAGGGCGGTCGGCAGGTGGCGGTGTTGGTGCCCACCACCATTTTGGCCGAGCAACACGTGCGCAGCTTCGGTGATCGCCTGGCCGACTTCCCGGTGACGGTGGAAGTGTTGAGTCGCTTCCAGACGGCCAAGGAACAGGCCGTCGTGGTGGAAAAGCTCAAAAAGAAGCAGATCGACATTGTGATCGGGACGCATCGCTTGCTCAGCCCCGACGTCGAGTTCGCTGAGCTTGGGCTGATCATCGTCGATGAAGAGCACCGCTTCGGCGTGAAGCACAAGGAACGGCTCAAACAGCTCAAGCTGCAAACCGACGTGCTCACCCTCACCGCGACGCCTATTCCTCGCACGTTGCATCAGTCGCTGGCCGGCCTGCGCGATCTCACGCTCATGCAAACGCCGCCGCGCGATCGCTCGCCGGTACTCACCTTTGTGGAGCCGTTCGACGACGCGCTGATTGAAGAGGCGATTTCACGCGAACTCGACCGCGGCGGTCAGGTGTTCTTCGTGCACAATCGCATCGAAACGATCGAGGCGATCGCCGATCATCTGCGTCGTATCGTGCCGCGTGCCAAAGTGGCGGTGGGGCACGGGCAGATGAAGGAGCGCGCGCTCGAAGCCGTGATGCGGCAGTTCGTCGATCATGAAGTGGACATTCTGGTGTCCACCCTGATTGTAGAAAGCGGACTCGACGTGCCGAACGCCAACACCATGTTTGTGAATCGGGCCGACCACTTGGGTCTGGCGCAGCTGTATCAGCTGCGAGGCCGCGTGGGACGCTCGCACCGTCGGGCGTATTGCTACTTGCTGGTGCCCGATCGCGTGGACGAAGACGCTGAGCGTCGTTTGGCCGTGCTGGAACACCATACCGAGCTCGGCGCCGGTTATCGCATCGCCCTCAAGGACCTCGAACTGCGTGGCGCGGGTAATTTGCTGGGCTCGGAGCAGTCGGGCTTCGTGCACTCCGTGGGCTTCGATCTGTACCTGCGGCTGCTCGACGAGACCGTGCGGCAGCTGTCGGACGCCGGTGGCCAGAAATCCTGGATCCCGGCCGACGTGTCGTTGGATTTCCCGTCGTTCCTGCCCGATGACTACATCTTGTCACAGGAAGCCAAGCTGGACGTGTACCGCCGCCTCACGGCGTTGCGAGAGCCCACGGACATCGAGGCGCTCCAGTTGGAGGTACGCGATCGGTTCGGACCGATGCCGGCGGCGGCGCAGTCGCTTTTTGCCAGCGCCATGCTGCGGGTACTCGGCGCGGCCCTTGGCGTGGAGGGGGTGCTTGTGCGGGCCTCTGAAGCCCGTGTTAATTTCAGGGCTGAGGCAGTTCCTCGCCTGAAGGGGCTGTCAGCGGCGTTCCATGGGGTCCAGTTTCAGGTGGACGTTCGTCGGACACAGCCGTTGGCGCTTAAGTTGACTCGATTGGGCGGGGCGGAAATGCTCGAGGGCTTGGTACGCGCGCTGCGTGCCCTCGCTCCCTGATGGCAACCGACTGGTTGCCGTTGGGGTCTCACCAACACTTCTCTTCACTCCGGTGCCGGAGTTCGACCTGATGAAATCGTATCGTTTGTCCGTGCTCGCTGCCGTCGCGTTCGCCGTTGCCTGTGGTGCCGCGTCCAATCCGGACGTCGCGGCCTCGGCCGGTGACCAGCAGCTCTCCGTGACGCGCCTGGCGGACATCCTGGGCACCTCGCAGGCCCCACTTGAAAAGGACGTCGCGCGTTCCATCGCCGAGCTCTGGGTGAATTACCAGCTCGTGGGTGTCGCGGCCGCCAAGGGCGACTCGCTCGCTGACAAGAAGACGATGGACGGGGCGCTGTGGTCGAATATCGACAACATCCGCGTCAAGAAGTTCTATGACAACGTCTCGAAGGGCTGGGACTCGTTCACGCCGGGACCGGATGAGCCGCGCTATATGAATGGCGAGGCGCTCGCGGCCCGCCATATCCTCGTGAAGGTCGACGCGAACGCCACGCCTGAGCAGAAGGCCGCCGCCCAGAAAAAGGCGGAAGGCATTCGCGCCGAAGCCACACCCGCCAACTTCGCCAAGCTGGCCGCCAAAAGCGATGAGCCTGGCGCCGGTGAGCGTGGTGGTGACCTTGGCCTGTTCGGAAAGGGACAGATGGTGCCCGAGTTCGAAAAGTGCTTGATGGCCATCAAGCCGGGCGAGATCTCGCCGGTGTGCGCCACCTCGTTCGGCTTCCACGTGATCTACCGCTCGCCGTATGCGGATGTCGCCGCGAAGTTTGCGCCGATGGCCAAGCAGCGGAACGTGCAGATCGCCGAGAGCACCTATCTCGCGAAGGTCGAGTCGTCAAACGGCGTCGCGCTGGTATCCGGCGTCGCGGTCAAGGCCAAGGCCATCGCGCGGAATCCGCTCGGCTACGCCAAGGACAACGGCAAGATTGCCTCCTACAAAAGCGGCGAGCTCACAGCGTCCGAATTTGCGGATTGGGTGGCGGCGTATCCGCCAAACTCGCAGATCCGTCCGCAGCTGCTGAACGCGCCGGATTCTTTGGTCGAGAAGTTCGTGCGTCAGATCGTGCGCAACGAGCTCGTACTCCGTCAGGCGGACAGCGCCAAGTCGGTGCTCGACACCGCGGAGATGTCGAACCTGTATCTGAACTTCAAAAACGCCGTAACGCAGACGTGGAGTTCGCTCAACGTCGAGCCGGCGAAGCTGGCCGATAGCGCGAAGGCCGGTGGTGACAAAGCCAAGATCGCCGCGGCCCGCATCGAGACGTTTTTCAACAAGCTGATCAAGAACGAAGTGCCGTTCGTGGACGTGCCGTATCCGGTCGCCCGCGCGCTGCAGAAGAAGTTCACGTTCTCGATCAACGACGCCGGTCTCGACAAGGTCGTCGAGAAGGCCAAGACCGTACGCGCGACGTCCGACTCGCTGAAGGCCGGCAAGGGCGCCCCTGGCGTTCCGGCCCCGGGCGGTGCTCCGATGCCGATGCCGACGCCCGACACGACCAAGAAGTAAGCCCGTCGTCTTTCAACGAACCCCTGGTCATCCGACCGGGTACTATACGGAATGATGCCCAGACTGCTTTCTCTGCTGACCGGCGCCGCGATTCTCGCGGCGCCGTTGTCGGTTACG
>JANLVC010000089.1:0-45608 GCA_031363815.1 Gemmatimonadota bacterium
GCGGATCGCCCGGCGCGACGCGACGGATCGTCGTACACGACCATCCCATCAAAGTATTTGCTGGTCATCCGCGGGCATTCGCGCCAATCGGCGGTTATGCTGTTCGACGAACTCCTGAATGAAACTGCTTTACCGCGGATCCACGCAAATGTCCGCCGATCGCCCGGCGCGACGCGACGGATCGTCGTACACGACCATCCCATTAAAGTATTTGCTGGTCATCCGCGGGCATTCGCGCCAATCGGCGGTTATGCTGTTCGGCGAACCCAAACGAAACTGCTTGACCGCGGATCCACGCGAATGTCCGCCGATCGCCCGGCGCGGCGCGACGGATCGTCGTACACGACCATCCCATCAAAGTATGTGCTGGTCATCCGCGGGCATTCGCGCCAATCGGCGGTTATGCTGTTCGGCGAACCCAAACGAAACTGCCTGACCGCGGATCCACGCAAATGTCCGCCGATCGCCCGGCTTGCTGTTTGCTTATGCTTTGCGAATCCCGAGACTACTCGCCCAACATGAGATCCCCCATGACGAACGCTCTCGACTTCAGCGGCAAGCTTATCGTGATCACCGGCGTTGGACGGACCGGTCAGGTTGGCGAAGCCGTTGCGCTGGCCTTTGCGCAGCGCGGCGCCACGCTGGCCCTGCTTGATGTACAGCCCGCTGAGGTCGAAGCGCGCGCGGCTTGGCTTACCGCGCAGGGATTCGCCGCTACGGCACATGTCGCCAATCTTGCCGACGCCAACGCCGCGATGGCGGTCGCCGATGACGTCGTCGAGCGCACGAAGGCGCAGTTCGGCGGCCGGGTACACGCGGTGATCTGTGCGGCGGGTGGCTTTGAGAGCACCGGCCCGATCAGCGATGCCGATCCCGCGGCGTGGAGCAAGCAGTTCATGATCAATCTCGAGACCGCCTTCGGAGCCACCCGCGGGTTTCTGCCGGCCGTGCGGGCCGCGAAGGGGAGCTTCGTGTACTTCGGCTCCGTCGCCGCGCTGCCGGGCGGGACGCCGAAGGGCATGGCCGCCTACGCCGCCGCGAAGAGTGGCGTGCTTACCCTCATGCGGGCCGTGGCCGCCGAGGAGAAGCCACATGGCGTCCGGGCCAATGCAGTGGCGCCAACCGCCGTCCGCACCGCCGCCAACCTCGCCAACATGGGTGACAAGACCGAGTACGTGGAGCGCGAGTCCGTCGCCGATGTCATTGCCTTCCTCACGAGTCCGTTGGCCCGCAACGTATCGGGGCAAGTCATTACGCTCGCCTAGACTGGCGCCAGTACCGTCCAGCGGGCAGCTTACTCTTTCGATGACTCTCGCTGCACGCAAGCGCCCGGCCGTGCGCGGGGTAATTCTCGATCGCTCTCTCGAGGAACTCCCGCTCTTTCGCCTGAGCGATTCCGCTGACGATACGCCCGTGTCGTTCTCGACCGAGAACGGTGGGCGGTGGCGTGTCATCCCCGCGCCTGGCGATCGGCTCCCCGGCACGTTCGATCAGGACGTCTACGTCGAGCTGCTGCATCGCTACAATGAGGCCGGCTCACCAGCCGACGGTGGCGTCACCTTCACGCTGCACGCCTTCCTACGCTCCATGGGACGCCGCGCCGACGGCCGCACCTACGAGCAGCTGCGCGCCGCGCTGTCCCGTCTCGAACGCACCACCCTTGAATCGGTCGGTGCCTACTGGTCGGCACAGTCGGGACACGAGAATATCAGCTTCACCGTGCTGAGCACCGTGTCGGTACAACGACGGCGCGTTGCCGATCGTGAGCAGCTGCACCTGTTCGGCAATCTGGCCGCCGGTGAACCGGGCGATGCCCGCGTGACGCTGTCGGCAACACTGCGCGCCAATTTGGCAGCCCGCCATACCATTACACTGTCCGCGGCACGGTATCACGCGCTTTCGTCGCCCGTTGCGCGACGTCTGTACCGGATGCTCGAGGTGGCCCGTTCTGATGGTCGACTCTCCTGGCGCGTCCCGTTGGAACGGTTGGCCGAGCAGCTCCCGCTCACGCAACGATACCCTTCGCACCTCCAGCGCGTCCTACAACCAGCGCACGAGATGCTGCTGAGCGTCGGTTTGGTGAGGGATATCGCCGTTCGGCAGTATGACCGGGTCTGGAGCGTGGACTACGTCCTCGGCTCCCGTCCCCGCGAAGAGACCTGACCCCCACGTACCGGAACAGCAGCTGTCGGCAGGCGTACGTATTCTAGAGAGTTCTTCCCGGTCCCTCCTTTGAGAGCAGCCGCATGACACGCACCCGCAAGGCCGCCCTGGCCAGCCTGATCTTCCTCCCCGTGCTCGCCGGGGGCTTTGCCCTGCAGGCGCGGTCGACGCGTGGCGGAGCTCAGCTCCTCGACCAGGTGCTGACATTCGTCTCCCTGCGTTACGTGGACACGCTCGACGCGCAGCTGCTGTACGAGAAGGCAGCGCGCGGCCTGGTGAAGGAGCTGAATGACCCCTACACCGAGCTGTTCACCCCCAAGCAGCTTGAAGAGTTCTCGCGGAACACCAACGGGCGCTATGCCGGCATCGGCATGGAAATCTCGAAGGTCGGCGACTATGTGACCGTGAATAAGGTCTTTCCGAACTCTCCCGCCGAGGGTGGTGGTGTGCAGGAAGGCGACAAGATCATGATCATCGACACGACCAGTGCGCGTGGCTTCAATACGCAGCAGGTGCAGAACAAGCTGCTCGGTCCCATTGGGTCGCCGGTCAACGTGACCTTCGGCCGTATCGGCGCGGTCCAGCCGATTAAGATGAGCTTCAAGCGCGCCCAGATTACCGTGCCTGCCGTGCCGTACTCCATGATGATTGACGACAAGGTCGGCTACATCCCGCTTCAGCGATTCTCTGAGCAGACCACCCACGACATTGCCAACTCGGTGATCGCCCTCGGCAAGCAAGGCGCGAAGGGCATCATTATCGACCTGCGCGGCAATCCGGGGGGAATCCTCGACGAGGCATTTGCCATGTCGAACCTGTTCCTGCCGAAGGGCAAGGAACTGCTCTCCGTACGCGGCCGCGGCGAATTTCAGAAGTTCGTCGCCGAAAGTGACCCGCTCGCCCCTGAAGTGCCGCTGGTCGTGCTGGTCGATGGCGGCTCCGCCTCGGCGTCCGAGATCGTTGCTGGCGCCCTGCAGGATTATGACCGCGCGCTGGTGCTCGGCACCACGTCCTTCGGAAAAGGCCTCGTGCAATCCGTGTACAATCTTGACGGCGGCTATGCCCTCAAAATCACGACCGGCAAGTGGTACACGCCGTCGGGACGCTCCATTCAGAAGGACCGCAAAATGAACGCCGAGGGGCAGTTCGCCGAAGTGCTCCCCGACTCCATGGAGACGGATTCCGTGCGCAAGGCACGCCCCATTTTCAAATCAGCGAGTGGACGCACCGTCTACGGAGGCGGTGCCATTACCCCCGACGTGATCGTCGCCTCCGATACGCTGTCCAGCGCCGAGCAGGCCTTCCGTCGGGCGATCGCGCCCAGCTTCCAGAAGTACTTCAACCAGATCGCCGTCATTGCGGAAGGCCAGAAGGGTAAGGTGAAGCCCGACTTCACGGTCAATCCGGCATGGCGTGAAGAGCTGTACCAGAAGCTCACCGCCGACACGGTGAAAATCGACAAGGCTATTTGGGATGGAGGTGCACCGGATATCGATCGCGCCATTGAAGACCGCGTGGCCAAGATCGCCTTTGGCGACACGTTGGTGCGTCGTCGCAGCCTGAAGGACGACAATCAACTCCGCGCCGCGATCAACCTGCTGAAAAAAGCCGCCACGCAGAAGGATGTCTTTGCCGCCGCCGGCGCGGCCCCGGCGGTCACCAAGGCCGGTGTGGCCCGACGAAGCGGGAACTGACCGCTCACCTGTCGTAACTGTACGTAACTCTACTGAATTGCTGCATGGGCTGAACCTCTCTACGGTTCAGCCCATGCGTATTTTTACCCCTCTCTCGATCCACCTGGCGATCGCATCTCTCGCGATGGGATGCACGTCATCGCCCCGCTCCACCGTCGCCGCCAATTCGACCCTGGTGGGCTCCGTAATCGCCCCCGACAGCGGCGAATCCCACCTCTCGAACATTCGCCAGCTTACCAATGGCGGAGAGAATGCCGAGGCGTATTTCAGCGCCGACGGTCAGTGGATCACCTTCCAGTCCACGCGCGACAGCCGCACCTGCGACCAGCAGTACGTGATGCGCCGCAACGGCTCGGCACTCACCAAGGTCTCGGTCGGCGGCAAGACCACCTGCGGCGGGTTCCTTCCGGGCAGCCAGCGCCTTTTCTTTGCCTCCACGCACGCCGCCGGTACCGCGTGCCCCACAAAACCGGACCCGTCGCAGGGCTACGTATGGGGCATCGATCCGTTCGATCTCTACACCGTTGGTCGCGATGGAAAGGATCTCAGGCGCCTCACCAACTACGGCGTGTACACCGCCGAGGGTGTACTCTCGCCCGATGGCCAATCAATCGTGTTCACGTCGCTTAAAGATGGAGACCTCGACATCTACACGATGAATGTCGACGGGACCAACGTGAAGCGGCTGACCACAACGCCGGGGTATGACGGCGGCCCATGGTGGTCGCCCGACGGCAAAAAGATCGTGTATCGCGCCTGGCACTATACCGAACCGGCCGAGCTCACGGCGTATCAGGACCTGCTCAAAAAGCGCATGATCCGTCCGAATCGTATGGAGCTGTTCGTCATGAACGCCGACGGCTCCGACCAGAAGCAGATTACCAAGCTCGGCGGTGCGAATTTCGGCCCGTCATGGACGCCGGACGGAACGCGCATCATCTTCTCGTCGAACCATCGCAATCCGCGCAGCCGCAACTTTGATCTGTTTCTCGTTAACATTGATGGTACAGGTCTCGAGCGTTTAACCACGCACGAAGATTTCGACGGCTTCCCGATGTTCAGTCCCGACGGCAAGTCGCTGATCTGGGCATCGAACCGACATGACGCGAAGCCGGGCGAAACGAACCTGTTCCTCGCCGACTGGAAGGACTGATCACTCATGCCTGTCCTCATCATTCTATTCGTCCTGATCGCGGTCGTGCTGATCGCGTCAGTCAAGATTATCGGACAGGCAGAAGTGATGGTGGTCGAGCGGCTCGGCCGCTTTGATCGCATTGCGCGTTCAGGACTCAACCTGCTGATCCCGTTCATCGAGCGTCCGCGGTCGATCGACGTGCGCTTCATCGAGACCGACGTCGGTGGCGCGCGCCGGGTGATCCAAGGTGCCACCACGCGCATCGATCTGCGCGAACAGGTACTCAATTTTCCCAGCCAGCCGGTGATCACGAAGGACAACGTGACCATCGATATCGACGCGGTGCTGTACTATCGCGTGGCGGATCCGCAGAAGGCCACGTATTCGATTCAGAATCTGCCGTACGCGCTCGAGACGCTCACGCGCACGACGTTGCGCAACATCGTGGGCGAAATGGAGCTCGACCAAACGCTCGGCAGCCGCGATATCATCAACACGCGCATGCGTGCCGTGATCGAGGAAGCGTCGATCGGATGGGGCGTCGATGTCACGCGCGTCGAACTGCAGAGCATCGATCCGCCGCGCGACATCCAGCAGAGCATGGAGCTGCAGATGCGCGCCGAACGGGAGCGTCGCGCCGCCGTCACCAATGCGGAAGCCGGCAAGCGTGCGGCCATTCTCGAATCGGAAGGACAGCGTGAATCGCAGGTACGCAAAGCCGAAGGTGAACGTGATGCGAGCGTGCTGCGTGCGCAGGGTTTGGCCGAAGCGCGTCTTGCCATTGCCAACGCCGAGGCCGAAGCGATCACGCGCATATCGGCGGCGCTGCCGGAAGGTCAGGCGGCGATGTATTTGCTCGGTCTCAAGTATCTCGAAGCGCTGCCGCTGCTCACGCAGGGCAAGGGCACCACGATCTTTCTGCCCGCCGAGGCGAGCGGTGTCATGGGCGCGCTTGGGGGTCTACGCGAGCTGCTGAATGCCACGAGCCGCAATACCGACAGCGGGAGCGACGTGCCGCGTTCGGCCGGCACGCGCAGCGCGGCATCGACCGGGCTGGTTCATCCCGACGTGCCGAAGTCGTTGACGGACGGCAGCACAACGTGATTGTGCAGGAGCGCGCCGAGCGCATTGCGCGCGCCCACGCGTGCATCGGGTGCAAGGAGTACACGTATCGAAAGATCACCGTCCGCGCCGCTCCGGAGTCGTTGCGTGCGGAGTTCGGCGAGGAGTGGCACGCGACACTGACGTGCGGCGTGTGCGGGGTGCAGCAGGAGCTGGGTATCGATGGGGAGGGCGAGGTGATTTACGCCGCCTGATCGCCGACATCTGTTGTGAAGTGTGGATCGATCGCTCGCTGCGTCGGCATGGCCCATCGCGCCATGCGATGGTGTTGGCGATGGCGATGGCGATGGGCGGCCTCGACCGAGCTGGCGCTCGTCGAAGCGGTCGCGGTCATGTCCCCGACTGTTCACCTACCCCGCATCTCGCCCAGGAAGTTCGAGCAGCCATGCGCTCGTTGAGTTGAGGATGAATCGAAGCTCCTTGAGGACATCACCGAACTGCTCAACCTCGATTCGAGCGTCGGTAGTGGAGGCGGTCGGTACACCCTTTGGGCTGTTTGAATTTCGCAACGTGAACGATGAGTGATCGTGCAGACTCGTTCGCGCCACCCACGCGCGCAAGTCGCCTTTGAAGAAGGTGCCAGCGGTTGAAGTGGAGCTATGCGGCGCGTGCGAGTTTCTGTGCTGAAGTAATGCCACCCAACGCCATATTGGGCCGTTCGTTGGTACAATCCGGGGACATGGGTGACACGTTCCGGATCCCCATTCGGAGTGACGGCGATGCCCTGGCAGGAGACCGATCCCATGTTTGAGCGGCGGCATTTCTTTCAGGATTGGGCGAGTGGGCAGTGGTCGATGACCGAGCTGTGCACGCGCGACGGCATCTGTCGCGATACCGGCTATAAATGGCGGGAGCGGTTTTTGTCGCGCGGCGTGCGCCGCGTGGACGATGTGCGTTCTCTAAATTCTGTCACCAGTTTTCTCTAAATTCTGTCGCAGGCTGAGCCATAGTGCCCCGCGTTAGCGCCGTTCCCAGAGGACTGAACTCGTGTCATGGGGAGGCGCAGGAGGAGGCTCAGCATGTTGGATCGACACGCCGTACAGGCGTTTCTCAAAGCGGGGCAGTCGCCCCGCCAGATTGCCCACCACCCGGGATCTCGCGCCGCGCGCGGCATCGGACGACCAGGGCTGTCGATCGTTGTGCACGAGCAGGTGCGGGCGTGGATCATGGACGATCCGACGGTCCCGCGCCCGCCCCGTGAGTACGGCCCCCGACCCCCGCGACCACGCGGTGACGTCGGCGTGCGCGGCCGTCCCATCGAAGCGTCACCGAGGTCCCAGCCGGACCCGGCTCACCCGCCGGGACCACCGGCCGAACGGCCCGCGAGACACACCGGCGCGGTGGCGGTCGCGCCGACGCCTTAGCTCCGATGCTCGCGAGGCAGAGGACCGAGAACTATGTTTACCGCCCTCCGATTGAGTTTCCTATCTTGCGTTCGGGCAGCTTCGGAACGGACCGGGCGAGAAGGTGCACACTCCCACCGCCGTTGCTGGTGGGCTCAGTTTCAAGCGCATCGGCGTTGACTCGAGGCATACCGTGACCACAACCCACTCCGGTGCGGCGTACTCGTGGGTAGCAAACTGGCGGCCAACTTGGAGATGATACCAAGGAACACCGCTACACGCCGATCCGCGCTGCAATCGGCCTGATCTTCAAGTAGCTCCCGGCTGCACGACAAAGCGCGAGCGGAGCGGACGCTGTCGCGCTAACAACCGGGCAGCGTCTCGACCAGCCGCTCGTCCGCTCCAACGCAAGGGTACGCCGGCCAGCTTCGCTGATCGAAGTCGTCCTGAGCTCGGCGAAGCCAAGGGCTCACACCGACAGGGTTCGCAACGACTTGCCCGACCACGCCATCGCACTACACTACTACAGCACAAACGGAGCGCACATGACACGCTTATCTGTCGCCGCAGCCGCAGTACTTCTTGCTTTCCCCGTATTCGCCGTGTATCCGCAGGCGCACGTGCATCCCGCGCGGGCATCGACTGAACAGTTTGGCGCCGTTCACTTCCCGACCTCGTGCAGCCCCGCGGTCGCACCAAAGTTCGATCGCGCCGTTGCGATGCTGCACTCGTTCGAATTCGGCGCGTCGATTCAGGCTTTCAATGAAGTGCTTGCCGCCGACTCCACCTGTGCGATGGCGCACTGGGGCATCGCGCTCAGTCGATGGAGCAACCCCATGACGTCGGGCAACCGGTCGGTCGCGCAGCTAACGCAGGGCAGGCAAGCTGTTGACGCCGCGATGCGACTTGGCGGTACCGCGTCCGAGCGCGAGCGTGGCTACATACACGCCGTCAGTCGTCTGTTCGACGACGTTGAGCACAAAGATCAGCGAACGCGCATCGTCGCGTACGAACGCGCGATGAACGAGCTCGTGATGCGGCACCCGGCGGACACCGAAGCCACGATCTTCTACGCCATTTCGCTCGCCGCGTCGGCGCCGCCCACGGACAAGACGTACGCGAATCAGCTCAAGGCGGGCAGTATTCTCGAGTCGCTCCTGGCCAAGCAACCCAACCATCCCGGTCTCTCGCACTACATCATCCACAGCTACGACTATCCGCCACTCGCCGACAAGGCGCGGGCGGCCGCGCGGCGCTATGCGAGCATCGCGCCGTCCGCCGCGCACGCCCTACATATGCCCTCGCACACGTTTACTCGGGTCGGCATGTGGGAGGAATCCGTCAACACGAACATCCGGTCGATGGACGTCGCGCTGAGAACTGGCTCCATCGCCGAAGCGTTGCACGCCGCCGACTACGCCATGTACGCCTATCTGCAGATGGGTAAGGAGTCCGACGCAAAGGCGATTCTCGACCGACTGCCGACACTCAGCGCACGCTTCGACGTCAACGCGATCACCGGCGCGGCGCCTGGTTCTGCAGGGGTATTCGCGCTGGCGGCGATTCCGGCGCGTTGGGCGCTGGAGCGGCGCGCGTGGACGGAAGCCGTCGCGCTCGAGCCCAGCGCGAGCGCCTTTCCGTACGCGGAGGCAATGACGTACTTCGCGCGCGCACTCGGCGCGTCGCATACCGGCGATCTCGTAAAAGCAAAGTCGGCCATCGATTCGCTGGCGTCGATTCAACAACGACTGAGCGCCAATGGCGAAGGATATTGGGCGGAGCAGGTGGCCATCCAGCATCTCGCCGCTCGCGCCTGGCTCGACCTTGCCGAGAAGCGGGAGACCGCAGCGCTGGCGCGCATGCGCGAAGCCGCCACACGTGAGGATGCCACCGAGAAAAGTGCCGTGACACCAGGGCCGCTCGCGCCGGCGCGCGAGTTGCTCGGCGATATGCTCTCGCAGCTCAACCGGCCGGCCGAGGCGAGCGCGGAGTACCGTGCGACGCTTAAGAAGGAACCGAATCGCCGACACGCGCTTCGCAGAGTTGGCAGCCCCACGTCGCGTGACTAGTGGACCGTAGCTCAAGTGCGGATATCACTGCCCACTGCTCGCCATGCGTACGCGTCGGCCATGACGCCGAACCCGCGATTCGCTCGCGCGATGAGCCGATTCGGCTCGCTTCTCCGCCTCTCTGAACAGCGGCGCCGCCGATACCCCGTCGGGGTAGCCGATAAGCACTCGCGGCCACAGACATCCCCCCAGGCACGTAGCCTCTCCTGCCACCACTGAACAGCCGTCGCGTCGGCGGCGGAATGAAGCAATACAAGGGCCACGTCACGACGCGGTACTACGGCTGGTACGCCCTCCGCTCCCGGGGCATGCGGGAAAAGGCGGCGCCCGCAGCAACGGACGGGCCGCCCGCAATCGTCCCCGCGCCGCGGCTGGCGCTGATCGAAGCCACCCGTCGCTGGGCGGCGCTGCTGCGCAGATTTTCGAGGCCGCTCGCGTGTCCGACCTGCCATGGCCCCATGCGGGTCGTCGCGTTCATCACCCAGACCTCAGTGATCGACCGGATCCTCGTGCACCTCCGTGGACGGTCCGCCCGCGAGTCGCACGCCGGGCCACGGAAGCCCCCCCATCGACACGGGCCCCCGCGAGCCTGGGCGCGTCACGCGCCCTACGCCCGTCCGCTGACGCCCCGCCCGCCCCGTGAGTACGGCCCCCGACCCCCCGCGAGACACACCGGCGCGGTGGCGGTCGCGCCAACGCCTTAGCTCCGATGCTCGCGAGGCGGAGGACCGAGAACTATGCTTACCGCCCTCCGATTGAGTTTCCTATCCTGGGTGGAGAGAGTCGCCGCAACCTCCCCCGCCGCCTTGCCCGATGCTCGTCCTCGCGAACGTCTCGAAGACCTACCCCCAACGGCGTCCACGTCCTGCGCGGAATCTCGCTGCAGATCGACCGCGGCCCGTTCGGTTTGCTTGGCCCGAACGGCGCCGGCAAGTCCACGCTGATGCGCACGATCGCCACGTTGCAGGCGCCCGATGGCGGAACGATCACGTTCGGTGGCGCGCCAATCTTCGCCGACCCCACTGTGCATCGCAGCCGGCTGGGCTACCTGCCGCAGGACTTCGGCGTGTATCCGGGCATCTCGGCGCTCGATCTGCTCGACCACCTCGCGCTGCTCAAGGGACTCACGGACCGCACGACACGCCGTGCGCAGGTCGAGGCGCTACTAGCGCGAATAACGCCCATTGGCCGGCGGGGCATGGCTGCGTGGCGGACGTTATCCAGGCAACTCCTCGCAGCATATCAGGAAAGTGCTGTCGCACGCCCAACCCCGCAATTCACTACGAATCAACCACTTCGCCCGCGGGCCGCAGTTCGTCCCGCCGCCGTTTCGGCTGCGAGCGTCGCAGCCGAAACGGATTTCGGCTGGAGAGTCGCGAGGCGCGTACACATCACCGCCCGACGTCCAGCGGACTGCGCACTCCCGGCCCACTACGGTTCAGCAGATGCGTATATCAACAGTGCCGTCGACACATCTTTGTGTCCTGGCAGCCCCTGCACGCGGCGAACGTAGTTTTCGGTCTCCAGCAGGGTGCGTCGCCAAGGTGTGCCGAAGGGTGTGACACCCCGCCCGCTGCCCGATTCCGACATGCCACAGCGCACGGGATCCAGCAGCACCGCCGGCAACACGGCGAAAGCCACAGTCGAAGTCGAGCGCTTTCGTGCGGAGCTGGCTGTGCGCCGGGTCGAAACCCCGCTCCGTGATGTGCTACCGCGGTAGCCAGGGATCTGAGCGCGTGCAACTTCTCAAACCATCTTTCGCTATTGAGAAACACAGCTCCGACCGATGCGGCGTCAACCCGTTTGTGGGTCAGCCGACGTCGTACGCCGGGTGCGCGCAGCCGGCGGCGAAGAGGCCGAGCGCCCGCATCATATCCGCCGCCGTCGACTGCCCGTCGAGTGTCAGACCTTCCATCACCTGTGTCAGCAGGGCAGCATGCTCGGGGAATATCTTCGCCACCAACTCTGTGCCGGCCGGCGTGAGCGCAGCGTAACGGGCGCGGCGGTCTTGCTGACAGGTGCGCCGCTCGACCAAGCCTTTGGCCGTGAGTCGGTCCACGAGGAACGTAATTCCGCCGCTCGACACGAGGATCCGGCGCTGCACTTCCCCCAGCAGCATCGACCCTCGATGATACAGCGCCTCGAGGATACCGAACTCGGAGAGAGTCAGCCCGTGGCGCGCCACGTCGGCCGACGCATGGGCGGCGATCGCGGAATGCGCGCGAGACATGATCACCCACAGCCGAAGGGCAGCAGAAGAGGCCTCGTTAAGTTGCGGTTCGTGCGCTTCGGAGTTGGGGGGCGTGTCCGACGCCACGGAATCAGGACGCATACTAGTTGCCATACCGTCAAGCCTCTCCATCGTGGGCGTGCTGCGCAAGGGTGCCTGCTCACCTTCCCTACGTTCGACGGGTCCACGAGTTTTCAGCATGTCGAGATTTGATCTTCGTACCGCCGCCGTCGGCGACCGGGTACAACATGAATTCCTCGTGCGTGACCGCGCCGAGAAGATGACCAAGGCGGGGATGCCCTTCGTGGTGCTCACGCTGGCCAACGGTTCGGGCAGCATCGACACGGCTCCCATCTGGTCCGAGAAGCTGGACTGGTGCCTCGGTGCCGACCGCGGCAAGGTCGTACAGGTAATCGGCGATATCGGCACCTTCGGCGACAAGGGCGGCAGCAAGCGCCAGCTCACCGTGACGGCTCCTTTGCGGGTGTTGCCGTCGGACCAGTTCGACCCCACGGAGTTCCTCCCGCGGATCGATGTCGAGACGGAGCGGGTGTGGGATGCCTTCGACGAGCTGCGCGCCAAGATCACGACACCGTCGGTGAAGTCGGCAGTCGACCTCTTTTTCGCGGACGACGAGTTCCGCGTGCGCTTCGAGCGGACTCCAGGCGCGGTGAACGGGCACCACTCGCAGCTTGGCGGGCTGCTGTTGCACGTGTTCGAGGTGACGAAGATCGCCAAGTCGATCGCCACGACGGTGCGGAAGGCGAATGCCGATCTGGCGGTTGCCGGCGCGATGCTGCACGACATCGGCAAGGTCGAGGCCTACTCCACGTCCCCCGAAGGCTTCGCGCACACCCCCACTGGCATGTTGCTGGGACATGTCACGCTGGGCGCGCTGATGTTCGACCGGAAGCTTCGCGCCTCGGAGCTCGCGCTATCGGTCGCCCAGCGCGACGAACTCCTCCACTTCATTCTGTCGCACCACGGCGCGCTCGAGTTCGGCAGTCCGGTGCAGCCCATGACGGTGGAGGCGGAGATCGTGCACTGGGCCGACGAGGCGTCGGCAAAGACTACGGACATGGTCGACGAGTTGGCGGATCCGGAGTTGTTTCCGCCCGGGTCCGCCAGTGAAATCTCGGCGAAGCGGTCATGGCGACTGGGCCGCAAGCTATGGCGCCGACCGGCACCCTGGGACTGACCGCGTTCGTTCGAGACGCGTGGTCCGAGTGGCCCGTTCCGAGTGAAAATCCCTCATTATCCAGGTAGCGCGTGAATTTGGAAATGAAGTTTTGATGGCGACGGTGCCGGATTTCGCAAGGGTGTTTTACATTTTTCCTCGCCGGCCGCTGGATCATGGCCGGCGCACTTTGCGCGAGGAGGCGAGATGCGTAAGCCACGACCGAACACGTACAACCCAGCGCAGGCGCTGCACTTGATTGCGGCCGACCGTACTGGACTTCCTCTTAGCTGTCCGTCTTGCGAGGGTCACATCGAGCGTGACCCTGTGTTGCATCCACCGGCCCAGAATTCACACGTCACATTGACGTGCGCAAGCTGCGGTCGACTTGCCCGCTACATCGCCGGCGTGAATTGAACGTCACATTGTCGCCTTGAGAACGCCCCGCTCCGGACACATTCGGGCGGGGCGTTTCGTTGGCGCGACATCGCGATCTCAGCACGTCACGATCTCACCAGCTGATCGTGCCCTGCTTGGTGGTGTCGACCTCTTCAGCATCGCCTTTCTTGAAAAGAAAGGCATCCATATTGCGCGTCAGGAACGTGCGAGCCTGCGGGTCCATGACGTTCAGGCCATGGTGATTGATCAGCATGGTCTGTTGCTTCAGCCATTGCCCCCAGCAATCCTTGCAGATCTCGCCCAGAATTCGGGTGCCGACGGCCCCGGGAAACGGCGGACGTTCGAAGCCCTCGCGGGTCTGACCACATCGCGAGCAGGTTACATCAGCCATGCGTTGACTCCGAGACGCGGACGTGGGCACCTTCGCGGGCGTACTGCACTTCGGAGAGTCCAATGAATGACAGCAGCGTGATATACATCCAGCCGATGTCGAACTCGAAGGCCCGATGCGAGAACTTGGCGGAGGGCAGGTCGGCGTAATGATTGTTGGGTAGTGCTTCGCCGGCGACAAAGGTGCTGATCGGCGATAAGCGCGATGCAGGAACAGCGTAACGCAAAACTTCGTGAGATGACTGGCAACAACAGTGCACAGAACCGGCTTCCACCAGTCGGTTCCCAAGCTTCCGAACTCGGGCTTGTAGCGTAAACCCAGCAGGCGGCTGGACATGCCGCGCCACGGCGACAGATCAGGAAAGCTAGCCCCGCACTCGGAGTGCGCCAGCCTGTGTGGTCCTTCGGCTGGTCTGGCAATGCCTGAGACTGGGGATAGAAACAGAAACGAGCGACTCCAGTGATATCGGCGCTTTCCCGCTCGGATTCGCTCTGGCTGGAATGGCCTGTTTCCGTTCGTCTCTGCGTGCGCAACGGCAACAGCCGGAACACGGAGATCACCGAGATTGAACGCACCTACAGCTACGTCTCAGCCATACTCGCCACCGCTCGACCCGTCCGGCACCGACGAGTGTCTCCGGCCGTCACACCAGATGAGCGTCCAACCAGTCTGCCGTCAGCGACGCGACCTCGTCCCGACAAAAGTCGGCCGAGATGATGTGCCCGCATCCGGTGAGCCACTGTTGGCGCTTATCGGTGCTGCCGAGCGCGGTAAAATGCGCCTCGGCGTCGCGCGCGTCGATCCGGTTGTCTTCACGCGATTGCAGATACAACGTCGGCACCCACACCCTCGGCAGCGCCGCCTCGGCGTCTTCCGCCACGCGACGGAGTTCCGTGAGCGTGCGCGCCGTCACGATGCCGGGGCCGAGGCTTTCGGCGCGCGCCAACGGATCGTGAATGGACGTTTCGCCACCCACGCTGCGGAGATACGGCAACACGAGGCGGGCGATCCAGGCACCGACCACCCTCCACTGCAGATTGTGCGGCATTCCGACGTAGGGCGCCAACAGCACCAGCGCGGGCAACTCCGGCCGGTCAATGGCCAACAGCATCGCCAGCGCGCCCCCCATGCTCTGCCCGACCACCATCACGCTGTCGTATTCGCGCCGGAGCGCGTCGTATTCGGCAAGCACCGCCGCGCGCCAGTGGGTGGCGCGCGACTCGGTCGCCATCATGGCGAGACTTCTCCCATGGCCGGGCAGCAGCGGCGCGCGCACCGTCCAGCCGCGTGCGTGCAGCGTGGCGCCCAGATAGGCCATCGACTGCGCAGTGTCATTGAAGCCGTGCAGCAACAACACCGCACGCCGCGGAATAGCGTCGTGATGTGGGGCGGGCAAGGTGAAGCCCGCCGCCCCCTGCACGATGCCGTCGGCATCAAAGCGGAATCGACGGGCGTGCGCGCCTTCGAAACGCGCGCGCGCGGCGGCGCGCCAGAAGTGGTTCACGACCGAACCACCGATCGCGACGACAGCAGCGCCGAACCCAAGCGCATTCGCGAACGCACCCGACATCAGGGAAACATTCCGGCGCGAGACGTCAGTAGCGCGGCAACGAAGGATCGACGTCCATACTCCACGCGTCGATCCCACCATCGATGTTGATGAGGCGCGAGAATCCCTGCTGCATCAACCAATTGGCCGCCATCTCACTGCGCATGCCGTGATGGCAGAGCAGCGCGTACGAACGCGATGGGTCCATGTCCTTTGCCCGGGCCGCCAGCGTATTGAGCGGGATCAGCATGCTCACCGGCAGGTGAACCAGATCGTACTCCCACTGTTCGCGGACATCGACGATAGTGGGCGCGTCGTCGCCGGCGAGCAGGGAGGCGACATCGGCGGGATTGGAATGCTGAATCGACATGGAGGAGAGAGAGGGAGTGCGCACGTCGCCGCAGGTCGGACAGTCATGACGTCGGGCGACGGCAATGCGCTGCGAGTCCTGCGCCAGCAGGTCCACCAACAACAGCTGGCCTACCAGCGGCGTGCCAATGGTGGTCAGCAGTTTGATCGCTTCCGTGGCCTGATGCAACCCGATAATGCCGGGCACGACGCCCAGCACACCTTCCTCGGCGCAGGTCGGCACCGTGCCCGGCTCCGGCATCACGGGAAAGAGACAGCGATAGCAGGGGCCGCCCGGTGCCGCGAACACGCTGACTTGCCCGTCGAATCGCGCCACGCTGCCGTACACAAACGGGATGCCGTGGGCGAGACAGGCGTCGTTGATCGCGTAGCGCGTCGGAAAATTGTCCGTGGCATCGATCACGACGTGGTGCCCAACCACCAGCGATCCCGCATTCGCGGCGTTGAGTCGCGTGTCGTGCGTGTGCACCACCACCTGCGGGTTGATCGCCTGTAAGCGTTCACGGGCGACATCGAGCTTGGCCCGCCCCACATCTGGCGTGGTGTACAGCAACTGTCTGTGCAGGTTGGTGACATCGACGACATCGGTATCGACCAACGAGATCGTACCGACGCCGGCCGCCGCGAGATAGCTCGCCGCCGGTGAGCCGAGCCCGCCGGCGCCAACGATCAACACGCGCCCGTTCGCGAGCTTCTCCTGGGCGGTGGGGCCGAAGCCCCGCAGCACCAGCTGTCTCGCGTAGCGCGGATCTGAGAGATCGTACATGACCGAACGATCAGCGTGTGGCGTTGGCCGACAGCGATCCGCGCGCGGCGTCCACCGCGTCGGCCGCCGCGCCGAATCGAGCCGCCAGGTCATTGATCTCAGCCACCGTTTCCGCCTGTGTGCCGTACCGAATGGACTCGTTGATACCGGGGAAGCTCATGGTTGAGTAGCCGTTGTCGACATCCGATGCGTAGATCAGCGAGCGATACCACGGACGGCTCTTGAGGCCGCTGGGACGCGCCAGCGCCCGTTCTACGCGCAGCAGTGCGCTGTTGGCCGCCAGCTGCGCGGCCGGCGCGATCGCGGCCGCCAACGCGGCGTCGCGCGCCACCGCGAACGCCGTCGCGCTCTTCTCCAGTCGGGCGATCGCCGTAACGAGCGGCGCGACCGCGGCGGCATTCCATCCCTTTTGCGTGAGTCCGCGCTCCACCGGGGCGACATAGCGCGTCATCGTGCGTGCGAACTCGGCGTAGTCGTACGGCAACAGCTGTGCGTTGGCGAGGCGCAGCAGCATCGCCGCGCCAATTCGGGCGGCCGTCGCGTGATCCTCGATCAGGCCGAAGTTCACGAACACCAACTCGCCTTCGCCCACGCCCGCGCCCGCGCCGCCGTACCCGTTTACCGGGAGATACTGCGGCAGCATGGTGGCCGGATCGCCGGCAATGCCGGGCTCCTGCAGGTCGAGCACGGCGGTGTCACGTCCCAGCCGCGTGAGCTTCACGCCGGTCGCGTGCGGCAGGTACACGTCGTACGTGCGCAGTTCAGTCTCGAGCCCCATCGCGTTCATCTGTGCGATGACGTAGTCGGCAGTCCGCTTCTGGGCCGGCGTGCCCGCCACGTGCGGCTCCTTCGACAGTGCCGCCGAATGCGCTCGCGCTCGCGTCGCCTGCGGTGCCCGGATGGCGTCCTGCTCGAGCCGACGCTGTGTGGCAGCGGCAGTCGGCGAATACCCGGGCATCGTGGTGGGACTCTGCGCCGATAGCGCGATCGGGATCTGAGCCGACAGCGCCAGGGCAGTGGTCATCGCCAGCGCCGTACTGCGGGAAACGGACACGACATGAACTCCGGTGGAATGAAAGAACTAGCCCGCTTCGTACTCTTCTGCGGCGCGCAGCAGCGCCTGCTGCAGCAGCGCTTCACGATCGCCGTCGTCGGCCAAGGCCGCACTGAGGGCCGAGAACTGGCGCTGCATTTCGTCTTCGAGCTGCCGCGCTGTGGGCGACTGAATCCCGAGCACGGATAGCGACATGGCGGAAAGGTCCCGTAGCTGACGCACGGTTTCCTCGTCAAGCGCCTGAAGCGACGGCGGCACCGGCGCCGCGACCACCCGCTCGCGACGCCGCTTGGGCGTCTCGAACAGCGCCCGCACCGGCGCGAAGACCACCACGAACGACCCCGGCGTGTGCTCAGCGTATCCGGTAATCACATTCCGGCGACGCAGCGACGGCAGCAGCTTCACGATCGCTTCGCGCACCGGCGAGAAGCCGTCCACGCTGTTGTTGCCGCGCCCCGTGATCACCAACGCCTCATCGGCGCCGAGTACCTGTTGTTGCCGGAGCCAGGAGTCGGCGAGGGTGGTCGCCTGCGAAGGGGTTGGCTGCATCGCACGCAGGTTCAACGTGCGCGATGCGCCAAAGCGAAGCTCGTCGAAGGCGCGGTTGATGCTCATGACGGTGAAAGCTACGGGCGGCGTAGCACTTCAGTGAGTATGCGGCCGTCTACCTTCTCCGTCGGCGAGATCCCGAGCATTTCGGCCAGCGTCGGCGCGATGTCCACCGAGTAGACCGGGTTGGTGTAGCGCCCCGGCTTCACCATCGGCCCCATGAACAGGATCGGGATGCGCGCGTCAAGATCATGCGGTGAGCCGTGCGTCGCGTAGCGCGTGGCGTACCAGTAGAAGCCTGGCTTGAACGTCACCGTGAGCTCGGCCTGAAAGTCGGTCGGAATCGAGTGCAGCCACCGGCGCGCGATCACGTCGCCCTTGGCCGCCGCATCGGACAGCGTGGACACGCGGTCCACTCGCAACATCCCGGGCAGCTTCAGCAATTGGCCGCGCAACGCGGTGACCACCGAGTCGGCATTCACCCGCTTCGCCGCCAGCCGACGACGGTCGAGCGACACGATTCCTGCCTGCAACAGCAGGGCGTCCCCTTCCACACCACGGGCCGCCAGCGCGCTTCGGGCGGCGTCGATGAGCGGCTGCGGGTTCACGCGGCCGCGATTCGGATCGGAGCCGGGAAACGCGACCTCCGGATTCGGAGTGACGCCGTGATCCGAGCCCAACGCGAAGACGATACGGGTGGAGTCGCGCAGTTTGTACAGCGAATCAATGAGCCGGCCCAAGGCCCGATCTACGCGCAACAGCTGATCGTGCAGCTCGCGCGAATCGGGACCGTACCGATGGCCGATGGCATCGGTGGTGGACAGCGACACGGCCAGCACATCGGTCGTCGGCCCCCGGCCGAGGTCGAGTGCATTGACGCCGGCCAGCGCCATCTCGACCGTGACGTCGTCCATCCACGGAAACTCGGTGAAGTTGAACCCGGCCGCGCGCACCTCGGTATCCAGCTTGTGCGGGAAGACGTAGTCTTTGCCCTGGTTCTCGATCGCCCTCGAGTCCTGCTCGGGATACTGCGACGCTGCGAGCAGCGTGTTCCACTCGGCTCCGAGGTACGGCGTCAGGAAGTTCCGCGCATTGAACTGCTGCACCCACGTGGGGATGGTGTCGGCGTAGTAGCGACTGGTGGTGAAGCGTCCATCGAGTGCGTACCAGTACACCTGCTGTTTCGCCCGTCCCAACGGCAGGATTGCGCCGCGGTCCTTTCGCGACACCGAAAGCGCACGGCTGAACTGATCGCGGTTGCGTATCCAGTCGAAGAGCGCCGAGCCACGGAACCGATACGGCGACGCGCCACCACCGCGGCCGAACAGGAGCGGCGACTGCGGATCGGGAACACCGATCTCGTTGAGCACCACACCCGTGTGCGCGGGATAGCGCCCCGACCAGAGCGTGGCGTGTCCGGGCGCCGTCTCAGTCGTGGCATGATCGTGCGAAGCGTTGGTGAAGAACGCGCCCTGCTTCAAGAGGCGGGCGAAGCCACCGGTGAACTGCGACGACCACTTGTCGAGGTAGTCCGGACGCAGCTGGTCGATGGTGATTTGCACGACGAGCGTGGGCGGTGCAGCCTGAGCGGCAATCGGCGACGCGGCGAGTACGATACTGAGCATCGACGCGGCGATCGCGGATGCGCGAAGAATTAGCGGGGGGACGGCCATACTGGAAAGTACGCACGGGGCTCGTCACGTGCGGCTACGCGTACGGCTACGCGTGCGGCTACGCGTGCGGCTACGCAGGGCTCTCCCACCGCACCACCAGCGGCCCTGTCCGGCCTCGAGCACGTCGCCGGATCGACGTGCCAGGACAGGGGCAACACCGTCGGTGATCGAACCACGCGAGGCCGGTGCGCTTCGCGGATGACGACACGCGAACGCACCGCGTGAATCTCCCGCACCATTCACGGAGGCACGTGACGGCGACGGCAATATTGTGCATCCGGCGCGAATGCACTAGGGCACGCGCAAAGTTTATCGCGCAGCCCGGTCCGGCCGCGTGTGTTCGCGCATCGCATCCGCCACCGCACGATCGTGTGTCGACGTCGAGGCCTCGAGTCCTGAGATCACGCCGTGCACATCGGCGTCGCTGCGTGCCGATTGGTGAGCCGGTCGAGGTGCGCCGCGATCCGATTCGTTGAATGAATGGGGGATGTACATGACGACCTACGCCTGGATCGTCGCTTCCAGAATCGCGAGACCTTCGGCGAGTTCGTCCTTGGTGATGACCAGCGGCGGCAGGAAGCGCAGTGTATGCTCGCCCGCGCTCACCATCAGCAATCCCTTCTCGAACGCGCGGCCAATGATCGCCGCTGCCGGCTCATGCACATCCATGCCCCACATGAGTCCCTGGCCACGAATCCCGCGCACTTGACCAGTACGATCGGCGATCCCCTGCAGCTGTTCACCGAACCACGCACCCGTTTCCCGCACATGCAGCAGCATGGCCGGGTCGGACAAGCGCTGCACCACGTGATGTGCCACATGCGCCAGCAGCGGACCGCCGCCGAACGTGGTGCCATGATCACCTGGCTGCACCACGCGGGCGACGGCATCATTCACCAGAATTGCGCCGATCGGCAAGCCATTGGCCAGCGGCTTCGCGATGGTCAGCATGTCGGGCACGATGCCGATCTGCTCGTACGCGAAGAACGAACCGGTGCGTCCCAGGCCGCACTGAATCTCGTCGAGAATGAGCAGCACGTTCCGCTCACGCGTGAGCTCACGCAGGCCGCGCAGGAACTCTGGATCGACCACACGCACGCCGCCTTCGCCCTGAATGGGCTCGATGATGACCGCCGCCGCCGTTTCGGGATCGAGCACCGTACGGAGCTCGTCGAGTTCTCTTTCCACGATCGTCACCCCGGCCATCAGGGGACGGAAGGGCAGGCGATACGCCGGACGATCGGTGGCCGCCAATGTGCCCGGCATACGACCATGAAACGAGCCGCGCACCGCGATAATCTCGTGCTTCGCCTCGTGCCCGGTGCTCCTTGCCCACCGACGCGCAAACTTGAAGGCGCCTTCGTTGGCCTCGGCGCCCGAGTTGGCAAAGAACACGCTGCTCGCGAACGAGTGATCCACGAACCACTGCGCCAGCGCCTCACCCGGCGCCGTGCGGTACAAGTTCGACGTGTGGATGAGCCCCGTGGCCATCGCTTCCTGCATCGCGTTCATCACGCCCGGATCGTTGTGCCCGAGCGACGTCACGGCAATGCCGGCCACGAGGTCGAGGTACCGCTTGCCGTGCTCGTCGAACAGGTAAACGCCGTCGCCTCGCACGAAGAGCGGTGCCTGTCGCTTGTACGTGCCCAGAAGAGCAGGCAAAGCCGAAGGCAGCGCCGACGGTTCGGCAGCCGATGTGGCCGTGAACGCGGTGGTCGGAGCGGGCGAGGGCATCGTCGAAGTCATGGGCAGCTACCTGGAAGAGACGGCATCCGTTGCGTCCACGCGCGCAACGATCGCGGTTCCCGCCCCGGGAACAGTGAGTGCGGCGAGGTCGCCAATCCGCACTCGGTGTACACCAGCGGCCAGCGCCTGCGCGCAGGCATCGAGCTTGGCGGCCATGCCGCCTCCCGCCACACCATGGGTCACCAACGCCTGCGCCTCATCGAGCGTGAGCCGAGGCACCAGTACTTTGTCGCCGTCGAGCACACCCGGCACGTCGGCCATCAAGAACAGTTCATCGGCCCCGAGCGCCGCCGCGATCGCCGCCGCCGCGTCATCACCATTCACGTTGTACGCACCAGCCCCGCTATCGGCTTCACGCGCCGCCACCGGCGAGATCACCGGGAGAAAGCCCGCTGCGAGCAGTGCGCGCACCAGCCGCGGATCGACCGCCGCCGGCGTACCGGAATGTCCAAAGGTGGCCACATCGATCGGCGTCGCGCGCAGTAGCGCCGCATCCTCACCGGAAATGCCCACCGCCGGTGCACCCGCCGCCACTAACGCCGACACCAACTGCTTGTTGGCCAACCCCGACAGCACCATGCGCACGAGCTCGAGCGCGGTATCAGTCGTCACGCGACGACCACCCACAAACACCGGCTCCTCACCACGCAGCCGCTGCAACGCGCTGATCTGATCGCCACCGCCATGCACGACCACGACGCCGCCATCCGTGGCACGCCACAGCGCGGCCAGCGCCGCGGGCAACGCGGGATCGTTTTGGGTGCGGCCACCGAGTTTGATAATCTTCACGAACAGCGAAGTAAGGGGTACGGAGTACGGAGTACGGGATCGGAGCGGAACGTCTGCCGTTCCCTACCCCGTACGCCCTCTCCTTACTCGGCTATTATCGAGTGAGTCCCGCAGTCTCTTCAAGCCCCAGCATCAGGTTCGCGTTCTGGATCGCCTGACCCGCCGCGCCTTTCACCAGGTTGTCGATCGCACTGAACACCAGCAGCGTCGGCGTGCGCACGCCACTGGGGATTCGGGCGCCGATGCGCACCACATTGCGATGCTGGACGTCGGCCAGCGCGGGGAGATCGGTGGTCAGCTCCACGAACGGCTCGCTGGCGTACATGTCGCGGAACGGCGCCAGCGCGTCATCAATCGAGTGCGTGAGCGGCACCGTGATGGTGGACAGTATCCCACGGTCGATCGGCAACAGGTGCGGCGTGAACAGCAGATCGCAGTCGGCGCCGAGCGCAGCAAGGCTCGCGCGCATTTCGAACAGATGCCGATGCGAATTGCCCACGCCGTAGGGACGGAAGTTCTCCGTCACCTCGGCGAACAGTAGTTCGCGCGTGGGCGACGCGCCGGCACCGCTGGCGCCGCTGGCCGCCGCAATGTTCACCGTCGCTCCCGGCGCGATCAGCCCCGCCTTTGCCAACGGCGCCAGCGCAACCAGCACGCTGGTCGCATAACACCCCGGGTTGGCCACCACGCGTGCGCCATGCAACGGCGCACGAAAGAGCTCGGGCAATCCATACGGCGCATCGTGCGGCACACCGGCTGGCGCGTGGTCCGTTCCACCGTGCCCCGGACGCAGATCGCTCGACAAGTCGACCACGCGAGCACCCGCCGCAATCACCTTCGCCACCCACTCAGCCGACGCGCCATGCGGCAGCGCCGCGAACACTAAATCGGCACTCGACAGATCCACCTCATCGGGCCCCACCATCGGAATCGCGTGCACCCGACCGGCAGCCTTCACGCGCAACGTGGTGCCGCGCTGAGCGTTCGCCGTGGCGAACGCGAGGGTGAGGTGGGGATGGCCGAGAACGAGCGCGCACAGTTCGCGCCCTGAATACCCGCTCGCGCCGAGCACGCCAACCCGGTATGTCGGTTCGGTAACGGTCGTGATTGGGAGTTGCGGGAAGTCCGGTAGAGTATGCACTATCAATGCATACTTTTGCATCGCCGCGCTGTCAATCGTATTCAGGTTACAGTTGCATGTTAATGCAGTGCGTCGTTTCCCTTCCGGCCGCGCATCATTCGGCGCCGAACCGATTCGCAGGAGCCCGACTCGTGTCCGACAAGCATCAGCGCCACCTGGTCATCCGCGAGATCGTCACGGCCAAGATCGTGGCGAGCCAGGAAGAGCTGCGACGACAGCTCGCCAAACGCGGCTGGGACGTGACCCAGTCCACGCTGTCTCGCGACCTGCGCGAACTGCGCCTCGCCCGCATCCCCGACGCGCAGGGCCGCTCCCGTTATGCCTTTCCCGACAGCGCCGGTGACGACGAAGAGCTCGCGCAGCTCGAGCGCATGCTCCCGCAGCTCCTCACGGCGGCCGAGGGCGTGCAAGTCCTGGTGGTGGCGCGCACCATCAAGTCGGGCGCGCAGCCCGTGGCCGAGGCGCTCGATCAGTTGCAGTGGCCCGACGTGGCCGGCACGATCGCCGGCGATGACACGGTGCTCATCATCTGCCGCTCCACTGAGGGGCGGGAGCGGGTGCTCAAGAAGCTGTGCGCGTATCTGCGCGCCTGATCCACCCGCGATCCTCGCCCGATCCTCTAGATTTCCCCGCGTCGTCATTCCTTCGAACCCTGTCGTGAGTATTCCGTGAGCACTTCCGAAGCCGGAACCCATAAGCTGTGGGGCGGTCGATTCGCCGGTGGCCCGTCGCCGCTCCTCGATGCGATCAATCGCTCCATCGGCACCGACTTCCGTCTCTGGCCACACGACGTGCGCCTCTCCAAGGCGTGGGCGCTGGCGCTGGGCGAAGCGGGCGTGCTCACCCGCCAAGAGAGCGACGCGCTGCAACACGGGCTCGACCGCGTGGCCCAACGTATTGCCGACGGCGCGCAGCCGGTGGCCACCGACGAAGACATCCACACGATGATCGACCGGCTCCTGCACGAAGTTGCGGGCACGGTTGCCTCCAAGCTGCACACGGGTCGCTCGCGAAACGATCAGGTGGCCACGGCGTCGCGCTTGTGGACGATCGATGCCTGCCGTCGCGTGGATGCGGCGATCGCCGAACTGCAGCGGTCGCTGCTGATGCAGGCTGAGACGCTCACCGAAGCCGTGCTGCCGGCGTACACGCACCTGCAGCGCGCCCAGCCGGTGAGCGGCACCCACTGGCTGCTCGCGCACTTCTGGCCGCTGTCGCGCGATCGCACACGCTTTGCGAACGCCGAGCGAGGCACGTCGGTCATGCCATTAGGTTCGGGTGCGATCGCCGGTTCGGCGTTTCCGGTGTCGCGGGTGCTGCTCAAGGAATCACTCGGCTTCCACGCCATCTCCGCCAACAGTATCGACGCCACCGGCGATCGTGACTTCGTGGCTGAGACGTTGTTCGCCTGCGCGATGACCGCGGCGCACTGCTCGCGCTTGGCCGAAGACATGATTTTGTACGGCACGAGCGAGTTCGGCTTCGTGAAGTTCGGAGACGGCTTCTCCACCGGCAGCAGCATGATGCCGCAGAAGCGAAACCCCGATGTGTTCGAACTGGCGCGCGGCTCGGGCGCCCGCGTGCTCGGCGACCTGGTGTCGATTCTCGGCACCATCAAGGGACTGCCCAGCGGCTACAGCAAGGATCTGCAAGACGACAAGCGCGCGCTGTTCAACGCGATCGACTTGCTCCTGCTGGTGCTGCCGGCAATGGCCGGGGCGATTGCCGAACTGCGGTTCGAACGCGGGCGCATGCGGGCGGCCTGTTCGAGCGCCATGATGGCGACTGACCTGGCCGACTATCTCGTGAAGAAAGGCGCCACGTTCCGCGAGGCGCACGGTGCCGTGGGCACACTGGTGCGTCAGGCGGAAGAAGGTGGCATTGAACTCGACACGCTGCCGGTGGAGGCGTTCACGGCCGCCCACGCGCTGTTCGGTACCGACGCGCGCGATGCGCTCGGCGTGGATGCATCACTCGCCGCGCGCAACATCGACGGCGGCACCGGCCCCGAGGCCGTGCATCGTCAGCTCGCGCAAGCCCGTGCGAGTCTGGCACCCGTTGACCCGTCGCTCGGCAATGAACTCGCCTTCCGCTGAGTTGCTCCGTGACGCTGTCGGCGGCGCGATCGATGGGGTGATCTTCGACTGCGACGGCGTGCTGGTGGACAGCGAACGCATCACGAACGGCACGTGGGCGAACCTGCTCACAGAAATCGGATTGCCGATGACGATGGAGCAATCGCTCGGCATCTTCTTGGGCAACTCGATGGCACGGTGCATGGCGATCGTGACCGAGATGATGGGCCACGCGCCGCCCGATGACTTGCTGGCGCGCTTCACCGCGAATGTGACCGTGGCACTGCAGCGCGACCTCGAGCCGGTGCACGGCATCGTGGCGCTGCTCGACACGCTCGATGCTGCGGGGATGCGCTACGGCGTGGCGTCCAACGGCGAGCACGAGAAGATGCGCACCACGCTCGGTAAAACGGGGCTGCTCGATCGCTTTGAAGGCAAGCGTTTTTCGGCGGTCGATGTGGGCAAGCCCAAGCCGGCCCCAGATCTTTTTCTGCACGCCGCGTGCGCGCTTGGCTTTGATCCGGCGCGCACCATTGTCGTGGAAGACAGTCCGCTGGGTGTACAGGGTGCCACCGCCGCCGGCATGACGGTGATCGGTTACGCCGAGATCGTGTCGGCCGAACGACTGCGCGCCGCGGGTGCCGCGATCACGGTGGAGCGGCTGGCAGATGTGGCGGGACTACTCGGTCTCGGCTAAGTCAGATCATTCGCGTCGATCCGCGGTGAGGCCGTTTTATGCGCCCTTCACAACAACCGCCTGACCGCGGATTGCACGAATGACCGCGGATTATGCGTTGTAAGTAAGCCGCGCCTAGCGCCCAACGGTCGACATGAACGGAATCGCCCGGACCAACTTAAACGTGGCCTGCTGCGTCGTGATCTGAATACAACCGTTTCCGATGCGAGGCACCGTGATCTCGCGCGACTGTGCTACGTAGCCCGGCGCCGACACACTGACGCTGTACGAGGCGGGAACGTCGAACGTGATCGCTACCGCTTCATTGACCGTTCCATATGTCGAGTCGATTCGCCCTACAATCGTTCGGACCGTCGCTCGCGCGATCGGATTCAGATCGGTGTTTGAGATGCTATCGACCACATTCAGCCGAATTCCCTGGATGCCAACTCCTGCGCAGACGACTGGGTTTTCCTCGCACGCTGCGTAGAGCGGAAGAGAAAGGGCCAACAGCGCGAATAGTCTGCGTAGCGCTTCAGAAGGGGCGATACTTCTCTGGGCGATCATCGGTATTCTCCGTTAATAGAAGCGAATGTTGCCCAGATCCTGTTTGATCTGTCCCAAATTGCTCATGGGTGCGGTGGACGTTCCCGGAACGCTTCCCCAAATGGATCCGACGAACGTGACAGACACGGAGTTATTGACGATGAAGACGGGGCTACCGCTGTCGCCACCCTGTGAGTAAAGGTTGGTGTCGTCAGAGCAGACAATCCACGTTGACAGAGCGCTTTGTCGATCCTTACACGTCCGCGTCACGGTTCCGTACGTCCATCCCGTACTACGACCAACCTTGTGCACACCGGTGCCAACGAGCACTGACAGAGCTTCGGCCTCTACGAACCAGTACGCAGTTGCCTGGTTTATGGCGAGCGACCCCGCCGTCAGAGTCGAGCCGCTGACCGGATACTCAGTTCGCGCGATCAGTCCTACTTGGTACGCGAGAGTGTCCACGGGCAGCTGCGTGACTCCAGCGACATTGTAGGCGGCGATGTCGGCACGACGACACGACTTCCAGTTGAATGCGGTTCCACACGCGTAACGATTGGGATCGGTGACCTCGAATACCCAAGGGTCTGCGGTGTTTCCTTGGGAAATTGAAAGGCCATCGAGACTAAATGCTGTTGCAGTGCAGTGCGAACTAGTCACCAGAAGTGGCTCGAATCCTCGATAAGCGGCGCCCGTTATGGTGCACGAACTCGGCCCAAGCTCATAGCCGCCTGTAAGTGGCCGGTGGCGCGAGCCAAGGTTGGCAGACTGCCGTGCTTCCACGGCAGCAACCTCAACGACGAGGCGTAGCGTCCCATCAGGTGCCCCGACGTCACGTAGAATGCGTAAAACTGCGTCACTTATCACCGCGTGAGTAATCCCCACAGTGATCGAATTCCGCTGTTCGTCGACGTCAATCGACGAGACGCCCTCCGTCGACATGAGCGAAGGCGTCATTGCAGTCTTCCAACGAAGTAGATCCGAGAAGGCGAAGTCAGCCCGCTCGAACTTAACGCGATGCCATTCGGCACGAGGGCGCGCGGAATCGTTCGTCGGAAGCTTGTCGCTAGCGCGATACGCCGCGTGGCGCTCGGTCAGCAAGGCCTCGAGTAGTCGCGAGCTATCGGCCAGCGATGTCATCGAGATCACAAGCGCCCCGTCGCTATCGAGCCATGCACCGAAAAACGAACTGACTACTGCCCCCAACCGCGCGAACGACCCGTCGACTGATGCATCACGCTCGATTCGGGCGTTTGCCCTCGAGGTCGTGCGATTCGGCCGTAGCGGACTCGGCGCGGATGGAACTAATGCATTGTCGCAGGCTGATACGCTCACGACGACAACGCAGAGCATAGAGAGGATACGGGAAGTCGGGCTTCGTGACATTAGGAACACTCCAGTTGAGATTTTGACCGAGCACTCGGTTACCGCAATTCGCCACATTTGCAATTCTACGTTACCAGAACCCGGTATGGGAATCAGGTCGCTGGCGCCTCATTCGTACGACAGGCGATCAAAGCAATGCGCATGGATCCCTCGCGCTTAGAACGCGTACCCGATCGTAAGCCGAAGCGTGGGTACCACACGCTCGATGCCAGACGACTTCTCATCCGAGATGAAGAACCGCTTCGCACCGCCACCGATAGCAACCGCAGTGGAGCGACTCGCGCCAAGCAGCCATTGATACTGTGCTTCAACGGTGAACGTGGGTGCGGACTCCGAGGCTTTGCCGTCCGGACACCGCGTGAGTTCGAGAGGATCGCCGCAGGCGATGTCGTCCTGGCGCTTCACGCGACCGTAACCGAGTCCCGCCGAAATGCCGAGGTTCTCCAGCACGCGCTCCTGCGGGTACTAGCGCAGCTTCACATCGACGCTGGTGTAGAGATCGTTGAACTTGATGTGTGAGCCGGAGAGGCCAACGGACGCGTTCGGCGCGACCCGGTGCTCGTACTCGGCCTGGAAGTAGCCGAACAGCGGCAGGAACGGATTCACTGAAATGACCTGCGTCGGCGAATTCATGCTCGGGCCGCGCGTCTGTTCGCGCAGCGTCTGTGCGGACAGCGTCGTGGCACCGACCGCGAGCGCGCCGATCAGTGCAGAGATTCGAACGAGGGAATGGCGCATGCGAGGTACGGATAGTCAGTGTGATTGCAGCACGGCTCTCGCAGCATCCTGGCCCCGAGCGCCGCACTTTCGAGGGAGCTGGAGTGCAACACTTCGCTGGCACGCCACAGCCCTGGTATACCACACGCAATCGTCGGGCGGTGTTCCCGCCAGCCCGCCAGCCCGGCGGCTGAGCGAATTGCGCGTAGGGCACCCGGCACACGGGCACGCGCGTCAGTGCCGCGGTTTTCGCCTCGGCCGCGGCATCGCCGGCAGCTTTGGCCGTCGCCGCCAGCTCGCGACGCGCGGCCGATTCGAGATCGGCATCCGGCCGGTCGACGGCATCGCCCACGGCGCTGGCGGCAATCAACGACACACCACGCGGCGCGTACTCGGGCGCGACATCGGCGATGGTCACGGCGTGACTGATCACGGCCGACGCGTCGGCGTTGAGCCAGAGCGCGCGACCGGGAATCGGCGAAGCGCCGCTGGTCGTGAAGTACAACGTGGTGGTCCCGCGCGCCCCCGCGGTCATGCTGTTCCGCGAACCTGAACGAAACTGCTTTACCACGGATCCACGCGAATGTCCGCCGATCGCGCGGCGCGGCGCGACGGATCGTCGTACACGACCATCCCCTTAAAGTATGTGCTGATCATCCGCGGGCATTTGCGCCAATCGGCGGTTATGCAGTTCCGCGAACCTGAACGAAACTGCCTTACCGCAGATCAACGCGAATGTCCGCCGATCGCGCGGAGCGACGGATCGTCGTACACGACCATCCCATCAAAGTATTTGCTGGTCCTCCGCGGGCATTCGCGCCCATCGGCGGAAAGGTTGTTCGGCGAACTCCTGAGCGAAACTGCTTTACCGCGGACCCACGCGAATGTCCGCCGATCGCCCGGCGCGACGGATCGTCGTACACGACTATCCCATTGAAGTATGTGCTGGTCATTCGCGGGCATTCGTGCCAATCGGCGGTTATGCTGTTCCTCGAACCTGAACGAAACTGCTGTACCGCGGATCCACGCGAATGTCCGCCGATCGCCCGGCGCGGCGCGACGGATCGTCGTACACGACCATCCCATCAAAGTGTTTGCTGGTCATCCGCGGGCATTCGCGTTAATCGGCGGTAAGGCTGTTCGGCGAACTCTTGAACGAAACTGCCTTACCGCGGACCCACGCGAATGTCCGCCGATCGCCCGGCGCCGACGTTCACTTTTCAGTGTGGCACGTCCGACTGCAGGTCGCGTTCTGTGTGCGACCGCGAGACAACTCGCGTCTATCCGCGTGATCCGCGCCGCCCAACGTAAACCCCTGAATCACAGCAAGGCCCGGTATCCGCATGGATACCGGGCCTTGCTGTGCGGAACCGCGGACTAGAAGCGGACGCCGAACGTGATCGGGATGTAGCCGGTGCTGTTGTTTTCCGTGAACACGTTCACGTACTTCGCTTCGAGAAACGTCGAGAAGCCGGAGAGCTGGAAGTTGAGTCCGCCGCCAACCTGGAGGCCGACGTTTGTGTCGCTGGTCGACACGTTGACCGAGCCGGCGCGAGTGGACGCCTTGCCATTGAACGCGCCGAGGCCGCCAAGCACGTACGGCCTCACGCCGCCGCTTGATGCCAGGTCGAGGAGGGCGTTACCGACGAAGCCGAGCACACGGGAGTTGCCGTCGATGTTGCCCTTAAAGGCATAGCGGTCGAAGCTGATGTCGCCACGGAAGCGGAGCGACTTCATGGAAGACGGCTTCAGGAAGACATGGCCGGCGATCGAATAGCCAGCATCGACCGCATCACCAAAATCTCCGGTCGGTACGGACAGGCCGCCGCTCACGCCGAAACCGACGGCGGACGACTGGGCGCTGAGCATCGCGGGCGCAACCATTACGGCGGCGGCGGCAACATACTTTGAAAAACGATTCATCTGATCTCCATATGATTGTACGGGAAACCGGCAACGCCATCGTTGCCGGGACACACTTCGCGTAACTCGCGCGAATACGGAGGGTACGGTCGATGGGTTTACGCTTAAAGTCGGTCGATGGCGCTGACGCTTGCCACACACGACGCCGATGGCACCGGCGACTGTCCTACGTGGCGAATCCCGCAAGCTGGAACTCCATGCCGCCACCGACCTGAATGCCGACATCCGTCGCGCTGCCGGCGACGCTCACGTTCGCGACTTCACCCGACGTCTTGTTGTAGAGACCGAGTCCGGCCAGCACGTACGGCTTCACCATCGAGGTGCCGTTCGTCGCGAAATCGTAAATCGCATTGGCCACCACGCCGACACTACGCGTGGACGCGTCAGCGCCAGCAGCGGCGTTCTTGATTGCCCATCGGTCGAAACTCACGTCACCACGAAAGCGCAGCGCCTGAATTGTTGCCGGCTTGTAGTACACGTGTCCGGCCATCACATAGCCGGCGCCGTCGCCAAGATCGCCGGTCGGCATCGACAGGCCACCGCTGAGACCAAAGGAGACGGGACGGGCCGTGGCCTGCACGGATAACGCGGCAGGAACGGCAAGGCTGAGGGCTACACCGAACAGACGAAACGAACGCGGCATGCAATCTCCGGGCTGCGGTCACGGGCACGCCGACCTCGGAACGAAACGTCGTGCTACTCCGGTAACGCGCTCACACCGGTCACGAAGTACTCCGTATCGCCAAAGCAGGACGTCGGCACATAGAGGTGCTGCTCATAGTCCACTGCAACTCTCTTGCCGCTGAGCGTCTCGATCACATGGGCGAGCGAATCGCTGCGCACGGTGAACGAGAAACTGTCCGACCGGAAGCCGCGGGCGATGTCGGTGTACAGCGTCCCTTCCCAGGTTTTGCAGATGTAGCCCTTTCGGGACATCTTCTGGACATAACCGGCCCGCTTGCCGCTGGAGTAGCTCCAGCTGAGCGCAATCGTGGCCCAGAGGGCAATCCCGAGGGCCGGGAGGCCGAGCATGCCGAAGACGCCCACCGCGAGCCAGTGCCGACGCAGGAAGGACTGCCGCGGTTTCGGTGCGGAGGCGACGATCGGGGTGTCGGACACGGCCTCGGACTTGTGCTCGGGCGAACCGGACGGCGGAGTGGGATCGGACACAGCGGCCACTGGGTTGTGAGTGCATCGAAAAACCGACTCGCAGGAGAGTCGGCCTGCGGGGGAACTTGGGGAGGAGTCCCTGCCCGCGCTACCTTACGGGTGCCACTCTCAACCGGGTTTCATGGTGTCTTCCGTGCACGATTTCAGCGCTCGTCGTCCTACTGTCACCACCAAGGTGCGCGGTGTCTCGGTCGGCTCCTCGGCACCGATCGTGGTGCAGTCGATGACCAACACCGACACCGCTGATGCGGCCGGGACCGCGGATCAGGTCGCGGCACTGTTCGAAGCCGGTTCGCAGAAAGTGCGCATTACGGTGAACAACGACGAGGCCGCTCGGGCCGTCCCGGAAATTCGCCAGCGGCTTGCCGATCGCGGACTCGACGTGCCGCTCATCGGCGACTTCCACTACAACGGGCATCTGCTGCTCACGAAGTATCCGGCGTGCGCGGCAGCGCTCGACAAGTATCGCATCAATCCGGGGAACGTCGGCACGAAGCATCGCGACACGAATTTCACCACGATCGTGCAGGTGGCCATCGATCATGACAAGCCGGTGCGCATCGGCGTGAACTGGGGCTCGCTCGATCAGCACTTGCTTACCGACATGATGGACAGCAACGCGAAGGCGGCCGAGCCGCGCGACGCGAAGGACGTCTACATGGACGCCATGCTGGAGAGCGCGCTGCGTTCGGCGGCACTGGCCGAAGAAGTCGGACTCGGTCACGACAAGATCATCGTGAGCGCGAAGATTTCCGTGGTGCCCGATCTGGTGGAGTGCTACCGTCGTCTCGCCAAGCGCTGCGACTATCCGCTGCACCTCGGTCTGACCGAAGCGGGCATGGGCGCCAAGGGTATCGTGGCGTCCAGCGCGGCGCTGGCGATCCTCCTCAGCGAAGGCATCGGCGACACGATTCGCGTGTCACTGACGCCGAAGCCGAACGGCGATCGTCGCGAAGAAGTGTTCGTGGCGCAGCAGATCCTGCAGTCACTCGGTTTGCGTTCCTTCGCGCCGCAGGTGACTGCGTGTCCGGGCTGTGGTCGCACCACGAGCACGTTCTTTCAGCACATGGCCGAAGACATTCAAGGCTATCTGCGCCAACAGATGCCGGTGTGGCGCGAGTCGCGTCCGGGTGTGGTGGACATGAAGGTCGCGGTCATGGGATGCGTCGTGAACGGCCCGGGCGAATCCAAGCACGCGAACATCGGCATTTCATTGCCGGGCACGTCCGAAGAGCCCAAGGCGCCGGTGTACGTGGACGGCAAGCTGTTCACCACACTCAAGGGCGACAAAATCGTCGAGGAGTTCCTCGTGATTCTCGAGAACTATGTGGAGACGAGCTACGGACCGACGACCGGCGTGTAGCGCTTAAATCCGACCCAGCTCCGCGGCCGCCTGCGCGAGTTCGTCCACGATCGGTGCGTTGAAGCCGATGGCGCGCAGCCGCTCGCTTACCCGCGTGTACAGGCGCACCGTTCCCTCGCGTCCGGCGGAGAAGCGTCCCCACACCGTCTCGGGGAACGAGGTGCGACGCAGGTCGGAGAGGATCGAGTTCGCGTTGTGCACCTTGTCGCCGGCGCACACCCAGAGGGCGTCCTCGCTGGCCAAGGCCAGTCGCTCCAGGTAGTCATCCTTGCGATCGTCCGATGACAGTTCGACACCGTCGTCGTCGATGCGACGCTCGGTCACGGCCAGCAGCGCTTCCAGCATGCTGTTGCCGAACTTGGTGCCGATGCGCTCGTCGAGCGTCTCGCGCGTCCAGCCGTCGCGTACACAATCGGCCACGACATCGTGCAGGATGCCCGCGACGACCGTGTCCTCACCGCACCCGTAGCGGGTGAGAATCACCGCGACATTCGCGGGATGCGTGAGATACGGGAGCCGCGTGCCTTTGCGGACCTGCTGATCGTGGTGCTTCGCCGCGAAGGCGAAGGCGTGGTTGATCCGATCGGAGTAGCCGGTCATCGACGGGGCGACTGAGGAGTCAGGCAGGGACGGGAACATACGTTGTGCGGGCGAACCAAGCCACCAGCTTCTCGAGCCCGTCGCGATCGGCCTCACCAAACGCGGCCGGGACCGACGAATCGATGTCGAGCACGGCGATCAAGGCGCCTGAGGCGTCGAACACCGGCACCACGATCTCGCTCTGCGATCGCGGATCGCAGGTAATGTGTCCCGGAAAATCGTGCACGTCGGCCACCACCACGGTCCGGCGTTCGGCGGCCGCCGTGCCGCACACCCCGCGCCCGACGGTGATCTCCTGGCAGCCCAGCGACCCTTGATACGGGCCGACACGAAGCAGTGTTCCGGGCTCCACCACGCGGTAGAAGCCCGTCCACAAATGGCCGAAGGCGTGGTGCAGCAGCGCGCTGACGGTCGCCATCCCGGCGATGGCGTCGTCGCTGCCCTCAAGCAACAACGACTGCATCTCGAGCAGCTGCGCGTAAGCGCGCTCGCGCGGCACGGCGCGAAGGTCAGGGATGACGGGTTCCATGTGAGCCAAACGAAAGAGAGAGCGGCGCGGTGCCGATTAGTGCAACGGACCGATGGTCAGGATGAGGCGCAGGTCGAGCAAGGCGAGGGCCGCGCCCTGCACCACCACACCGAGGCCGGCACCGATACCACCCGGGCGTTGACCCCAGCGCCACGCCGTGAGGGCGAGGGTGACACCGACCGCGACGTACCCCACGTCCAGACCGGTGTTCAGCCAGAGCACGTTCAACAGGCTCTGCGTGCCGGCGAAATCGCGAAACGCTAATCCGCGCCAAGCCCACGCCGCGAGGGCGAGGTTTGCCGCCCCCCACGCCGCGGTCTGAATCGCAAAATGCCGCAACAGCGGCGCCGTGGTGCGACCCACCATCAACCACGCGAGCAACGCCGTCCCGCTCAACACACAGGCGCCGGCCCACAGCGCGAGGCGGATCAGATGACCACGTTCGAGTGACAACAGCGTATCGGCCCACATGTCTCGGAGACTAGCCGACGGCGACGCCGCGCGCCACCGCGCGCGCCACGGCGTGTGATACGGCGTGTGATACGGCGTGTGATGCGCCGTCGGACAGCGCGTGCGCCCCCGCGCCCCGGTTCACCCGGCAAGCGGGAAGTCGGCCGACCACAGCACCACCGCGCGCACCCGGCGCCCGCGATCCTCGAGCTGCCGCATGGTGTGGGACAACCACGCGAGCGTCGTCACGCCGGGACGCGCGCACAGCACGACGTCGGTCTCCAGCGGCACGTGCTGGTTGAGATCGTGGTCGGTGACATACACGGCGAGATCGTGGTGCACCGCCAATCGCTGCAGGTCGTCCACGATCGATGCCGCATCGCGCACGACACCGAGATCCCGACCGGTTTGCCGCGAGCGCACGCGGCGCGGCAGCACGATGTCGATGAACGTATCGCGACCGATCGCCAGCGACCGGGGCGCATCCCATCGCGAGTGGACCGAGTGCTCCGTCGCGGCGTCTGCCGCGGCATCGGGCACAGTGTCGCGTGCCGTGTCGTCGTCGATGTATCGCGAGGTCGCCGCCATGGTGGTGGACGCCGTCGTGAGTACCGACGTCGGCAGCAACGACAGCAGGGCGCCACTGCGCTGTGCGGCGTCCACCAGCACCGTCGCGCGCGATTCGTGTGCCGCCACGGCCGACAGATTGAGCGCGACCGCGCCGGCCAACACCGGCTGGTCGGCCACCACTTCCACGTAGCGCGACACGTCGCCGATGCTGCTGAGGGTGAGGTGCAGCAATGGCCATGCCGCATCGGTGGGCTGCAGGATGGCTGGCACATGCTCGTCGGCCCGTCGGCGCGCGCGCGCAGCGCGGAGCGAGGCGGTGGCGGCCCGGTGGACGATGACGCGTGTGCGGGTGAGCGCCTCGAGCTCCTGTTCGTCACCCACCGTCGGGCGACGCAGCTCGCGCCACAGCACCACGGCGAAACCGAGCACGAGTCCGAGCACCAGCGACGCCAGCAGCATCGCCATCGGCGGAATATCGAGTGTCATGCGCGCACGCAACGCCTTTCGCCTGGCGCGAAGATCGGCGTTGAGCGTGGCGGCATCGCGCAGCGCACGTTCGGTGCGAGCCACCGTATCGGCGGCCGCGGTACGTGAGTGCTCGAGCGCGCTATCGGTCATCGGCGGCCGCACAACCAGAAGCGGCGCCGCGGTGGCGGTGTCGACCGCGGCGCCGGCGCGCGTCGCGGCCTCCGGCGCCACCGCGCTCGCGAGCGCGGTGGCATACGTCGATTCGGCGAATCGGGTGAGATGTTGTCCCAGCTGCGTCAGACGCGCCGTCATCAACGCGTAGCGCGCATCGGGACCACTCAGCGCCGCGTACGCTTCACGTTCGGCGTGCAACTGTTCGATGGAGTCGATCAGGCCGCGCACGCGTGCATCATCGCGCAGCAGTCGCGTATCGGCGAGCGCCCGATAGCTCTCCACCAGCGGGGCCTGACGGATGCGCATCAGCTGTTGTTGCAGATCGTGCGCCGCACTGTCACGCGCAACTGGGATCGGCGCGACGACGCTCAAGTCGGCGGTCGCGGCCGCAAACCGCGGCGGTGTTGCATCGGCCCGCGTGGCAATGGCCGCGGCCGCGATGGATGTTTCGAGCCGGGTCAGTGCACGGCGTGCCGCGAGGAGGTCGACGTGCAGCAGCAGGGTATCGCGCTCTGGCGAAAGCGCGGCGATCTGCGCCGCGAGGGCGCGATCGACCCGCTGGGGCACGAGCACGAAGAGCAGCAGCGCCGCGATCACGACCACTGCGCCAACGGAGGCCATCAGCAGGCCGTGTCGGGCGGCGTTTCGCGTGCGGGCGGCGAGCCAGCGCGCACGCTGACCGGCTCGCCGCCGTCGTGGCGTGGGCGGCGTCAACGCGGCCTGACCGGCGAGGGCCGGAGCCGAAGTGGGCACAGTGGGAAGCATCGACATGAAAACTCCGGAAACGAACGCGGGGGCTGGCGATGTTCGCCAGCCCCCGCGGTTTCCTGCCGAACGGAGACCGTTCGAATTACTTGACCGTGACCACGCCCTTCATGTTCATGGCCAGGTGCGGCGTGCAGAAGAACGGGTACTCGCCAGCCGCGACGCCCGCAAACGAGACCGTGTAGGACTCATCGGCATTGAGCATCATCTTGCCAGACAGCTCACCCGCCTGCTCCGGCATGTTGGCCATCAGCTGCGCCTTGCCGGCGGCCGGGATCACAGCCCCGTCAAACGCGACGTTGTGCGGGCCACCGCTAACCAGCGTGAACTTGATGCCGTCGCCGGCAGCAACCGTGATGTTCGCCGGCTCGAAACGGTAGCCAACGCCGTCGCCGATCATCTTCACTTCGTGCGTCGTGCCCGTGATCGGGGCCATCGCGCCCGTGGCCGGAGCCGCTTCAGCCGGAGCCGCCGCCGAAGCGCCAGCCGGAGCCGCCGCCGAATCCGTCGTGGCCGACTTGTCTGTACCGCAGGCACCGAGCAGAATCGCCGCGCCAGTTACCACCGCAAAACCGAGAAACCGCATGTCGAGAGGCCTCCTAGAGCCTGATCGAAAAATTTTACCATTCGACAGGACGAATCCTGTGCTCGTAGGGCCCTACGAGCATTGTGAAGTTATTCACAAGCCCTCGCCACGCCAAGGGCCGTCGGCTTTTGCTCCTTGACGAGCGTCCGGCCCCCAACTACGCTCCGCAGGAGAATGCAGCGTTTCAACCACCATCATCGTGCGCACCGCAGCCACGGCCATACGGGTCGGGGCGCTTCGTGCATGTTACGGTAACCAGCACAGTTCGCTGATCCCGCAGCACCAAAGCGATCCTCGGCCCGTCCCTCCCGGACGGGCCGTTCGTGTTTTCCAGTCCCGCTCTCCTTATCCCAAACCGTCATGCTCCGAATCGCGCTGCCCAACAAAGGGCGCCTGGCTGAAGACACCCGTGAGCTGTTCAACGACGCCGGACTCGAGGTCCGCTCGTCGGGGGAGCGCGCGCTCACCGCCTCGCTGGGTGGAGAGTTCGAAGCCATTTTCGTCCGCGCCCAGGATATCCCGGAGTTCGTGGCCGACGGTGCCGCCGACGTGGGCGTGACCGGCATGGACCTGGTGAATGAGTCGGGACGCGCACTGCGCTCTCATGTCGACCTGGGCTTCGGGAAGTGCCGACTCGTGGTTGCGGCCAAGGAGGACTCGGGGATCCGGTCGGTCGAGGACATCGGTTCCGACGGCAAGCCGGCACGGGTCGCCACGGTCTTCCCCCGCATCACGCGCACCTTCTTCGAGTCGCGAGGACGCCCGGTGGAGGTGGTGCCGGTTTCCGGTGCAGCGGAAATCGCTCCCCACCTTGGGATTGCCGACATCGTCGTCGATCTCACGTCGACGGGCTCCACGCTCAAAATGAACGGTCTGCGTGAGATCGAGACCGTCATGATGTCGAGCGCACACCTCGTGACCGCCACCAACGGCCCCCGCAACGGCGATCCGTCGCGTGTGCAGGAGCTGAACGATCTGGTCACCGCGCTTAGCTCGGTGATCCGGGCCCGCGGCAAGCGCTATCTCATGGCCAATGTGCCGCGCGCCGCCCTCAGCGAGGTGCGCGCCGTGCTGCCCGGACTGAATGGTCCCACCGTTATCGAGATCGCCGATCATGGGAAGTACGTGGCCGTACACGCCGTGGTCAGCGCCGACACGATCTACCGTACGATCTCGCAGCTGCGGGCCCTCGGCGGCGAAGGCATCCTCGTGACCCGTATCGAAAGGCTCGTGCCGTGACCGCTCCGCTCTCAGCTGCTCTGGCGCTGCGCGCGCGGGGACCGCTCGTCGGGCTCGATGCCACGACGCGCCGCGCGATCGTGGACCGCTCGTCGACCACCGACACGACCGTTCGGAACCGAACGACAGCGATCATCGCCCGCGTCCGCGAGGAGGGCGACGCTGCGTTGCTCGCTTTTGCCCGGGATTTCGATCGCGTCGAACTGCCCGCGATCGAAGTGCCGCGTGCCGCGTGGGAGTTGGCGCTAGCGTCGCTGAATCCGGAACTGCGCCGGGTGCTCGAGCGGTCGGCCCGGAACATCGCCGCCGTCCACGACGCCTTCCGACCTGTTGCCACGGAGTGCTCGCCCGAACCGGGTATTCGTGTGGGGCGACGTCCTGACCCCCTCGCCCGTGTGGGGATTTATGCACCGGGCGGCCGGGCGGCCTATCCGAGCTCGCTGCTGATGGGCGCGATTCCGGCGCGGGTAGCCGGAGTCGGGGAAGTGATCGTCTGTTCGCCGCCGGGCCCCGACGGCATGCCGTATCCCGTGGTACTCGCCGCTGCCGCGTTGGCCGGCGTAGATCGCGTGTTCGCGTTGGGCGGCGCGGGAGCGATCGCCGCCATGGCGATCGGCACCGCCACGGTGCCGCGTGTGGACCGGATCATGGGACCGGGCAATGCCTTCGTGGCCGAAGCGAAGCTGCAGTTGGTGGCCGACGTGGCCATCGACTCTCCGGCGGGCCCGAGCGAACTGCTCATTCTGGCCGACCACACCGCCAATCCAGCGGCCCTGGCGCGTGAGCTGATGGCGCAGGCCGAGCATGACCCCGACGCCGCCGTGATCGCCGTGCTGGCGGGCTCGCCCGACCAGGTGACGGCGTTGGCCAGCGCGTTGGAAATCGAAGTGCTCGCCCAGATGGCGCAGGCACCGCGTGCGCAGATCGCGCGTGCCGCACTGGCGGCGCGCGGCGCGATCGTGACGGTAGACACCCTTGCCCACGGCGTCGCCTTCGCCAATGAATGGGCCGCGGAACATCTGTTGCTCGTGGTCGCGGAACCGGTGCGGACGGCCACGCTCGCGGCGCTGCGCAGCGCCGGCACGATTTTCGTGGGCGAAGCGAGCTCCGTAGCGTTCGGCGATTATATGACCGGTGCGAATCACGTGCTCCCCACGGCGGGTGCGGCTCGCAGCTACTCGGGTCTTTCCACACTCGACTTCGTGCGGTGGACCACCTGGCAGGAAGTGTCACCCAGCGCCGCGGACAGCCTGTCGCGCGACGTGGGCCTCTTCGCCGACGCGGAAGGCTTGCCCGCACACGCCGCCGCCGCGCGCGCATGGAGCGTGCCGATGGTGGTGAACACTGGTTCGATCGCCGAAGTGAACGCATGACCGATAACACGCAACGCCTTGCCGTGGCACGCGCAGCCTACGACGCCGTGCCGTTGTACGATCCAAAGCGCGCGCCGGTGGATCTCGATCTCACCGACAACACGAATCTCTGGGGCATGCCGCCGGTGGCGGAGCGCACGTGGCGCGAGTTGCCGGTAGCGCGCATCACGCGCTATCCCACGTTGTATGCGGCGGAGCTCAAGCAGGCGCTCGCCGGGTACGTGGGTGTCACGCCGGGCATGATCGTGACCGGCTGCGGCTCCGATGACATTCTCGATAGCGCCATGCGCGCTTTCGGTGAACCGGGCGATCTCGTGACCGGGCCGGAGCCATCGTTTGCGATGATCCCGATTTTTGCGCGAATGAATGCGCTGGCGTACACGGGATGCGTAGAACTACCGTCGCATCAGCCGGATATCGATGCGATGCTCGCCACCAAGCCGAAGCTGTTGTATCTGTGTTCGCCGAACAATCCCACAGGAGCGCTGCTGGCCCGCGATACGATTGAGCGCGTGCTGCGCGAAGCGCCGGGTGTGGTGTTCGTCGATGAGGCGTACGCGGAGTTCGCCGGTGTCTCGGCGGTCGATCTGGTGCAGCAGTCCGACCGACTGTTGGTGATTCGCACGATGTCGAAGGCATTCGGGCTGGCGGGTCTTCGCATCGGCTACGCGATCGGGCAGCCGTCGCTCGTCATGGAAGTGGAGAAGTCGCGCGGACCATACAAGCTGAATGCGATGGCCGAACAGACGGCACTCGCCGCACTGCAACACGACCTGCCGTGGGTGAACGAACACATTGCCCTTGCCGTCGCGCTGCGTGAGCGGTTGGCCGATGCCCTGCGCACGCGCGGATTCGCTCCCTTGGAGTCGCACGCGAATTTCGTGTGCGTGCCGATGGCGGACTGCGTGCAGGTGGGACTCGCCCTGCGCGAACGTGGCGTGGCGGTCCGGCCGTTTCCGGGGTTGCCGCACCTCGGCGACACGCTGCGTATCAGCGTCGGACCATGGCCGCTGCTGGAGCGCTTTCTCGCCGCGCTGGACGACGTGATGGCCGCGCGGAGGTCCGCATGACGGAGACTCTGCGAGTCACGGTGTTCGATTACGGCGCCGGCAATCTGCACTCGCTGGTAAAGGCAATCGAAGCCGGCGGAGCCGTGGTGCACGTGGAAACCGACCCGATGCTCGCCGCGCGCGACACCGACGCGTTGATCCTGCCCGGCGTGGGAGCGTTTGCGCCGGCCGCCGAACGGCTTGCGCCGGGGCGTGAGGTCATGCGCGACGCCCTGCTGGCCGGGCTTCCGGCACTCGGTATCTGCCTCGGCATGCAGCTGTTGTTCGAGGGCAGCGACGAAGGGCCCGGTCGTGGGCTCGCGGTCGTGGAAGGACAGGTCACGAAACTCCGTGCCACTCAGATTCCCCAGATCGGGTGGAACGTGCTCGAAGACGTCACCGATCCGCTGCTCCTGGCATCGGGACTAGACGTGGCGTACTACGCCAACAGCTTCGTCTGTCGCCCAACCGCCGCGCATGTACCATTCGTGAGTGCGTGGAGCGAACATGACGGCGACCGCTTCCCCGCGTCGGTTCGACGCGGCAACATCATCGGCACGCAGTTCCATCCGGAAAAGTCCAGCGCTCCCGGCGTGGCCTTCGTGCGTGAGTTCCTGCAGTTCGCCGCTTCCCTCAGGAGTGCGTCATGATCGCTGTACCCGCGGTGGATCTGCGTGGTGGCAAGTGCGTCCAGCTGGTTGGTGGAGACTACGACGACGAGCGAGTGCGTCTCGATGATCCCGGTGCCGTGGCCGCGGAGTGGGTGCACATCGGCTTCACGCGCCTGCATGTGGTCGATCTCGATGCGGCCACCGGCCGCGGACAGAATCACGAGGTGATTCGCGAGATTTTGCGAGACGCCACGGTGCCCGTTCAGGTAGGCGGCGGCGTGCGCGACGAAGCGCGGATCGAGCGCCTGCTCGACGAAGGCGCATCGTGGGTGGTGGTCGGTACGCGCGCCGTCGAAGACGAAGATTGGCGCCGCGAGATGGCCAACAAGTTCCCGGGCCTCCTGATCATCGCGGCCGACGTGCGTGAGCGGAAAGTCGTGACGCGCGGCTGGGCGGAAACCTCACAGATCGACGTGATCGATTTCGTGTCCGAACTTGCGCAGCTGCCGCTGGCCGGCGTGCTGGTGACGGCCGTGCATCTTGAAGGCCTGATGGCCGGCACCGATCTCTCGCTTATGGAAGACGTGGCCGAGGCGAGCGCCTGGCCGGTGTTCGCATCGGGTGGTGTGACCTCGTTGGATGATATGCGCGCGCTCGAACACCGTGGCCTGTCTGGCGCGGTGCTCGGCATGGCGCTTTACACTGGCGCGTTCGATGCGCGTCGTCTCGCAGAGGAGTTTGGCGCATGACCGTCGTGATTCGCGAATCAAAGGAAACCCAGATCCGTTTGGCGATCACCGCTGGCACGGGTGTGGCGACCGTGCGTACGGGCGATGCCTTTCTCGACCATATGCTGGTCGCGTTTGCGCGCTACGCGGGCGTCGATCTCGATATTCAGGCTACCGGCGACATGCGTCACCATCTCATCGAGGACGTGGCCATCACGCTCGGTCAGGCGGTCGCCGCCTTTGCACCGGCCGGATGCGCACGCTATGGTGAGCGCACAGTGCCGATGGATGACGCGCTCGTGCAAGTCGTGCTGGACATCGGCGGACGTCCGTACTACGAGGGCAAGCTGCCGTCGAATCTGTACGAGCACTTCCTGCGCTCGTTCGCCGACAACGCCAAGGCCACGCTGCACGTGCGCGTGATCCGCGGCTTCGACAAGCATCACATTATTGAAGCGGCCATCAAGGGGCTGGGATTTGCGCTGCGCGAGGCGCTCGTGGAAACAGGCGCCGTGTTCAGCACGAAAGGCAGCGTGCGTCTCGACATCACGGATTGATGATCGCATGCTGACTCGACGGGTGATCGTGTGCCTCGATGTGAAAGGCGCACGCGTGGTGAAGGGCGTGCAATTTGAAGGATTGCGCGACGTGGGCGATCCGGTCGCGCTTTCGGAGCGTTACGAACGCGACGGCGCCGACGAAATCACGTTTCTCGACATTTCGGCCAGCGCCGAGGAGCGCGCGACGCTGCTCGAAGTGGCGCGTCGTACCGCCGAACGGCTTTTCATTCCGCTCACCATCGGCGGTGGCGTGCGTACGTCGGACGACATGGCGCGCGCGCTGCGTGCAGGCGCCGACAAGGTATCGGTGAACTCGGCGATCGTGGCGCGGCCGGAATTGCTCACCGAGGCGGCCGACCGCTTCGGTGCGCAATGCGTGGTGGCCAGCATCGACGCCAAGCGCGACGCGAACGGCGTGTACAAGGTGTGGGTAAAGGGCGGCCGCGAGGAAACGCCGCGCGAGGCGGTAGCGTGGGCGCAGGAGTGCGTGGCACGCGGCGCGGGCGAGATTCTGCTCACTTCCATCGATCGCGACGGTGCTCGTACGGGATATGACCTGTCCATCACGCGCGCCGTCGCGGACGCCGTGCATGTGCCGGTGATTGCCTCAGGCGGCGCGGGCATCGCACAGCATTTGGTTGATGGCATCGTGCAGGGGGGTGCCGATGCGGTGTTGGTGGCCGGCATCCTGCACGATGGGGTCACGACCGTGCAGGCGCTCAAGCAGGTGATGCGCATGGCAGGGCTTCCGGTGCGCGTGACGACCAGCGGCGCGACGGCATGACGCGCCCTGAGAGCACGGCGGTGCTGCTGCAGGCGGCGGCCGAGGTCGCGCAGTATGCCGCCTCGATCGCAATGCGGTGGTATCGCACCGACGTAAACGTGGAGATCAAGAGCGATGGTTCACCGGTCACGATCGCCGATCGCGAGGCGGAACGCGCGGCGCGCGCATGGCTGGCCGAGCGGTTTCCGAACGACGGTGTGTTCGGCGAGGAGCTCGAGGATGAGCGCGGCGATGCCCCTCGACGCTGGATTCTCGATCCCATCGATGGCACGAAGGCCTTCGTGCGTGGCGTGCCGCTGTGGGGCACACTGGTAGCCTGCTGCGAGGGCGACACCGTGCTTGCCGGCGCAGCCTGCTTTCCCGCCGTGCAGGAAACAGTTGCGGCGGCGCTTGGCGAGGGCTGCTGGTGGAATGGATCGCGCGCGTCGGTCTCGCGGGTGGCGCAGTTGCACGAGGCCACCACGTTGATCACCGATGACCGGTTCCTCGAACGGCCGCGACGGCGCGCGAAGTGGCACGCGCTGTCGTCGGAGTCGGCCGTGGCACGCACCTGGGGCGACTGCTACGGCTATTTGTTGGTGGCTACCGGCCGAGCTGAGGTCATGATCGATGACATCGTGAATCCGTGGGATGCCGCCGCGATGTACCCGCTGATTACCGAAGCCGGTGGTCGGTTCACCGATTGGCGCGGACGTGATACCGCATTCGGCGGCGACGTGATCGCCACCAACGCCGCGCTTGGCGACATCGTCCGGCCGTATCTGGTCGAGCCTTTTGATCCTGCTGATGGAGTATCGAGATGAGTAACCCCGTGCCTGCCGTCGCGTTTGACATCGACCAGCTCGACTTTACGAAGAGCGGCGGGCTCGTGACCGTCGTTACGCAGGATGTGGCAACGGGTGCCGTGCTCATGGTGGCGCACGCCGATCGCGAGGCACTTGAGCACACGCTGCGAACCGGCGAAATGCACTATCGGTCGCGTTCGCGCGGCTTGTGGCACAAGGGTGGCACGAGCGGCAACGTGCAGCGTGTGCTGTCACTGACCGCCGACTGCGATGCCGACGCGGTACTCGCGCGCGTGGTGTCGGCCGGTCCAGCCTGCCACAATGGAACGACCTCATGCTTTCGCGAGGATGCCCTGCAGGCCGATGTGTTCGCCACGCTCGATGCCACGATTTCGGCCCGCATGCGAAGCACGGACAACCCATCCACGAGCTACACCCAGCGGCTGCTTGGCGACCGCAATCTTCGACTGAAGAAGCTTGGCGAAGAAGCGGTCGAGTTGGCTACGGCATGCGTGGATGGCGACATCGAACGGGCCACCGAGGAAACGGCGGACCTGCTGTATCACGCACTGGTGGCGTTGCGTGCCGTGGGCGGCTCGCTACACGGTGTGCGTGCCGTCCTGTCGTCCCGGGCAACGTAGGCGGCACGACCCATGCAATACGGACCGGTGCGGCGACGGCGACCCATTCGGGGTGGCACCGACCGCATCCGTCTGCTTGATGCCGTGCTTCGCTGGGCATTCGGGTTCCTGATCGCCGCACTGATCGCCGTTGGTTTTGGATTCAGCGGTCTCACCACCGCGACATTCAGCATCGCAAAGATCCTCGTTGTGATCTTCGTCGTGACGCTGGTGATGGGATTGATCGCCACCCGCCGGAACTGCTTCACCGCGGATTTCACGGATAGCGCGCGAATCTGCTCCGGGTTGACGACACGCGACGGCGCGGATTCGGCGGACCCGGTTGTTGTTGTTGTTGTTGAACAACGAAAAACATACTGCTGACGCACACGATCCTTGGCGTGCGTGCCAGAGGGCTTATCCGCGTCGTTTTTCGTGAATCTGTGGTCATGCTGTTGTGATCTCGCTGAATCACGATCGGCGGTGGCGACCGATAGATCGC
>JANLVC010000112.1:0-37434 GCA_031363815.1 Gemmatimonadota bacterium
AACGATCCTTGGCGTGCGTGTTCGTGAGCTTATCCGTGTCGTTTTCCGCGTGAATTTGTGGTCATGCTGTTGTGATCTCGCCGAATCGCGAGCGGAATGACCCAGAACCCAAAACCCACGGCCTCACGCGTCAAGCCCAGAGCCTCTGGTACTGCCTCCGCACCACAATGACGTGGCGCTTCACCCGCCAAGACGCGCGCCGGACGTTTGGTTATAAAAAGCCACTCTCTAAGCGGTCGCAGCACTAGTGCGCGCCATCAGTCGCCAGCGTGTCGTACTGTCGGCCGCGCCAACGCGTGGCCGGGCGGGCGGTGCTGAGCGTGAGACGCCAGGCGGCGGCGATGTCCGACAGCCACGAGAGCCAGAACGGCCAGCCTCGCTCGGCGTAGCTGTTGCGCAGCGCGACCAGCATCATCAGTCGTACCAAGAGCGCGGAGGCGTTCACGAGCAGCAGCGCCTGCAGGAGCATCGTCGACGGGTTCTGGGCGGTGGGCCATCCCATCGCCCAGATGATCGCGCCAAGCACCATGAGTGTGGGTAGCGGTAGTGCCTGCGCGCTCCACACCAACGTCACGTCGATCCAGCGGCGCCACGTGGGCGTGGCGTCCTTCAGGTCGAAGCTGCGTCCCCATTCGCGCCACATCTCGGCCAGCGAGACATACGCGCTCACCTGAATGATGCGCGAGCCGTCGAGAAAGCCTACGCGCGCGCCGTGTGATGCGAGATGGCGGGCCAACGTCACATCGTCGCAGAATGAGGCACGCGCCGGCGCGTAGCCGCCATGCTGTTCCAGCAGTGTGCGACGGGCCACGAAGCACTGTCCGTTGGCGAGCACCCGATCGGGCGGCGGCTGCTTAGCACCGGCCGCACCGCAGCGGTAAATGAGTGTGACCAGCATCGCCGGCTGCACGAAGCGCTCGGCCGACGTCTGATCGCGGAACTGCGGCGAGAACGACGCCACATCGTAGCCGTCCTGCTCGACGGCGTCGACCACGGCCCCGACCAGTCCTGGCGCCGGTACGGTATCGGCATCGATGCCGAGCACCCACTCGCCCTTTGCTTGGCGGAGGCCCGTTTCCAGTGCCCACACCTTACCGACCCAACCGTTCGGAAGCGGTTGATCGGTGACCAGGCGAATGCGCGGATCACGGGCCGAGGCCACTTCGACCAACTCGCGCGTGCCGTCGGTGGAGCGACTGTCCACGACGAGCACTTCGAGCAGCGGTGCCGTCTGCGCCATGAGGCCCTTGAGGCAGGGCCCGATCCGCTTCGCTTCGTTGAGCGTCGCTACGATCACCGTCACGGTAGTATCCGTGCGCGGCGTGAGTCGGGGAGCGATCGGTGAACGTCGCGTTCGTCCCGGCATGAGGCGCGCGAGCAGCAACAGCAGCATCGGCGCCTGCACGGCGAGCAGCGTCAGGCCGAGGCCACGCACGACGTCAACGAACAGGCACAGGCGATTTATAGCGACGCCTCGCTCGACATGCGGGTCCGTACCGCAGGCGCCACGACCGGCTCGGTGCGCGCGAGCTGGGCGACCGCCTTCACCATGTCACCGAAGATGAAGAGGTGTGCCGGATACATCGCGTACCAGTAGAGAAGTCCGAAGAGACCGCGCGGCGCGAACAGCGCCGTCTGAATGAGCCGTGTCCCCTCACCCTCGGGGACGGCCGAAAATTGCAGCCAGGCCTGCCCGGGCACGCGCATTTCCGCACGCAGCCGCAACAGGCGAGGACGCTCGACCATCTCGACCCGCCAGAAATCGACCGCCTCTCCAAGGTACAACCACGCAGGGTCGCGTCGCCCCCGCCGGAGTCCGGGTCCACCCACCAATCGATCAAGAAAGCCCCGGATCTTCCAGAGCCAGTTCCAGGCGAGCCATCCCTGATCGCCCCCCAGTCGGCAGAAGGCACGGAATACCTGATCGGGGCTGGCCTTCACGTAAATCGTGCGCGTCTCCTCGAGCACCCCCTCGCGGTCACGCAACTCATACGACGTGCCGCCTCCCAAGGCGTCGCTCCAGCGCGACTCGACCGCCTGTGCAGAAAGCTGTGCAAGCGCGCGCTGCACCGCCGTGCGATACTCCATCGGGCACACGTCGGGAAACAGCTCGCGGGCCTTGCGCGTATCGGCAAGGACCGAATGGGCGATCCCCTCTACCAACGGTATGGCCAGCCGGGCGGGAATCGGGGTGACCTTGTCGATCCAGAGCGCTGCCAGGCGAGGCGACATCACGGGGACGGCGATGATCGTTCGGCGCAGGCCACGCACCGCAGCGTACCCCCGCAGCATGTCGCGAAACGAAAGCACATCGGCACCGCCGATCTCTACGACGCCCGCCGGTCCGAGTTCGCGTGCGCGGATCAGATAGGTGAGCACGTCGCGCACGGCGATCGGCTGCACCTGATTGGTGATCCACTTGGGCGCGATCATGATCGGCAGGCGCTCGGCCAGGTAGCGCACCATCTCGAACGACGCCGACCCCGAGCCGACGATGGGGCCGGCGCGGAACTCGGTCGTGGGCAAGCCGTCGCGGAGAATCGCCCCCGTTTCCCCGCGACTCTGGAGATGCTCGCTGGCGTCGTGCGCGTCGGGGACCAGCCCGCCGAGGTAGATGCAGTGCTTCAGCGCACGGCCCGCCTGCACGAAGTTGTGGGCGGCAACCCGGTCGCGCACGGCGAAGTCGGTGGCGTGCGTCATGCTGTGCACGAGGTAGTACGCCTGCTCCACACCGTCGAGCGCCCGCGCCAGTGACGCCGCGTCCAACAGATCGCCGGTCACGACCTCCACCTGGTGCTCCCACCATCGCCCGTGAATGCGGCGCGGGTCGCGGACCAGCAGCCGCACCGGAACGCCCCGCTCCACCAATCGAGAGGTGAGGCGGCCGCCGATGTAGCCTGTGGCGCCGGTAACGAGCACGGTCATGGAGAGGGACGGAGGCCGGCCAAACCCCGGCGCCGCCGAGGTGGCGGGTTCGGTGATCGGCACGTACGCTACCTAACGCTACGCCATGTCCCTCTCCGCCGTTCCCAATTGCATGCCTCACGCCAATTCATCCCCGGGACGCCTCCTCCTGCGCAACTGGGAACGACTCTCGGGTCTCCCGTTCGGCAAGCGCCTGTTCAGCTGGGCCGTGGGACGCATGGCGCCGTACACCGGCTCGGTGGGCGGCGTGTACACCGATGTGCGGCCCGGCTTCGCCCGGGTGGAGTTGCGCGATCGCAAGGCGGTAAGAAATCACCTGGCGTCGGTGCACGCGGTGGCGCTGGTGAATTTGGCTGAGATGACGAGTGGCGTGGCGTTGATGACGGCGTTGCCGCCGGGCGTGCGCGGCATCGTGACCGGCCTGTCGATCGAATACCTGAAAAAGGCACGCGGCACGTTGGTGTGCACCACGACCGCGCAGGCCCCTACCGACGTGCACGAGCCGATCACCCACGATGTGCAGGCCGACATTGCGAACACCGCGGGTGAGATCGTCGCGCGATGCATCGTGCATTGGCGCTTGTCGCCTCCCGATCCTTCACGCGCGACGGCCCGATGACCGACGTGGCACCACCGATCGTCAGTGCGCCCGCGTTCGACACCCCGCTCACGCGCCATGCGCACATCCGCGTACCGCTGATTTGCGGACCGATGTATCCGTGCAGCAATCCAGAACTGGTGGCCGCCGTGAGCGCCGCCGGCGCGCTCGGCATCGTACAGCCGATCTCGCTCACGTATGTGCACGGTTACGACTTCCGGGACGGGTTGCGCACGATCAACCGCCTCAGCGGCGGCGCACCGATCGGCTTCAATGCGTTGATCGAAGCGTCGTCCAAGACGTATCACAACCGCATGATCAAGTGGGTGGACATCGCGCTCGAAGAAGGCGTGCGATTCTTCCTCACCTCACTCGGCAATCCGAAGTGGGTGTGCGATCGTGTCCACGCCGTGGGCGGCGTGGTGTACCACGACATCACCGAGTTGAAGTGGGCCGAGAAAGGGCGTGACGGTGGTGTGGACGGACTCGTGGCCGTAAACCGTGAAGCGGGCGGACACAGCGGGTCACGTGATCCACGGGCGCTGCTGGACGAAGTCAGCCCGCTTGGACTACCGGTGGTCGCGGCGGGCGGCGTTGGTGCTCCCGAGCAGTTCACTGCGCTGCTTGCAATGGGTTATGCCGGCGTGCAATTGGGCACGCGTTTCATCGCGACGCCCGAGTGCAACTCCGATGACGCCTACAAGTACGCTATTGTGGAAGCGACCTCCCGCGATATCGTGCTCACCGAACGACTCACCGGCGTGCCGGTGTCGGTGATTCGCACGCCATACGTGGAGAAGCTTGGCACCACGGTGGGACCGATATCGCGCTGGATGTTCAAGGGACGCAAAACCAAGCACTGGATTCGCACGTTTTATGCGCTGCGTTCGCTCCGTCAGCTCAAACGCTCGAGTGTGGACGGCGTCACGCAGGACTACTGGCAAGCTGGGCGCAGTGTGGATGCCATTCATGAGATCAAACCCGTAGGAGACATTGTGCGTGAGTTCGCGAGTGCGTTGAACGAATCGGTGGTAAAAACGACGACCGTGTTGCTGCTGGCGCTGTTGCTGGGTGTCCCGCGCGATGCGCAGGCGCAATCACCGGCGCAATCGCCGCCGATCACCACCAAGGGACTGCGCGCGCCGGTCACGCTGGCGCGGGACTCCGCGGGCATCGTGCACATCGAAGCCGCGAACGAGCACGACTTGTTCTTCGCGCAAGGGTATAGCGCGGCGCGCGACCGGCTCTTTCAGCTCGAGCTGTGGCGACGCCAGGCCACAGGCACAATGGCCGAGGTACTCGGACCGCGGTGGGTCTCTCGCGATCGTGCGTCGCGATTGCTGCGATACCGCGGCTCGATGACCACCGAGCTCGCGCACTATCATCCACGCGGTGCCACGATCATCGGTGCGTTTGTAAACGGCGTGAACGCGTATGTGGATCAGGTACGCGCGAATCCCCGGCTGATGCCGCAGGAACTCAGCTGGCTGGGCATCACGCCGCAGCACTGGACGCCGGCGGTGGTGATCTCGCGGCACAACGCGTTGGCCTCAAACGCGGCCGACGAGCCGACGACCGCGCGCGCGGTGCGCGAAATCGGCGAAGCGGCGGTGGCGCGGCGCAAGCGCTACGAGCTGTCGCCGGTCCGGCTGGAGCTCGATTCATTGGTGGCCCGCGCGCTCGACGCCGCTCCCGGTGCGAGCATGCTGGCGGCCTACAACGACTTCAAGCAGGCCCCGACTTTTCGCACGACCGAGTTGCCGGAAGCGCTTCGCCGTGCGGCGCCGCCGCTCGACACGGCCACGCCGTCGTTTGATCGCTGGGAGAGCAACAACTGGGTGATTGCCGGATCCCGTACGGCCAGCGGCAAGCCGATCGTGGCCAACGATCCGCACCGCACGATTGCCGCACCGTCGCTGCGCTACATGGTGCACCTGAAGGCCCCGGGGTGGGATGTGATCGGCGGCGGGGAGCCGGCGATTCCCGGCGTGGCCATTGGGCACAACGAGCACGGGGCGTGGGGACTCACAATTTTCGGCATCGACGCCGAGGATTTGTACACGTACGCTCTCGATGCGAAAGACCTGCGTGCCTACCGCTATCGCGGCGCCAGTGAGCGCATGCGCGAGGTGCGCGATACGATTCGCGTAAAGGGAGCCGCCCCCGTGGTGGTCACGCTGCAATACACGCGACATGGTCCGGTGGTGATGACCGATAGTGTGAAGCGCATAGCCGTGGCGTTACGTGCGGCGTGGCTCGAGCCCGGTGGCGCTCCGTATCTCGCCAGCTTGCGACTCGATCAGGCGCGCACCTGGAGCGAAGCCCGCACCGCGCTCTCGTTCGCTCGCATGCCGGCGCTGAACTGGATCTGGGCCGATACCAGCGGAGCGATCGGCTGGCAGAGCGCCGGTATCGCGCCGATCCGCAAAAACTGGGATGGCCTGGTGCCCGTGCCCGGTGACGGGCGATTCGAGTGGAGCGGGTTCCTGCCGATTTCCCAGTTGCCGCACGAGACCTCGCCGTCTCGCGGCTACGTGGGCACGGCGAACGCGCTCAATGTCGACGCGTCGTACGCCCACTCCAATGCGCTGGCGCGCACGTGGGCGGAGCCGTTTCGTCGCGATCGCCTCAGGGAAGTGCTCGACACCACGCGCCAAGCCACGCTATCGCAAATGATGGCGTTGCAGCACGACGAAACCGCGCTGCCCGCGCGCGCGCTGGTTCCCCTTATCAAGCAGATCGCGTTGACCAGTGCGGCGGCGATGGCCGCACGCGACACGCTGCTGCGCTGGAATGGTGTGCTGTCGGCCAACTCCCGGGGCGCGGCGATTTATGTGGCGTGGGAACGCAAGCTGCTCACGCATACCGCCAACATGGTGCTGCCACTGGAGGCGCGTCCGCTGTTGCGGACGGTGTCGTTGGCACAGACCATCGAGTGGCTTACCCATCCCGACTCGCTTCTGGGAGAGAACCCGACCGTTGCGCGCAATTTCATTCTGTTCCGGTCGTTCAACGAAGCGGTGTCGGACTTATCGCGGCGCTTCGGCAAGGACATGGCAGACTGGCGTTACGGCGATGCGACGATGCACCACGTGCGCATCGCGCATCCACTCGATGGCGTGATCGCCGATTCGATCCGCCCGCGCTTGTCGCCCGGACCGCTCGCGCGCGGCGGGTATGCCAACACGCTCAACGCGACCGGCAACACCGATAACCAGACCGCTGGCGCCAGCTTTCGCGTGGTGATGGACCTCGCGAATTGGGACGGCGCCATGGTGACCAACACCCCGGGGCAGAGCGGCGATCCGCGAAGCCCCTATTACAGCAATCTCTTCGCACCCTGGGTTCGGGGAGAGTATGCACCGCTGCCGTACTCGCCACGGGCCGTGAAGGCGCGGACGGCCGAGATGGTCGTGCTGCGACCGTAGTGGTGTAACAGCACTCTGCAGGATCACGCAGGTCCCCCCTTCCCCACTGGAGCCTCCCGATGCTCGTGTTACGACTCCCCCTTTCGCTCGCCACGGCCTTCCTTACCACCACGGCGCCCACAACGCCCGCGCCGCAACAGGATCTGTCGTTCTTTATCACCAGTGTCGGCCCCGGTAACGGCGCGGCACTTGGCGGACTCGAAGGTGCCGACAAGCACTGCGCCACACTGGCCGAAGCGTCCGGCGTGCGAGGCAAGACGTGGCATGCCTACTTGAGTCAGCAGGCGCTCGACGGCAAGTCGGCGGTGAATGCGCGAGACCGCATCGGCCGGGGCCCGTGGAAAAACGCCAAGGGCGTGGTCGTGGCCACGAGCGTCGAGGATCTGCACAGCGACAACAACAAGCTGTCGAAGGAGAACAGCCTCACCGAGAAAGGCCTGCCGGTGAACGGTCGCGGCGACACGCCGAACACGCACGACGTGTTGACCGGCTCCACGCTGGACGGCCGCGTATCCACCGACGCCGGCGACAGCACGTGCAAGAACTGGATGAGCAGCGGCGAAGGCGCCGCCCTGGTGGGCCATCACGACCGGCAGGGCGGCGGTGTCAATCCGACGTCATGGAACTTCGCGCATCCGTCGCGCGGGTGCAGTCAGGAAAACCTGAAGGGGTCGGGCGGCGCCGGATTGTACTACTGCTTCGCCGTGTGAGTTCGTCGTGATGCGGCGCGCCTAGTGCTGCGACCGGTTAAAGAGTAGGTAAGCAGACGGTCGGAGAATCCGGGCGGCTCCTATCCTTGGCCGGTATGCCCAGACCTCCCTTGTCGTTTCGGTGGTGGGTTTGATCGGCTGCAGAATCACCCAGAACCCAAAACCCACGGCCTCACGCGTCAAGCCCAGAGCCGCTCGCGGTGGGCGATGGGCTTGAGGCCGTGAGTGGTGGGTAATGGGTGGGGGGTTTGATCGGCTGCGGTGGTGGCGACCGACAGATCGCTACTGCCAGGCACTGCTTCACCGCGGATTACACGGATAGCACGCGAATGTGCTCCGGGTTGACGACACGCGACGGCGCGAGTTCGACGGATCCGGGGTTTGTTGTTGAACAACGAAAAGCGAACTGCTCTACGCAAACGATCCTTGGCGTGCGTGTTCGTGAGCTTATCCGTGTCGTTTTCCGCGTGAATTTGTGGTCATGCTGTTGTGATCTCGCCGAATCGCGAGCGGAATGACCCAGAACCCAAAACCCACGGCCTCAAGCGCCAAGCCCAGAGCCTCTCGTACTGCCTCCGCACCACAATGACGTGGCGTGTCACCCGCCAAGACGCGCGCCGGAAGTTTTGCTATAAAAAGCCACTCTCTAAGCGGTCGCAGTAGTAGTGGTAGTTGCTGCTGGTATCGACGCGTTCTACTCGCCGAGCTCGAAGCGAAGCATTTGCTCCAACATCGGCAGTCGCCATGCGAAGCCAGCTTCGCGCAGCACGCGCGGCTCTACGCGTTGACTCGCGAGCACGGTGAGATTTGCCATCTCCTCGCCCAGCAGTAGGCGCAGCGCGAAGGCCGGTGCGTGCGCGATCGTGGGACGGCACAGCACGGAACCCAGCGCCTTCGTATACGCGGCGTTCGTTACCGCGGTCGGCGCCACGATGTTGACCGGGCCTCGGACATCGTCGCGCATCATGCAGAAATGGATCGCGCCGATCTCGTCGTCGAGGGCGACAGGACTGATCCACTGCGTGCCCGGGCCGAGCGTGCCGCCCGCGCCGTAGCGGAACAGCGGCGCTTGCGTGCCGAGGGCACCGCCGGCGGCGCCTTGCACGATGCCGGTGCGCAGATGGACGACGCGGATACCTGCCGTCTCCGCCGGTGCCGTGGACGATTCCCACGCGCGTCCCACTTCCGCGAGATAGTCGCCGCCCAACGTGCTGCGTTCGTCGAGCAACTCGTCGCCGCGACTGCCGTAGATCCCGATGGCGGAACCACTGAGCAGCACGCGCGGCTTGCGCGTCAGCTGCGCGAGCGTGTGCGCCAGCAGTAACGTGCCGGCCACGCGGCTGCGCTTGAGCGCCGCACGATGTGCACTCGTCCACCGCGATGCGATCGATGCGCCAGCCAGGTGAATCACTGCATCGACGCCCTCGAGCGCACGCGGATCGAGCTGTCCGCGTTCCGGATTCCACTGCACATCGTGGCTGCCCGGCTTGGGCGCACGGCGACCGATGCGGATCACATCGTGGCCACCAGTGGACAAGAAGGCTGCCAGCTGGGCGCCGATGAATCCCGATGCGCCGGTAATCGCGATGCGCAGGCGCGGTCGGTCGGCAAACTGGGCATGCCGCGCCAGATCCCCTAGCATAACCGCGTGGCGATACGCGAACACGCGTTCGAGCGTGCGCTGCGTGTATGCGCCGGCCACGGCACTGCCCAGGACACCGAGCGGGAGTTCGTAGCGAATGTGATCGTCGAGCGTGCTCGAGTGCGCATCGATCGGCGCGAAACGGTGCGTATGCTCCCACACTGTGAATGGGCCGGCGTGCAACTGCAGCACCACCTTCGCCCCATCGCGAATGCCACCCGTGTGCTCCAACACCTGGGGGCGATCCCACGGCGGCGAGAGGCGTTCAAAGGCGCCCGATCGTTCATGCCACGCGAAGAGCGCCTCGACCGACACGGGGGCCTGCACCTGCTTCCGGAATTCCTGCATCGACATGTCCATGCTCCACTGCGGCGAGCCGCATTGACCAGCCCCTGCGCTACCAGCCGCCGGCGTCTTCGAGATCGAGAACCCGCCAGCAGTACCAACTGGCAACGCTTGCCCACGGGCGCCAGTTCCGCGCCACCTTTTCGAGACGGTCGGCTTCCGGCAGCGCTCGCATGCGATAAATCCGCTGCGCGCCCTTGCGCACACCGAGGTCGAGCACCGGAAGCACATCGGGGCGCCCAAGTCTGAACATCAAGAACATCTGCGCCGTCCAGCGCCCCACCCCGCGCACCGCCACCAGCGCCTCGATCACGGCTTCGTCGTCCAGTGTGTCGATCCCCTCGAGAGGCAAACGGGCCTCCTCGACATGTCGCGCGAGATCGATGATCGCGCGCGCTTTCGCCGTGGAGAGGCCGCAGACACGCAGCGTGGCTTCATCCGACGCGAGAATCTGCGCCGGAGTGGGGCTGTCGGTGCCGTCCCCGATGCGCTCCTTGAAACGCCCATAAATCGTGGAGGCGGCGGCGCCCGAGAGCTGCTGAAACACGATCGCCCGCGCCAGATGATCGAAGTGCGTGCCGTCGGCGCGGGGAATCAGGGTGCACGGGCCCACCCGTTCGATGGCGGTCGCCATCTTCGGATCGTTGGCGCTGAGTGCCGCCAGCGCCTCCGTCAAGCGCTGCGGCGTCAGTCGGACGATTGTCAACGGGCGATCACATCTTCAACGAGAACATCACGTGCGCTTTCGGCGTGCCGGCGAACATCAGCCACGGCTTCGTTTCCGACGGTGTGGTCGAGATGCCCGTGGTGGCCGTCGTGGCAAACGGGATGTACACGACGAACAACGGATTGCCCTTCTTCACGGTGCCGGTGGCCGCATCGAACGCATCCTTGGCGCCGAAAATCTGATACAACGACGCTGGAGCCACCGGCATCTTGATCTTCCCCGCGTTGACCTCGGCGAAGCGCACCGTGTCGACCTGAGCACCCTTCACGCCGGACTCGCGCAGCGCGCGGCCGCGGGCCATGAACGGGTCCATGGAGTCATGGTAGCAGGACACGTGGAACTGTTCTTCGGCGGGGTCATCGGCAAGGCACATCATGCCGTTTTTCGTGGGGCGGAGCCATTCCAGCTTGCCAGCCGTCTTGTAGCCCATGACACCGGCGCCGTCGCGCAACTCCTTCGGGAGCGCCTGCGTGGCCGCCGTGATCTGCAGCGCCACCGGCAGCGCCACCGGCGGCGGCGTCTGCGCGCCGAGCGCGACACCGGTCAGGGCAAGGGCCGCCGCACAAGTGACGACATAGCTGGTTCGGAACGACATGGATCGAGCTCCCAGAAAGGACGGACGAAAAGTGACCGTTGTGGTTACCACCGTACCATACATTCTACGGCGCATATGGCCACCTCCACAAATGCGGTGCCCGACACCGACGCGCTGGTGCGCTTTGCCAAGCGGGTCTCGCACGACGTCAGCAACTTCTCGACCGTCGTCCGGACGTATAGCGAGCTGCTGCTCTCCGACATTCCCCACGGCGATCCGATGCGCGCCGACGTCGAGGAGATTTATCGGGCTGCCGACGACACGGTCCGGTATCTCCAACGGGTGACGCGGTTTTCACGTGCCGGCACTATGCGTCGCGTCGCCGCATCAGTCGACGACGGCATCACCGACGCGCAGGCCGTGCTGGCGTCCGAGCAGGCCGACCGACCCGTGCACGTGACACTTGGCGGCGGACAGATCCAGGCTGATGCGACCTGATGGCAGGACGTGATGCTCGAGCTGCTGCGCAACGCCCATGACGCCGCGCTGCGGGGCCGCGCGATGGTGGTCCGCAGCGTTGTTCAGGACGGCGTGGTCAAAGTGGACGTCGAGGACGAGGGGGATGGCATTCCAGCCGACCTGCGGGCGACCGTCACCGAGCCGTTCGTGACGTCCAAGGAGGGCGTGCGGGGGGCGGGAATCGGCCTCGCCATCGTCGCCGGATTCGTGCGCACGCTTGGGGGCTCGATCCAGTTCGATCGCGTCGACGGAACCACCGGTGCGCGTACACGGGTGCGCCTGACGCTTCCCGTGTAGCGCTACACGGCGCTACACGGCGCTACACGCGGTTGGCGGCGACGGCGTGCAGGAGTGCGTCGGCGATGCGGTCGAGCGGCAGCACTTCCACCGCCGCCTCGATCTTGACGGCTTCACGCGGCATGCCGTACACCACGCACGTTTCCTCGTTCTGCGCCACGGTGTACGCGCCCGCCTCGCGCATGGCCAGCATCCCCTTGGCGCCGTCGGTCCCCATGCCGGTCAGGAGCGCGCCCACGGCATTGCGTCCGGCGCTGCGCGCGACGCTTTGAAAGAGCACGTCCACCGCGGGACGCTGGTGATGCACTTTAGGACCGTCCTTCACGCGCACGGCCCATCGCGCACCACTGGCTTGCAGCACCAGATGCTTGCCGCCGGGCGCGACGAGCGCGAGGCCGGGCACGACGTGATCACCGTCCTTTGCTTCCTGCACGCGCATCGCGCACACCTGGTCGAGCCGTTTGGCGAACGACAGCGTGAAGTGCTCGGGCATGTGCTGCACGATCACGGTACCGGGAGCATCGACCGGGAAACGACGGAGCACGTGTTCGAGCGCCTGCGTGCCGCCGGTAGAGGCGCCCAGCGCGATGATCTTGTTGGTAGTATTGAGCGACGCGATCGCGGAACGACCTGGCACCGGCGGTGCGTCCACCGATTCCAGGCGCTTCACGACGCGCGCGTGCGATGCGGCACGCACCGCGCGCACGAGGTCCTCGGCCACCTCGACCGCGGCGAGCGACGAACCCGGTTTGGCGATCACCTCGACGGCGCCGAGCGCGAGGGCACGCAGCGCGGTCTCACTGTTCTGGGGGGTGAGCGAGCTCACCACCACCACCGGCAGCGGGAAGTGTCGCATCAGCTTGGACAGGAACGACAGCCCGTCCATCCGTGGCATTTCGATGTCGAGCGTGATTACGTCGGGCCGCAACTGCACGATGCGCTCGCGCGCGACGTACGGATCGGTGGCCGTGCCGACCACTTCGATATCGTCGTGCCTCGACAGTGCGTCGGACAGGATGCGGCGCACGAGCGCGGAGTCATCCACGATGAGCACGCGCACCACCCCTGGCTTGCGCAGCGGTGTCGCTGAGCCGGGCCGCGGGACACCCGGTGTGCGCGTCGTGGTCACGCGGCGCGCTCAGCATCGTGGCGGGAGACCAACTCCGCACCTGCACAGGCGCCGAACAGGTAGAGCACCGCTTCGGCACGGCCGCCTTCTACTCCGAACATGATACTCGCCGACGGCACGTCAACGTCACGCGAGACATCCGCTATCTCCTCGTGCACATGTGGCGCGGACAGATGAAATACCGCTTCGACGCCCGCGATCACGGGCAGGACGTTGCCGCAGATCACGTTCGCAATTTCCCCCAGCGCATCGCGGTGCAGGTTGCGCTGACGGGAGGCATCGTCGCCCAGCATGTTCGCCGCGATCACCGGCAAAATGGTGGACGACGCACGAAGCACGAGCCGCCCGCGCAACGGGCCGCGAAACTCCACCGACACCGCGACGTCGAGCGGGGCCGCGGCCTGTGCCAAGGAAAGATCGTGCTCCGGAACGAGGAGCGCGAGTTCCTCAAAAGTCGCTGTCGTCGCTCGTGACAGGGACTGGACCGTAGTACTCGGCATCGGTGACTCCAGTAACGCGCAAAATGGTGTCGCGCAGGGTCTCCGGCGCGAACGGTTTGTGGACAATCGCCGCGCCCAGCTCATGGAGTGCAGCCAGTCGGGTTTCACTGCCTTCCGTGGAGATCACGATGACGGGCAGCGAGGCGGTTTCCGGTGCGGCGCGGAGACGCCGCAGCATCTCTTCGCCGTTCATCACCGGCATGTTGATGTCCAGAAGCAGGAGGTCCACCCACTGCTCCTGGAGAACGAACAGTCCTTCTTCGCCGTTGCCGGCCTCGAGGACCGTACCCAGCGGAAGACCACTCATCCTGAGGGTACGCACGACCATCTGCCGCATGACGGCACTGTCGTCGACCACGAGCACGTTAAAGGCCATGAGTTGCTATCCGGTGCATCAAAACTTACGTTCGGCGCCGTTGATCTTGAGCGTGACCTCGCCTGTAGTCACGCTCACCCACATCGTACGGGACGTCTGAACGCCCCCAGTGTCGTGCGCGTGCACGAGCACTCCGTTCTTCCACAGCAGCTTGCGCAGGGCGATCATGTTGCGCTTGCCGATCTGAAAGCGGTCATCTTCTTCACGAGCCCCGGCATGCGCGCCGCCGGCCACCTTGACCTGCATGCGCTCCTTCTTTGCGCCCAGCTTATAGCACGCTTTGAACAGGAGCGGCACACCACTGTCCACGAACATCGTGGGCTTGTCCTTCATCTTGGCTTCGTCGATGGTCCCCGTGGGCAGCATGACGTGCAGGAGTCCCGCCACGGAGACGACCGGGTCATACACCACGATGCCAAGACAGCTGCCAAGGGCATAGGTGATGAGTCGCTCGCCCGGCGTGTTGGACACCTTCAGGTCGGCGACTCCAACAACCCGATCGACCGCGCGCACTGGCGCAATTATGCCCACGTTACTTCACGTAGACCGCCGGCTGCACATACCGAAAGCGGTGTGTGAGGCCGGTGAGACTTTCCGAATGCCCGACGAACAAATGTCCACCGGGGCGCAGCAGCGCCCAGTAGCGCTCGACGAGCTGCTGTTGGGTGACCTTGTCGAAATAGATCATGACATTGCGACAGAGAATGGCATCGAACGGCCCCTGCATCGGCCACCGTTCCATCAGGTTCAGCTTCGCGAGATGGACCAGTCGCCGCAGCGGCTTGCCCGCCTCGTACACGTCGCGACCCTGAGGATCGTGCGTGCGCGTCCAATACTTCTGCATCCACACCGCCGGCACATCGGCCATATTCTCGGCTGGGTACGTGGCCGCTTTCGCGGTGGCCAGCACGCGGTGACTGAGGTCGGTCGCGAGAATGCGCACGTCGCGCGTGTTGATATCGCGGAAACTCTCATTGGCGAGCATGGCGAGCGTGTAGGGCTCTTCTCCGCTTGAACATCCAGCGCTCCAGATCCGGACCGGACCCTTCAGCATGGGGAATACGGCGTCGCGCAGATAGTCGAAGTGCGACGCCTCGCGGAGAAAGCTGGTCTTGTTCGTGGTGAGCGCATCGATCATCTCGGCGAATTCGCGTCGCGACGGCTCGTTTTCCACGAACTCGAGGTAGGCATTGAAGTCGGGCAGATTGAGCTTGCGAAGCCGCTTGGCCAAGCGGGCGCGCACGAGCCCCTCCTTGCCTTCGCGCATGCGAATTCCTGCGTGCTTATGGAGCACATCAGCGACGCGCGCGAACTGCGTTGGTGAGATTTCGCATTCGGTGAGGCACGCGTTTGCGGAGCTCGTGGCGGCCATTGGGAAGGCGGCGAGAGACGACGAGACGCGCGTCAGGCGGCGTGCGACTGCGCGACTTCGAGCGCCGCGACTTCGCTGCTGGCCAGCACCTTGTCGATGTCGAGCAACAGTTTCACGCGTCCGCCGGCCTTGCCGATGCCGAGCAGGAACTCGGTGTGGATGCCGGCGCCGAAGCTCGGCGCATCCTCGATGTCCGCCTCGGCGATCGCCACCACTTCGCTCACGCGATCCACGACAATGCCGGTCTGGAGGCCGCGCATCTGCACGACGATGATACAGCTGTCTGCACTGCCGTCGTGTGCCATGCTGAACTTGCGGCGGAGGTCCGTGATGGGAATGACCTTACCGCGCAGGTTTATGACGCCGCGCACGAACTCCGGCATGCGGGGAACGCGCGTGATCGGCTGCATGCCGATGATCTCGCTCACCTTGAGAATCTCGAGGCCGTACTCTTCGCTGGCGAGAAAGAAGGTGAGGTACTTGCCCGCGCGGGACTGCGTGGTCGCGGCAACAACCGATTCAGTATGCGTGCTCATGGCTCGCTCGAAATGGAGAGGGAATATCTGAGTCCCATGACCCGTATCCTGTGTGGTATCGGCGCCCCCTCGTCGGAGCTTGACTCGAATGCGTAGTGCCCAACGGTACCGGCGATGGCGGACCCAGTGGTGTCGACCGCCTGATCAGGCGGCGTAATGGCGTTCCCGGCGCACCGGCGACGGCTCGTGGCTCTGCGCCAGCGCGACCGTCTCGGTGACGTCGAGAATGAGGCCGACGCGGCCGTCACCCAGGATGGCGCCACCGCTCACACCCTGCACCTTGCCGAGTCCGTCACCGAGCGTTTTCGCCACCACCTGCTGCTGACCGAGGAGATCGTCGACGAGGAGCGCGGTGCGGCGATCGCCGTCGCCCACGACCATGAGCAGGCCGTCAAGCGGCGACTGTACCGCGCCGGCGACATCGAACAGTCGATGCAGACGAATGATCGGGAGCAGCGTGCCGCGCAGCAGCACGACTTCACCACGGCCGACGACCGTCGAGAGCATCGCCGGTTCCGGACGGAAGCTCATGTGGATGTGCGTGAGCGGCACAATGAAGCGCTCGTCGCCGACGCGCACCAGCATGCCGTCGGTCACGGCGAGCGTGAGCGGCAGACGGATCGCGAAGGTCGTGCCCTTGCCCGGCGCCGACGTGATGTCGATGCGGCCGCGGATCTTCTCGAGATTCCGACGGACCACGTCCATGCCGACGCCACGGCCGGAGATATCCGTGATCTGTTCGGCCGTCGAGAAGCCGGGTGCGAAGATCAGGTTGAACACATCGCTGTCGGTCATGCCCTTGTCGCTGTCGATCAGTCCCTTCTCGATCGCCTTCCGCACGATCTTGTCGCGATGTAGACCACGGCCGTCGTCCTGGAGTTCGACCACCACGTTGCCGGAGGCATGATAGGCATGCAGCCGGACCACACCGAGGCGCGGTTTGCCGTTCGCTTCGCGCTCGTCGGGGCCTTCGACGCCATGATCGACCGCGTTGCGCACCATATGCACGAGCGGATCTCCCAGGACGTCCACCATGTTGCGATCGATTTCCACGTCGTCGCCATCGGTGACAAACTGCACCGTCTTCGCGGCCTTCGACGCCGTGTCGCGCACGACGCGCGTGAGCTTCTGGAACGTCGCGCGCAGCGGCACCATGCGCATGGACATGCTGAGGCCTTGCAGCTCACGCACGATCTTGCCGGCGTGCGTGACTTTCCGCAGCAGGTCATGCTGCGTGCCCGCACCGAACAGCGCATCGCCGGCGATCATCGACTGCGCAATCACCAGTTCGCCGACCATATCAATCAAGCGGTCCAGGCGATCCGTCCGCACACGGATCGTGGCGTCGGCGTTCGATTCCACGCGCGCCTTGTTGCCGTTGCCATTCACGGGGCTGGCAGTCGCTGGTGCCGGCGCCGACGCCGACGCTGGCGCGGTGGCCGCTGTCGGGGGCAGGGGGAAGATCTCGTCGGCGTCCCGCGTAGGATCGTAGCCGGTGAGTGCGTCGAGCAGCGCGTGATAGCCGTCGGGGATCGGCAGCTTGCCGTCGTCGTTCAATCCGGTTTCCACCGACACGAGCAGGGCTTTCAGCATGTCCGCCGAGCGCAGCGACAGGTCGGCGCACCCCTTGGTGTACGCGATCTCTTTGTCGCGCACACGACTCAGCAGCGACTCGGCCTCGTGCGCGAACGCGGCGATGCGCGGAAGTCCGAGAAACGCCGACGTGCCTTTTACCGTGTGGAAGGCGCGAAACACGGTGTTGACCGCTTCTTCGTCGTCGGGGTACTCTTCGAGCCGCAAGAGCGCCACTTCGGAGTTCACGACGCACTCGTTGCTTTCCGTGATGAAATCCGGGAGCAGGTCGCGATCCGCGTCGTCGGGCAGCTGATCGACGCCCGCGGCGGGCGGCAGCGAGCGCCGCTGCCCGAACGGCACCTCTGGTTCATCGCGTGTGAACGCCGGCACGCTGGTGGCGACGCTCGCGGCAACCGACGCGGCCGCGCTCCACACCGCGCGGTCGCTGGTCACGTCGTTCCCGTCACTCGCACGCATCGCGTCTTCGATGGCGGCGCTGACGTCGGCGAAGGCCGCCGGAATGTCGGGCGCCGTGCCATTGACGATGGTGCCAAGCACCCGGGCCGCACGCGCGACAAACGGCTGCGCACGATGCGGCACACGATTCTCGAAGGCGAGATCGGTGAGCGCGTCGCGCAGCATTGCGAGGTCGGCAGTATCGGTTGCCTCCAGCTGCATCAGCAGCGTGGCGGCGTCATCGAGATTTAGAGAGGACACGGGCGAACCGTCGGAGGTCTGCATTGCCTACCCACATGGGCACGATCATCACGGTGGAGTATCGGTTTGTCTGGTCGGCAGGTTTACCACTGTCCGCGTTTCGCAGGCAGTGAATGACGAACGTCCCGTACCGGATGAGGGTACGGGACGTCGTGGTCACGCGACGGAGCGGGGGGGGCTACGCCGCGGGAGCGCGTATTGCCGTGAAAATCTCGTCGGCCAAGGCCTGACGCGTTTCGGCGTGCAACGTCGTGGCATGGGGATCGTACGTCACGTTGTTGGGGGCACCCTGCGGGCCGCTCGACCTGAGCCTCACCTGGTCGGCGTTGTGATCAAAGAGCTTGGCCACGTCGAGCAGCCGGTGCTCCATCTCGACCAGCACGGCCGACGCATGCGACAACTGCTGCGACGTGATGTCCTGGAACTGGAGCGCACCCATCATGAGAAACAGCTCGTCGCGCAGGTTTGCGCGGATGCCGCCGGCCTTGTCGCGATCAGGGCTCGCGCCGGCATCGATCGTGTCGAGCTCGTCGACCATCTGCGTGGCCCGGTCGCAGGCGTCCATGATGTTGATGGCCGCGTCTTCCGTTGCCGACGTGACTTCACGGATCTTCTCGTGCGTCGTCGCCAGCTTCTCGAGCGCCGCCGTCTGCGACGTGGCGCGGCTTTCCCGCAGTCGCGACAGCACATTCTGAATCTGGGCGTTCGCCTGTTCGAGAATCTGCGGGAGTTCCGACAGCGCGAGCATCGGGATCACGCGCGGCGGCGCTTCCACCGCATCTCGCACGTCATGCATGCCGGTCAACTCGTGGTCGACGAGGCGGAGGGCCGCCTCGGACTCGTACAGGACTTCCTGCGCACGGGTACTCGTCATTGGTCTGATCCTCAAGCCGCGGCTGCCGGGAGGAGCGCGTCGATTTTCTCCTTCAGCACCTGCAGAGTGAATGGCTTGACAATGTAGTTGTTCACGCCCGCTTCCATTGCCGTTAGAATGTCTTCCTTCACGGAGCGCGCGGTCACCATCAGAATGGGCACATGGCGCCCATCATCACGCGACCGGAGCACTTTCGTGAACTCGGTGCCGCTCATGTTGGGCATGTTCCAGTCCGTGATCACGAACGTGATCGAACTGTCGAACTTCGCCAACGCGTCCTGACCGTCGCCGGCTTCGACGGTGTCGTTGAAGCCGATCCGCTGCAGCGAATTGATTATGATGCGTCGCATCGTCGCGGAATCGTCCACCACAAGGAACTTCATACAGCCGGTCTCCTGATCGTGCCGGTCGGAGTGGGCCGCAGACCTACAGATCGCCGCGCGACAGAATGCGGCGCGCTACCTGGTCCACGACATCGAGCGTGTTGTAGGCGCCGGTAAGCACCTTCGTGCGGAGTTCGGCCACACGTTCCGGGTTCAGGGCGTTCGCCTGGTCAGTGTTCAGGCGACGACCCGCGTCCGAGATCTGGACCGAGTCCGACTTGACCGGCTTGGTGGCCGGTGACTGCGTGATCTCCTGCGCTGGACGCTGTACGGCAGGGCTGCTCGTCGGCGTCGGGCGCAGTGGATCAAAACTGCTTCCGTGTATTCGCATAGGGGTTCCTCCTCCTCACATGGGACTATCGACAGGAATGGCGCCAAACTTTACACGTCGGGAGGATTTCCTTATCCCGGAACGCGACGTCCCTGTCGCTTCAGTGGTGCCGGTAAAGCCCGTTCGGGGCCAAACGACGGTCCCGGCGGTCGTGCGGGATAGCTGATGTCGAGCGTGGGCGGCGGAACAGCCAGAGCCGCCAGGCGCCCCTGAAAGTGCACGGCGGCCCCCGTGTGCCACGGCTTGCCATCCGTCCCGCTTATCAGGTAGGCCGCCTGTAATCGCAACCGTTCGACATCGTCGTGCTCCATCAGTGCCTCGTGTTGGGCCGCCTGGTCGAGCTCGTCCAATTTCTCCTGCAACAGCGAGCTGAACGCCTCGGCGGTGACGGGTCGCACGGACATGGGTTTCAGTCTCGGGTTAGCGGAGCCGGTCAACCAGATGCGCTCCGACCGCCGCTCCGTATCCGAGTCCGGCACTGCTCGCGCGCTGCACGGCATCGAGCTCGCTGCGGATCTCCTCGGTGCGACGCGCCACCTTGGCGGCCAGCTCCATCGTGACGCGGTGCGACATGCTCAAAGCTGCCGACACTTCCGTGAGCAGCGCGTCCGCGTCGTCGACGGCCCGTTCCGTGGCGGCATAGAGCGGGCTGTCGGCGGTCGGGCGCTCGAGCCGCAGCATCACCAGATGTTCGCTGAGGTCCCGCAACATTTCATCGCGCTGTTCGAGGAGGCTGAAGAGCTGGTCGTCATTCTGCCCGACCGCCTCGACGGCCTCGCGGGCGAGCGCATCGGCGTCGGCACAGATCGCCAGCGCGCCGCAGGCGGCCGCCTGACGGACCTCGGGGCTGCGGTGGCCGAACCGGCCGCTACGCAGCGTATCGAAGGCGGTCATGATCGGGTTCCACGTCATGCGCTTCTCCGCGTCACGACGCCGACGTTCCCGGCGACGGCGGTAAAGCCATCTCGCAGCGAGGTCGCGATGTTCACGAGCTTGCGCATCGTGAGCACATCCCCGCGCTGCCCGATATCGACCAGCTCGTACAGCATGAACTGGTACAGATCGGCCAGCTGGTTCGCGAGCGCGCCGCCCTTCTCGAAATCGAGCGTGGCGAGCAACTCGCCTACCAAGCCACGCGCCCGACGCAGCGACGTGACGCGCAACTCGATATCCTTGCGCTCCATCGCGCTCCGGGCGCGCTCCAGGTTCACGACCAGCTGCTCGAACACGATGACGACGAGTCGCTCGGGAGATGCCGACTGGATCTCCATCTCTCGATACGATGCGGACTGGCTGGCGTAGGACATCGGGGCAGTGGCTGGAGTCAGGACAAAAGCGGAAGCTGCGTCTCTCTCTCGAGTATCGGCAGCTACTTGTTGCCCTGAAGTCCTTGTACGCTCGAAAGTAGCGAACTGCTCTGCGATTTCAGTCGGTTCATCGCCTCTTCCATACGCGTGAACTGCGCGACGAGCTGGTCGCGCTTGATCTCGATACGCTTCTGCGCATCGGCCTCACGCTTCTTCAGCAGAATCGTGGTTTGGTTGATGTTCTTGAGCTGCGCGCTGATCGTACCGATGCCGTACTGCGTGGCATTGTCCGAGGCGGTCACAAACGCCTGCCCTACACCAGAGAATCCGAACAGCGCTTCGAGCTCACCGGGCTTGTCGGCCAGTCCCTTCTTGAACGTGTCCTGATTGAACGTCAGGGTACCATTCCGGTCGAGCGTCACACCGGCGATGGTCAACTTATTGTAGGTCGTATTCGCCGTCACATCGGTGCGCAGGGCATCCTGAAACGTACCGACTACTCCACGCAGCAGCGTGTCAGAGTACAGCGGCGCGTCAATCGCGCGCTGAACATCGAAGAACTTCCGGATCTCATTGTACGAGTCCACGAACTTCTGCACGGAGTCCACCGTGCCCTGGACGTCGCGATCGATGGTGACGTCGATCCCGGTGCCGGGTTCGGCGGTGCTCAGCGACAGCGTCACGCCGGCGATCGCATCCGTGATGGTGTTCGTCGATCGCGTGACTTCGCGGCCATCGACGCGAATGACGGCGTCCTGGCCAACCTGCAGCGCACGGCTCCGTCCGGTTACCGAGGTGCTCGCCGACCCGAGCGAGCCGGTGGCGCCATTGGCATGCGTCACCGACATCGACATCGACAGGCGCGAAGCGCCACCGGTGGCGTCAGTGAGTCGGATGCGACCATCGCTCCCAAGGGCCGCGGTCGCCGTGCGCGAACCGGAGCCGAAGCCCGTGGTCGCGTCGTTCACCCTGTTGAGCAGCGTCTGCATCGTGTCGTTCGCACCCACGACCAGACCAATCGTGACGGCTGTACCATCACCGCGCAGGCCGCGGATGTTGATCGCATCGCCGACCGCCAGATTGGACGCCGAGCCGCCAAACTTGAGACCCACGAGCGACGTCGAGGCACCGGCCACGGCATTGGCGCCATCCGTGTACACCGGCGTCTGCACCGTCTGCTTCACGCTGCCGGTGGTGCCGGCAGCAAAGCCCAACGCATCGATCACCGATTGCGAGTTGGCATCGCCAGTGACCGCCGTGACGTTTCCGTCGACCACGAGGCGATAGCGCGTCTCGCTGCCGTAGGCTTCGGATTCCACTGACGCGGCGGCGCCGGCGGCGTTGATTCTGGCCGCGATCGACGCGATCGAATCGGTGGAGAGATCGGCGGTGATCAGCGTGGTGCCCACGCGAATCGACGCGGGTTGCGGGGACACCGCGAGTCCGAGCGCGGCGGCGGCCGACAGGCTCGCCGACGAAATCGGCTTGCTGCGCGTGTCGATGAAGCCGAGCTCGCGCGCCATGCCACCGGTTCCGTCGACGATCGTCACACCCGTCGAGCCGGCGGTGTTGCTCGTCAATACGAGGCGACCGGCGGTTCCGCCTTCGCTCACGATGGCAGCCGTGACGCCGAGGTTGGCATCGTTGATCTTGGTGCGGATGTCGACCAGCGTATCGGCAGGCACGAGCGTGATCGACGTGCCGTTGATAGCCATCGATCCCGTCAACGCACGCGCCGCCGTCGTATCGGCGACCGCATGGCCGGCAATCTTCGCCGTGTCGGCGAGCTGCAGCACCTCCACGCGATAACGCCCCGGCGTCGCCGTGAGCGAGGCCGTGGCGGTGAGCAACGCGCGGGACGTACTCGGACTGGGCGGAACGGTCGCGAGAAAGCCGCCAAACCCGCTGCGTCGCAGATTGCGCGCATTCGTGTTCAGCGTTTCGACGAGGCCTTGCATCTTGGTCCACGCCGTCTTCTGCGCCGCGCGCTTCGTAATGCGATCGGTGATCGGTGTGACCTGCCGGGCTTCGTAGGCCTTGACCGTCGAGTCGACGAGGTCGCCCCACTGAATGCCGGTGCTCAGTCCACTGATGTTGATCCGACTCGACATGCGTTCCTCCGTACAGCTTTTCTAAGGCCATACCCCGGGGCCGGCAAACTCGCCGACCCCGGGGTTCATCGCCCGCTGGAGAACTTCAGGTTTAGCGGAGGAGCTGCAAAATGCTCTGGCTACCCTGATTCGCCTGCGACATCATGGCCTGTGCAGCCTGCGTCAGGATGTTGTTCTTGGTGAAGGTGGCCATTTCTTCCGCCATGTCGACGTCGCGAATGACCGACTCGGCCGCGCGGACGTTCACAACCGCAGACTTCAAGTTCTGCACCGTGTAGTCGAGCACGTTCTGACCGGCACCGATGGTGGCGAGCGTGGCGTTCACCGCCGTCAGCGCCGTGTCTGCATCGGCAAGCGTCGACGTCGCAGAGAGCGCCGTCAGCGTCAGCGCGGCATTGACGGTCACCGTGCCGTTCGTTACCGAGTCAGAAACCTGGAACGTGAGCGAGGCGAACACCGAGGCGCCCTGGAAGTCCGCATCCGCCAGGATACGAGCCGATTCCACCTGCAGCGTGGCGATTTCAGTGCCGAGGGTGGCCGACACGGTGCTGTTGTTACCAGTCGACTGCTTCTGCGTGATCAGTTCCTTCTGACGTTCGATGATGCGCTGGATCGTGGCCGCTGCACCTTCCGCGATCTGGAGCATCGCATTGCCCTGCTCGGCGTTCGAAGAAGCTTGCGTGAGCGAGCGGCTCTGCGTACGAAGCTTGTTCGCGATGGAGAGACCAGCCGCATCGTCAGCCGCACGGCTGATCCTGAGGCCAGAGCTCAACTTCCGCATGCTGCTTTCCGTCGCCATTTGGTTGACGAAGATGTTCTTCGAAGCAGTGATGGCGCCGACGTTCGTGTTGATACGCATGAAACGATCCTCCGTGATGTATACTCTGAGGCATCCGTGCCTCGCCGCAATCCGACTCTCGAATCGCGGTCAGATGATATTGTCGTCCGGGTCGGAGAGAACTTGAGCGGGACATTTCGAATGCGTGGTCGCGATGGAACGCCGTATCACATTCTCCGCACATCCCTCACGCCGATGGCCTCGATCATCACCTCGATGCCACGTCGCGCACGCGGTCACAGATGACGCACCGCCCGAGTGACATCGAAGCGTGGCTCGTGGCGGGGCAGACGGCGCTCGATGCCGGACATCACGCCGAGGCCGCGGCCGCGTTTTCGCGCGTGCAGGATGCGCTTCCGGGCGAGATCACGGCGGCGCTGATGGTCGCCAACGCGTGGCGTCTGGCCGGCAACGCGATGGCGGTGCGCAGCGCCCTCGTCTCCGTGTTTGATCACGCGACCTCGGTGACCGCCGGTCCCGCGTCTATAGAGAGTGCCGACGTGACCGCGGTCTATGAACTGGGGGCGGCGCTGCTCGATGCCGGCGCCCCGTTGGAAGCGCGGCAACTGTTTGAGCGGGTCGTGCGGAAGCGCCCCAAGGACCCTGCCGCGTTGGGTGCGTTGGCTGGTGCGACCAGGGCCGCAGGCGACCCACCGAAGGCCTGGCCCATCGTGCAGCGCGCCATGTCGATTGCGCCCAAGCAGCCGGCGCTTCTGCTCACGGCCGCGCAGATCCGACACGCCCTTGGCGATCTTACCCGCGCGCGTTATTGGCTCGATCGTGCGGAGGCGGTGCGTCCCGCGCATGGCCCTACGCGGTTACAGCGCGCCCTGACCTCACTGTTGCACGGCCCCGGCGCCGAAGGGTGGGCGGATTTTGAGCACCGGGGTCTGCCCTCCCCGCCCTCCACCGGTGCCCACGCCTGGCGTGGCGAGCCGCTCGAGGGGCAGTCGATCCTGGTCACGGCGGAGCAAGGTCAAGGGGACAACTTCCAGTTCGTGCGGTTCGTCGCCGAACTATCGCAGCGCGGAGCCTCTCGCGTTGTCGTGGAATGTCACGCGGGGGCCGTGTCGCTGTTCGTGGCCAGTGGGTTCGACGCCGTCGCCAAAGGCGAGGTGCCGACGACGGACTGGTACGTGCCGATGCTGTCGCTGCCACACTGGCTGGCGACCGGCGCCGACGTGGCCAGCGAACGCATTCCGTATCTGCGCTCGGATCGGCCGACGGGTCATCAGGCGGGCGATGCACGCCGCCGCGTCGGCCTTGTATGGCGGGGAAACCCTGCGTTTCCGGCGACCACGTTGCGTGACTTCGATCCGACACTGCTCCCGCGCCTGTTGGAAGTGCCGGACGTTGAGTGGGTGTCGCTGCAGTATGGCGCGATCTACACTGCCGATCATGACCAGATAATCAAACCGGAGTTGTCTGATAATTGGCTTAATACTGCGTCGATACTGTCCTCTCTTGATGCTCTTGTATCGGTAGATACAGGTATCGCGCACCTTGCAGGCGCGATGGGGATCCCCACATTCATCCTGCTGCCGTTCGCTCCGGATTGGCGCTGGGGACTCGGCACCGACCGCTCACCGTGGTACCCGTCAGCGCGCTTGATCAGACAGCGCGCCGCGCGCCACTGGGAAAGCGTGATCACGCCGCTGCATGACCTGCTTCGCGCGTCCGGCCATCCCTCCTTGCACCCCTCAGCGACATGAGCCCATCGCCGGGTATCGTCTGGATGGGACCCGTCTTCGATCCCTCCGGCTACGCTGACGAGGGAAGGGGCCTGCTCGGTGCGCTCGACCGCGGGAAAGTGCCGCTCGCCCTCCGTCCCATGGAACGGCTGTCCGTGGGCTTCCGCGAAGGGCTACACGACGCGGAACGCGCGATGCTCGACCGGCTCATTGCGCAGCCGCTGCCAAAATCCTACGTCTTGGCACAGCATGTCACCGCCGACGCATTCCAGCGTTTGGGCAGTGCTGCCTACATGGTCGGGCGCACGATGTTCGAGACCGACTCGATCCCACCAACGTGGGTTGAGCCCTGCAACGCGATGGACGAGCTGTGGCTCCCCAGCGCGTTCAATGCGGAGACATTCCGTCGCGCGGGAGTGACGGTACCCATTCACTTGGTACCCGGAGGCATCGACAGCAGCACGTATCGCCCGGACGTGGCGCCGCTGCCAATCGCGGGACTGCAGGGCACGATTTTCTTGTCGGTGTTCGAGTGGCGCCTGCGAAAGGGCTGGGATGTGCTGCTGCGCGCGTGGGCCGAGGCCTTCACTCCGGCCGAGGATGCGACGCTCGTGATCCGGACGTACCCCATCGATCGCGCCGACGGCCGCGAGAATCTCGCGATCATCGATGCGCAGATTGCACAGTTTCTGCACCGGTCCTGTGATGGACGCACGCGGGGAGACGTGGCTCGTATCGTGGTGCTCCCCGAAAAGATTGCGGCCCGCGACATGCCCGCGCTGTATCGCGTCGCCCATGCGTACGTCTCTCCGACGCGTGGCGAAGGGTGGGGGCGCCCTTTTATGGAATCCATGGCGTCCGGCGTGCCGGTGATTGCCACGCGGTGGAGCGCGCATCTGGAATTTCTCAATGACGAAAACGGCTATCTGATCGATCTCGACGGGATCGGTCCTGCCGACGGCATCGAGGTACCGTTGTACGCCCAACAGAACTGGGCGAATCCCAGCGCCACGCATCTGACGCACCTGCTGCAGCGCGTGCACCGTGAACGAGGGGAAGCGAGCACAATCGGTGAACGGGCGCGGTCCGACATGGTTCGGCACTGGCCCTGGAGCCGGGCAGCGGACGCCATCACGGCCCGACTGCAGGAGATCGCGGGTCATCAGGTGTTCGCGCCGACGTCCGCGACCTCGTCGACTCCATCAACGACCCGCTCTGATCGTCAGATTCGATTGTCGGCTCGGCTCTTCGACGGAAACGTCTGGCACTACCCATCGGAGCAGCTGGCCGCCGCCGTCACCGAATTCGTGGGTGCCACGTGTGTCATTGAAAACAGTCTCGCCGAGAGCCGACGCCCCTCGTGGTCTGATCGTGTGCGCCCGGCGTGGCAGGCGATGCAGCGCCCTGCTCGCGACACCACATCAGCCGACGTCACGCTCACCTTTCTCAGCCGCGATCTGGCCGAGGAACTGATTGCACCTCAGCATGGCGCGTGGATCGTGTACACCGGTGACGTCGTCGCTGACGAGGTGCCCAGCGAATGGGTTCGCGTGCTCCGTGATCAGGCCACGGAAGTGTGGACGCCCACGGAGGAGGCGACGCTGGCGTGCCTGCGGGCAGGCGTCGACGGCGCGCGCATCTGGCAAACGCCGTTCACCTCGCCGGCAGACCGGTGCCCTCCGGACGGCCCGCGCATGCCAATCGAAGGCGCGAGCGGTCCCATCGTACTCTTACCATTGTTCGATGCAACGCCAAGCGCGGATGTGGAATGGTTGCTGGAGGCGTGGCCGCAGAGTGATCTGGCGCTCCAGAACGCGACGCTGTTGGTGCTGCTTCCACACGATGCAGCGCACCTGATTCCAGCGCGCCGCGACGAGTTGCTCACCCAGTTGGCGAGGGGCGGCGTAGAACATGGTGTGCCCGTGCAAGTGGCTTGGCGTTCGGCGACGCTCGAAGAAACCGCAGCGTTCGTGCGCTCGTCGGCATTGGTGATCACGTTTCGACGCGCATCCGGGCGCACCGATGTCGTGCACCATCTCGCCAAGATGCTTGGTTGCCCGTCGCTGCGACTCGATGCGTCACAAAGCAAGGCGGCAACGCAGCTGTCGCTCCTGTTGTCAGCGGACCATGGTCCAAGGAGCACGAACGCCGTTAGCTACGACACGCTTTGCATGGAGGTTGGCCGGCGGTTCACCGCGCTGCTCGCGCACGAGACCTACGACACGCCTCGTGCGCTGACGACCGATAGCGCCGCGACCTTTCCCGTGCCCTCGTCGCGCCGGATACGCTTTCTTGCGTTGCCCGACTGGCCCTCGGGGAAGGGTGCGGGGGTGGTGCGCAGCTTTTGTCAGGCGTTCACGGTGGCGGACGACGTGGTCTTGGTACTCGCCGAAGACCCCGCGCAGGGTGTCAGCCGCGATTCGCTGTTTCGGATGTTCGACGAGGCATCTCTGCTCGCCGGCCGAACGCCGGAAGACCGACCGGAGATCGTACTCATCTCCGAGCCGGTCACCACCGCTTTCCGTGAAACGCTCCTGTCAGCGTGTCAGGTGGTCGTCGGCTTTGATGATCCCCCGTTGATGCATGCGGCGCGTCAGCTGGCGATGCCGGTGCTGCCTGTGCTGCTGCCGCCGCTGTGGCACCAGTGTCAGGCCCATGCCATCAGGCGCGCTGCACGGCTCCCAGAAGCGTCCGTGCAGCCGACTGCCAGCTGAACTGCTTCGCGGTCTCCACGCCACGTTCGTGCAATGGGAGAGGACCGGATCGCCGCTGGTCATGAATGGCGCGGAGCTGTTCCACCAGCGCGTCGTGTTGCCGTTGGTTCCAGGCAGCCCATGCACCGGGCTGGCCGGCGCTGGCCGGCTCCACGCCATCGATCTCGATCAGGCGTGCGTTTGATGCGTTCAGGAACTCCGTGTGTGCACTGTAGTTCGTCGCAATCACCTGACGGCCGCAGCTGAGCATCTCCAGCGCTTCGAGATTCCATCCTTCCGCTTTCGACACGAACACCCCGCAGTCCGACAAGGCCATCGCGCGGGCGACTTCCGTCTGCGTCGCATAGGACTTCGTGACCAGCGTGATACGACGTGCCATCCTGGAACTTCTGAAGGGTTTGCAGAGCGCTTCCATCTCCTTTTCCGAGAGGAAGGGATTGGCGCAAATCAGGGTGAGACGTACCGGATCGCCGGGAACGAAGGCCGACTCGAAGGCGCGCAGCAGTTCCAGCTGACCCTTGCGCGGCTCGAGCTTGCCCACGCTCAAGAACTGCGTATCGGTTGCTGTGCCGGCGGGCAGCTTCTCATGGAATAGCGTTCGGTCAACACCGAGGGGCACGATATCCACCGGCGTCTTCCAGATGCCGTTCTGCAGGAGGACGCCACGCGCCCACTCGGAACACACGAGCAAGCGGTCTTGCGAGGCAAGGTGATGCAGTGAACGCCGGTCAAAACGGTCGAGTTCGAAAATCGGGAACCCGATGCGAGGTCCATTCCCCACGTGCAACGCCAGATCGAATTGCTGCGCCAGGCGTACACTCGCCGCCGATGCCCGGAAGCGATCCTGGGCGGCCATCGCTGCATCAAGGGCCGGGAACGGCAGGATGCTCCGGTCGACGTGGCCGAGGGGGAAGAACGTCACGTCGGCGTCGAGCTGGATCATCGACTGCAACAGATACGCTCCGGTGATTCCATAGCCGGTGCGGCAAAACGGAGCGATGAAATTCACGACCGGGATACCCGAGGCGCCTTCGCCGTACCCGGCGATTTGTGCACCGGCAACGGAGGCGGTTTCAGACTGCCGATCGGCCGACGCTTCGGCGACCGGACGCGTGGTCACGGCATTTTCCGTCAGCTGGTGAATGGCAATGCATTGCTCGTCGTCTTCACTGGCATCCAGCAGGACGAGTTCACCATCTCGCTCCTCCAACGACATCGGAAGAAATCCGAACGAACGGAGCATCGCGTGCGCCTGGATGCGGGATGCACGTCCCGCCGCACCACCAAGGCACCAGGCGATCACACGACCTGATGAAATCACCGATGCGAGGCGTGCACCCCATGCCGCGACATCATCAGCGGTAGAATGCACGAAGAGTCGCTCGCTCTGCTGCAGTTCGCCCCGCAGTTCCCGCAGCCCCTCCTCGGTGATGGCCGTACCGTCGTCAATGAAATTCAGCGCGACCGACGCCACTCGCGCGGCGCGGGAAAGATGCTCTCGTGCACTGCAGTCAGCGGTCGCGCAGATGACGCGCGGTGCGGCGGAGGACGTGGCGGCGCTCAGCGCCACGAAGCCGTCGCCCGGTGAGAGATCGAGGACGACATCATCGGATTCGAGTTGTGCGTCGAGGAACAGGCGGATCGACGGCTCGACGCCGCCTTCAGCCTCTTGCACAGCCCCGTGCAGCGGAGCACCATCGGGCACGAATACGTGAAAGCGCGGTAGCTCGTAGGCGTCGAACTGGACACTCGGCACGCACGTCATCCCGTCGGCGAAGCCCAGTCCCGTGGCCAACGTCTGCGTGCGGTTCCAGAAGCCGCCGTCCGGTGCGTGCCCCTGCGCGACGATGAGTGGTCGCACGACGCTGGACAGATGTGTGGAACAATGACTTGTCGTGGCCATGTACGACCAGCCGGTCAGCAGTTCCCGCGGATCGACCGGCTGCGAGGGTCCCCAATAGAGCGGTTCCGTGGCCAGGGCCATCTCGAACACCCCCACCGCGACGCGTTCGGCGAGGTGCGAGAGGAGCGCCCGGACGGCAGGTACGCCATGCTCGTGGACGAGGTGATGGAAGACGCTCAATCCGAGCACCATGTCCACCGTGTCAGGGGCCGTCGTGCCGATCACTTCCTCTACGGTGCCGTGCGCAAACGTCAGCGCAGCGCCCGGATGTTCACGCGCGAGCGCGTTGCACAAGTCGATGTTCTGTGCGGAGAAATCCACGCCGAATACCGACGCCCCGCGGGTAGCGAGCGCGATCGAGAAATAGCCCTGTGCGCAGCCGAGATCGAGCACGCGCACCGGTCGTCCGAGCGCTTCGCGCAGCTGATCGTGAATCGCCACGAGATACGTCAGTCGATCTTCGCATCCGCGTGCCGCCGAGACGGCATACTCTGGATGTCCGTAAATTGTCTGATAGATTTCGGGCAGCGCACGAACCAACGCGGGAACATCTCCCGGTATTGTCGGAGCAGTCATGGGATTTCGCTGTAAAAAGGGGTGTTCTGAAGCACGGCTGGTTCAGTGCACCGCGCTGGCGCGATGAAAGTCGTCGGCATCGTAGGACTGCCGGGCAGCGGCAAGAGTTCGTTGATGCGCGAGTATCTGCGTGACGGGTACGCGGGCTTCGACGATTTCGGCGAGCAGTGGGACGCGCATACCGCGCTGGCACGGGAGAGTCTTGCGAAGGGCACGCCGGTAGTGGTCTCCGAGATCAACTTGTGTCGGCTCGACTGGCGAGAGCGCATGGAAGCTGCGCTCGAACAACCGATCGAGTGGATTTATTTCGCCAACGATCCGTGGCAGTGCGCCGTCAACTGCCTCTATCGGCTTATGGTGCAGCTGGATGAACGTCCGTTGATGTCGATGTTGCAGGAGATCGCGACACTGTCTCCCTTGTATCAACCGCCGGGCGAGACGAGACCGATCGCGATTGCTGACGCGTCCATTCGCCGCAGTGCCCCTCCACCCACGCCCGCGCGCTGAAATCCGCGTGCCCGGCGGACGCACCGCAGTGGAAGTCAGGGCAAAAAATGAGAAAGGCACAGTCTGCGGAATCGCAGGAACTGTGCCGTTTCATATCTCATTACCTTGCAACACCTTAAGGGATTTTGCGGTTGTGCTCTCTCGGCAGATCCTGCCGGGGAGCCGGCTTGCCCAGTCGATTCCGTCAGGCCAGCCGCAGCCCGTGCTCCGTAACCGGATACGTCGCCAGATCCATCGGCTCCCGCAGCGAGTAGTTCTCGTCGCGATTCACGACCTGCTGCGCGAGTCCCTTGCTGATGTTGAACACGATCGGCGCACGGAAATTTCCGGTGACCGGCTCGCTCGGCGTCATCGGCAGCGCGACCATCACCAACGCCAAGGCGTCGGTGGGCTCCACGATCTGCAACGCGTCACGCTCCGACTCTCCGAGATCAATGCCGTATTCCGGGTGTCCTACAAACGGATCGGCGAGCACGAAGGTGGTGTGCGGTTCGTTGACCGAAAGCAGCCACCAGAGCCCCTGCCGTGCCGCGGGCAGTAGTGCGTAGGCGGTGCGTTCCGGAAAGCCCCACAACGCCTCCGTAAAATGCATCACGGCTTCTCCGCTCACTTCGAGCGAGCCAAGAGCCGGCGACGTGATCATGTACGTCGTGGTGCTGCGATCCTGCTGGTCCATGACGGCGTGACTCATCAACGTCAGAGGTAGTTGGCCAGGCTGAGTCCGAGGATACGCGAAGTCGCGCTCATCGCCGCCTGATAGAGCGTCTGCTTGCCTATGAGTTCGACCATCGCCTTGTCGATCTCGGTATCGCGCAGGTCCGACCGGAACGCCTTCAGGTTCAACTCCATCAACTGGTGGTTCACAGAGGCCGTTTCCAGCTCGTTGATGCGCGCACCCTGCGTGCCGATCAGCGACTGCACGTTGCTGTTCGTCGTCGTGAGCCGGTCGGCGGCGGCCTGAATGGCCGTGGCGTCGTTGTTGCCGAGGGCCGTCGAGAGCGCACGAAGCGACTCGAGCGCATCGGTGTCGATAAAGACTTCCGTGCCGTTGTGCGTGGGCGTCACGAACGTGTTGTCGCCGATCTCGAGCGTGATATTGCCACTCGGATTGACCGGAATGCCCGCCAGCGTCAAGCGCGAGAAGCTCCCGGTTGCCGGTGCGGGCGTGGCGAACGGCGCCTCTCCGGCGCGATTGCCGCCGAACAGATATTCGTCGCCGATGCGCGTATTGCCAAGGTTCGACGCGAAGTTGATGAGCTGATCGACCTCGGCCTTCACGATGAGGCGCGACTGCGCATTCGCGGTGGCGCTCGCCTGGCCGATGCCCAGCTCGATGCCGCGCGTGAGCGCGTTGGTGAGCTGATCGAGCACGTTTTCTTCAGCCGAGGCTCGGGCGATGCCGCTGTCCACGTTGCGCTTGAATTGCGAAAGCGCACGCATCGAACTGCCGATACGGACGAGTTCACCCCCGCTCGTGGGGTTGTCGGACATCTTCCGCAGGCGAATGCCGGAGGAAATGTCATCCCGAATGCGATCGAGCCCCTGCAAGTTGGCTTGCAGGCGCGATTGGCTATTCCGGGTAATGATCGAATTGGTGACGCGCATCTGAACCTGTGGAATCGGTGACCGTTACATCCTCGAAGGGTTGCAACACGGTGCCGGCACTCCTTTACAAGTATCGGACTGGTGAGCGAGACCTTTAGCAACGACGCCGGTCTCGTGACCCGAACGGCGCGTTCTGTCGCGTTTTTCAGGGTGTGCGGCTAATTTTGCCGGGTGCGTAGTGCAGGCACTCTCCCGACGCCCCCTTCGTCCCAGCGTTGCTCCGCCATGGCCACAATTCTGTACGTCGATGACGAGCCAAGCGTCGGATTGATTCTCGAAGATTCGCTCGCCCAGTCCGGCCACACCCCAGTTGGCGCCCGGAGCGTGCCGGAAGCGCTGCAAATTTTGGAGCGGGGCGGCATCGACCTGATCATCTCCGACTATAGAATGCCGGGGCTGACCGGGCTGGAGTTTATCCAGCTGCTGGCGCGTGAGGGGTACGACATCCCGCTGATTATGCTCACGGGACACGCCAGCATCGAACACGCGGTGGCCAGCATCAAGGCCGGAGCGATCGACTACATTACCAAGCCGGTCCGTCCTCAGCAGCTTGAGCTGGCCGTGGACCAGGCGCTGGAGTTCGTGCGCTTGCGGCGCGAAAACGAGACGCTCCGCAAGGAAGTGATGCAGTTCCGGAACGAACGGCAAATCATCGGCGACTCGCCGGCGATTCGGCGGATCTTGCAAACGGTTTCCATGGCCGCTCCGACCCGCGCCACGGTGCTGCTGCAGGGTGAATCGGGCACCGGAAAGGAGCTGTTCGCCCGCGCCATTCACGACCAGAGCGACCGTCGTGACAAGCCGTTTATCAAGCTCAACTGCGCCGCGCTCCCCGAGGGCTTGGTCGAGTCGGCCCTCTTCGGCCACGAGAAGGGCGCCTTTACCGGCGCGATCAAGCGGGTCGAGGGCGCCTTCGAGCGCGCCAACCGCGGCACGCTGCTGCTGGACGAAATTTCGGAGATGCGACTCGACCTGCAGGCCAAGCTGTTGCGCGTGCTGCAGGAGCAGGAGTTTGAGCGGGTGGGCGGCACCTCGCCCATCAAGGTGGACGTGCGCATCGTGGCGACCACGAACCGCGATCTCGCCTCCGAGGCCGATCAGGGGACATTCCGTCAGGACTTGTACTACAGACTGTCCACGATTCCGGTCTTGATCCCGCCCCTGCGTGATCGCCCCGAGGATATCGCGGTCCTGGCGCTCCGGTTCGCGATGCGGACGGCGGCCGAATTGGGGAAGAAGATCGACGGGCTCTCGCCCGACGCCCTTGACGCGATGCAGCATTACCCGTGGCCCGGCAACATTCGCGAGCTGCAACATGTCATCGAGCGGGCGGTCATTCTGACCCCCGACCCGATGATCCATGCGCACTGCCTCGAAGGCACGCGCTTCGGGCTGGCCCACTCGCTGGGCGCGCCGTCGATTCGCCCCCGCGCGATTCCGACGCCGGGTGCCGTTTCGGCGGTGGCGCGCGCGGCCACGCAGGCCTCAGGTACCGCCGCCACTGGCAACATCGCTCTGGCGTCGCTGAATGTGGCCGATGCGGAGCGGGTGCTTATTCAGCATGCGCTGGCAGCTGCCGATAATAACCGGACCAAAGCGGCCGAACTGCTGGGCATCAGCGTGCGCACCCTCCGCAACAAGCTCAACGGCCCCGGCAAGGACGCCGGCAGCGACGACGACTCGTTGTCGAGCGACTGAAGTCGGCAATTTTGGCCCTCGTCATACCCGGCAAGAATTGCCCATTCTGCGTAATTGACCATGAGGGACTTGCTTCCTCACACGTCGTACTCTGGACTGTGATTCGCAATGCAAAGCTCACAGTAGCAATGAGTTAGCACGAAAAAACCGATGGTCCCCAGAGGGCCGGTCCCGCGTGGCCCGGCCATTGCTTTTTACCGGTGTGGATACGCTCGCCCTTTCACACCGGGACTACGCAGATGCTCTTCGGACTCATCGATCGCACCACCTCAGCCACGTCGCTTAAAGGCGCACTCGACAAGAGTGTCGAGCGGTCGCGTGGGATCGCGGATCGCGTCTCCAAGGCAACCGTGGGCAACGGTGACGGATTCGCCCTCGAAGCGAAGGCCGGCACGGCGCAGGCCACCCTGAATCCCGTGAACGTGGAAGACGAGATGACGGCGCTGGCGGATGAACAGATCCGCTTTCTCGCCACCGCCCGTCTTCTCGAAAAGACCTACGCCAGCCTTCGCAGCGCGATTAAGGGAGGAAACGGCTGATGTCGATCAATCCGACGCGCCCCCCCGCCCTGCTGCCGATCCCGGGCCAGCAGACGATCCGCCCGATGTTCCGCTCGCTTGGCATCGCCGCCAGCGGACTCAGCGCACAGCGCCAGCGCATGGAAACGATCGCCCAGAACATGGCGAACGCCGATGTGACCCGCGGCCCCGACGGTCAGCCGTACAAGCGGAAAGACGTCGTGATGGAAGCCGCCACGTCGCAGAACGCGCTCTACAACGCCGGAGATTTCGCGACGACGATGGGCACGGCCACCGCCAGCAACAGTGTGCTGGGCAACAACGCCTTCGACGTAGCGACCGGCGATTCCCGCAAAGCGATCGAGGTGCCCGTGCTGCCGACCACCGGCGGCGTGAACGGCACGATCGGCGGGGCGTACGGTGTCCGCGTGGCTGGCATCGCCGAGGACCAGGGCGAAGGCCGACTCGTGTACGAACCCGGCCACCCCGATGCCAACGACGCCGGCTACGTGCGCTACCCCGACATCGACACCACGCAGGAAATGGTCAAGCTCATGGATGCGAAACGCATCTTCGAAGCCAACGCCGCCGTCTTTCAGACTGCCAAATCCATGCTGCGCGCGTCGATCGACATCTGATGACACCGCGACGGCCATAACCGCACGTCCGCTGCGGGTTCGGGGATCGGCGTGACTCTTCCTCCTCCTCTCCGAACCACACGGTCCCCGACCCGCAGCACGTTTTGCCTCACTCGCATCAACCGAACACCAGAGATTCACATGAGCGTCAACGGCATCAACAACACCCCGCTGCTTCCCACCCTCGGCTCGCTCTCGCGATCCGAGACGGCACGCACGCAGAACGGCGCGCAGAACAGCGCCGAGCGTGCGCAGCAGGCCACGACGAACGCTCGCGCCTCGCAGAACGCGTCGCAGAATGCGGCACTCAAGCCACAGACACCGATCGCTGGTCAGGCGGCGGCGCAAAGCACGGTGCCGGCCGAGGCGCCCGCCGGAACCGACCCGACGCTGTGGAGTGTGTTGACGAACGACGAGCGCAACTTCTTCGCGAAGTCCGCCGCGCTCGGCCCGCTGACCTACAGCCGCATCAAGGCAGTCACGAACCCTGCGCCGCCGTTGGCGCGCGGGATCCGCCTCGACGTCCGCGCCTGATTCTCGACTCCCACCGACTGATCATCATGCAGAATCGAATCGATCTTCTCACACGGGCGATGCCCGAGTTCGGCGCGCGCGACACCGGCCTGTCCAAGCAGGTTCCGGTTATCGGTGAAGGCGAGAACTCCTTCGGCAACACGCTCACGAAGGCCATCAATGAAGTGTCCGATTCGCGCGATCGTGCGGGCGACCTCACGAAGCGCTTCGCGGCCGGCGAAAACGTCGAACTGCACCAGGTGATGGCGGCCGGCGAAGAAGCGGGTCTCGCGCTCGACATGATGATCGAGCTCCGAAACAAGGTCGTCGAAGCCTATCGGTCTGTCATCGCTATGCAGTCCTGAGCCAGCGACCGTCATGAACTCCCTGATGGAATCTCTCTTCGGACGCATGGGCAACGGACGACAGATCGCGATCATCGCGGTCGGCGTCATTGCCACGGCGCTCGTGTTCGGCGTGTCGCGCTGGGCCACGCAGCCAACGATGGTGCCGCTCTATGCGGACATCCCCGTTGAGAATGTGAAGGCGATGACCGACAAGCTCACGGAGACGGGCATCGTGTACGAACTCGATCGCACCGGCTCAACGATTCTGGTGGCCAGCGCCGATCTTGCGCGCGCCCGCGTGAACCTTGCCGCGGAAGCGCTGCCGACCGGCGGCCGTCCCGGCCTCGAGCTGTTCGACAAGCCGTCGTGGGGCATGACGGACTTCACGCAGAAGGTGAACTATCGCCGCGCGCTCGAGGGAGAACTGGAGCGCACGATCGGCAAGTTGAAAAACGTCGAGATGGTGCAGGTGCACCTCGCGCTCGAAGACGTGCAGATGTTCAAGGAGAACTCGCGTCACTCGAAGGCGTCAGTGACGCTCAAGATGGCCGGTGGTGAGACGCCACGCGCCGAAACCGTGCACGGCATCGCAAGCATGGTAGCCAACAGCGTGGGCGGCCTCGAACCGGAGCACGTCACTATCGTCGACGAGCGCGGTCAGGCGTTGACGACCGACGATGACGGATCGATGACTGGCTTGTCGAGTCGTCAGCTTGCCGTGCAGCGCGAAGTGGAGACGTACTATCAACAAAAAGCCGACAAGTTGCTGATGAGTCTTGTGGGCAACGGCAATGCCCGTGTGCAGGTGTCGGCGTCGATCAACTTCAACAAAGTGGAGCGCACGGTTCAGGGCATTGATCCCGACAAACAAGCGCTGGCCACCGAACAGAAAAGCGAAGTGACGCCGAGTTCACCGCAACAGGGCGCGGGCTACACGCAGTCGGCCACG
>JANLVC010000113.1:0-11343 GCA_031363815.1 Gemmatimonadota bacterium
TGGGTTTTGGGTTCTGGGTGATTCCGCAGCCGATCAAACCCACCACCGAAACGACAAGGGAGGTCTGGGCATACCGGCAAGGATAGGAGCCGCCCGGATTCTCCGACCGTCTGCTTACCTACTCTTTAACCGGTCGCAGCACTAGAGTCGGTTTGTGGGAGCGTTCGAGCGTAGCGCACACGAAAGCGGCGCCACGGTGCCTACGGTACTCCGTCCGTTGGCCGACGACTGGCGCTACACGTGCGCTGACCGTTTCGCACGTCAGGCTCTGCAACAAACTGAGGCCGCTGAAACAGCCAGGCCACAGATGGCCGGAACGGCGCGGCGCCGCGCTGCGCCGCGCCGCGCCGTTCAGAACGTTACGCGCACCGACGTCACGGGACCCAGTGACACGAACACGCGTCCGTCGAGTGCGCGGGACGAGCTTTGCATGATTCCGCGGAGCGGTCCCGCATCCCGGGCGGGTTGGATAATGCCGTCGGCCGCCAGCAGGCCGAGTAGGCCACCAATGCTCGCCAGGGCGAGAGTGCCCTGCGTCTCGGTCTTGGCTATTACCGCGATACCGCCACCCATCAGCGCGCCGGCAATCGCGCCCAGTTGCACGAGGGTGCCATCCGCACTCGTGCGATCGGCGCGCCGCACCAATCCCCGATCAGCAAGGAAGGCGCCGGCGAGAACGCCGGCGGCCGCAACACCGTACTTCGGCGTGTTGTCTTCGCGGTCGCCGATCAGCGACGACGCGGCAAATCCACCAAGCACGGCACTGGTAAACGCGACACTGACATCACCAGCGGTCACGTTGTACGCGGCGCGTTGAGCGTAGCGTGGACCGACGACGTAGCCGATGATACCCGCGCCAATGGCGGCGCCAACGGCAGCCTTGCCGGGGCCGCGCAGGCTGTTGTCGGTATTCGTGTAGCTGCCACCCTGTGGATTGTTCGCGTTGTAGGGAACCACGGTTGTTCGCCCCTTGAACGCACCACTGCTGCCACCGATGCCGAGCGCGGTGAGGGCACCGAGGTCGGCGAAAAACCCCGAGCTGGCCGCTTCGCCATCGCTGAGACCGCGGGCCTGTTGAAAGCCGACGATCGTACCGCCAAGGGCGCCCGCGAGTATGGGAGCACCCCAGCCGGGGCCGCCGTTGGCGTTGGCGATGGCGGCGATGCCGACGCCAGCCAGTGCACCGCGCGTGCCGCCGTGTGCTGCGCGTTGGGCCTGGGCGCGCGTGACCACCCGGCCCTGTACCATGTTGGCGGACACGAAGAACGATGTGCCGGCCGCGAGAAAGTAGCCGCCGGCGGCGGCGGCGCCGCTGCTTTTGGCCAGGAGCGCGGCGGTGGCTGGACCGTACGCGACGAGTCCGAGGAAGGTCTGGTTGCGCACAAACGTGTTGCCGGCCGGTTGCGACACCACGACGCCGGTGCCCGTACCAAGCAGTCGATCGCCGCCGCGCCCCTGCGCCAACAGACCGACGCGAACGGCCTGTAGCAGGCTCGCAACGGCAGCTGCATCGAGCGAATAGCGGACCAGCGTGCTGTTGTCTATGCGCTGCACGACGAGCACATACGTGCCGTTGTCGACACGATACAATCGCGCTTCGCGGAACGCGCCGACCACCGGCCACGCGGGGGAGGCGAGGCCGAGTCGAGACACGAGCGATGGCGTGACGACCGTGACCCGACGCGCGCTGTCGAGTGAGATCATTGTCTCGATCACGGGCACAGACTGCGCGGCGAGCGGGCGAGAATGTGCGGGGGCGATCACCGCCGCACCGAACAGCGTGAGCGCGGCGACTGCGCAAGGAGACAAGAGTGCGAGCATGCTGGTCTCAAGGGCGGGAGGGTATCGGGCTGACACCGTAAAATAGGTGCGCTACCGCATTATTGCGGCCGTTCCAGATAAACTGGGACAATCCGTGGCGCTTGACAAATCTGATCGCAAAGAATTAGGTAGCCATATGGATGCCCCATCGGCGATGCTGGACGAACTCTTCGATGCGACCGTCGGCGCACTGGCCGAACCGTTCACGAAGCCCTCGATCATGCTGCCGCCGGTGGGCGGATCATCGCTGCACCTGTCCGGCTCGCCGGCGTGATGCCTGCACGTCACACCGCCGCATTCGCCGCGCATTGCGTGGCGCTCGGGCTTCGCAGCGTGCGGACGGTTCGCGAGCTGAACGCCGCCTACCGACCCCTCATCCAGCAGTGGCATCCCGATCGTCACCATGGACACGCCGGTTATTCCATGGCACTCGATCGCGCCACGGCCATCAACGAGGCCTATGCATTTCTCTCGGCCGTGCTCGAGCACGAACTCGTGGTGGCGCCAATCGCGCCACGGGTTGCACGGCGCGCGTCCCGACAGACCGCTCCCGACGGATTTCCCGATACGTCAGTGCTCGAGATCTTCGTGAAACCATCGAACATCATCTCCGTGGGCTACAACAGTGCCACGGCCGACCTGTTCGTGAAGTACCTCGGTCATCGGGTCTACCGGTATCTCGGCGTGCCAGCATCGGTGTTCGCGGCGCTGCTCTCGGCACCATCGGCGTCGGCATTCGTCACTGAACATATCGATCGGGAGTACAAGTCCGAGGCGCTGAAACGCACGCCCTGATCGCCGCGTTGAACGCACGTGTCGTGCACCAAGAGCCCGTCAGGAAAAACGCCTGAAACTTCGGGATTTCCCCTACCCGAGGGCCCGTGGTCGATCCGTAACGGTTAGGTGGCGGTACCGCATCCGGTGCTGCTACACGACCATTCAGGAGGGCCCGACGATGCGCTATCTCACGATGCTTGCCATTGGCCTTGCGACGCTTTCGACTGAAGCCGCGGCCCAGCAGACCCGGCCCCAACCTCCTACGCGCTTGCCGGTGACGCGCGTGATCGGCGATACGATGAAGCTCGTCATCGTACAGAACGATCGATCCACGCCGGTTGCCATCTTTCTGGAGGCCCGGGGCATCGATCGTCGTTTGGGCGTGGTGCCGGCCGGCGCAGTGGCCACGCTCCAATTTCCCGCATGGGCGGTGAACGACCGGAGCGCCGTGCGCCTTCTGGCGCGCCCGGAAGGTGCCGGATTCAGTGTCGCCACCCCGTCGTTCGTGGTCTCGGGCGCGGTGCGGATCGGACTGCTCGTGCCGCCCAGCGCCGGCGTGGCCAGCACCGATAGCGTCCCCGTGCCGCTCACCGCCGAAGAGCGAGCCAGCACCACGGTCACGATTTACAACCCGCGCCACACGCCCATGACGGTGTTCGCTGAACAGGGGGTGCGCTCGGTGCGCCTCGGCGAAGTGCCGGCCAACACGCAGGCCACGCTTTCGTTCCCGAAGGACCTCATCAAGCGCGGCGACGCGATCCGCGTGTTTGTGCGCCCGGTTGGCGGCATCGACTTGGCCACGCGCGCGCTGCACCTGAAAACGGGCGATCACCTCGCGGTGGAAATCGTGTTCTAGGAGACCACTCGTACGCGAAAGAAACACCGACACGGCGCTCATCCGGCGGATCGTGAAGCGTCTGGCCATGGTACCGCTCGGGGGCCATCGACCTTGCCCGTGACGACAGTTCCGGGCATCATCCGCCATGTCACTCACGCACGAAGACGTCACCCCCGGGCTCGTGGTCCAGCTGGACACGGCCGTGTTGCGCGCCCTCGGCGGCTGCCAAACCAATGCCGTGCTGGGACCTGAAGGTGACCGGTCGGTTGTCGGCACCCAGCCCTTTCTCCTTGTGGGGCTGGACGCGGCGGCCGGTCGCTGCACTGCCGTGCCGCTCTTCGCGAAAACGGCCGTCGGGAATCAGCCGCTTGAGGACGGTAAAAAGTCCGGACGTGCCGACGAGTGGATTGGCACCGACACGTTCTTCTCACGCTGGCAGCATTGGCGCATCCCGGTCGCCTCGGTCGTTGCCGCGTTGACCGATGATCCGGCCACCACCGCCAACCGTCGTCGCTATGCCGCTACGGATCGGTCGGCGCTCGATGACATCAAGAACTGGGAAGGGCGGAACCGCGCGGCCTATCGGGAGGCGTGACACGGGGCTAGCATGAACCGGAATGCCGGTTGATGTCTATCTCTGTCAGTTGTCGTTTCCATTGCTACCCTGGAGCCTCCGCCATGTCCGACGCTTCTCTTCGGGCGCGTACAACGACTGAAATTGTCGATGCCGCCTTCACGCTGTATCGCCGCGACTTTCTGCAGTACATCATGGTCGGCGCTATCGCCTACTCGCCGATGATTGTGATTTCCCTACTCACGCAAGGCATAACCGGCACGGGCCAGACGCTCGTCGTTGTCGCGGTGAGCATCATCGGATTAATTATCGCCACGATCGTCGGTGCTGCGGTCACGCGCATGGGCGCCGATGTCTATCTCGGCGGCCACGCTGACGTCGGCCGCACCGTTGCGGCGGTGCTCCCGCGCGTGCCCCTGCTCATCGGCGCCGTGCTGCTGACGCTGGTCATGGTGGTGCCCGGTCTCCTGGTGCTGATTGCGCCCGGCCTATACCTCGCCACGCGCCTCTTCGCCGCGTCCCAGATCATCGTGCTCGAAAAGCTGGGGCCGATCGATGCGATCAGCCGTTCGTTCGCGCTCACCAAGGGGCGCGCGGGCCATGTGTTCCTGACGCTGTTGCTGGTGTACGGTCTCTATTTCGCGTTGTCGTTCGGAGTCACGTTGGGCGTCGCGCTCTTTGGCAGTACGGTGCTGCAGACGGTCGTGAGTTCGGTGCTCGGTATCTTCTGTTTTCCGATCCTCGGCCTGTCGGGTCTCGTGCTGTACTACGATCTGCGCATTCGCAACGAAGGGTTTGACGTGGAGCACATGGCGCAGTCGCTCGATGGATCGCCAGACGTGTCGGCCACGGGACACCCGCTCGCCTAGCGAAAATGCTGGCCATGCTGCAGCCGTCGGCCTCGCCGCCGGCACCGGGACTGTGGAGTGCGGCGGCGATTCGCGATACGATCGCCGCAATCGCCAACACATCGGAGTATCAGCGCGAGCTGACCTCGTCGATCGCCAGTCGTGCGCTCCGGTGGTTGGGCGACCTGCTCGAAACACTTTTCACGGCGGTGCGCGGCGCGCCCTACGGTCGTGAGATCACGATCGGCGTGGTGGCCCTCGTGGTTGCGCTGGTGGCGGCGCGCATCGTGATCGGGGTTCGCGCCGAACGGGCGCTCGTGGCCGCACGAGCGCCGCGCAAGGCCACGGTGGCAAACATCACGGCACTCGCCGACGCCGAGCGCCTCGCGCAGGCCGGCGACTTCACGGCCGCCGCGCACGCGCTGTTTACCGCCCTGCTGCGCGCCTGTGCCGCTCGCGGTGAACTCCGGTTGCATCCGTCCAAAACCACCGGCGACTACGCGCGCGAACTGCGTCGTCGCAACACGCCATCGCGGCATGTGTTTCAGTCGTTCCGGTCGCGCTACGATCGCGTGATTTACGGCAACATGGAGTGTAGCGCCGGCGACTATGCGGCGCTCTCGGCCGACGCCCGGCAGTTGCTGGACAAGGAGCGCGCCGCATGACGGCGGAGGGCAGAACGACCGCGACCACGGCGGTGCCGTGGTACACGAAACCAGCTGTGGTCATCGCGCTGCTGGCGGCGCTGGTGGCCCTCACGGCGCTGTTGGCGCGCACGCCAGTGACCGGACGCTCGGGCGATCAGCGCCTGTCCACGAGCTCGGCCGATCCCCTTGGCGCCAAGCTGCTGTATGAGCTGGCTGACGGATTGGGGTGGAGTGTGTCGCGCGACAGTCGCGGCACCGTACCCACGTCGATCGCGACGATCTACAGCGTCCTCGACCCCGTGGTGCCGATCACACCGCAAGATGCCGGCGCCATGCTGGCGCACGTACGACGGGGCGGCGCAATGTTACTGGTGCTCGGCAAGGGCACTTCCCCGCTCAGCGACTCGCTGCAGCTCACCGTTGATCGACAGGGCGCTGACGTGGCGGCAAACATCAGCGCGGTACGGCCGTGTAAAGGCCAGAACCGGCTCCGCTTTACACGGGAAGCGCTCTGGTTCGGCGCGGCGCGCCTGCTGGCGCTGAAGGGCCGTGGGCTCGCGACGCCCGGCATGCTGCGCCTGGTCGCCCTCGAAAGCCGGCCTACCTTGGTGACCGATGAACCGCAAAGCGCGATGGTGGCCATGCCGTACGGCGCAGGGCGCCTGGTGGTGGCGGCCGACCCGGATGTATTCCGCAACGACGCGTTGCGCGACTGCCGCTACGGACTCGACGTCGCGTCGGTGCGCGCGCTGGAGTATCTCTCGGCGGGTGGGCCATCGCCGCGGCGGGCTATCTCGTTCGACGAGTTTCATCAAGGCCGTACGCGCTCCGGCATATCGGGTGCGATCGAGCGCTTTCTCACCGACACGCCGCCGGGACGTTCCGTGCTGCAACTTGCGCTCGCGGGGCTGCTGTTGTTGATCGCGGCCGCGCCGCGCGTGCTGCCGCCGCGCGATTCGGTGCGTATCGAGCGGCGCTCGCCACTGGAACATGTAGACGCCCTCGCGCGCGCCTACCGGCAGGTCGGCGCCACGCGCACGAGTACGCAGCATCTGGTGCGCGGCTTGCGCCGGCGCATGGAGCATGGAGCCGCACGCGGTACGCGTGGTGGGCTTGATGACGATCACCTGTATCTCTCGCGACTGGCCGACGTGAAACCGGCGCTGGCCGGCGACATTGCGACCGTTCGTCACGCGTTGACGAACCCCGTTGACCTCGGTGCATTCCGTCGGGTCGGCCAGGCAATTCACCGCATCGAACACGCCCTCACACGAACATGACCACACCTGCCATGGCTCTCACGATCGATCAGGGCGCGGACGTGCTGCGCCGCCTCCGCAGCGCCATTGCCGCCCGTATCGTGGGGCAGGATGCGGCCATCGACGATGCGCTGATCACGTTCCTCGCCCGCGGACACCTGCTTCTCGAAGGCGTGCCCGGCACGGCCAAGACGCTGCTGGTGCGAACGCTGGCGAGTGCGCTCGGCGTGCGCTTCACACGCGTGCAGTTCACGCCCGACCTCATGCCCAGCGACCTCACGGGCATCGCGATTGTTCGCGATGTGGCGCGCGGCTTTGAGTTTCAGCCGGGCCCGGTATTCACCGACCTGCTGCTCGGCGACGAGATCAACCGCGCGCCCGCCAAGACGCAGTCGGCGCTGCTGGAAGCGATGGCCGAGCGTCAGGTATCGGCCGACGGCGTCACGCGACCACTGGATACACTCTTCACCGTGTTCGCCACGCAGAATCCGGTGGAGCATGAGGGCACGTATCCGCTCCCCGAAGCGCAGCTCGACCGATTTCTGCTGAAGACCATCATGGGGTACCCGTCGCGCGAGGCGGAGTTGGCAATGCTCGCGTCGCATGAAGCGGGATTCAATCCCGAGAGCACGACGGTGGCCCTCGCTGAGCCCGTGCTCGGTGTTGGCGAAGCGGTGGCGCTCCGCGAGCTGGCTGATGCCGTGCGCGTCGCACCCGAGGTGCAAGCCTACATCGCGTCGATCACGCGCGCCACGCGCGAAGAGCCGTCGTTGTCGCTCGGGGCGTCGCCGCGCGCCACGGTGGCGCTGATGCGCGCCGCACGGGCCGCCGCGGTGCTCGATGGACGTGCGTTCGTTACGCCGGACGATGTGAAGGATCGTGTGTTTTCGGCGCTGCGGCACCGGATCACGCTCTCGCCCGAACTGGAAGTGGAAGGACGCACCGCCGATGACGCGTTGTCGGCGATACTACTTCGCGTCGTCGCGCCGAAGTAGGCATGCGGCCGTTTCTCCGGCGTGTGGCGCAGACGCTCCTGCGATTCGCACCGCAGCGGCGACTCGCGTGGCTTTTCGCAGGCATCGCGCCACTGTGGCTGCTGCCGGCGCCGTTCGGCGTGTATGCCGGTGTGGGCGCGTCGCTGCTCGTGCTCGTCGTCGTGGCGATCGATGTGCTGATGCTGCCCGCGCGCGCCGCCCTTCACGTGGAGCGCGAGTTCCCGGCGTCGGTCGGCATCGGTGACGAGGTCGAAGGCAGCTACACGGTGTTCAATCGCACGACGCGCGTGTTGCAGGTGGAGCTCCACGACCAACTCCCGCCGCTCGTGCAGGGCGGTGTGCAATCCATCGTGTTGCGCGTGCCCGGCGCATCAGCGCAGCGGGTAGACGCCGCCATTCGCGGGACAACGCGAGGCATCGGTACCCTCGGTGTCGTGGGCGTGCGCGTGGCCACGCAGCTTGGCCTGATCAGTGCGCGCTACACCTTCGAGACCCACGATGCGATTCGTGTGATGCCATCGTTGGCGGGTGTTCGTCGCTATCGCTTGCTGGCGATGCAGCATCACCTTGGCGCGATGGGAATTCGCGTGCTGCGTTACAAGGGGCAGGGGCAGGCCTTCGCGCGACTGCGTGAATATGTGCGTGGAGACGACCCTCGCCATATCGACTGGAAGGCCACGTCGAAAAAAGGCAAGTTCATCACCCGGGAATTCACGGTGGAGCGCTCGCAGACGGTGATCACGCTGGTGGATGCCGGGCGCGGTATGACGCAGCTGTCGGGCGAATTCTCCCGCTTCGAGCATGCGCTCAGTGCCGCCTTGATCCTCACCGACGTGGCATCCTCGTCGGGCGACCGCGTAGGCACGCTGGTGTTCGACGACGAAGTGCGCGCCTTCGTCCCGCCGCAAGCCAGCAAGGGGGCGTTGGCGCTGGTGCGCGAGGCGTTCATTCCCGTGTACGCGACCTCACGCGAACCCGATTACGCGTCGTCGTTCCGCTTTCTGGCGACACACCAGAAGAAGCGCGCGCTGGTGGTGTTCTTCACCGATGTCATCGATGTGCGCGCGTCGCAGGCGTTGCTGGCCCACGTCACGCACAGTGCGGCGCGACATCTCGTGCTGGTGGTCGCGCTACGCAACGACGCGTTGTTCGAGGCCGCCGCACTGGGCGATGCCGCGTCTCCAGAGCAGCTGTTCGAGAGTGCCGCCGCCGAGGAAGTGATTCAGGCGCGCGAGGCGGTGCTGGAGCGGATGCGTCGGGCCGGCGTGGTGGTCCTTGATGTATCGCCGCAAACCATGACGGCGGGTGTCGTGAATCGCTATCTCGAGCTCAAGGCGCGCGGCGCGCTATAGACGCGGCGCGCTATAGACGCGGCGCGCGGAAGGACCCCTGTACAGCAGATAGATCGCCAGCACCACCGCACTGGTGGCCGACACCGCCAGCTTGGTCTGCAGAGACAGCGTGGCATTCGGTGACACGAAGCCTTCTATCACGCCAGCGAAGAGCAGCAGGAACACGGCCCCGGCCAACAGGCGGAACGCACGGCCGCCGCGCTGCACCAGCGCGGCTTGGCGCGTGCGATTGCCTGGCAGTAGCATGCCCGATGCCAGTAGCAGTCCCGCCGCACCCGCGAGTACGATGGCGGTGAGCTCGAGCACGCCGTGCGGCGCTATGAAGGAGAAGATCAGCGACCCGATCCCCTTCGAGAGGTAGAGGCCAATGGCAGCGCCAATGCTCACGCCGTTCATGATGAGTGCCCAGCAGGTGAGCAATCCGGCCGTCATACCGCCCGCAAAGGCGACGAACGTAACCTGCACATTGTTGGTGGCGATCTGCGAGGCCATCATCGGACGGTACACCTCGGGATCCTCGATGTAACCTTTCCCCCGCTTCGCGTCCTCGACGCCCTTTTCGGCGCGGGCCAGCATGCCCGGCGGCAACAGCGTTGCGGCCACCGACGGGTGCGTCATCACCGCGCGGGCAGCAATGAGCAGAGGGCCGAATAGCAGCGTGGCGGCGATCGCGATCGGCAGCCCCGACGCCCGCACCTCGGCCGGCACGTCCACGAGGAGAAACGCGACGAGTCGACGCAGCGTGAACGAGCGACGGCGGTAGAGCAGGCTGTGCGCACCGGCGACCAGGCGGTTGAGGTAGAACAGGTCGGGGGAGTCCTGTCCACGCGTGGCGGTGCGTAAGCGCGCGAGGTCGGCCGTCATTTCACGGTAATCCTGCACAAAGCGCCGTACGCCATCTTCACCGAGCGTGGCGAGGCCGGCACCCTGGGCCGACTTGAGCGTGTTCGCGAACGAGGCCCACCGTGGCGCATTGGTGGCAACGATGCGATGTCGTTCACGCGCGGCACCGGTGTCGTCGCGTGCCGCTGCACCCTGCGCGCGAGCCGCGAGTTCGTGGTCGTGCAATCGCACCAGTTGCGCGATGGGAAGCTGCGCCTGATCCTGCCCGTGATCCTGCGTGAGCGTGGAACGGAAGCGCTGAGCCAGTCCGGCCGCCAACTGCGTGCGGCGCTCGGGGGCGAACTCCATTCGTCGCTCCACAAACCGGTCAAGCAACTGAAACTCGGCGTCCGTTAAGCTGGCCGACAACGCGAGTGGCCTCGGCGTATCGTCGCGCGCGTCCGTACGACCCGACTTGCGTGGAGTCGCGGGCTGCGACACGAGATCTTCCTTTACCACGATCGTTCCCGCGGCCATATCACCGAGTCGCTTGCCGCGCGCATTGGCGATGATCGCGACCAAGCCGACCGCGTACAGGAAAACCGGCTGCAGGTCGATCGCGCGCACGATGTTGCGAATGGCCGACGCTTCCAACGTTACCGACAAGCCGCCGTCTTTCACGACGCGCAACTTCATGAGGCGTTTCCCCGGCGTCTGTCCGTCGGCCAGCGCTTCGAAGAGCACATAATACAGCCAGAGAATGGCGAACTGCACGACCCCCAACACCGCCATGACCCACGCCCCCGACGAATCGCGTGACGAGGCAACGCCGAACGTGACCTGCAGCTGCAGGAAGCCGATGATGACCGTGATGAACGTCACGATGCAGATCGCGTAGTCGATGCAGGCGGCGGTAGCGCGCGAGCCGACACCTGCAACCGTGTACGAGAGCACGACGAGTTCCGGCGTCTCGACATCGACGGTCTGCGACAATGACGGACGGGACGACTGCCCCGACGCCGGCGATGCGGGTGGAGTACTGGTGGCCATTGTCCGTAAGGTGCCGAGCGGGCACGATGCCGGCAAGTGACGGCGCCGGGAGTGCTAGTGCTGCGACCGCTTAGAGAGTGGCTTTTATAACCGAACGTCCGGCGCGCGTCTTGGCGGGTGAAGCGCCACGTAGTCGTGGTGCGGAGGCAGTACGAGAGGCGCTGGGCTTGGCGCTTGCGGCCGTGGGTTTGGGGTTCTGGGTAATTCCGCTCGCGATTCGGCGAGATCACAACAGCATGACCACAAATTCACGCGGAAAACGACACGGATAAGCTCACGAACACGCACGCCAAGGATCGTTTGCGTAGAGCAGTTCGCTTTTCGTTGGTCAACAACAAAACCCGGATCCGTCGAACTCGC
>JANLVC010000047.1:0-61062 GCA_031363815.1 Gemmatimonadota bacterium
TACTCGTATGAGGGCGTAGGGCGCGTGGCGGACGATCTCAAGTCGCGCCTTGAACGCATCACGCGGGTGCGCGAAGTACGCATCAGCAGCGGCGGCTATTTCGGTGGTGAGCGCGGCTATCAGGTCACGCTCGAACCCGATCGTGCGGCGCTCACGCGCTACGGTTTGAACGCCTCGCTGCTGGCCGGCGCGATCGCGCGTGAAGTACGCGGACCAGTGGGGCGTCAGCTGCTGGAGATTGGCGGTGACGAACTGCCGGTTACCGTGAAGGCGGCCGGCGCGCGCGATCGCAGTCTCGAACAGTTGCAGGACGCCATCGTGCCCACGCTCACGGGCGCACCGGTGCGGATCGGCGATGTCGCGAGCGTCAATGCGCGCGAGGCGCTCAGCACGATCGTGCGTGAAGACCAGCAGTACATCCGTCAGGTGTCGTATGATTTCCGCGGTCCCGCCAAGCTCGCGCGCCGCACGCACACGGCGTTCATGAAGTCACTCGCCGCGCCGGCGGGCTACGGCATCATCGATCTCACCGACGGCTCGCCGTTCGATCGCGATGAAAGCGAGCAGGGGTTGTATCTGGTATTCGCGATCGGCGTGGTGCTGGTCGTGCTCGCCGTGGCGTTGGTCTTCGACTCGATGTGGGGGGCCGCGCAAGTCTTTCTGTCACTGCCATTGGCGATCGGCGGCGTGGTGGCGGCGTTCTGGTTGCTGAAAGCGGCCTTCACGCGAGAGGCCGCGGTGGGTGTAATCCTCGTGATCGGCTTGGCGGTGAATCAGGCGATCCTGCTGGCCGACGCGGCGCTCGAAAAGCGGCGCGCGCTGCGTGATGCCGGACTCGATCCGCGCCTGCACGCGGGCCAGGTGTTGCGGGCTGCGCTCGATCGGGCCGGGATGATCGTGATCGTCACGCTGGCTGCGATGGCGTCACTGATACCGCTCTCGGTGGGCACCGATGCCACGCGCCTGTTCGGGGCGATCGCGTTGGCCACCGCTGGTGGTACGGTCGCCGGCACGCTTGGCGTGATGTTCGTGATGCCGGCGCTGCTGGTGGGGCGGCGGGCGGGCCGGTTGCCGGGCGCGCGAAAAGTGTTCCGCTGGCGGCGGCGCGTCGTGCCAACTGCGAGACCGTAGGTTCACGCGAAGGCACGCGAAGTTCGCGTGACCCTGCGATCCCCGGAACCACGAGGTGCATCGTGTATTGGCACCTGGCTATCTTTCACGCATGACCTCTATCGCGTTTCTCGGAACGGGGCTGCTCGGCAGCGGCTTCGTGGAAGCCGCCTGCTTGCGCGGCGATACGGTGACGGTGTGGAACCGCACCGGCGACAAAGCCCGTGCGCTCACGCCATTCGGCGCGATCGTGGCCGACACGCCGGCCGAGGCCGTGCGTGGGGCTACGCGTGTGCACCTGGTGCTCAAGGATGACGCGGTGGTGGAAGACGTCATCGCGCAGCTGCGCCCGGGGCTCTCGCCCGATGCGATCATTGTCGATCACTCCACCACGCAACCCGCGCTCACCGCTGAGCGCGCCACACGCCTCAACGCTGAAGGGGTGCACTATCTGCACTGCCCCGTTTTCATCGGACCGGCCGCGGCGCGACTGAGCCAGGGGATCATCCTCGCCGCCGGCCCGACTGCACTGTACGAATCGGTGAAGGACGCACTCGCTCGCATGGCGGTGCGGGTCGAGTACTTCGGCGAGCGACCCGATCTGGCGGCGGCGTACAAGCTGATGGGCAACGCGTTCATTATCGGCATGGGTGCGCTGCTCAGCGATGTGTACAGCATCGCGAAAGGCAGCGACATCGCACCGACCGATGCGCTCAAGCTCCTCGAGTTCTTCAACCCCGGCAACATTCTGCAAGGACGTGGACGTACGATGGCCGCCGGCAAGTTCGAGGCAAGCTTCGAGCTGGTGATGGCGCGCAAGGACATACGCCTCATGATGGAGACGGCGGGCGATCTGCCGCTGGCCGTTTTGCCGTCTCTCGCTGAGCGCATGGATGCCGTGATTGCCGAAGGCTTCGGCGCCGCTGATTTCGCCGTGATCGCGAAGGACGCGATCCGTTAGGTCATCGTGACCTTCACCCCCCTTCGCACATGCGCACTTTCCGCGTTCTTGCGCTGCTGGCCTCGGCCGCGCTCCCCGTCGGCGCCCAGCTGCCCACCCGTACGCTGTCCAAGCCGCTCGCTGAGTACAGCGAACCGTTCTCGCAGATCGCGGCCGTCCGCGAGCTCAAAGACGGACGGCTGCTCGTTGTCGACAGCCGAGACAAGCTCGTGCAGCTGGTCAACTTCAGCGCCAATAGTGCGACCAAGGTCGGCCGGGAGGGCTCGGGACCCGGCGAGTATGGCATCCCGACGCAGCTGTTCGCGCTGCCGGGCGACAGCAGCGTGATCTTCGATCCGCTCAACCAGCGTTATCTGATGGTGCATCCCGACGGGAAGCCCGGCGTGTCGTTTCGCGTCGGCGAAGAGCCGTCGGGGCCGTCGCGTCCACAGCCCGGCCAACGCCCCGAAGGCGGCGGGCTGGCCATGCGGATCGGCGGACTGGGTTTTGGCCTGCCACGGGCTGCTGACGCCCGCGGCCGGCTCTATTTCGAAGGCGGCGGCATCTCCATGGGCCCGAACGGACCGGTCACGGCCGATACCGCCCCGATCGTGCGCTACGATCGCGTCAATAAAGCGGTGGATACGCTGGCCTGGGTGCATCTCCCCAAGAACAACGCGTCGGTGAAAGCCAGCGGCAGCGGCGGCAACCAACGTCTGGAGGTCCGCATTGGCGGACGCACGCCGTATCCGGCGCGTGACGCTTGGGCCGTGCTTTCCAATGGTACCGTGGTGATTGCCCGGGTCGGCGATTACCACCTTGAACTCGTCTCGCCCACGCGCGTGCTGTCGCGCGGACCGGCCGTCGCGTCGGCGCCGGTGAACGTCGGCAACGCCGAGAAACAGGAGTATCGCGACCAGTCGAAGAACGCCGGCGGCATCGCCATTATGCGCACCGAAGGTGGTCCCGGTGGCTCGCAAGCGCGCGCCACCGCGGTGCCACCTCCGTTCGAGGAGCCTGCGGAATGGCCAAAAACGAAGCCGCCGTTCAATGCGAACGGGATCTTCGTGACGCCGGCCGGTGAAATCTGGATCGCCCGCAACCGATCGGCCTCGGATCCCGTTCCGTCGTACGACGTGTTCTCCTCGACGGGACAACTCACCGGCAAAGTCGTGTTGCCGAAACAGACCCGCGTGATCGGGTTCGGTGCCGGCGGTACCATTTACACTATCCGGGTGGACGACGACGACCTGCAGTATCTGCAGCGCTTCCGGGGCTGAGCGGGACCTGCTAACCTTCCACTGCTGTCGTTCTGAACCTCTGCGAGGCCTTCCATGCCGTTCTTCACGTATCCCGCTCCCGCCGATTGGCTCCTGCCGATCATCAAGCTGCCGTTGATGCTCATTTCAGCGATCTTCAGCGGGATCATCGCGATTGGTCCCATCGGTCGGATAGCTCTGGTCGCGATCATCATCGCGCTCTTTGCGAAAAACCTCATGGGTCCGGCTCGCTCATAACGCACGACGGGTGGCGCTTCAGTCATTCCACGGGAATGCTGAACTGATCACACCGAGCAAAAATGAAGAGGGAGAACGTGGTGGCGGTCGCGTGTCGCGCCCCGCGTAGGCAAACTCGCCAAGGCAGAACCCTTCCGGTGTTGGGTCCGCGCGTGCATCATCGCTGATCCATCCACTCGCACCGGGAGTCCCCGCCATGTTGTCTCGCTTTGCGCACCTGCTGCTGTTCATCCTGCTCGTTCCTGCGACGGTTCACGCGCAATCGTCGCACATCACGAAGTACGTACGCTACACCGTCGATGGGCAGACGTCGTACGGTCGCGTCGATGGGGCCACGGTACAGCAACTGCGCGCCGCCCCGTGGATCGACAGCACGCGCACCGGACGCACGGTGCCGCTCTCTCGCGTGAAGCTGCTGGCTCCAGCAACGCCCTCAAAGGTGATCGCGGTCGGCCTCAACTATCAAACCCACCTCGGTGAGCGGTCGGCGGCCACCTATCCTGGCCTGTTCACGAAGCTGCCCACCTCGATCATCGCGCATGAGGAGGACGTTATCCTGCCGCCCGACGCGAACAATGCGCACTACGAAGGCGAAATGGTGATCGTGATCGGCAAGAAGGCGTCGCATGTGTCCGTGGCCGAGGCGAAGCAGTACGTATTTGGGATCACCGTCGGCAATGACATATCTGAACGTGACTGGCAGAAGAGCGACCTGCAGTGGTTTCGCGCGAAAGCGTCTGACACCTTCGGCCCGATGGGGCCGGTGCTCATCACCGGATTGAACTACGATGATCTCCTGCTGCAGACGCGCCTGAACGGCGAGGTCGTGCAGTCGCAGCGCACGAAGGACCTGATCTTCAGCGTGGCGGCGCAGGTGAGCTACATCAGTCAGTACGTCACGCTGATGCCCGGTGACGTGATCTACACGGGCACGCCGGGAACCACGAAACGCATCGTGGCCGGCGACGTCGTGGAAGTCGAGCTGGAAGGGGTTGGTATTCTGCGGAATCGCGTCACCCAGCGCGCCGCGCGGTAGGTCACCTTCACCTCGGTAAACCTGGCGATTCCGTTCACTCCCCGACCGGGGGCGACGCGCGGTGACTGGATGGCATGCGCCAACCGGATCGCCGCGCGAGGAGAAACCCGAGGGCCAGCACGTGGAGGGCCGTGAGCGCGAGTCCCACCACGGCCACGGCCTTGTTCGAGAAGTACCGGCAAATCGGCGGGGCGGAGACCAGCCCGCCGATTAAACGGGCGGATCGCTGGTGAAATGATTGACAAGCTATTGCCTGAGGCCGAATCTAGTCGCGAGTCCGCTTTTCCGATTCGCGGGACGCGCACGATGCATTGCGCCCGCGTTGCGTTGCCAGACATCGCCTGCCTCCCCTTCCCGGCCGTGCGACGTGCTTCATCCCATTACCCGCATGGAGGTCATGATGCGCTTCCGCCGATACGTTGGCGGCCGAGCTTTCGCGGCGCTGGTCGCCGCGATGGCAGTTGGCAGCACGATGATGCCACTCTCCACCGAGGCGCAAGGCGCGCTCGGCACGGTCCGTGGTACCGTAACAAATAGCGGTACCGGTTTGCCGCTGGCCAACGTGCAGATTGCCATTCCCGGCACGACCTTGGGAGCGATCACGAACGCCAGTGGCACCTTCACGATCGCGTCCGTGCCCGCGGGAAATCAGGTAGTGCGCGCGCGACTGATCGGCTATTCGCCGCTCGACAAGCCCACCGTGGTCACGGCCGGTGCGACCGCGACCGTGGCCTTCGCGTTGACCGTCAGCGCGCTGTCGCTCGATGAAGTCGTCATCACCGGTACTGGCGGTTCAGCGCGCAAGCGCGAAGTCGGCAATTCCATTGCGCAGGTGAAGGTCGCGGACCTTCCCGAAGTGCCCACGAATGTGTCGAATATGTTGTCCGGGCGCCTTGCCGGCGTCACAGTCGGTGGTGGTGTCGGCAATGCCGGCAGCGGCTCCGCCATTCGCTTGCGCGGCACGACCAGCGTTTCGCTCACGAACCAGCCGCTGATTTTTATTGACGGCGTGCGCACGCGCAGCGATGAGTATCCGCGCAATGGTATCTTCACGGGCACCACACAGCGCGGTGCCAACTCCAATTCCAGTCCGCTCAACGACATCAACCCGGACGATATCGATCGCATCGAAATCGTGAAGGGGGCGGCCGCCGCCACGCTGTACGGCACCGACGCCGCCGCGGGCGTAATCCAGATCTTCACCAAGCGCGGCGTGGGTGGTGCCGCGAAGTGGCAGGTGCGCTTCAACGGCGGCGTCAGCAGCTTGCAAAAGTTCGGCACCGACTCGGTGCCGCTGCTCTTCATGGATCCGTTCCTGCGGAACGGCGAAGGCTCCGGCTGGATCCCCGGTCTCGACAACTATGCCGCGCGCTACGGCACGCAGATCCAGGTGGCGGGTGGGACCGGCGACAATCTCAAGTACCTGCTCTCGACCAACGTCGAGAACGTCGATGGCGTGCTGCCCAACGACCGGGACCGCAAGTATCAGGTGCGGGCCAATCTCGACTTCCAGCCCATGAAGAAGCTGGCGATGAACTGGAGCAGTGCCTACACCAACAACCTCATCGATCAGACGCCGGCCGGTAACAACGCGCAGGGTCTTACGCTCAACGCCTTCCGCCGCGACCGCAACTACTTTGGCAACGCCACGCCGGACACGATCCGCAGGGTCCTGGCGCAGCAGCTGGCCACGAACATCGACCGCTTGATCATGGGTCTGACGGGCACGTGGACACCCTTCACGCGTTTCTCCAGCCGATTGACCGTGGGCCTTGACCGCGCGGCGCTCGAGAACCGCAACGTGCGCCCCTTCGGGTTCCCCGCGGCGCCTCTTGGCGTCATCCAGAACCAGCGATGGGCGAATACGACGCTCAGCACAGACTGGGTGAACAACTACGAGTTCAATCTTGGCCGTGATCTGAAGGTCACCGCCTCGGCGGGTACGCAGTACGTCAACTCGATGGTGGGTGACGTGGTCGCGCTCGCCGAGAATTTCGCGACGCCGTCGGATCCGACGGTCGCCAGTGGAGCCATCAAGAACGCCGACGAGAATCGGCAGCGCGTCATCACGGGCGGCGCGTTCGGTACCATTCTCATGGGCTTCAAGGACCGCTACTTCGTAACCGTGGGCGGTCGACTCGACGGCAACAGCGCCTTCGGTAAGGACTTCGGCCTCCAGTTCTATCCGAAGGTCAACGGGTCGTGGGTGCTGTCGGACGAGTCGTTCTGGCAGGAGAAGTACGGAACGCTCAAGTTGCGCGGTGCCTTCGGTTCGGCCGGCCGTGCACCTGGCGCCTTCGCCGCGGTGCGGACCTATAATCAAGTCGGCTGGGGCACTGCCACCGCCGTGCGCCCTGCCAATCTTGGCAATCCCGATCTGGGTCCGGAGCGCACCACGGAAATGGAACTTGGGTTCGACCAGACGCTCTTCAGCGGTCGGACCACCGTCGACTTCACGTACTTCAACGCCACCACGACGGACGCCTTGTTCGGCGTGCGGTCGGTTCCGAGTGAAGGCTTTCTCGCCACCTCGCTCAGGAACGTTGGTGAGATGCAGAAGTCGGGCATCGAGCTGGCACTCAACCACGATGTCATCAATCGCGAATCGTGGGGTTTGAAGGCGGGTCTCAACCTCGCCACGAACGACAGCAAGGTGATCAGCCTCGGCGGCGCGCCGCCCTTCACCGTCGGGAACTCCGGCTGGGTTGTCGAAGGAAAGCAGGCACCGGTCGTGCGCGGCAAGCTCATTCGCAACGCCGAAGCGCGCGGCGTTGCACCGGATACCGTGTCGAACTATGACTTCGGCCCGAGCCAGCCGACCAAGATCATCGGTGGCAACGTCAACATCCGCGGCTGGAAGAACATCAGCTTGTCGGTGCGCGGCGAGTATCAGGGTGGCGCCTTTATCGAAGAGGGTGCGTCGTTCAACGCGCTGTCTCGCTCGGTGCTCTGGCCGACCTGCTTCGATGCCTACGCCAACATCGCGGCGGGCCGGCCGATCACCGCCCGCGAAACGCTGACCTGCATTCCGGCCAACGTCCGGACGGACATGTTCATCTTTAAAGCCGACTTCTTCCGCATTCGCGACATCTCGCTCACCGTGCCGCTGGGCAAGCTGATTCCGCGCACGGCGAGCAGCACTTTTGTGTTCTCGGCACAGAATCTCTTCCGCAGTAACTTCGGAATGCCGCTGTTCGACCCTGAAATGACGAACAACGATTCGTTCAACGCGACCGTGCGTGGCATTAACGAGCAGATCCCGGCACCGGCGATCTTCCTGATGTCGCTCCGCATCTCTTACTGAGGAACGTGCTGATGCTTACTTCGATTTCCTCAGGGCGCGCGATCATGCCTCGACGCATGCTTCGCGCCGCCGCTCCGCTCTGTGTGCTCGTCGGGCTCTCGGGCTGCGCGCTCGATGCCGTCAATCCGGGGCCAATCCGGGCAGAAGCACTGAATACCCCATCTGCCCTGAGTTCACTGGTGAGCGGCTCCGGCCGCGACCTGGCTGAGGCGCTCAACTGGGTCGCGTACACCGGCGGTGCCGCCAGCCGTGAAATCTTCCCTGCCGGTTCCACTGGAGCGTTCGGCATCTCCGTGCTGCACCAGAATGGCAAGCTGGTCGACAATGACGGTGACAACTACTGGAATTTCTCTCAGCGCGCCCGCTGGACCGCCGAAGATGCCGTCACGCGCATCAAGACGGTACTCGGTGCGCCGTCGACAACCAGCGTGACGCTCGCGCAGGCCCTGGTTTGGGCCGCCTTCGCAAATCGACATCTCGGCGAGAACTTCTGTGAGGGAGTGATCAATGGTGGGGCGCCAGGCCCGCACACGGTGTATTTCGAGCGCGCCGAGGCGAACTTTACCGAGGCGATCGCGGTGGCCACGGCGGCGAATAACGCCAACCTTGTTCAAGCGGCCACGGCAGGTCGGGCGTCGGTTCGGCTGCTGCGCAACAACACGGCCGGTGCGGCAACCGATGCGGCGGCGATACCGAGCACCTTCGCGTATCGCATGACGTACTTCCAGAACGAGCTCGATCAGTACAATCGCATCTTCTGGGCAAGCGCGAACCAGCCGTATCGTGCGCATACCGTGTGGAACACCTACATCGAGACGTATCGCCGGGCGACGCGTGATCCGCGTGTCCCCTTCGATAGCAGCCTGACCATCCTGGTCGGCGATGCGGCCGTCGGCACACTCGGGCGCGTCCGGTGGTACTTCCAGACCAAGTATCCCACGCTCACCTCGCCCATCAATCTCGTATCGGGTTGGGAGATGCGTCTCATCGAAGCCGAGGTGAAGCTCGTCGCGGGTGACCTCGCTGGTGCGCTCACATCGATCAACGGTCGGCGTACGGCGCTGTCGCTGGCGCCGGTCACGGCCAGCAGCCTTGCGGAAGCGTGGGCGGCGCTGAAGCGTGAGCGCGGTATCGAACTGTGGCTGGAAGGACGCCGTCTCGGTGATCTGCGTCGCTGGGCGGCGCTGACCCGACCGGGTGCACTCGATCCCAAGGAGGAAATCCCGGGCCGTGACCTGTGCTTCGCCACGCCGCTGTCGGAGAAGCAGACCAACATTAATTTCCCGCGCTAAGCTTACGGTGCCGCGTCACGGCGCCAACGCGTGGTGACCGCTGACGTGGCGCCCCGACCAAGGGCGCCACGTTTGGTTTCCACCCACCTCAACAGAGGAGACGCAGTCGATGCGAGTGCCCGTTCTCACGTTGATGGCGCTGCTGCTCGCCGGGGGCCGCGCTGGCGCGCAGCCCGTCGCGGCCAAGGCCGCCCCGCCGGTGTTCATCGATGAGCTGACATGGATGGAAATCCGTGATCGAATACTCGCCGGCACAAAAACGATCATCATCGGCACGGCGGGGCAGGAGCAGAAGGGCCCGCATATGGTCACCGGTGAACACAAGTACGTTCTGCAGCACACCACTGAGCGCATCGCCCGTACACTCGGCGACGCGTTGGTGGCGCCGATCATCACCTACGTTCCCGAAGGAAGCTGGGAAACGCCGCTCCGTGGTCATATGGCGAAGGCGGGATCGATGACCCTCCCCGAAGATCGGTTCATCGAACTGCTGGTGCATGCGGCCAAGAGTCTGCGCGCTGGAGGATTCACCACCTTCATTCTGCTTGGCGATTCCGGCGGCAATCAGAACGGCATGAAGGCCGCGGCCGAACAGCTCAATGCGGCGTGGAAGGACACAGGTGGTCGCGCGATGTTCATCGGCGACTACTACACAAAATCCACGGCCGATATTCGCACGTATCTCGGCGGCCTCGGCTTCTCGATGGACGCCATCGGCAGTCATGCGGGGATGGTCGATACGTCGGAGCTGCTGTTCGTGAACCCGGCACTGGTTCGACGCGATCGGCTTGCTCCCGGCGGCGGTTTCCCGGACAGCGGTGTGAACGGCGATCCCACCAAGGCTACCGCGGCGTTCGGGAAAACATTGGTGCAGATCAAGATCGACAACGCGTTGGCGCAGATTCGTGCGTCGCGCGCCACATCGGGAGGCTTCTGATGCGCAGACTGCTACTGAGCACGATCGCGACGGTAGGGATCACCTCCGCGCTGCACGCGCAGGAGCGCCCGAATCTGCTGGCGGCTCCATACCTCGAGGCCATGACCTGGACCGAGATTCGCGATGCCATTCAAGGTGGCAAGCGCGTGGCGATCATCCCCACCGGCGGCACGGAGCAGAACGGCCCGCATATGGTGATGGGCAAACACAATTACATCGTCACCTTTGCAGCCGGACAGATCGCCGCGCAACTCGGTAACGCGCTGGTCGCGCCCACGGTGCAGTACGTGCCGGAGGGCGACTATACGCGTCCCGGTTTCGGTGACAAGCCCGGTGTCATCTCGCTGCCGTCACCCAGCTACGATCGATTGCTCGACGCGGCCGTGCGATCGCTGCGCGTGCACGGATTCACCGACATCCTGCTTATCGGGGATAGTGGGGGTAACCAAGCCGGCCTCACCGCCGTGGCGAACGCGCTCAACGCGGAATGGGCCGGTACCGGCGTCCGTGTGTACGCGCTGGTCGACTACTACCAGAAAGGGCGCCTGCAGATACGCGACTACCTGAAAGCCACGTATGGATGGGACGAGCAAATGGTGGGATCGCATGCGGGCACCAGCGATACCTCACAGCTGCTGTACGTGTTCAGCGACGGGATTCGGCTGGACAAGCTCATGCCGAATGGAGGCGGACCGGACGCCGGTGTGACGGGCGATCCGACCAAGGCCTCTGCCGCCATCGGCAAGATCGCCGTCGATCAGAAAGTGAACGCGGCCGTGGCGCAGTATCGCACACTCAAGGGCGGCACGCCGTAGCGCCGCAACGAGGGTTTCACGACACGCCAACGCCCCGCCGCAATCTTCGTTGCGGCGGGGCGTTGGCGTGTCGTGAAGGGTCTCGCAGAACCCCTCGCTTGATCAGAGGCCGAAGCTTACGCGGGCATACATGTACCGTCCGTTGAAGCCGAACGGCGAGAGACCGGAGAAGCGGTACACCCCGTAGGTGCCCTGGCCACTGTAGTTCGTCGCGACGTTGCCGAGATCCGTGATGGCATCCGGGTACACGTCGAAGACGTTGTCGGAGCCGAGCGTGAGCGTTGCGCGATTGAACAGCTTGTATGACGCGTTGATGTCGGTAATGAACTTCGGGCTGAGCACCAGGTCGGGGACCTGACGCGCAGTGCCGGTGGCGAGCGCTTGCACGCCAGTGACCTGCCCGAACCGTTGACTGCGCAGCGTCAGAGAGAGGTCCCCCCTCTCGTACGTGCCGTTCATCACGAGGTTGTTGCGCGGCTGGCCCATTTCGATGCGGCCACGCTCGGCGCGGCCGAACAATGTTTCATTCAGGTTACCCAGCTGCGCCGGCGTGTTCACCACGACCTTCGTCACCTTCGTCCTATTCTGGTTGTAGCCCGCCGTAAGGCGCACGATGCCGTTGGCCTTGAGGTCCAGGCCGTAATTGACGACCACGTCGAGACCCTTGGTCCTGGTGTCAATCGCGTTGGTGAAGTAGCGCCCACCGCCGACACCCGTGAGGCCATTCTGAGCGAAGAAGTTGACGACGCCCGCGCCGATGAAGTTTTCGGAGAGCACGACGCGGTCGCTGATGGCGATGTTGTAGTAGTCGGCCGTGACCGTGAGGCTCTTCGTGGGCTGCATCGTGACGCCGGCACTCAGGTTGACCGAGCTCTCCGGCTTCAGCTCGGTGGCACCGAGCAGGCGTGCCTCCCTGCTGGCCACGGGAAGTGTCTTGATGTCCACCGGGAGACCGTTCACGAACGTCGTTGCCGTCGACGTGAAGTAGCTCTGCTGCAGCGACGGCGCGCGGAAGCCGGTCGACGCCGCGCCACGGATGGCGAACTTCTCCGTCAGCGCGAAGCGGGAGGTGAGCTTACCGGTCGCCTTCGAACCGAAGTCGCTGAAGTTCTCGAAGCGTGCGGCCGCGCCGACCAGCCACTTGGCGGTCAGGTCGCTTTCGACGTCGAGGTACGCCGCACCGGCCGTCCGAGAGCGATCCAGCGCATCCTTTGGCGAGAAGCCGGGAAACACTTGGGAACCGACCAGCGCGATCGAGGTGTTGCCGGCGTTGTTGCGCACCGGGGTGCCGCTGGCGTCGAGCACCGGAACGCCGCCATTCACGTACGAGGCTTCCTCACCCGCCTCGATCGAGTAGTTCTCCCAGCGGAACTCGGCGCCGCTCGATACGCGAAGCGGGCGACCGTTCACATCGAACTTTCGCGTGACGTCGAGATTGGTGAGCGCCTGACCGAAGCCGAGTGTGCCGGCATTAAACCTCTTCGGACTGGCGAGCCCCATCGATGCGTTGTTTGAATTCGAGATAATGAACTGGAACGCGTTGTTGCCGTACACTTGGCTGAGATCCCAGTCCCATCCCTTGGCCGTGCCCTTCACGCCGCCACCGATCGAGATATCGTCGATGTTCGACTCGATGTTCGGCAGAAATCCGTCGGGGTAGAAATTGGCAATCACCTGCGCGGTCTGAAGCGGACGGCGGAAGAAGCCCGTCGACCGGCCGTCCCGCTTGCCGAAGGAGCCGAACGCGTACATCTGCACGTTGTCATTCAGGTTCTGCGCGGCGTTGAACATGCCGACCAAGTCTACCGTCGCCGCGTCACCCGACCAGTGCGTGAAACGCTTCGCGGTCGCTTCACGGGGGTCGCCGGTGGGATACTGCTGGCGCGGATCGCCGAACGTACGGTTCGTCATCGCGCGGTTGCGCCATTCTACGCCGGCATGGAAGTAGCCGCCGTTGCCCCACGACAGCCCCTGATCGGCGCTCACCACCGTGTTGGTGCCGTCATTGCGCTTGCCCAGACCCGGGACTTCGGTGTTGAACTGGCCGGTCTGACTGAACACGTCGCCGGTGCCAGCGCCCTTCAGGATAATGTTGATGACCCCCGCGATGGCGTCGGAGCCGTACTGCGCTGCCGCGCCGTCACGCAGGATTTCGATGCGGTCGATCATGGACGCCGGGATGGCGTTGAGGTCCACCGCCGAGGTGCCACGACCGACCGTCCCGTTGTTGTTGATCAGCGCGCTCGTGTAGCGACGCTTGCCATTCACGAGCACCAATGTCTGATCGGGCGCGAGGCCACGCAGGGTAGCCGGGCGCACGTGGTCCGTGCCGTCGGCCACGGCGGGGCGCGGAAAATTCAACGACGGCGCCGCCGCTTGCAGCATCTGCGCCGTCTCAACACGTCCCGTTGCCTTGAGGGCCGCCGTGTTGATCACGTCCACGGGAACGGGGCTTTTTACGAGGGTCCGCTCCCCGCCACGCGAGCCGGTCACCGCCACGGCTTCGAGTTGCGTAGTGGACTTCTCGAGCACGAAGTCCTGCGTCACCCGTCCACCCGCGGCCACCGTAATACTGGTGGTCTTGCCCGCGTATCCCAGCATGCGCACACGCAGGTCGTACGTGCCTGGGCGCATCGTGAATCGATAGGTGCCGTCGGCGCGTGTGATGGCGCCGACCTGCGTACCCACCACGCCGATGGAGGCGCCTTGTAGCACTTCGCCGGATTGACCCAGCGTCACCTTGCCTTCCACTGTGCCGGTGGTCTGTGCCTGAAGAGGCGAGGCGAAGCCGAGCGTGACTATGCTCGCAGTGAAGACAAGGCCCGCGAGATGACGTCCAAGTTTCATGGGTGGGATCCGGGAACGGGGGAGGGGACACTTGACCGATGCAAGTCGGTACCGGCGATAACATCCGTCTGGGTGGGACCGTCCGCAAGATTGTGTACACCAAGACAACTTTTCATCTGCCCGGAACCCGGAACCCGTCGCGTCTTTGCGCTGATATCGACGTCAGCTCTTGAAATTCACGTTGTTGCGCGTCTCCACGTCGGGAAGCGGAATACAGGTCATGTTGCTGTAGGCCTGCCCCTTCCGGTTCACGCCCGTCGAGGGGAACGGGATCCTCTTGCGAAGCATGTCGCCAAACCGCTGACCTTCGCTGAAGAGCTGCCGACGACGCTCTTCGATCACGATGGCCACGATGTCCGTGCCGGCCGCCGGCGCGGGCAGCGGCGCGATGCTGGAGAGCGCGCGCACCCGATTGAGCGCACCGATGGCCGCCTGCCCCGTCGATGCTTCGGCGAGAATCAACTGCGCCTCAGCGTACGACGCGATCGTCAGCGGCGCCCCACCGCTGCCGCTGAATTTCTGCTGCTGCCACATCGGCGTCACGTTGTCGAGACCGACACGATTCAGATTGTTCACCAGCACGCGCGGGTCGGCCACGCCGTTCACCGTCAGGCCGCGGTAGTCGGGGCCGACGGAGAGGTAGTTGCTCCGCACCGTGAGGTTGTAGATACGGTTCTCGCGCGTGACGGCCACCTCGGAGAATTCCGCGATGCGTGTGAAGCCGCTCGGCACGAGCGCCGCGTCGGCCGCCGCCCCCGCCAGGTTCCCGATATTCAGTCGCGTACGCGCCCGCCCGACGCGCGCCATGTTCAGCAAACTCGCGTCATTGATCGTCGTCGCCGTGGCGATCGCGTCGGTAAATCGCTTCTCGGCAATCGCGAACACGTCGGCCGACGTGAGCTTCGGGCCGCCGTCGATCGCCATCTCGCACATGGCTTCAGCAAGCAGCACGTACATGTAGCCGGCGTAGGCATTGGTCTCGGTCAGCATGCGCTGGCGATTCGGCACCAGCGCATCCGTGAACGCCTGCAGGCGAGCGTTCAGATCTTCCAGTTGAAAACGTGCCTGTTGGGCCGGCGTGTAGAATCCCATCGACGTCGCCGCGCGGTTGCCCGGGCAGCCGCCCGGTGCCTGCTTGATTTCGATGACGCCGCGCCACTCCCACGGGTGATTGTCGACGAACCCGTTCGACGACAGGTACTCGCCGGAGAGCATGCCGGTGGTGGCCGCGAACTGCACGAAGGCGCACTGCGCCGTCTGCAGCGCGGCCGCTGCGAGAATTGGCGCGAGGCCGGGATCGCTCAGGGCATCCGCGGTCACGCGTCCAGGGTTATCAACCGCCAGCAGGCTGTTGCATGACGCGGTGGCCGCGAGCGAGAGCACCAGCGCCGCACGCCGGAACGTGATCTTCATCATGATCGTCTCGGTGGGTTAGAAGGTGAGGCGGACCGTGGTCACGAAACTTGCCGTCGGTGGCAGGATCGTCTGGAATCCGTTCGACAGCTGTCCGACGGCACGAACCTCCGGGTCCCACGCATGGCGGCCGGCGATATCGACGTCGATGCGACCGTCGCGTGACGTGTTCCATCCGTGCTGCTCCGTCCAGACCATCGACAGGTTGCGTCCGGCCACACTGACCGTGCCACCCTGCGCGCCGATGATGCGCACGAACTTCGGCGCGATCGTGTACGTCGCCGATACTTCGCGCAGGCGGAGGAAACCGGCCTTATACGTACCCGGCACGTCGGCTTCGATCGCGCGATAGACCTGCAGCAGCGGGTCGTTGCGCAGGATGACCGCCTCCGTCGAGCCTTGATTGTGCAGCGCGCGGATCTCGGTGTTTGACTGGATGTGACCACCGTTGCCGTCCACTCGGGCGTACAAGCGCAGGTTCTTGAACAGCGTCACCGTGGAATTGATGCCGAACTGCCACGTGGGCTGCGAGTGACCCCAGTACACGCGCGGGGCCGCCGAGCAGGGGACATCCGCGCCACCTTGTTCGAGCTTCGCCTTGCCGGTTCCGCCGTCGCAGATCGACGTGAGGACCGTGCCGTTGGCATCGATCGTGGCGGATTTCACCTTGTACATGAAGAAGTCGGCGATCCCGAAGCCCACGCGGTTCTGTGCCTGTCCACCGCCACCGACGGTGAGGAACTGCGTGCCGCCCATGTCGACGATACGGTTGCCGTTATTCGAAATCTGCGTGCCCACTTCCCATGCCAGCTTCTCGCCGCGCAACACGTTCAGGTTCAGGCCGACTTCGTTACCCCAGCCCTTCACCGTGCCGATGTTGACGACCTGTGAGCCCGGGAAACCGATCGAGGGCGGAATCGGCGAGTTGACGATCGCGTCGGTCACGTTGCGTTGATAGTACGTGTATTCGAGCTCCACACGACCATCCAACATCGTGGCTTCGAAACCGGCTTCCGACTCCGTGCTGCGCTCGGGCCGGAGGGCCGGATTGCCGAACGAGGCCGGCACCAGTCCAGCGGCGTTCTGATAACCGACGCTCGGGTCGTACAGTCGCGACGCGTCGAACGTGCCCGGTTGCGTTCCGGCGGCGCCGATCGCGCCGCGCAGACGCAGCGACTGCGTGAAGGGCAACGTGAACCACGGCTCCTCGCTGATCACCCACGAGCCACTCAGCTTCGGATAGTAGATCGCGGAGAAGTCCTCGCCGAACGTGCTGTTGTCGTCACCGCGCACCGCCGCCGTGAGGAAGACGCGGTTGTTCCACGCCAGCTCCTGCTGCACGAACATGCCAACCGTGGCGTTCGCGAGGTAATCCTCCGTGCCGCCGCGGGTCGCACCACCGGAGACGGTCGTGATCGGGCCGGCGGGGAAGGTGAGCGCCGACGCTCCGATCGAGCTCAGTTCGTTCCGGAACGCCTGAAGACCCATGGAGCTCGTCAGGCCGAACGGACCGACGTTGTACTTGAGGGAGCCTGCGTAATCGAGCGTGAACACCGTGCGCGAACTGCGCGCGACGTTCTTTGCGCCGAGGCCATTGCTGGCGAGGAAGTCGAGATTGCCAAGCGGCTGGCGCGGATACAGAAACGACGCGTTCTCCGAACCGACGTCGAATCCTGTTGTGAGGCGATGCGTGAACCACGGCTTCGGCGCGAAATTCGCCTTGAGGCTCAACGTGGTGCGATCGATATCGGCCAGGCTGACCGCATCGTCCCAGCTTTCCGGAGGCGAGTTGTAGAATCCGCGCTTTCCGCTGCTGAGCGTGAGCGGCGTACCCCATACCAGTTGACTGAACGGGTCGATGTCGATGGCGCCCTGCGCCAGGCGGGCACGATCACGCACGTGCGCGAGGCTCGCCGACAGGCGAAGGGTCTTCCCCGCCGTCATGTCGAGATTGGCGCGCGCACTGAACTTCTTGTCGTAGTTGTGTTTCACGATGCCGACGTCATCATCCCAGGAGCCGGCGATGTAATACCGCGCGTCGTCGGTGCCGCCGCTGAGGCTCGCGTTGTAGCCTGCGTTGCGCCCGTTCGTGAAGATCGGGCCATTGCCGAACTCCGCTTCCTGGCGATACAAGTTGACCTTCTCGATCGCGCCGGTGGTCGCGTTGCGTCCGTAGTTGTAACCGGCGCGACCTTCCGGATTCGCCATCCAGTTTGTGCCCTGACGCGTCGTGAAATCGAATCGCGGCTTGCCCGACTTGCCGCGCTTCGTGATGATCTGAATGACGCCGTTGGAGGCTTCGGTGCCGTAGAGTGTCGAGGCGGCGGGGCCCTTGATCACTTCGATGCTTTCGATGTCCTGCGGATTGATGTCGTTCAAGCGACTCGCGCCGGCACCACCGCGCTGACCCGGACCGCGTGATGCCGTGGCGTCCATGCGGATGCCGTCGATGTACACGATCGGCTCGTTGCTGAGCGAGAGACTGCTCGTGCCACGCACGCGGAGCTGCGCGCCGGTACCGACCTGACCAGTCGACGGCAGCACGATCAACCCGGGGGTGCGCGCGCCGATCAACTCCGTCACGCTGCGGGCAGGTGCGATTTCGAGCACCTTCGCGGCATCGACGATACTCACCACGTTGCCGATGGCGCGACGCTGCGTGACGCCAGCGGTGCCCGTCACCACGACCTGATCAAGCTGCATCAACCGCTCGACGAGATTGAAGTTCGCCGTGTAGCTCTGGCCGGCGGCGAGCGTAAGCCGTCGCTGCTGCTGCGTGTAGCCAACGAGGCGCACCCGCACGGTCACCAAACCGGTGGCGTTCGCGACCACCGTGAACCGACCGCTTTCACCGGCTCTGGCACTGCCCGCGAGCGTGCCATCGGCATCGCGCAGCACGGTGATCTCGGCGCCGACCAACGGTCGCTTCGAGGTGGAATCGGCGATCTGCCCACTAATGGTGACTGGGCTTTGCGCGCGCGCGCTCCCGGCGAGGCAGAGGAGCGCGAGCGGGACGAGGCATCGCGTAGCGCGGAACGTTCTGGACATCGACTCTCCTCGGATTTGAGTCGGACGTTGTGCAGACGGCGGACACCTTCAGCACGCATGACGGCCGAGGACGCACGGTGTGTGCGACGTCGGCCGAAGAGGCAATGCTGACTTACCGTTGCAACAAGCGATTGTCAAATCACGCGTCCCTAAAGAGTGCATCACATGGCGTACGCTTCACGGCGTGTCGTCGAAATAGCACCGTTCAGCGTCGTGCTGTCAGGACTCCATAGGCAATGGGGGCGCGATCCAACGGCCCCGCCCACCAGATCCGCGCACCGATCCGTTCGCGCAGTGTCGTTGGCACGACCACCAGCGGCGCGCGCCGACCGTCATCCAAACGCAGCACGAAGCCGGAACCCTCCCGTTCGAGCACGCCATCCTGCGCCGCGACACCATCGGCACGGCGCACCAGAAAGCGCACCGCATGGAATCGCGCGCTCGGACGCGACTCGCGCTCGGGAGCGAGCACCATACCTCGTACCACCACCTCGAGACCTGACGCGGCGCGCAACTCCGTCAACGAGTCCCCCACGAGTCGCCATGCACTGCCGTCGGCGGTCGTCAGCTGTACCATCGTCAGCGGCTCGCTTCCCGTGATCGCCACGATACCGCGCAACGTGTCGGCCACCGGCACGGCGTCAGGCGTCGCCATAAGATTGGCTCGTCGGCATCCCGCCAGCGGGGCCAGACTCGCCGCCGCCACGACGGCCGATACGACGACGCGCCAACGGAGCAAGCGGCGATGGGCGATGCTCATTGCAGTCGAAGAATGGCCAGACGCAGATTGGTGGACGGCGTCCCACCCGTCACGCTGCGAAGCTGAAGCAATTGCGTCGCGGTCGACGCGCCAGACAGCTCGAAGTAGGCATGCGCACCGCCGCGCAGCCCCAATCGCGTCGTCTCGAACACGCCGAATGGCACCGCAAGTGGGGCGACGGGAAACGGTGTGTTCCATCGCGCGCTCCAACCAGGATCGGCATTCAAACCGGCGTAGATTTCCCGCCAGTTCCACGTCGGAATGATGACGTCGGCGTTGGCGGTGCCCAGGCCGGGATAGTCATCGGCAAACAGCGCCAGTCCCCAGCCAGCGATGAGCCGTTCCATCGGCACCCCGGACACCGCTGCCAGATTCGTGGTGCCGCTGGTCAGGCTGTTGGTGAGCGCGCCGAGAAAGGCCGCATCGCTCGTGCCGTAGCGGTCGATGGCGTACCGCACGAGCGACCACACCGTCTGGTAAAACACCGACCCCGTTTGGCCAGTGGCATCGCCGTAGGGCGACCAATTCCACGGCTCGAGCAGCTTTGGCCTGATCTCGTTGAATTGGCGGCGCATGCCGTAGCTTGGACGCCGCAAGGCATCGGCGGCGTTGCAGGTCGCATTCGTCGGGTTGAAATCGCAGAACAGTCCGTTGGTGCCAGCGTTGCCGTAGCCGGTGTTTCCCTTCCACGGCACACGATGCAGCGACGAACGTGCCCAGATTTCCTCGGCGTGACGCGCCGTGCCCTCCTCCAGCCAGGACGTCTCGAACGTCGGGGCACCATTCGCCACGCGGGCGGAGAGCGACGCGATGTGCTTCACCTCGTGCACCACCGTACGCGCCATGAAATAAAACCAGCCGTCGGGGAACGCCACGCTGTTCACATTCGACCCGGCACTCGTCGGCACCGTGCCATAGAACAGCTCACCGACATTGCTGGCCGCCCGATTCGTCGTGTTGCGCAGCGATTGATCGCAGGAGGTCACGTACGCTGCCGCGCCGCTGCCATTCAACTTTTGCGTGAAAACCATGTGCAGCCGTCCGTCGTTGTCCAGCAGCGCATCACGCCGCAGTGGATCGCCGAACGTGCTGCGGATCGCCTCATACTGATCCTCGTCGAAAATCTGTCCGAGTCGCGCATAAAAGACGGCGAGGCCGTTGTCGGTCGACGATTGCAGCGTATTGGCCGAATCCTCCCAGATCACGCCCCGCGTGCCGACGTAAATCGCCCGCCCACGAAACGTGTTCATGGAGTCGGCGCAGCCGCCGAAATTGTAGTAGAACGAGCGCATGTCGCCCGTGGCGGGCGGGGCCACGCTGCGCGCCGACGTGCCTGAGGCAATCGCGCGGACCGGTCGCTCCCGAAACGCGCCACTGGCCTGCAGCGAGGCATAGAGTGCCCGTTCCCGCTCGAGATGTGCGAAGTGGGCGTCGGGGGGCTGTGGCGCCGTCACACTCATCGATGCATTTCGCGCCGATGGAGCGATAACTCGCATCACGCTGGCGGTCGGCGACGGGGTGTTGCCGCCGAAGAGAAAGTCGGTCTGCGAGTTCGCTGAGGTGGCGGCGCTCGACACCACCACTACGTAGCGTGCGCCAGGAGTCAGCGAGGGCAGTTCGTTGCAGGCGCTGGCGTCGGCCGCGGTGAGTATCACCGACTGGCCGCGGGCGAGCGGCCGCGAGGTGACCGTCATAGCGACGGATAGCGGGACGCTGACGCCTAACGATGTCCTGGCGAGAATTGACACGGCCCCGCTATTCACGCAGGGCACCTCAAACGTGAGTTGCGTGGGCGACGCGCTCACGACCGTTGCCGGCATCCCACGCACAGTGATCGTGTTCCCGACCGTCGACTCCGCGAAGCCGATGCCGGTGAGCGTCGCCGTCTGACCAGGCGTCAGCGTGACTGGTGAGACACCCGAGATGACCGGGGCCTGTGACGCCGTGACCGTAATGGCGGCACTGCCACTCCGACCTTCGCTGGCCGCCGCAACCGATACCACGCCCACGCTGAGCGCCGTCAACACGCCGGAGCCCGACACCGACGCCTTCGTCGGATCGCTCGACGTCCAGGTAATCGCCCGACCCACGAGCGCTCCGCCCACGCTGTCGCGCGTGGAAGCCGACAGCTGGAGCGTCTGCCCAATGGGAACAAGCGTAAATGGCGTGACGACCGCAATGCTCGCTACCGGCACGGGAAGCACGGAAACCGACGCCGAGCCACTCCGCCCCTCACTCACCGCTGAAATGACGACGGAGCCCGCCGTGAGGGCCGTGACGAGGCCGTTACCGGACACCGTCGCCCGCGAGGCCTCGCTCGATGTCCATGTGACGTCGCGACTCGTTAACGCGCCGCCGACGCTGTCCATCGGTGTGGCCAAGAGCTGCAGCGTCTGGCCCACCAACAGTGACCCTGCGGAAGGCGTGATGCTCACGCGCGCCACCGGAACGGGAAGGACCGTGATAATCGCCGTGCCGCTCCGGCCTTCACTTGTCGCGCTGATCGTCGTCGCACCGGTCGCGATGCCAACCAGCAGTCCGGCGTCCGACATCGTGCCCACGGACACGTTGGACGAACTCCAACGCACCACGCGCCCGGTCAGCGTTGCACCGCTCGCGGCGATCGTCGACGCCGAGAATTGTTGCGACTGTCCCACGAGCACCGTAGCACTGCCGACCGCGATGACCACCGTCGCCACGGGCGCCGGCGCCGTCGGTCCCTTGTCACCCCCGCCGCACGCCGACACGAGCACCAGCAAACCGCCCAGGGCAAGCGATCGACGCGTGTGCCGTCGAGAACGCACTCAGCAGGACACGCAGCGATGGTTGTTCTTCGCGCCGAGCTTTTCCAGTAGGGCGATGGTGTCCAGAAACGGCGAAATACGCTGCACGGGTCCGTTCGCCATATCCACCGTCGTCTGTCCGCTGCGCGCGACCGCCATCACGTCGGCACCCTTGGAGATCAGATACTCGATCATCACATTGTCCCCCCGCGCGGAGGCATGATGCAAGGGTGTATAGCCGTTGAAGTCGCGGGCGTTCACGTCAAACTTCAGCGTTTCGATGAGAAAACGCATCGCGGGCAGCCAGCCGTCGGGGGTATGACGGTGGTCGTTGGCCGCGAAGCCCTGACCATATCCCACGCCGGCCGCCGCGTGAATCGCGAACACGCCCAATCCGCCGTCGGGAATTGGCGCGAGCCCGGACGGATCGTCGCGCGTTACCGCCACCGCGCCACGGCGCGCCCGTGGTTTCGGCTTGACCGTCGCGATCATCGGATCGGCACCCGCCGCGAGCAGCAGCGTCATGGCGGAAATGTCGGTCGCGTAGGCCGCCCGGAAAAACGGCGTGGCGCCGGTAAAGTCGACGCCCAAATTGTCGCGGTTGTACGTGGTGTACCAGAGCGAGCGTGACAGCCGCGCGTTGGGATTCGCCTTGGCCTTGAGCAGCGCGTCGACCACCTCGAGATACGTCGCCTTCTGCTGCAACTGGAACGCCGGCTGCGGCGTTCGGGTTGACGGCGCCCACTCCTTGTTCAGCACCGCAAAAAGCGGCGCCGCGCCCGCGTTGCTGGCAAGGTTGGGATTCGCACCGCGCGTCAGCAGCCGCAACACGAGGTCGTAGTGCCCGTTGATCGCCGCCATCAGCATCGGGCTCGTATGATCGCCGTCGCTCACCTGATCGATATTCGCCCCGCCATCAAGCAGCGCATCGACGGCCAAGACCTGGCCTTCACGCACCGCCAGCAGGAGCGCGGTATGGCCACCCTGCACACCAAGCAGTTCGTTGTAAGCGGGATTGTCGTCATCGAGGCCGCGCCCACCTTGGGCCGCCAGGCGCGCCTCTTCCGCCGCCCCCGCCGCCGCCGCGCCGTCGAGCGCGGCCGCCGTGGCGGCCTGCACCTCCACCACGCGGGAGGCTTTCACCGCCGCCTGCACCTGCGGCGGCGACGGCAACCAGTTTGGATTCTTCGCCTGTCCTTGCGCCTCGCGCAGCTGCGCCAGCACCGCGTCACGTTTTGCTTTGGCTTGACGGTCCTGCGCCGCACTGGCCATGATATCCAGGGTCTTGGCGGTGAGGGCCGGGTCCGCCCCGGCCTTCAGCAGCGCACGCACCGCATCGGCGCGTCCTCGCGCCGCGGCGGCCATCAGCGGCGTCTGTCCCCACGACGGTTCTCGCGCATTGACGTCGCCGCCCGCGGCGATCAAGGCGGTGATCGTACCCGGCACGCCGGCCACGGCGGCAAGGTGTAACGGCGAGGCCCCGTCGGTGGTAACGGCGCGCGCATCGGCCTTCGCGGCCAGCAACGCGCGCACCACGCCGGTGGCACCGCTCTGGCTCGCCACATGGAGCGGCGTGAAGCCCCCCACCCTCGTCGTGGCCGCCAGACGCGCCTTGGCGCGCAGCAGCACCACGGTGAGTGACGAATCACCACGGTTGGCGGCCCAGTGCAACGCTGTCATGCCGTCGCCCTGCGCCACGTTCACATCGGCCCCGGTCGCCACCAGCGCGCGCACCGCCGCGCCATCACCGCGCATCGCGGCATCGGCCACCGGCGCCGAGGGAGGGAGCGCGATCGGCAGTCCACCAGGGACGCCCAACGCGATCACTCCGAACACCTTGAGCATCGCTCGATTCATACGACGTTCGCTCCGCTTGGTCAGAGACAGGTCACAAACAGGTCAGAACGCGAATTCGCCGGTGCTGTCGCCAAACGTGTTGATGTCGTCCATGCCCAGCTTGTGCATCAGACTGAGCATCACGTTGGCCATCGGCGTGCCATCGGGTGCCTTCAAGTGCTGATTGCCCGAGGCAAGTCCGTGGCCGCCGCCCAGCAGAATCAGCGGACAGCGACGGTGGTTGTGCGTGTTGCTGTCCGACATCGGCGAGCCGTACACGATCGTGGTGTTATCCAGCAATGGTGTATCACCGTCCATCGTCGTCTTGAGCTTCTCCAGCAGATACGGCAGCAGACTCACGTGATAGCGGTTGATCTCGGCGAACTCGCGCACGCGGGCCGGGTTGTTGCCATGGTGCGACGACGGGTGGAACCCGGTCGCTACGCCGCTGTCGGGATACACGCGCGCCGAGGCATCACGTCCCATCTTGAACGAGAAGACGCGCGTCATATCACTCTGCAGCGCGAGCACCTGCAGGTCGAACATGATCTTCACATGATCGGTGAAGGAGTCCGGCACGCCGGCCGGCGCACCGGCCAACTCGCGTTCCTCACCGGAGGCGTTGCGCGCCTCGACCTGCTGGATGCGCCGCTCGATTTCGCGAATGTTCTCGAGGTACTGCTCCATGCGCCGCCGGTCGCTGGCGCCGAGCTGTCGGTTCAACTGCGACACGCGCCCCGTGATCCAGTCGAGCACACTGCCCGTGCTGCGCGTGCGGTCCGCGCGCTCGGTCGGCGTGCCGCCCGTGCCGAACAGCTGCTCGAACGCCACCCGCGGATCACGGATCATCGGCAGCGGCTCGGTGGGCGCGCTCCAGCTGATCGAGTCGGTGTACATGCAGGAGTACCCGTAGGCACAGCCGCCGGCGCGATCCAGCGGTTCGATGCACAGCTGCATGGAGGGAATCGGCGTCGCCTGACCAAAGCGCTGCGCGTACATCTGATCAAGCGATGTGCCCGCAAAAATGTCCGAGCCTTCCGTCTGCGTCGGATGCGCCTGCGTTAGGAACACGGCGCTGGACCGGAAATGGTCACCGCCGATCTCTTCCGACTTGTACGCTTCCGCCATGCGCACGTCGGTATTGCTCACGATCGTGAGGTACTTGCGCCACGATTCCAACGGCGAGAGCGACGTCGCGCTGAGATCGAACGCGCGTCCTGCGGTCGGCGGAGCCCACAGGTGTTCCGTTAAGCCGAACGGGCTGCAGCCCGCCGCGCCGTGTACCATCTCGAGACAGAGCAGACGCGCCGGATTCGCCGGTGCACTGGCGGCGAAGGCGGTCGTGGGAATCATCGCGTCCAGGTACGGAAGCGCGACCATCGTGCCGAGTCCTTTCAGGAACGTGCGACGCGGCAGTGGCTGGCGGGTGATGAATGCCATGAGCGATTCGCTACCGGGACGATGTGGATGACGCGCCGGGCGACGCGTCGGTGGCCTTCGGAATGACGCCTTCCGCGCGCTGCATGCGGAAGGCGGGGCTGCGTACGACACCAAGGATATAGGCCGACATGCGATGCTCCTGCTTCGACGCATCGCGCACAATCCCCCGCACGGTCGGCATATCGTAGGCTTCGATACGACGTCCGATGGCGTACGCCATCAGGTTGCGCGTAAACGTGCGCAGTAGCGCATCCTCGCGGCGTAGCAGCGCGCGCTGGAGCTCGGCCACCGTGCTCGCCGTGGTCCCATCCCACAGATCGCCGCGCGAGTCGATGGGCATACCGTTGTCGCGCACGCGCAGTCGGCCGGTCACGTCGTACTGCTCCATGGCAAGACCGATCGGGTCCATCATTTTATGGCAGCTCGCACAGGCGGGGCTCTTGCGGTGTTGCTCCATACGCTCACGCACCGTGAGCAGGCGTCCCGATGCGCTGCCGGGGGTCGCTTCAAGATCCGGGACACCCGGTGGCGGTGGCGGCGGCGGCGAATTGAGCAGCACCTCCATGACCCATTTGCCGCGTTCCACGGCCGACGTGCGGCCGGCATGCGAGGTCAACGTGAGGACGCTGGCGTGCGACAACAATCCGCGCCGTCCGGCATCGGGATACTTCACGCGGCGGAACGACGGCCCGACCACGTTGGGCATGTCGTAGTGTTGTGCGAGCCGTTCATTCACGAACGTGTAGTCGGCGCTGTAGAGTTCGAACAACGGACGATCTCGGCGCACGAGATCGTCGAAGAACAGCTCCGTCTCCTGTCGCATCGCGCTGCGCAGCTGTTCGTCGAAATCGGGATACTGCCGCACGTCGGGCTGCACGATGTCGAGATCGGGCAGGCGCAGCCACTGCGCCGCAAAACGGGTCGACAACGCCTTCGCGCGCGGGTCGCTGAGCATGCGACGGACCTCGCGTTCGAGCCCCGCTGTCTGCGAGAGCGTGCCGCGGGTGGCGGCGGTGAGCAACGCCCGGTCCGGCGGCGCCGACCACAGAAAAAAGGAAAGCCGCGACGCGAGGTCGATGTCGCGCAGCTTGTAGTTCGCACCGGCCGCCACGTCACGCGGCGCCTGTTCGAAGCGGAACACGAAATCGGGGCTCGCCAGAATGCCCTCGAGTGCCATCCGCACGCCCGTTTCGAAATTGCCGCCCTTGCGACCCGCCTCGTACAGGGACATCAGTCCGGCGCGATCTTCATCCGTGAGCGGACGGCGATACGCCATCATACCCAATCGATTCACAATCGACTGTGCGCATGGCCGTTCGGCGGTGACCGTGGCGGGACGGCAGCTGAAGATGTGTCGACGCACCGGCGTGTCCGACACGCCGGTTACGGCGTAGGGGCCATTCACCGTGAGCTCGCGCAAGTGCGGCAGCAGGGAGAACCCGTACGCCACCGCATTGGACGTGCTGTTCAGCGACCACTTGAGCGGGCTGATGAGATCCTGCACCACGCCCTGAAAGGCGGGCGGCACGAACGCGGCGGCAACACGATGCGGTCCCGCCGTGATGCGAACGCGCTCGCTGCCCATGGCCACGCCATTCGGATCGGAGGCATGCATGAAGCGGTCGATGCCGAGCAGCGCGACGCGCTCACCATCGACGGAAATTTCAATCTGCTCTCCCCGGGCCAGGCCGCCCGCGAAGGCCCCCGTGGTTTCGTGGAAGAAGTTCACGTCAAAGCGATACTCGCCGTCGGCAGGAAAGGTGTGAATCACCGCCATGCCGCCGCGCGTACCGAACGGCGTGCCTTCCACGTGGTCCACCTGCGACGCCATCTTCGGCATCGTGAACGTATGCGACGCGGCGCTCGCCGCCGCGTTACCGATCGCCAACCGGCTCAGATCACTCGCCGCGCGCAGATACGCGCTCAGCAGCGTGGGCGACAGGGCCTGCACATCGGCGATGTTGTCGAAATTGTCGCTCTTGGTGTCGGGCGGGAGATAGGCGGTGGCATCGACCTCGAGCTTCAACAGGTCAGCGATCGCCAAGCGATACTCCGCACGATTGAGCCGCTGGAACGTGCGCCGGCCGGGATTCGGATGCGCGAACGCACTCGCATCGAGTTGTCGTTCCAGGGAGGTGACGAGTGCATCGAGCGTATCCACACTGGGCCGCGCCGAGCCTACCGGCGGCATCATGCCGGAACGCAGCTTCGCGACCACTTTCTCGGCGACATCAGCGTTCGCGTCGGGCGCCCCCACGTCGAAGTCGGCCAGCGAGAGATTTCCTCGCCGCATGGTCGGATTGTGGCATTTCTGGCAGTATTGCTTCACCACCGCATTCAGCTCGACCGGCGCCATCCACGACACCGGCGGCGTCTTCGGGGCACCCGCGCGGCGCGCGGCGGGGCGGGGCAGCACCGGGTGACCCACGACGCGAGGCGTCGTGGGCGGATTGGTAGGCCGCAAATCGCTATGGCCGGGAAGGGCGACGGCGAATGAGAGCGTGACCGCCAGTGCGGAGATCGCCTTCATGCCTGACCTCGTGCGGGGGGGGACTGCGGGAGGGGATTAACGGAAGAACCGCAAGCGTGGAACACTCGGGCGCGAAACCCGGGATGGCAAGAAGATAACGCGTTCTCGCGTCAACCCGTTGACGCCCCGTGCCAGCGGGCAGAGCTTGCGAGGGTGGCGTCCCGCCAACCGCCAACCGCCCTCCCTCGGCTCCCGGAGTCCTCCGTGCTGCGCTGTCTCGTTCCCCTGCTGGCGATCGGCTGTGCCATGATGGGAAGCTCCCACACGCTGCAGGGCCAGTCGGCCCCGACGCCCACGGCGGTGGCGCTTGTCGCCGCCGCGCCCCACCCGGACAGCGTTGCCGCGATGCTGCCCTTTGCGCGTGCCCACGCGGCGCTGAATACGCTCCGGGAACGGGCCGACGCCGAATACGCCCAACCGAAGAACAAGAAGCCCGAGGTCCTGGCCGAATTGCGTGGCAAGTACCGCGCGGAGCGAGACCGGCTGCTGAAGGCACGGGGCCTGACGGAGGCGAGCTACGGTGAGCTCACCCGGCGCATCAGCGGCGACGACGCGGCGCGCTTGGCCTTCGAGGCCGCGCTCGCCAAAGCCACCGCGAAATAATTGCCGCGGGCGCCCGCGCAGCTCAGTGCCGGGAGCGGGCGCGACCGAATAACGCGGCCCAAAGGCCCCCGATGAGGCCGGTGGGCACGAGCCATCGCGCCGGGTCGGCGATGGCCGGCAGGTCGGTGTAGCGCGCGCCGATGCCGAATACGGCCCACGCCACGACGGGCGGAAAGAGTCAATTCCCGCGCGCTAGGCCATTCCGACGCCCAGCAGCGTCGCGTCCAGCATCAAAGAACAGCGCGTCGGCTGAGCGCAGGATAACATTCCGAGCATGGTCCACAGCGACACGCCGCGCGTGTCGCGTCTCATTCTCCGGAGGATGATCGGATGTACGCTATCCTGCTTAGTACGCACAACCTGCTGGCGTGGGCGGTTCTCATCGTCGGTGTGCTGGTGATCGCGCGGGCGGTCGGCCGCCGCGCCACCTGGTCGGAGGCCGACACCGGGCTGGTACGGAAGCTGACGCTGCTCGTGCACCTGCAGCTGCTGGCCGGCATTGGCCTGTGGCTCCACAGTCCGGGCGTGGCCGCCGCGCGAGGGTCCATGAGCGGCACGATGAAGGACCCTGCGCTGCGCCGACTGGTGGTCGAGCATCCCTTTCTCATGGTGCTGGCGGTCATCGCCGCCACCGTGTCGGGTGTGCTTGTGAAGAAGGCTTCGGGTTCGGCCGCCAAGGCGAAGCGGGCGCTGGTCGGCACGCTGGTCACGCTGGCGTTGGTCGCGGCGGTGATTCCGTGGCAGCGACTGATTACGAAGTGGACCGTGGGGTGACCGGGTAGGGCGGATAAAGCAAAGAACCCCGCAACGACCGAAGTCGTTGCGGGATTCTTGTTTATCTCAGTCGGGGCGACAGGATTCGAACCTGCGACCTCGTGCTCCCGAAGCACGCGCTCTACCGGGCTAAGCTACGCCCCGTTGACTGTCCCGCTCCCAGAATCCGAACGACGTGCTCCCACCCGGATTACACCACGCGCCTAGAAGGACTCGAACCTCCAACCTTCTGATCCGTAGTCAGATGCTCTATCCAATTGAGCTATAGGCGCAGAACTTCGATGCACCACGATCAACGCCCAGCCCCTTCTTACGAAGAGTCCGGGAACCTGGTGAAACGTACGCGCTCTCGCCACTGACAAGCACTCACCAGGCTATCCAACACCAACAGACCAGCATATGGGTCGTACAAGACTCGAACTTGTGACCTCCACGATGTCAACGTGGCGCTCTAACCAACTGAGCTAACGACCCAAGACACCGCTGTACTTCAAGCGGGAAACGGGACTCGAACCCGCGACCCCAACCTTGGCAAGGTTGTGCTCTACCAACTGAGCTATTCCCGCAGACGGACTGAAGCACCTTGACCAACCTACACCAACCTACACCAACCGGAGTGGAGACGAGCGGGATCGAACCGCTGACCTCTTGAATGCCATTCAAGCGCTCTCCCAACTGAGCTACGCCCCCGGTACTGACTTCCCTTGCGACCGCCGCACAGCGCCCCTTTCCGGGGGACCGTGCCGACAAGGGCATCAGGAACGCGCAGTCTAGTGAGGTGTATGTCCGGCGTCAAGCAGAGTTCCGCAGATCACACTGGCGAAAGACTCCTGTTGGCGTATCTTGCAAGGCTACCCTCGGAATGGCCCTGCCGCAGCAGGCTGGGATCCGGTGGGGCGCCGGCGCCGTTTGTTGGCAAGCCGTTTCCATTTCGTTTCCTCCTTCAGGGATGTTGTCTCATCCCAAGGTCTCATAGAACGCCATGACTGAAGTCAAGCGGAAGCGCCGTCGTGCGGCACCCGCGGGCATCGCGCCCAGTGAACCCGAGCGCGATATCCTCGACCAGTATCTCTACGAAGTCAGCACGTATCCGCTCCTCAAAGCGGCCGAAGAGATCGAGCTCGCCAAGAAAATCCGGACGGGTGACCAGGACGCGCTGCAGGAACTCGTCAAGCGCAACCTCCGCTTCGTCATTTCTGTCGCCAAGAAATATCAGAACCGTGGTTTGCCGCTCATCGACTTGATCGGCGAAGGCAACGTCGGCTTGCTCACCGCCGCGCGGAAATTCGATCCCGATCAGGGCGTCAAGTTCATCTCGTACGCCGTGTGGTGGATTCGTCAGGCCATTCTCTCGTCGCTCGCGCGACAGGGACGCACCGTGCGCGTGCCGCTCAATCGCACCGCCGACCTCTCGCGCATCATCAAGGCCTCGGAAATCCTTCGGCAGAAGCTGCGTCGTGAGCCGTCGCCCGAAGAGCTCGCGCAGGTCACCGGCCTCTCGGTCGATGTGGTGCAGTCGCTCGCCGCCTTGAACACCGGTGACGTGCGTCTCGATGCCCCCATGGATCCCGATGGCGATCGCTCGCTCATCGAGCGGTTCGTGGCCGATGAAATGCCGGACACGGAAGAAGAAGCGATGAACCGCTTCCTCACCGACGAAATCGAGCAAGCGCTAGCCACGTTGCCGCCGCGCGACGCCAAGGTCCTCCGACTGTACTTCGGTCTCGAAGGCGGACGTGAGCATACGCTCGAGGAAATTGGCACCATGCTCGGGGTCACCCGCGAGCGCGTGCGTCAGCTGCGTGATCGTGCCCTCAAGCGCCTCCGCGAAGGCGATGTGGGTCGTGCCCTTTCCAGCTTCGCCGCCTAAAAGCGACGTCGGCTGAGCGGGGTACGCACAATGGAAGGGGCGTCCGACTATCGGACGCCCCTTCCGCGCGGTGCACGGCGCCGAACGCCTATCTTCGCCGCACTTTGGCGGTACATTTGTGATCCCATGATCGAGTTGAAGAACGTCCACAAGGCTTTCGGGCCCAAGCAGGTGCTCCGCGGTTTCTCTCTTCAGGTCAACGAAGGCGAGACCATGGTCATCATCGGCTACTCTGGAACCGGCAAGTCGGTGGCGATCAAACACATCGTCGGCCTTCTGCAACCCGATGAGGGCGAAGTCTGGGTCGACGGCCTCCGCGTCGATCAACTCGCGCGGAAAGACCTGTACGCGCTGCGCGGACGCATCGGCTACGTGTTTCAGTTCGCGGCACTCTTCGACTCCATGACGATCGGCGAGAACGTCGCCATGGGTTTACGTAAACAAGGCGAACTCAGCGAGTCGGAAATCACCACCCGCGTGGACGAGGCGCTCTCGCTCGTCGACCTGCCCGACGTCAAGCTTCGCATGCCCGCCGAACTCTCGGGAGGTATGCGCAAGCGGGTCGGCATCGCCCGCGCCATCGCCCTGCGTCCCAAGTACATCCTGTACGACGAACCGACCACCGGGCTCGATCCCGTCACCTCGGCCACGATCGACGCGCTCATGGTGCGCATGCGTGAGCAACTCGGCGTCACGGGCATCGTGATCACGCACGACATGCGGAGTGCGTACACCGTGGGCACGCGCATCGCGATGCTGTACGAAGGGGCGGTGCGCGCCGTCGGGTCGGTCGACGAGATCCAGCACAGCACCGACCCGCTCGTGCGGCAGTTCATCGAAGGACGCGCCACGCTGGAAGGCAGCGCGCCGCTCATTGGCGTTGCCAGTGGCATCGCCAGTGGCATCGCCGCCAAGGCGAGCTGAGTCGTGTCGTCGCGTGGCATCCGCCGGTAGCATCGCCGTGACAACGTCGCACGATCCGCAAAAGCGCTCCGGGCGCGCCCAGCTCGAGACATCGGCCGGGGGTATCGTCTATCGCGTGCAGGACGGCGATCCGATGTTCCTGCTTATCCGCGACAGTTACCAGAACTGGGGCTTCCCGAAAGGACATCTCGAGACCGACGAGCCGCCCGACGCGGCGGCGCTGCGGGAAGTGCGCGAGGAAACGGGGCTCGACGATGTCACCCTCGATGGCGCGATTGACACCATCGACTGGTTCTTCCGCTTTCGAGGCCGGCTTGTACATAAGGTCTGTCATTTCTACCTCATGCGCAGCGACGCCTCGAGTACCACGCCGCAGCGTGCCGAAGGAATCACCGCGTGCCGGTGGGCCACGTTTGATGAGGCCACGAAGCTCGTTTCGTACGCCAACGCGCGTGACGTGTTGATGCGCGCCAATGCCATGGTGCGTGGGGGAGACCCGGCCGGCGATCCCGCCCAGGCGCCGACGCCGCGCGCCGGCGTGCATACCGCGCCGTCCCGCTGATGGCCGCGGTCCGCAGCGGCTCCGATAGTGCCGCACCGCCCATGTGTGTGGTCGCGCTCCTCAAGCGTGAGCGCGCGCGGGTGCTGGTGCGCTCGGCCTTCCCACGCCGTCGCGCGCATGTACACGCCGCCAAAAGTGCCGCCGACGTCGAGGCGTATCTCATCAAGGAGCTCGTCGATGTCGTGATTATCGATGCCGGCGCCGGTGAAGACGCGCAGCGCCTCATTGCCCGGGCCGAGGAGTTTCCGAGCCTCCCGTTCGTGCTGATCACCACGCTGCTGCCGGCCGATGCGCCGCTTGTCGCGCGGGCAGCCGATGCCGGCGTAACCGACGTGCTCGTCGAAGGGGTGGACGACAGCGTAGCGCGCGAACTCGTGCTGCGCCGCGCCTTCTCCAGTCGCTTCGAGCGCGCGCTCTCCCGGCCGCCGGCGATGCTGCATCTCGAGACCCCGCTGCAGATCGCGGTGTGGCAGAGCGTCGTGCGTCGCGCCGGCCGGCCGGTGCGCACCGACCAGCTGGCCAAGGAGCTGAGCGTGTCACGCGAGCATCTCTCCCGCAGCTTCGCCGTGGGCGAGGCACCCACTCTCAAGCGCGTGATCGATCTCGTGCGGGTGCTGGCGGCCGCCGAACTCTCCAAGAACGCCGGCTTCGACGTGCGAGACGTGGCGCAGGTTTTAGGCTTCGCCAGCTCGTCGCATCTCTCCAGCACAACGCAGCGACTCGTCGGCGCCCGCGCCTCCAGCCTGTCCCGCCTACGGGCTGTTGATTTGCTGGAACGCTTCGGTCAGGCCGCCTTCGGGGACCGAGCCCCGAGCTAGGCGGCATGCAGCAACACCAGCACCCGCGAAGCTCAAACAACAACAGCGTTACCGCGGATTTCCGCTGAAACTGCGCGGATGGTCGCGACCTGGCCGACCGCCCCGTGGACCATCACAAGCTGTTGTTTTTTTGTTGTTGAACAGAAGTAAAGAAGCTTGACGGCGAAGATCCGCGGTAAAGCTGTTGTTTCTGCCGCTATTCGAAGGCCGAAGTCGAGCCAAGCCAGCCCCGCAACCCCGGGTTGCACCGACTCACCCCTTGTGATAATTTTCACAAGCTGTCCCCGAATCGTTACCACGCATATAAAAGCCCCTGCCTCATGGCTACCCAGACCGCCCTGCGCCCCGGCGAAATCAAAGACATCCTCCTCCGCGAGATCGAAGCGGCGGACCTCGCCGATCTCAATGTCGAGGAAGTCGGTTCCATCCTTGAAGTGAAGGACGGCATTGCCCGCGTCTATGGCCTGGGCAAGGTTATGGCCGGCGAGATGCTCGAATTCACCGCCTCGGGAACGAAGTCCGTCATCACCGGGATGGCGTTAAATCTCGAAGAAGACAACATCGGGGCCGTTATCCTCGGCGATTATCTCCAGCTCAAGGAAGGCGATGAAGTCCGTCGCACCGCCCGCGTGCTGGAAGTGCCCGTCGGACCGGAACTGATCGGTCGCGTCGTTGATCCCCTCGGTCGTCCCATCGACGGCCTCGGCGAGATCCGCAGCACCACCTTCCGCAAGGTCGAGTCTCCGGCTCCGGGCATCATCGTGCGTCAGCCGGTCAAGGAGCCGCTGCAGACCGGTATCAAGGCCATCGACTCGATGATCCCGATCGGCCGCGGGCAGCGCGAGCTCATCATCGGCGACCGTTCCACGGGCAAGACCGCCGTGGCCGTCGACACGATCATCAACCAGAAGGGCCAGGGCGTCGTCTGCGTGTACGTCGCCATCGGTCAGAAAGCCTCCACGATCGCCTCGGTCGTCGCGCGTCTCCGTCAGGCCGGCGCACTCGAATACACGATTATTGTGGCGGCCTCCGCCTCCGATCCGGCGCCGATGCTCTACATCGCGCCGTACGCCGGTTGCGCGATGGCCGAGTATTTCATGTACAACGAGGGCAAGCCCACGCTGTGCGTGTACGACGATTTATCCAAGCAAGCGGCGGCGTATCGTCAGCTCTCCCTCATCCTGCGTCGTCCGCCGGGTCGCGAAGCGTACCCGGGTGACGTGTTCTATCTCCATAGCCGCCTCCTCGAGCGCGCCGCCAAGCTCCGGGAAGACGACGGGGTGGTCGACGGCAAGACGATCCTCAAGGCGGGTGGCTCGCTGACCGCGCTGCCGATCATCGAGACCCAAGCCGGTGACGTCTCGGCGTATATCCCGACGAACGTCATTTCCATCACCGACGGGCAGATCTTCCTCGAGACCGACCTGTTCAACGCCGGCATCCGCCCGGCGGTCAACGTCGGTATCTCGGTGTCGCGCGTCGGTGGCGCGGCGCAGACGAAGGCCATGAAGAGCGTCGCCGGCCGTCTCCGCCTCGACCTCGCACAGTACCGCGAACTCGAAGCCTTTGCCGCCTTCGCGTCGGACCTCGATGCCGCCACGAAGCGTCAGCTCGATCGCGGTGCCCGCACCGTCGAAATCCTTAAGCAGGGTCAGTATCAGCCCATGCCGTTCGAGGAGCAGGTGATGGTGATTTATGCTGTAACGAACGGTCTCCTCGACACGATCGACACCGGCAAGGTGCGCGCGTGGGAGAAGGGATTTCTCGAGTTCATGCGCGCGCAGTTCCCGCAGGTCGCCGATACAGTCCGCACCAGCAAGGCGCTTTCGAAAGACATGGAAGCGGAGCTGAAGCGCGGCATCGAGCAGTACTCCAAGAGCCTGTAAGATGGCCAAAGGCCGCGAACTCAAGGGGCGCATCAAATCCGTCGAGAACACGCGCAAGATCACGCGCACGATGGAAATGGTCGCCACCTCCAAGATGAAGCGCGCGGCGGATCGCGTGTCGTCCGCGCGTCCGTATGCGCTGGCGCTTGGCGAGGTGCTGTCGCAGGTGTACACGCCGGAGTTGGCGGAGCGCTTCCCGCTGCTCCGTCGTCCGGCGCAGGTGCGCAAAGTGGCGCACGTGGTGCTCACGGCCAATCGCGGGCTGTGCGGCGCGTTCAACACGAACCTGCTGCGCGAAGCGCGCGCACGGCTGGTCGAGTTTGAAAAGCAGGGCGCGAACGTCGAACTGCACGTCGTCGGCAAAAAAGGCATCGGCTTTTTCAAGTATTTGGGCCGTGAACTCGCCAGTCAGCGCGCGGACATCACCGACAAGCCGTCGGCGATCGACGCGGCGTCCATCATCGACGCGCTCATGACGCGCTTCGCGTCGGGCGACCTCGATGCGGTGCACGTGACGTACGCCAAGTACAAGTCCGCGCTGTCCACGCCGCCCGCCACCGAACAGGTGCTCCCGGTCGTGGCACCGACCACGTTCACGGCCGGGCTGTCGCGCGATTTCATTCTCGCCCCGTCGGCCGACGCAATCCTCGAGGCGCTGTTGCCGCTCTATGTGCGCCACACCGTGTACCGGGCGCTCGTCGAAACCGCCGCGGGAGAGCAGGGCGCGCGCCGGACGGCGATGAAGAGCGCCACCGACAACGCGACCGAAATGCTGCAACTGCTCAAACGCACGTACAACTCCGCGCGGCAGGCGCAGATCACGCAGGAAATCGCCGAAATCGTCGGCGGCGCATCGGCACTGCAGGGCTGATTTCCCTATCTCCACATAGAGTCCCATGGCTACCACTGCCGCGCCGACCACTGTCGGCAAGATCATTCAGGTCATCGGTCCCGTCATCGACGTGGCCTTCGAAAACGATCATCTGCCCGAGCTGTACAACGCGGTGCGGGTGGAAGGCACGGCGCCTGATGGACAGGTGATCTCCGTGACCGCCGAAGTGCAGCAGCACATCGGTCGTAATCAGGTCCGCGCCGTCGCGATGTCGAGCACCGACGGCGTAACGCGTGGCATGGACGTCGTCGACACCGGTGGCGCGATCACCGTGCCCGTCGGCGCGCCCGCGTTGGGCCGCATTCTGAACGTGCTCGGTGAGCCGGTGGACGAAGGCGCACCGATCCCGAAGGACGCGCTGCGCTGGCCCATTCACCGCAAGCGTCCCGACTTCGTCGATCTCGAACCGAAGACGGAAGTCTTTGAAACGGGCATCAAGGTCGTCGATCTCGTCGCCCCGTTCGTGAAGGGTGGAAAGATCGGACTCTTCGGCGGCGCTGGCGTCGGTAAAACCGTCATCATTCAGGAGCTCATCAACAACGTCGCGAAGGGGCACGGCGGGAAGTCCGTGTTCTGTGGCGTCGGGGAGCGCACGCGCGAAGGCAACGACCTCTATCTCGAATTCCAGGAAGCCGGCATTCTCGACAAGGTCGCGCTGATTTACGGACAGATGAACGAGCCGCCGGGAGCCCGTCTCCGCGTCGCGCTCGCCGGTCTCACGATCGCCGAGTATTTCCGCGACATGGAGAATGCCGACGTGCTCGTGTTCGTCGACAACATCTTCCGCTTTACGCAGGCCGGCTCGGAAGTGTCCGCTCTGCTGGGACGTATGCCAAGCGCCGTGGGCTACCAGCCCACGCTCGCCACGGAAATGGGCGAGCTGCAGGAACGCATCACCTCCACGCGCAACGGCTCGATCACGTCGGTGCAGGCTATCTACGTGCCGGCCGACGACTTGACCGACCCGGCACCCGCCACGGCGTTCGCGCACTTGGACGCCACGGTCGTGCTGAACCGGAAGATCACCGAGCTCGGCATCTATCCCGCCGTCGATCCGCTCGACTCCACGTCGCGCATCCTCGACGCGCAGTACATCGGCGAGCGCCACTACAACGCGGCCACGACCACGCAGCGCATCCTGCAGCGCTACAAGGAGCTTCAGGACATCATCGCCATCCTTGGCATGGACGAACTGTCCGAAGACGACAAGAAGATCGTGGGTCGTGCGCGTCGTTTGCAGCGTTTCATGTCGCAGCCGTTCGCGGTGGCCGAGCAGTTCACGGGCATCCCCGGCAAGTATGTGAAGCTCGAGGAAACGATCTCCTCGTTCGAGCGCATCTGCGCCGGTGAGTTCGACAACCTGCCCGAGCAGGCGTTCTTCATGGCCGGTGGCGTGGACGACGTGGTCGCCAACGCGAAGAAGTTCCAGGGCTGATAGCGTGAGCGACTCACTCAAGGTGTCGGTGATTTCCCCCGAGCGCGTGCTCTTCGAGGGCACCGCGCGGAGCGTCATCGCGCCGGCGTTCGACGGCGTGGTGGGGATCCTGCCGATGCACGCGCCGCTCATGACGCTGCTGGGCAAGGGCACGTTGCGCCTCGACACCGCGGAGGGAGAAAAGCGCTTCGATGTCGAAGGCGGATTTCTCCAAATCATCGACGATCAGGTCCGCGTCGTGGCCGAGCACGCCATCGCCGTCACCGCGGCGTAGTACTGCGACCGGTTAAAGAGTAGGTAAGCAGACGGTCGGAGAATCCGGGCGGCTCCTATCCTTGCAGGTATGCCCAGACCTCCCTTGTCGTTTCGGTGGTGGGTTTGATCGGCTGCGGAATAACCCAGAACCCAAAACCCACGGCCGCAAGCGTCAAGCCCAGAGCCTCTCGCGGTTGGCGATGGGCTTGAGGCCGTGAGTGGTGGGTACTGGGTGGTGGGGTTGATCGGCTTCGGTGGTGGCGACCGACAGATCGCTACTACCAGGCACTGCTTCACCGCGGATTACACGGATAGCACGCGAATGTGCTCCGGGTTGACGACACGCTACGGCGCGAGTTCGACGGATCCGGTTTTTTTGTTGTTGAACAACGAAAAGCGAACTGCTCTACGCAAACGATCCTTGGCGTGCGTGTTCGTGAGCTTATCCGTGTCGTTTTCCGCGTGAATTTGTGGTCATGCTGTTGTGATCTCGCCGAATCGCGAGCGGAATTACCCAGAACCCACGGCCTCAAGCGCCAAGCCCAGTTCCTCTCGTACTGCCTCCGCACCACAATTACGTGGCGCTTCACCCGCCACGACGCGCGCCGGACGTTCGGTTATAAAAGCCACTCTCTAAGCGGTCGCAGTACTAGCCGCCGATTACCGTTTGAACGGCTGCTCCAAACTCGGTGACTGCGGCGTGAACAGCTCAGCGCCACTTTCAGTGATCACCATGTCGTCCTCCAGGCGAATGCCAAACTCGCCCGGGATATAAATGCCGGGTTCGTCGGAAAACACCATGCCGGGGCGCAGCGGCAGCGTGTTGCCGCGCACGAGATACGGCCACTCGTGCCCGTCCATGCCCATGCCGTGTCCCACCCGGTGGCTGAAGTACGTATAGTCCGGACCGAAGCCGGCGTCGACGATCACTTTGCGCGCGGCGGCATCAACCGCTTCGCAGGGCACGCCCGGCCGTGCCGCTGCCAGTGCCGCACTCTGCGCGCGATGTTCGATCTCGAATACGTCTTTCATGCGTTGCGTGGCCTTACCCAACACGAAGGTGCGAGAGATGTCGGAGGAATACCCCTCCACCTTGCAGCCGCCGTCGATCAGCAGAATGCTCCCCTCGCGCACCACCTGCGGCGTGGTACTGCCGTGCGGCAGCGCCGAGTACTTGCCGATCTGCACGCCCGCTGACCCCGAGTAGCCCAACTGCTGGTGGGCAAGCTGCACGAGCTGCACGAAGTCGTCCTGCGTCATGCCTTCCTTGAGCGACTTGTACGCGGCTTCGTACGCGACCAGCGTTACCGCGCTGGCGTGACGCATGAGTGCGAGTTCATGCGCGTCTTTTACCGTGCGACAGCCGGCGGTGATCGGCGTGCCACTCACCACCGTTACGCCGGGCACGTGCGCCGCCCCGTCGGCAAACACAAAGCGCACCGTCTCCTCGGCGGCAATCGTGGCGGTTGAGAGGCCGCGCGAAGCGAGCGCTTTTTGTAGCAGCGCGTACGGATTCTCGTGTTCCTCCCAAGCCATCACCTCGGCGTCACGACCGAGCGGCCCCAGATGCGCCTGCTCCATCGCTCGCTCTTCTTCGAACTTGGGCGTGATCAGAAACGCCGCGCCGCGCACGGGAATCACGGCGGCCAGCAGCCGTTCACTGAGTCCCCACCGGATGCCAGTGAAGTATTCCATGCTCGTACCGCCAGTCAGCATGAGCGCATCGATACGCTGGTCACGCATGAGCTGACGCGCCTTCTCGATCCGCCCCTGTCGCTCCGGCACCGAGATAGGCACGACGCCATCACGCATCGGACGCAGTGCACGGATCGCCGGAGGGAGTGTGACAGGAGGTTGTCTGATAGCAGCCTCGGCCAAGGCCAGGCCGGCGGTCGCCGCATCGGCGGTCGCCGCATCGGCGGTCGCCGGTACCGACACCACGGCACCGGCCATGAGTGCAGTTGCCGATCCGAGAAAATCGCGACGCGTTGCCATGCTGTACTCCGATGTAGAGATCGTGTGAGTTCCCTTATCTTTATACCGCTGACACGACGGAACGTCGAGTGCAGCAGCCCCACCAGTTTTTTACGGCGGATATCTCCACCCATGTCCGCGCCGCTTTTCATCTCGTGAGGATTCCGTGCTCCTACCCATCCTTCGGCGCACAGCGCTGACTGGACGGCGCGCCACCGCAGCCATGTTCGGGCTCGCGTTGTCAATCGCTGCTGCCACTCCGCTCGCGGCTCAAGCTACCGGTACTATCGTGGGTCGCGTCGTCGACGGCGACAATGGCCAGCCGGTCGCGGCCGCCCAGGTCACCATCGCCGGCACCCAGTTGGGACGCTCCACCGGAGACGACGGCCGTTTCACGCTGGCCAACGTCCGGTCCGGCGCGCTCACAATCACCGTGCGTCGCATCGGCTATCAATTGCAGTCGCGACCAATCACGCTTGCGGGTAATGCGACGGTCACCGTCGACTTCACGCTGATAAAGAGCAGCGTGTCCTTGGTCGGTGTGGTCGTCACGGCCACCGGTGAGGAGCGCAAAAAGGAGGTCGGCAATGCCGTCACCACGGTCAGTAGCACCGACTTTGAACGCGGAGCGGTGGCCAACACGCAGCAGATTTTGCAGGGCCGTTCCACCGGCGTCACCATTCAAGCCAACGGCGGGGGTCCCGGTGCCGGCGGCAACATTCGGCTACGCGGCGTGAACTCGATCACGCAGGGCAATCGCCCGCTGATCTACATCGACGGCATCCGCATGTTCAACGGCAACTCGCCCACCGGCGTGTCGTCGCGTCAGTCCGTGTCGCCGCTGAACGACATCGCCGCGTCCGACATCGATCGCATTGAAGTGGTGAAGGGCCCGGCCGCGACCACGTTGTATGGCACCGAAGCATCCGGCGGCGTCATCCAAATCTTCACCAAGCGTGGGCGCGAAGGCCCGGCGGTGTGGACACTCGAGGCCAGCGCCGGCGTGAACAGCATGGGCAACTTTGGCCCGCGTTCCGATCCAACACGCATGTTTGTGCGCGAGTGCCGCGGACCCAACGTGGTCGACGTCAATGGCGTGGCCTTTGAAGACGCCACCTGCCCAGCCAGCGGGTCGTGGCTGCAGAACGGTTTCCTCGGCCGCTACTCGCTGGGTGTACGTGGCTCCGGCAGCGGTATCAACTACGCGATCTCGGGCAACCTCGATAACGAGTTCGGTGTGCTCCGCGTGGGTCACAACAAGACCGGCGGACTCCGCGCGAACTTCGGTTTCGCCCCCAGCAAAACGGTGACCCTCGCGTTCAACACGTCGTGGCAGCGTCGCAACACCGCGATGATCTCCGACGGCAACAGCGCCGACGGATTTCTCCTGAACGTGTCGCGCGGCCCGGGCTCGAACTTCAAGGGCACCGGCTGCAGCACGACCACGATCGTTTGCGTCATCAATGACACGCTCTTCTCGAAGTCCAACACCATCGGCGGTGACCACTTCATCACCGGCGGTACAGCCACCTGGAACCCCACGGCCAGCATTTCCAACCGCTTGTCGATCGGTATCGACTACAACAACAACGACATCCGCACGATCAATCCGTTCGGCTTTCCGCGTACCCCGACCGGCCAATATTTCCAGACGCTTTGGAACCGTCAGCTCATGACGGTCGATTTGGCGAGCACCTGGAAACAGACCTACAGTAAGAATTTCGCGGGCACGTCATCGATTGGCGGACAGCTGTTCGACAGCCGTCTCAACTCGACCGATCTGCAAGGCGACAACTTCGCCGGCCCCGGTCTGCCCACGCTGATCTCCGCCTCGCTGCGCCAAATTACGGACGTGAACCAGCAGCGGGTGATCAACGCCGGTGTCTTCGCCCAGCAGATGATCGGCTGGCGCGACCGCCTGTTCGTGACCGCCGGCGCCCGCATCGACGGCAACTCGGCGTTCGGCACGGGCTTCGGTCTGCAGACGTATCCGAAGCTGAGCATGTCGTACGTGCTCTCCGACGAATCGTTCTGGCCGTCGAATCTTGTCGAAACCTTCAAGTTCCGCGCGGCGGTTGGTGAAGCGGGCAAGGCGCCCGGTGCGTTCGATGCCACGCGTACCTGGAACCCGATCGCCGCCGAAGGTGGACTCTCCGGCTTCACACCGGGCCAGCTGGGCAACCCAAACCTCGGCCCCGAGCGTACACGCGAAAGCGAAGTAGGCTTCGACGCCGGTTTCTGGGGCGGTCGTATAGGCGCCGTGTTCACGTACTTCAGCGCGCGCACGAACGACGCCATCATTAACGTCGCGTATCCGCCGTCGCAGGGATTCGCCACCAATCAGCCTGAGAACGTCGGTACCATCAAAAACAACGGCTTCGAAGCGCAGCTCACCGCGTCGTTCGAACCCACCAGCTGGTCGCGCCTCGAAACGCGCCTGCAGTACACGAAGGTGAAGGGTGAAGCCGTCGATCTCGGCGGCCGCGTGCTCACGATTGATGCGCTCTCGCGCAGCTATGTGAAGGAAGGCTTGCCGCTACCGTCGTACGTGGGTTTGAAGGTTCGCAATCCGAACGAACTCGGGGCGGCCGTCGTCGACACCAACCAGCTTCTCGGCGCCACGTTCCCCACGCAGATCATCAATCCCTCCGTCACGCTGACGCTCTTCAAGAACCTCAGCATCGAAGCGATCGGCGAGTTCCAGCGCGGTGGACACCTCCTGAACGCGATCGGATTCCAAAACTCCGGACTCGGCATCTGGCAGCCCTGCTTCGCGGCGCAAAAGGCGCTTCGTGCCGCTGCGGCCGGCGATGCATCGACGTTGGCGAACGTGAATGCAAAGGATCGCATGCGCTGCTCCATCGTTGCGGCCCAGCGTGACTACAGCTACTGGGTGGAAAGCGCGGACTTCTTCAAGCTCCGCAGCCTTTCCGCCTCATACGACGTGCCGAAACGTTTCACCCCCGGCGCGCGCAACCTCACGGTGTCCGTCGTCGGCCGGAATCTTTTTGTGAACACCAAGTACACCGGCTCCGATCCCGAAGTCGCCGACCAGCGCACGAGTACCTTCTCGCGCCGCGACTACTACGTTTTCCCCACGTACCGCACGTTCCTGTTCAGCGTGAGGACGAGCTTCTGATGCCCACTTTGACTGCACACTCCACGATGGCCAGCCGTACCGGACCGGCCGCAATCATCGCGCTCGCCACGTTGCTCGGTGCGTGTGACCTCAAGGTCACCAACCCCGGTCCGTTGCTCGACGCCGATCTCAACAACGCCAGCGCCATGCCGGCGCTCGTAAACGGCATGGGAGGCGATCTCTCGAACGCCATCGGCAACTACCTCACCCGCGGTTCGCTCGCCGCCCTCGAGTTGCGCCACGCCGGTAACTTCGCGGCCGAGCGCAAGTTCGCCGCCGGTGACATCGCACCCGAAGACGTGAACGGCGACTGGGCCCGTATGCACACCGCGCGATACGTGGCCGAGGCCGGACTCGAGCGCATGAAGACCGTGCTTGGCACGAGCTTCGAAACGAACGCCAACACGCCGCGAGCGTATCTGTATGCCGGCTTCGCCAATCGGTTTTTGGGGGAGAACGTCTGTAATGCCGTGTTCGACGGCGGCGCAGCATTGCCGAGCAGTACGCACTTCGTGCGCGCGGAAAGCCTCTTCACTCGTGCCCTCACGATCTCGCGCGCGCTGAACAACACGGCGCTCACGAACGCGGCGCTCGCTGGTCGTGCGCAAGTCTATGCCAACCAGGGCAAGTGGACGGAAGCGGCGGCGGATGCGGCGCTGGTGCCGGTTGCGTTCCGCCATAATGCCATCTTTTCCATCAACACCACGCGAGAGAATATGGGTCTCGCCTTCGAGACCATCTCGCGCCGAGAGGTAACGGTGTGGAACACCGTCTGGGTCGCCGATCGTGATTCGCGCGTGCTGTACGACACCGTGAAAACGGGCACGACGATCACCAAGGGGCAGGATGGTGCCACCAACTTCTTCCGTCAACGGAAGTACATCACCCTTGGCGATCCCGTGGCGCTCGCCAAGGGCACGGAGATGCTGCTCATTCGTGCCGAAGCCGCGCTGCGGGCCAACGATCTCACGAATGCGATGGCGTTCATCAATCAGGGTCGTACGGCGGCATCGTTGACGCCGCTCACCGCGACCACGGTCGCTGAAGCGTATGGGCATCTGATGCGCGAACGAGGGGCGGTGCTCTGGCTGGAAGGTCGCCGCCTGTTCGACCTGCGTCGTTGGCTGGCCGAAGGACGGAACAGCACGCTGCAGGGTCGCAGCACGTGCATTCCGATCAGCCTTGAAGAACGCGGTTCCAACCCGAACGTGCGGTAGCGATCGAAGGCGCCGACCCGAATGATTTGGGTCGGCGCCAGACCGCGAAGGCCGATTCGTTCAACGCGCATTTCGTGTCTTCGTCCGCCTCTCTCTCACGCCCCGACTCATGCTTCGCTCAATTCTCTCGCTGGCTGCGTTCGCGTTCGCGTTCGCGTTCGCGTTCGCGTTCGCGTTCGCGGCTGCGCCGATCAGCGCGCAGGCCTCGCCAAGCGGCACGCCGCTCAGCGGCACGCTGGTGATTACCAACAAGACACCGGCAACCGCGACCATCATTGACGTCGCGAGCGCCCGTGTATTGGCCACGCTGCCCACGCAATCCGGCCCGCACGAAGTCGTGATGTCGCGCGACGGACGCGTGGCGGTGGTGTCGGACTATGGCGCGCAAAGCGGCGGCAACACGCTCACCGTGATCGACGTGCCCGGACTGCGCATCGCCCGCACCATCTCGCTTGGCGAATACCGGCGTCCACACGGTCTCGTGCTGCTTCCCGGCGACTCGCTCGTAGCCGTCACGTCGGAAACCAACCGGCACCTTCTCATCGTGCGTGTGGCAACCGGTGACATCGTAAAAACCATCGCGACACAACAGAACGGATCGCACATGGTCGGCGTCACCGCCAATGGCACCCGTGGCTGGACTGGCAACATGGGCAGCAACACCGTGACCGAACTCGATCTCGTGAACGGTACCGCACTGCGCCACATCGCCGTGCCGGCGCAGCCGGAAGCGATCAATGTCACGCCCGACGGACGCGAAGTATGGGTCGGCAGCAATGCCACCGGATTGCTGAGTGTGGTGAATGCCGCCACGGCGGAGGTATCGACGGCGGCCGAAGGATTCGGCTGGCCGTATCGCGTGCTCTTCTCGCCGGACAACTCGCTGGTACTGCTCCCCGACCTCCGGAAAGAAGAACTGCGCTTCGTGGATCGCGCCTCTCGTAAGGAACTCGGTCGTCTCACGCTTCCCGGGATGGGGCCTCAGGGCATCATCTTCACGCCCGACGGCAAGCATGCGTTTCTTTCGTTCAGCGCGGCGGCGAAAGTCGCGGTCATCGATATCGCCACGCGCACGATCGTGCGAGAAATTGCCGCTGGTATTACGCCCGACGGTGTCGCGTTCACCACGCGAGTGATCGGCGGTCGATGAGAATGGCACCCTAAGAATGGCACCTGCGAAACCGTGACACAGGGTAGTTGGTGCTGGCGGATGCCGCCGAGCCTCCTCAAGCGGAAGCGTAGAGCATCCTTCACCGTTTTCCGTTGCGTGGTGATCGAGCTGGGACTCAGCATGTCTCGGTGGCGCGATGCATACCCACATCGCGGAGTGGTTTCATATGTCCGAGGAAGTCGAGTCCCGCTATGGATATCGGCCATGCCTTGACACGTTCAACGCAGTGCACGCAGAAACTCCGCGCTGTTCCAGCGCACTCGAACGATCGCTGGGTACTCATCGAGCGACACGCCCACGAGATCGTCGGCCCGGCCGGTGAGTACGTTCAATCCGATCGGCAAGCGCAGGCTCGCCCGATACGCGCCCGACGTGGCGTGGTAGACATCGAGCGTGCGACCGTCAAATGCGTCGCCGGCCGGGATGATGAACAAGTACGCGCCAAGAATGGCGGCATCGCGGATGGCGGGCTTGGTGCCGGCCGGGAACCCAGCCACGACGAGCCCGTTCTCTCCGGCGAGCGGAACCCGCGGCGGCAACGGTCGGGCGTCAAGGCCGTCCACACCAGAGTCGAGGTGCAGTGACGCCCGCAGCGGAAACATTCGGCCGGTAACGGTGCTGACCGCCGTGACGAGCCCATTGGCGCCCGACGCTACGCGCAATTGGGTCGCGAGTCCCGACGCAGAATCCGGCCAGCCGACCCATCGCAACCGGCGAATCGGCGCGAATGCGGAATCGAGCAGCGTCGCGGTGGGTCGCCCGTTCTGCCCCCCGAAGGCGATGAACGTGGCGCCGGGCCCTGGCGCCAGTCGCTGGGGGATGTCGCTGGTCGTCACGAGACGGACGAAGCGGCCGTTTGCGTCAATACGCGTGAACCGTGAGGACGCGCCATCGACCACCGCGACGCCCCCTCCACGTACGCCCGTTATGGACGTCGGATTTGCCCACTCGTTGGGCCCGTGACCGCGCCGCCCTGCACGCCAGAGCAGTCGTCCACTGCTATCGATCGCACTGACGCGTCCGTCGCCGTAATCGTAGTAGTAGACGCGGTTGTCGTCAGCCGTCAGCAGCAACGGGCGAGCAAGCGTGTCATCTCGTACGCCATCGCGTAATGTGTCGACGCGAACGGTGAGCGGGACATATCGGCGGTTCTGCGACGGCGACGTGGTCGAGCTGCCGCGTTCGCTCCCAAGCAGCGGGACGAACGCGGCACAGATCCATGTCATCCTCAACACAGCGAGCATGGCTACTCGAGCTGCCAAGATCTCGAATCTTCGGCCCATCAACACGCCGCGTGAACCGCGCTACTCGTATTGCCCCTTCGCCGCGTTGCCGTCGAACGGTTTCGGCATGGCCACCTCGGCCGGTGGCTGCACTTCCCGCAATCCCACGGTCGTGAACGGACGCGACGTGTCGGTGAGCAGGCATTCGCGAAACCACTGCATCGGGGGTTTCGTGTCGTCGACGGTCAGGTGCTGCACGGCCTTGATGCGAACCGGCGACCCCTTGAGGCCGCAGTCGAAGGTCAAAATGCGGTTCTTGTGGACCGGCGGAATTTTCGGCGCGCTCGGCCGCAGGATGGCCGGTTTGTCTTCGACCGTTACGCACATGATCCCACCGTGCTTCTTGAGATACGCGCGCACCACGTTGGCCTTGTCTTTCGCTTCGCTCGTGCGCTCAAAGGTGTCCTTGGGAATACGACCGCCGTGCTTGTCGTATAATCGGCTCGGAACGTCATCGTTGTACAACTGCCCCCGTACACAGTCGAACGCCCACGCGTAGCGCATCACCCACGACACAAACGTGACGCTGTTCGGATTCCGCTGGTATTGGTCGCCCACGTATCGCCACCATGTTCCAAGATTTTTCTCGATCATGGTGATGGTTTCTTTCCACTCGAGCCGCGGCATCTCCACGAACGAGCCAAATGTGCTCGGCTTGTAATGCAGCTTGAACTCCACGGCGAGCCTATTCCCGAAGTTTTCGGCGGGGCCGTCTTTGATCGTCGGGGTCGCGCTTTCGAGAATCCAGTGGCCCATGGTCGTGCGCTCCGTTGGTGGCTATCGAACCGTGAATCGAATCGGAAGGTGCGCTGAAAATACGGCGTCGGCGCCGACCGCGCGACGTGGGCGGCGCCGTGAGTATTTTCGGCGCCCACGCGCTCTTCTCGTTCAGTACCGGTGCGAACGTTGCGGTCATCGCTGAGGAAGTCGATGTACGGCCTCGACGCTGCGCTGAGGCATTGGCGCGCGTCAAATTCGTGACACGCGATACGTCTATCCGCTGTGCGCGTGCGATATATTGCAGATGTCCCGCCGCCTGCCACCTTCCCTCAGGCACCATCGGTCCCGCCGCATGAACGACGCCAAGATTGTGTACATCGTCAACTTCATCATCGGCGCCATCCTGGCCGGTGTCATGAGCCGACATTGGCGTTTGGAAGCGCAAGGTGGGTCGCTGCGATACTGGATCATCGCCGCCTGGACGCTCACCGGCGCCGATTTGCTGTTCGTGCTGCGTGCCGCGTATCCTGACGTGGTGGTGCGCATGCTGCCCACGCTCATGGTGACTGCCGGGCAGCTGGTGCTGGTGCATGCGGCGCAGCGCACAGTTGCACGACCTACGTCAACGCGCGTGCCCCTCGTCATTCTGGCGCTGCACACGCTGGTGCTGCTGGCCTTCGTCGCCAAACCGGAACTGTCCGCATGGCGATCGGTCGGCAACGCCATGCTCTGGAGTGGGCTCGCCGTCAGGGCGGCGTGGGTGCTCTCGCGTCCCATGGGTGCGCAGCGTTCCGTCATGCAATTGCCCGCGCTCGTGCTGGTCGCGCATGCACTATTTCTCGCGTTCCGACTCACGCTGTCGTTTCGCACGGCGTCACAGCCCGGTGATGGCATCGATCCGCTACTTCAGCTGATGGGCGACCTTGAAGTCAGCATGTTCATGGTGGCGCTGTTCGTCAGCGTGCTGGTGGCGTATCTCGAGCAAAGTAATCGCGAGCTGCGCGTGGCGATCGATGATGTGTACCAGCTGTCGTCCATGCTCCCGCTGTGCTCGTGGTGCAAGAATGTCCGCAACGACGACGGCTATTGGCAGCGTATCGAGACCTACCTCATCACGCATCGCGTGAACGTCACGCACGGCATCTGCGAAGACTGCGCGGCGAAACAGTTCGGATCGCCGGACGGCGTGACAAGCACGTAGCGCCAAACGCGCCGCACTGTCCCTGCGCACCTGAACGATGGCGAAGTACTCATCGAGCTCGACACCCACCAGATCGTCGGCGCGCCCAGTGAGGACATTCAGCCCGATGGGCACGTGGATGCTCGCCCGATATGCGCCCGCTGTGGCACTGTAGCCGTCGAGCGTTCGACCATCGAATGCTCGACGGCTGGGATGACAAACAGAGAGGCGCCGAGTACGGTGGCCTCGCGGTAAATAACTACGTGCTTCCGCTAGTCCCGAATTCGCTGCTCAATGTGCCGGTTGAGTCCGGGCAACACCAACCTCGTCAAGAAGTGTGTGCCCGGACGCCGAAGACGGGGGCGCTCCGGACGTTGGATGCACTCGCCTCGAATCGCACCGACTATTTCGACTACGGGAGTGGCTTCGGAGACGTAGGGTTCTTCCCGCCGTCGGCGATGAACTCGGCCATGCGCTCGTCGAGCACCGACAGCCTCCGTGGTGATCTCGTGATCGGAGAGCGCCGCGTGACGCTTCAGGTAGGCCATTGCCTGCGCGCGGGTCCATCCGAACTGGTGAATGCCGGTGTCAACAGTCCCCATCCTTCGCCGTAGCCAGAGTACGATGTGCCGTTGCGGAACGCGGGCCGGCCGGCAGGTTGTACGTGTTCATCTGGCACGCTTCGAGTCCGCCACGGCCGCCCGTGTAGATCGGAGCGAGCGCCGCGGGCACGGGAATAATGCCATGCCGGAAGCGCGGCAACGTGCCCTTGAGGCTTGAGCGCTTCATCGTCTGCTCCATCTCGACACGAATGCGCGCGACTTCAGACAGGCCGAGGTCGTGGATCTGCTGCGCGGTGAGATCGAGCGTCGTGCGCGCCTTCGTCAGGTACTCGTTTCGGATCATCGCCAGCAGTCCGACCTACGCCGGTGCGACACGCTCGCGGATCACGGCTTCGGCATCTGCGCGCAGCGCGGCCCGTTCAGCGGCGGGAATGGACGGCGGCATCATCGTGAATGGCGCGAACAGCGGATTCGTGGTGTCCGCTTTCACATACGGCTCGATCGTCTTGTCGCGACCGATCACGGCCACGCGCGGCACCGTATATCCGCGCGCCAGACCGGCGCGCATGTTGACGATCTGCTCGTCGAAGTACCGCGGGACATCGCGCAGCCTGCGAAGGTACCGGCGATACGCATCGGCCGTCTCGAATCCCTGGCGCGGCGTGAAATCCGTCCAGAAAAACGTGTCGGCATTGAAGGGCGCTTCGTGGGTTTTGTATCGCGCATCAGTCACCAGCGCGTGCGTCCACGAGATCAGTCGGGCTTCCTGCGACGCCGCGTCGACCTTGGGGACGGACGGGCATGACGCATTCTGGTATCTCCAACGTCGGTGAGTGACAGCAACAATCGGGCAGTGGTCATCGGTCGGTGCGTGAAGCAAAGCCGACCGGTTTCGGAATTAGGTAGGAGTGGGCATCCACCCCGAAGTCCGAGGAATTCGAACCCCGGCACCACAGTGTTCCAGCGATAGTGCAGCGTGTCGCCTGTAATGCGGTACTCGAGCGTCGGTATCATCGTGGTGCGCATGTGCGGTAATCGCGGCAACAGGTCGCATGGGGCAGACTCCGTGAGCCATCAGGCTTCCTCGGGACGTGGCCGGCGGAGCAATATTGCCGATTTTTCATATCGTATCTAATATCCAGAGCCCCCGCCAGCGTCGTCGCCAGGTCGCGCCTGCGCCGCCGCCACACGTGCCCGCCATCACGCCGCGCTCGTGCCCGCGCCGCTGCCGTTTTTCGATCGCTCCTCGTTCCGCCGGCAGCGGCACGGCACCCTCCGGCTCACATCGCGGCTAGGCCGGCGAACACGATACAGGACGGATGCGTTTGGCGTGAAAGACGTCGGCTTCGATGCGATGTGTCTTGAAAATCCGGCTGATGAGTGCGAACAGTGTGGGATCATACGCCCCGAACTCTTCCGGCGTCTCCACCTGGATGTTGCCTAAGAAACACTCGCCGTAATTCGAGAAGAACCACCACTGCACACCTTCCGCCCAGTACTCGCCGGCGTTGGTCGTGGCGTAGTGCTTGGCGCCGCGCATGGTGACGTACTTGCCGGCGGCCATTGCGGCATTATACGACGCCGTGATTTCACGAGCCATCGTGGAGTCGACGTCCCGCACGGCACTGTTGATGGCGTGCGCAAACTCGTGCACGAAGATGTGTTCACCCCAGTACCGCGTGTTGGGGTAGCCGAGCAGGTTCTCCTCCGCACCGGTGGTCGGATTGCCGCCCATTCCGCGTGACCGGTTGGCGTGGAAGTCCCGGTCCTGCTGTTCGACCGGCAAGTCGCGTGTCCGTCCGCAACACCGGAAGCTGGCGTACTCAGGCCAGTCCATCGTCATCTCGGTTTCCGCGAATACACCGGTGCGCCAGTTCCGTCGGATCATCGACTCGCGCAGGTCCGGTCGCGTGGCAAGCATGGAGTTGATGATGTCTCGCATGATGAGCAGCGCAGCATCGGGAGCCTTCGCCGACGCGAGCACGGGGATGCCAAGCGCGTCGACGTATTTCTTGTAGAACGTGGTGTCGACGTTGAAGGACGCGGGCACCGGCTTGATGTAGTAGGCGGCGTAATCGTGCACCAATTCCACCGGTTTGCCGGTCGTCGCGCGCAGCGTCGCCCGTTCGACGCGATCGCGTTCAGCGCGGGCGCGGGCGTCCGCCTCGGTTCGCATCGGCGGCGCGGCCTGCGTGCGCACCTGTGCCTGGAGTGATGCCGGTTCGCTACCAAACAGCATGGCGGCCGCTATTCCTGCGCGCATCCATCGCCTCATGACGCCCCTCGGTGCGGAGTGTGGGTAATCCAGATTGGATACGATATACACTCAGGCGACGCCGCTTCGCCAGCTGACGGCCCCTCACTCCCGCCAGATGTCCACCTGCCGACCTGGAAGACGGCATCGCCCGTCACGTTTGAGGTATAGGCGGCACCGCGCTGAACGTGCTTACATTGCCCCCACTTGTCCGCCTCCCACTACTCGACGCCGCCGACAATGCCTACGAGTCCACTGCTCGTTCTCGCCACCCTCGTGGTATTCACTGCTTGCGCGGACGGTGGCAACATCGGTACGAGCTGTCGGGCAAGGGCAACGGCATCCCGGTGATTCTTCTGCACGGCGGCCCCGAATTCACGGTGAAAGCGGTGCGGGCACAGCTGAACACATCCGACCCTCGCTGTGAATGAGCCTCTACGACGTCCGCTACTCTGTGCCCTACTCGCCGTGCGACAGGATGATGCATGTGCTCCGCGTTCTTCTACGTTCGATGACCCGTTTGGCGGCCGTGGTCGCCGGTGCCACCAGCCTCGCCTGCGCTGGAGCGGCGCGTCCCTCGACGCCCTCGGGATCGCTGGCTACGCCCGTGCGCGCCGTTTCTTCGGCAGATGGCGGTGCCGGCGCGCGTACCATGCCCGTCATCGACGGGTTGCCAGCGGGCTTCCGGGAGGCCTTCACCGAGGCGGATAGTCGCGCGCGGACCATCGTGTACTGGTACCAGTGTGTCGGCACCGTCGCGCGCTTGCGGGCAGGCGGCACATTCGGCCCGGCGGCGGCAGCCCCGCGCCTGATCTTCTGCGAGCGCACCGCCGATGGTGTACCGATCGGCGGCGTCTACGACGGCGATACGCCATTCACCACGGTGCGACGGTTGAGCACAGTGCGGCTCGACGGCGCCCGCCCTCGCTACACGGGCGCGATCGACACGGCGCGTGTCGCCACCGAAGCGAAGCTGGTCGCCGATGTTTCACGCGCCATCACGCCGACATGGACCAAGCTTGGCCGTCCATTCTCCGTAATTCCCGTGCCCATGCCTGACGGCTCGATGGAGGCCTGGGCAATTCCGCGCGCCACCAAGGCGCGTCACGTGGTGACCGGCGGCGATGTCGCGTACGTGCGGCGTGCCGACGGTTCGATGCAACGCACCGTGGATCACACGTCCAGTTGGACACTGCTGCCAATCGCCGCCGCCGGTGCACTCATCGTGCGCAGCGCTGGGGGCGATGTCGCGGCGGTGGCCGACCTCGTGACCGCGCGCTATCTCACCGATCTCGGTCGTGAAATCACCGTGCAGACGGCCACGGTATCGAGCATGCTCGTACCGGGAATCGATCCGGCTACCGGTGCCCGGGTATTGTGGCGGCACGTCCCGATCGCCACCGGCAAGCATTGAGCACACCGGCAAGCGCCCCGAACACTGCGCGCCAGATCGCCGAGGTTGTGCTCACGCGGTTCACACAGCAGGCCGATTCGCGGGCCGTGAAAGTGCTCGAGGGGTACCGGCTCGACAATCTGTTGCTCGACTGTCGCCACCGCTCATCCGACATAGGAGAAACGCAAAACGGCGCCCCAGCCAAAGCCGGGGCGCCGTTCACGTAAGTCGTTGATTTACACAATAGCTAGGGAGGGAATCGAACCCCCGACACGCGGATTTTCAGTCCGCTGCTCTACCAACTGAGCTACCTAGCCGCACCACCAACAGTCCCGTAGGCTAACGACGCCAGGGCTCATTCCGCAAGCGCCAACGTTGCCACAACCGCGTTCGCCTACGTCGCCAACAGTGGCATCCACTTCGCCAGCGTGACCGATTGCCCCGCGCCATCACCGGCCGGCGTATCAGGCAGGCTTGGTAGCCGTCGCGGTAATGATGCTCTTGATTCCACCGCGCACGTTGAAATCGCCAACCACCGTCATCGAGTGCGGATGGCACGCCGCCACCAGATCATCGAGGATGCGGTTCACCGCCCGCTCGTAGAAGATGCCGTCGTTGCGAAAGCTCCAGAAGTACAGCTTCAGGCTCTTCAGCTCGAGACACACCTCGGCCGGCTGATACGTGATGCGGATGGTCGCGAAGTCGGGCGCGCCGCCCTCGAGCAGCTTCAACTCGGCGGCATCGGTCTCGATGCCACCAAGCGGACAGAGCGACGTGAACTCCGTCGTCTCCATGAAGATTTCGTACTTGCGATCCCCGTAGGGATTCGAAAACGTCTCCAGCAGTTCAGGCTTGGGCATGCCCGAATGTAATGCGAAAACTCCGACCGGTCAGGTGACGTCGCGAAGGCGCTTCGACCATTCGTCCAGCAGCAGCCGCTCAGCCTGCGTCAAGCTCGACATGCCGTCGGCCGCAATCTTGTCGAGCACGGCATCCAGGGCAGTGCTCGGTTGGGGCGCCACGGCCGTTTGACCAGGATGCGGCGTGGGATGTGGCGTGGGACGCGGCTCCGGACGCACACGCGACACCGCCGCCTTACTCTGCGCCACGATATCGTCGACTTCCCGCTCCCGCGGACGCGACGACTTGGGCACCGCGCGCGGCGTGTCGTCGCCGTAATCCGGCGCCGACGCGATGCGATTGCGGAAGCGACCCAGACTGCCGGCGCCCGGCGCGCGGAGATACACCCACCCCGCCAACATGCCGCCGATATGCGCCGCGTACGCCGTGCCGCCAAGACTGCCCGCGTCGACCACGGCCATCGTCATGTTGATCAGCGCCATGAACACCACCAGCCACTTCACCTTCATCGGCACCACACCGAAAAACAGCACTTCATCGTCGGGCCAGCGCGACGCATACGCCACCGCGATACCAAGAATCGCCGCCGAGGCACCAACCAGTGTGCCGCCGTTGCGCTGGAACATGTAGTGAAACGCCCAGCCGCCGATGCCGCACCACAGGTAATACCACCCAAAGGTGCTGCTACCCCACGCCCGCTCTACCCGCGGTCCGAACAACCACAGCGTCCACATGTTCAGCAGCAGATGCATCATGCCGCCGTGCACGAACATGTACGTGCCGATCGTCCATAACGAATGCGACGCCAGATCGCCGGCTGAATACCCAAGCCAGTTCGCCATGTTCGCATCGCCCACCAACGTCGCCTGCAGGAAATACACGCCCACGCACAACCCGATCAGCCAGTACACGGCAGTCGGGTTACGTGGCGGATCGAAATCGTCGTACGTGACGTAGGCCATGGCAGGACGCGAAAAGACGCGAGAAGAGCTACGGGAACAACGGATTCAGCTCCGCAGCCGATCCCGGTTCGTGAGCGCCAGCTGCACGATGCGCTCACAGAGATCAGGAAACAAGACACCCGCAGCGGCCGCCGCCTGTGGAATGAGACTGGTCGGCGTCATCCCGGGCAACGTGTTGGCCTCAAGACACCACGGCTGCCCATGGGGGTCCAGCCGGAAATCGATTCGGGCATATCCGCCCAATTTGAGCGCCACAAACGCCTTGGTGGCCTGATCGGCCAGTTTGGCCTGTACGTCGGGCGACAGTTCGGCCACGAACTCCTTGGCCATCCCCGGCGTGTACTTGCACTCGTAGTCGTACAACTCCTTCACGGGCACGATCTCGATCGTCGGCAGCACGACGTCGCCGAGAATGCCTACGGTGAGCTCCTGCCCCGGGACGAAGCGCTCAACCATCACTTCGTTGTCGAACTTGAAGGCCTCGGTCACGGCCGCGGCCAGCTCGCCCGGCTCGCGCACGATCGAGAGCCCAACCGTGCTCCCCTGCTTCGACGGCTTCACCACCACCGGCCAATCCAGGTAACGCCCCACTTCCTCGGCGTCCATCTCCCCGTGGGCCGGCGCCATCATCCAATTGGCGGTGGTCACGCCCGCGGCGCGCAACACGACCTTCGAGAGATGCTTGTCCATGGCCAGTGCGCTCGCCAGGTGACCGCTGCCGGTGTATGGCACGCCCACGAGGTCCAACAGAGCCTGCACGGTACCGTCTTCGCCCTGACCGCCGTGGAGCGCCAGAAACACGCACTCGGCGTCGGTGATCTCGGGCATGGTGCCGAGCGCCGGAGACAGGGACTGTGAAGACAGTCCGGCCAGCGCAGCAAGCGACGGCGGCGCACTGCCCACGCCGGCGGCCAACAGCGCACGCTCGGTCTCTCGGGTCAGCACGCCCTCGGCGGGGTCGAGACAGATGACCTCATGCCCCTTCTCGCGGAGCGCCGCCGCGATCCGCAGCCCCGACGACAACGAGACCTCACGTTCGGCGGAGATGCCGCCAAGCAACACGGTGATTCGCATGCGTCAAAGCTACATCCGAATCCCTCCGCATCGTCAGACTGCGCCGAAGGTGCTCAGCGCGAACGCGATCGCGCTGGTCAGCATCGCTTCGTCGGGAATGCGCTCCCATTCCTGCAGTACGATCACGTGATCGAAGGGGTCGAGCGTTACGTTCCGTCCGGTATTCGGCGCGGTCGGGTCCACCGCGATCCATGCCTGCCAGAGCGTGAGCCCTTGGGCATTGATGACAACCCCATGTGCATCTTCCCACGTCGAGGGACGCGGATCGGCAAACAGGGCGGCCAGCCGGCCGCGACTGAAGTCACGCAGCGGTTCACCAAGGGCATCCGTGAACCGGTCGAGTACGTTGATCATGACGGGTAATGACTGGACCGACACTGCCTGGGTAGCTCATCATTGAGCCATCGCGTTCCGTATCGTGTATGGGAGACGTGACAGCTGGGACGAAGTAACGGCGCGCCGAGGATGTGACACTCGGGGCACAACAGCTCACCGGAGTTCCGTTATGCAAACGAGATCACTCTTCACCATCGGCGTGCTCGCGCTCGCGGCCTGCGCGCTCGCGGCCTGTGCCCATGAATCTGCGGTCGTGGACAGCAGCAACGGTGCGCCGACGCCGAATCAGAGCATCGTCGCGGGCACGCTTGTCGTGAAAGCGGCGCGGCGCACGCTCACCCTGCGCAACACCACGGCGTTCGTGGTGGGCTACATGGTCATCGACAAGGAGCAGATGACGATCGCCCTGTATCCGCCGTGCGGAGCGCAGTGCGCGACCCTCGTGCAGGGTGCTGACGTCAGCGTGCCGTACACAAGCATCGCGGGCTACACGAGTGCGTCGACCGAAGCCCACGTGCTCTGGTTCACTTACGCGCGCGCCGCCGACGGGACACTCACACCACAAGGTCCCATCCAGACGACGCGCGTAAAGCTGTAACAACGCCGCGGTTGCCCGTCGCTTACCGATGCATCAGGTGTTCGAGCACATCGAAGCGCGTCACAATACCCTGCACCACGCCGTCCTTCTTCATCAGCACGGCGCGGTTGCTCTTCGACAGAAGCTTCGCCACGCTCTCCACCGGCTGATCGCTTTCGACGACCGGAAACGGTTGGTCCATGACGTCGCTGACCGACTGATCGAGCACCTTCGGATCGGCCAATGACTTCGATGTGAGCTGCGATTCCGCCACGCTGCCGATGCACACGGCGCCATCCATTACCGGCACCTGCGACACGTTGTGCAGCGCCATCAAGCGGATCGCCTGACGCACCGACGCACCCGGTGACACGCTCACGATCGCCGGCGCGCTCGCGTCCTTGTTGCCGAGCACCGCTTCGATGGTCGTGGGCGAAACGTCGAGCAGCTGGTTCTCGCGCATCCACTCGTCGTTGAACACCTTGCTGAGATAGCGCTCGCCGGTGTCGCAGAGAAACGTGACCACGCACGCCTCGGGATCATCGAGACGACGCGCCACGTTCATGGCCGCGTGCGTAATCATGCCGGCGGAACCACCCACGAAGATGCCTTCTTCGCGCGTGAGACGACGCGCCATGCCGAAGGCATCCTTGTCGCTCACCGAAATGAATTCATCGATCACACTCATGTCGAGCGTCAGTGGCACACAGTCCTGACCCACGCCTTCCACCTTGTACGGCGCGCCGGTGGGATGCCCCTCCCCTTTGCTGCGCCATAATTCGGCGAGCACCGATCCCATCGGGTCGGCGGCGATGATCTTGATGTTCGGGTTCCGGCTCTTGAGGTAGCGTGCAACGCCGGTGATCGTGCCGCCCGTACCGGCGCCGGCCACGAAGTGCGTAATGCGACCGTCGGTCTGCTCCCAGATCTCGGGACCCGTGGTCGCCATGTGCGCCGCCGGATTGGCGGGATTTTCAAACTGACCGGCAAGCACAGCACCCGGTGTTTCACTCACAATCCGCTTGGCCATCATCACGTAATTCTGTGGATGATCGTGCGGAACCGCGGTCGGTGTGATGATGACTTCAGCACCGAACGCCTTCAGCAGACGGACCTTCTCCTGCGACATCTTGTCCGGCATGGTAAAAATGCAGCGATATCCCTTCAGGGCCGCCGCAATCGCCAGACCAACGCCGGTATTGCCGCTCGTCGCTTCCACGATCGTGCCGCCCGGCTTCAGCGTACCGGCCCGTTCGTGCGACTCGATCATCGGCATGCCAACCCGGTCCTTCACGCTGCCGCCCGGATTGAAGAAGTCGGCCTTGCCGTACAGGGGCGTCCGAATGCCCCGCGCCACGCGAGTCAGTCGGATCATCGGCGTCCAGCCGATCGTTTCCAGGACACTGCCGTAGGGGCGGCGATGCCGGATCTGTTCTTCTTGCGCGACCGCGTTTGAGGAAACCGCGTTTGAGGCAGCTCCCTCGGAGGCGTGGGAGGTCGCCAGGGTGGTGGACATGGCAGGATTCGTCACAGGGAGTCTCCGGGGAGCTTTGGCCCCTCGGGATGTCGGAAATGCACGGGGAAAATCAAAGACACGGGCACTGGGGTACCACGCAAGCGGGCGGCGCGGAACTGAAGTCGGGATGCACCGGTCTCGGCCGCCGCATCCAGCTCGGCGTGACCGGACGGCTCGATGATTCGGGTACTATCGGGTACAACATGACCGTCCGACGCGACAAACAGCCGAAGGAGCACGTTGCCCTGTATTTTCTGTTGATAGAGTGACCACGGATACCGGAACGGCACGTCGACATTCAACATCTGTGGACGCTCATCCGGCATCGTGCGAAACCAGTCTGCACTTCCCTGTCGTGCCGATCGTCCGCGCTCAGCACAGCTGAGCTGGCCGAGGGCGCACAGGACAGGAAGCAGCACTGGCAGAATCCCACCCGATCGCATGCTGGAATGTACACCCGCTTGGCGCACTCGGCTTAATCGCCCGTCATCCATCAATCTGCCGCCGACATGCTCTCGTTCTTCGTCTTCTCTGATCGCCCTGCATTCGCTCACACCAGGCACGTCGGCCCGCTGCTCACGCTGGTCGGCGGCGCGCTGCTGACCTTCAGTGCCTGCTCGAGCGAAAAGAGTACCGGCCCCGGACCGGTCGCGGCAGCAGTCAAAACGCGGGCCGGCGATGCGCAGACCGGTGCGGTTGGTGCCGCGCTGAGCGTGCCGCTGGCGGTCGTCGTGACCGACAAGGACGGCAAGACAATTTCCGGGGCGCGTGTAGACTGGGACGTGGGCCCGGGATCGGGCACGGTCGCGCCACCGCGTTCAACCACCGACTCTCGGGGAGTGGCCACGACCGTGTGGACGCTCGGCACAACGGCCGGTACGGCGCGCGTATCGGCACAGGTAAACGGCGTCACGCCGGTTTCGTTCTCGGCCACGGTGATCGCCGGACCGGCCGCGCTGCTCGTGGCGTCACTGGAAGCCGCCTACCTCAACGTCGACGACACCGTCCGCGTGCGCGGGTCGCTGCGTGATCAGTACGGCAACACCATCGCCGGCCAGGCGATCAACTACAGCACGCTCGAGCCGTCGTTGGCCTCCGTGAGCACCTCGGGACTTGTGACCGCCCTCGCCGTGGGCACCGCCCGCGTGGTCGCCGAGGCCGCTGGTCGAGCCGACACGGTGCCCGTGATCATCTCGCTCGCGGGATCGAGCGTGTGCGGACCGATCACGGCGCGCGCGATGGCGCTGGGTGAGGTGTACATACCGCCCGCCGGCAGTACGAGCATCACCGCGTGCCTCACGTCACCGACCGCGATCAATGGCGAGTACGCGCTCACGCTCGTCTCAACGACCACGACGTTCGGCACGTCGTCGCCGGTCGATGTGATCGCGATCGGCAGTACCGGCCCCACCATTGCGGCACTCACTGCTGACGCCAATCCCTTCGCGGCGGCGGCGGTATCGACCGTTATTGATGTACGCGATGCCGCGACCACGGCGCTGTCACCCGTACGCGCCGCCGAACTGGCACGACGCGAGCTCGAACAGCGTGAACTCACGCCGCTGGTGGCTGACGCGCGTGACTGGATGGCGTCGCGCACGGCCGCCCCGCGCGCCGCCGCCCTGACGGCCGCCGAGGTGAAGGTGGGCGATGTGCTGCGTCTGAACGTGAATGCGAACGTGGCGTGCACCAACGCCGACACGAAGTCGGGACGCGTGGCCGCCGTCGGGACCAAGTCGATCATTTTGAACGACACCGAGAATCCCACGGGCGGCTACACCGACACCGACTACGCGGCGATCGCGGCGACGTTCGACACCCTCGTGTTCCCGATGGATACCACCGCATTCGGTGCGCCCACGAACATCAGCGGCTACGGCAAGATCATCCTGTTCTACACGCGCGCGGTGAACGCGCTCACGCCGGTGGGCGCCGGGTATACGATCGGCGGGTTCTTCTTCGCGCGTGACCTGTATCCGAAGACGGCCAGGAACGGTCTCGCGGCCTGTGCCGCGTCGAACGAGGCGGAGATGTTCTATCTGATCGCGCCCGATCCGAACGGTACGGTGAATTCGAACAAGCGCACGAAGGATGAAGTGACGCTGCTCAACCTCACCACGATCGCGCACGAGCTGCAGCACCTGATCAACTCGTCACGCCGTCTCTATGTGAACACGGGTGCGCGCCCGAACGAAGAAACGTGGCTGGATGAAGGGCTGTCGCATGTGGCCGAAGAGCTGCTGTACTTCCGCATCACCAACGTCACGTCACGTCAGAATCTCACCCTGACCGACGTGGCGGGCAACGCCACGCGCGTTGACCAGTTTCGCAACTACGCGTCGCAGAACTTCGCGCGCTTCTACAGCTACCTCATCGCACCGGAAGTAAACTCGCCGTACGCGCCGAACGACTCGTTGGCCACCCGCGGCGCGATCTGGAATTTCCTGCGCTATGCGGCCGGCCGGCAGGGTGCCGACGGGGAAGCGCCATTCCTGCGCTCGCTCGTGAATTCGAATACCACGGGAGTGGCGAATTTGCAGAACGTGCTCTCGGGCGGTCAGTTCGCCGACTATCTGCGCGACTGGACGGTCTCGCTGATTGCCGACGACTTCTCGGTCGGCACGACGGCGGCGCTGTCGTCGAACTACATCATGCCGTCGTGGAATTTCCGCAGTATCTTCCCCGGCTTGCGCTTCTCGGGCGGCACAGCGTTGGGCGTGTATCCGATCGCCACGCGTTCGCTGCTTTCGGGCTCGCCACAGCGCGTGCTGCTGGCCGGGGGCACGAGCACATTCGTGCGCTTCGGCATCCCCGCGGGACGCAGCGCCATTTTCACCGTATCGTCGAACGGCGCGCTGCCGCCCAGCACGCTCAAGTACGCGCTGGTACGGTTGCGCTAGTACTGCGACCGCTTAGAGAGTGGCTTTTTATAACCAAACGTCCGGCGCGCGTCTTGGCGGGTGAAGCGCCACGTCATCGTGGTGCGGAGGCAGTACGAGAGGCTCTGGGCTTGACGCGTGCGGCCGTGGGTTTTGGGTTCTGGGTAATTCCGCGCGCGATTTGGCGAGATCACAACAGCATGACCACAAATTCACGCGGAAAACGACACGGATAAGCTCACGAACACGCACGCCAAGGATCGTTGGCGTAGAGCAGTTCGCTTTTCGTTGTTCAACAACAAAAAACCGGATCCGTCGAGCTCGCGCCGTAGCGTG
>JANLVC010000048.1:0-4402 GCA_031363815.1 Gemmatimonadota bacterium
CGCGACCGCGAGAAGACGTTGCGCAGCTATGCCGCGATCTATCTGCGCGAAGAAGTGCAAGCGGAGAGTCTGACGCGCAGCCTGGAGGGGTTTGCTCGATTCCTCACCGTGATTGGCACGTGGGCGGGATCACACCTTGATGTCGCCAAAATTGCCACGACGGCACAGGTGAGTCGCATGTCGGCCGGCCGTTGGTTGGAGGTGCTGGAGGACACGCTGCTCGTGCATCGCGTCGACGCGTTTGCCAAGAGCAGCACCCGCCGTTTGGTGCAGCATCCCAAAGTGTTCTTCTTCGACGTCGGCGTGCTCAACGGGCTGCTCGGGAACTTCGTGGCCTCGCCCGATCGCATCGGCCGTCTGTTCGAGCACTTGGTGTACACGCAGCTGGTGCACAGCGCCGCGGCGTTCGACGACGACGTGCGCATCTCCACCTTCCGCACCGAGCATGGCGCCGAGGTGGATTTCATCGTCGAGCGCGGGAGCGACCTGTTCGCCATTGAGGTCAAAGCCTCACGCACCGTGGCAACGTCGGATCTGGGGGGATTGGCGCGCTTCGTCGACTATTACGGAAAGCCGCATCGGCGCATGGTGTGGTACCTCGGCAAAGAGCCCAAGCGTATGGGAGACGTGGACGTCTTGCCGTGGCAGCAGGGCCTCAAAGCCATCGGATGGTAGAGACCTCGTGACAACCGACCTGCCCAACTGCAAACCACGCGTGGCCCCGGCTACGCCCTCGCGCGCGAGCTCGGGGGCGGCTGAGGTCGTGCGTGTTTGTGGCGCACGAGCAGGCGTTGGGGCGTGAGGTCGTGGTCAAAGTGCGCTCGCCGGAGCGGTCGGCATCGCTCAGTGCCGAGGGGTGCGCAGAGCGGTGGCGCAGAGCGGTGGCGCCACGCCCGAGCTTGCTCAAGTAGCACATTCGTGCTACACTGCTCTGTCAAAGGTGCGCGTTCGTGATTCCTCCTGTTTTGGAGTATTCGATGGTACGTGAACTGACACTGCGGCAGGTGGGAGGGTCGATAGGTGCGACCATCCCGAAAGACATGGCCGAGCGTCTGCATCTCGAAGCGGGCGACCGAGTCCTCGCTATTGAGACCGCACAGGGCATCCTGCTCACGCCGTTCGACCCCGACGTGGAGGCCGGACTCGCGGTCGCGGCGCATGCGGCGAAAAAGTACCGCAACGCCCTGCGAGAGCTCGCGAAGTAGCGCGGATTCGTGAAAGAACCCCGCTGGGTGCCGCGCGTGGTCGTCGACTCCATTCACCTCGACCAGCTCCGAGAGCACGGGGGGCTGCCCGGCGTGCGCGACGAGAACGCGCTCGAGGCCGCGCTCGCCCATGCGCGGCAGAAATGGCACTACGAGCCAACGTCTGACCTGGCCATTCTCGCGGCGGCCTACGGGTTTGGCCTGGCCCGCGCGCACGCGTTCAGCGATGGGAACAAACGCACGGCGTTCGTGACCATGATGACGTTCCTGGGGCTCAACGCGAAGGACCTGTCGGCGACCGAGCTGGAGGTGGTGCAGATGATGGTGTCGTTGGCCGGTGGCGAGCTCACCGAGTCGGCACTGGCGGACTGGATTCGCGCGCGTCTCATGCGTTTCGCGCTCTGAATGACGGATCTCCGCGAGCAACTCCAATCCGCCCTCGGCACCACCTACACTCTCGAGCGTGAACTCCTTGGTGGTGGCATGTCGCGTGTGTTCGTGGCGGACGAAATGGCGCTCGGCCGGAAGGTGGTTATCAAGGTCATCGCCGCCGAGCTGCTGGAAGGGGTAAGCACGGAGCGGTTTGCGCGCGAGGTGAAGCTGGCCGCGCGGTTGCAGCACGCCAACATCGTGCCGTTGCATTCGGCGGGGGTGGCGGCCGGGCTGCCCTTTTACACCATGCCGTTCGTGCGCGGCGAAACGCTGCGCGCCCGACTGTCGCGCGGGCCGCTGCCGCTTACCGAGGCGGTGGGCATTCTGCGCGACATCGCGCGGGCGTTGGCGTACGCGCATGGGCAGGGCGTGGTGCATCGCGACATCAAACCGGAGAATGTGCTGTTGTCCGGTAGGGCGGCCATGGTGGCCGACTTCGGCATTGCCAAGGCCATGAGCGATGCGCGCACGCAAGGCGATGGCGCGTCGATGATGCTGACGCAGGCCGGCAACTCGCTGGGCACGCCGGCCTACATGGCGCCCGAGCAAGCCGCGGGGGATCCGCGCACTGACCATCGCGCCGACGTGTATGCGTGGGGCGTGATCGCCTACGAACTGCTGGTGGGCGCGCATCCGTTTGCCGAGGCGACATCGGTGCACGCAATGATCGCCGCGCACATGACGCAAACACCCGCGTCGGTCGATACGCGACGAGCGGATGTGCCCCCGGCGCTGGCCGACGTCGTTACGCGCAGTCTTGAGAAGGACGCCGCGCGCCGTCCGCTGCGGGCCGAGGCATTGCTGGAGGCGCTCGACGCGCAGACGACCCCGTCGTCGGCACGCGCGTCGACCGCGCGCGACGTCGAGCCACCGCAGCGTGCTCCGCGCGCTCGGCGTGTGCTGTTCCTCGCGCCGGCGCTGGTAGTGCTCGCCGTCGCCGCGTGGGCCGTGACACGCCAACGAGCGGGAATCCCGGACGCACCATCCACGGCGACGGCCACCGCCGTATCCGATTCCACCGCCCCCGTACGTTCCCTCGTCGTGCTCCCCTTCGAAAGTGTGGGAGGCGACACCGCCAACGCGTACTTCGCCGAGGGCATGGCCGACGAGCTCTCCAACGCGCTCACCAAAGTGCCGGGGCTGCAACTCGCCGGTCGCAGTTCGGCGGCGGCGTTCCGCGGCAAGAATGCATCCCCGCAGGAGATCGGCAGCGCGTTGAAGGTGGGCGCGGTGCTCGAAGGTACGGTGCGTCGTGCCGAGGGAAAACTGCGCGTGTCCACGCAGCTCACCAACACCGGCAGCGGCCTCGTGATGTGGAGTGACACGTTCGATCGTGACGCGAAGGACGTGTTTGCTGTGCAGGATGACATCACCAAGTCCATCGTCGGTGCGCTGCGCGTCACGTTGGCGGTTGGCACGGGCAACGCACCAACCGCCACCCGCGGTACCGACGATCTCGAGGCGTACGATCTGTATCAGCGTGGCATGTACTTCTATCAGCGCCGCGGACCGGGCGTGACCCGCGCCCTCGACTACATGCAGCAGGCGGTGGCCCGGGATCCGCAATTCGTGGACGCGCAGGCCATGCTGGGGCTGATCTGGCTGCAGTTGGGGATCTACATCAATACGCCCCTGCGCGATGCGCTGCCGCAGGCGCGCGCGGCGAGCGAACGGGCGGTCCGTCTCGACTCCAGTTCGGCCAACGCCTGGACCGCGTTGGGGGCAGCGCGGACCTACCAGTACCAGTGGCGGGCGGCGGAGGACGCGCTGCGCCGCGCGCTTCGCTTGAATCCGCGGAGCATGCTGGCGCACTTCTACCTCTCCCGATTGCTGCTCACGACCGGCCGCGTAGACGATGCCGCCGCGGAGATTCAGCAGGCGACGACGCTCGATCCTGTCAATTTTCCCAATCTGATCGTGTCGGCCTTGACCTTATCGATCGCCGGCAGGCACGACGAAGCGATCGCGGCCGGTGATCGTGCTTGGGAAGCAGACTCGACGAGCACCGCGGCGCAGCAGCTGGGCGCGATCGCCCTGTTGCGCGGTGGTCGGACGAGCGATGCACGACGCCGTGCCGACGTCACGCTGCGATTGGCTCGTGATACGGTGGATGCCGCTGCCTCCGCGTACGTTATCGGCGTTGCCGGCGACACGGCACGAGCGGCCGACATGGCTCGTGCCCTGAGCCGACGCACCACCGATCATCCGCGCCTCAACTACTCTCTGGCGCGGGCGTGGCTCGGCGCCGGCAACTCGGCAGAGGCGCTGTCGGCACTCGAACGCGCCGTGTCGCGACAAGAACCGATGGTCGCCCTCGTCCCGTTCTCGGACGCGAGCTACGATCCCCTCCGCGCCAGCCCGCGCTTCGCCGCCCTCGTGCGCAAACTGGGCCTGGATGTGGCGCTATTTACCTCGCCGAACGGCGGGCGGCCGCGGTAGGCAGTCGGCGATGGACATCTGCGGCGGCGTTGCAAAATGGAGTTAATGGGTGAATATTGCATTGCAATATGGAGCCCTACAGTCGATTTCTGCATCCGCCAGCGGGCAGCTTCTTCCTGCTCGGGCCCCGCGGTACCGGCAAGACCACCTGGGCCCGCCAGCAGTTTCCCGACGCGCTCACAGTGAACCTGTTGCAGCCCGAGACATTCCGGGAACTGGCCGCGCGCCCTGAACGTCTCCGCGAACTGGTGTTCGGCAATCGCGATCGCCGCGATGTGGTGATCGACGAAGTGCAGCGTGCGCCCGAACTCTTGCATGTGGTGCAC
>JANLVC010000055.1:0-9654 GCA_031363815.1 Gemmatimonadota bacterium
GTGTTGAGTTCCGCCACTGAGTTCGCGCCATCGCGAAGCCACCGCCTTCACCACATCCTGTTCTTCAAGCCCAATGCGCAGCGCTTCCACCACCAGCTGCTCCACCGGCTTCGAAAGCAGCGCCCGCCTCTCGGCCGCCGAAGACTTGGTACCGATCGCCACCACCGTCCCCACCCCCGGTAGCACATCCAGCACGCCGTTCCGCACCAACTCGGCCACCACTTTGTGCGCCGTGTTGGGATTGATCTTGAGCGCCTGACTCAGCTCGCGGACCGACGGAAACGGCGAGCCCGCCGGTAGCACCCCCGACACCACGGCTTTGGTGGCCGCATAAACCACCTGACGGTAGGGCGACTCGCCGGGGACGATGGAGACGGGAAACGGAAGCATAGCGTACTAGTTGTACTAGTACAGCTAAAAGTCAAGAGGAAGTGAAGGACGGGACCAGCCGAGCCGGCGCGGTGGCGCTCTCCGGCCCCAGCCATAGCTTCCCCTCCGTCCTCTCACACTCGGAGTTCCGATGTTCGCTTTCCCGAGGCGGCCCCTCGCGATCGGTGCGCTTGTGCTCGCCGCCCCCGCCGTGGTGCTCGCTCAGCCGGCCACTGTCCATGCCACCGGCAACCTCACCGGTCGCGGCGGCGTCGCGAGCGCCATCACTCCGGCCGACATCTCGGCCTGGAAGTCCATCCGCGGCACCACCCTCTCCAACGACGGTGCCTGGTTCGCCTACACCGTCGCGCCGAACGAAGGCGACGCCGAGGTGGTGATCCGGCAGACGATGGTGGGCGGGAAGGAGCACCGCTTTCCGATCGGCGAGGCACCGGCCCCGGCCGGCGGTCCGCCTAGCGGCGGTGGCGGCAACGTTACGCTTCAGCTTTCGGGCGACGGCAAGTGGGCTGCCATGCTGGTGTACCCCACGGCGGCCGATCAAAAGCGCATGCGTCGCGACCGTCGCGCCGTGCAATCGAAGGTCCGCTTGGTCAATGTGACCACCGGCGAGGCGCGCGAATTCGATAAGATCCGTCGCTTCTCGTTTGGCGGGGACTCGCCGAAGTGGGTCGCGATGCAGGCCTACGCACCGGAGGCCGCGGGCGGCGGTGGTGGTGGCGCCGGTACCGGCGGCGGCCTGCCCGGCCCCGGCGCGCCGGGAATGGGCGGTAATCCGATTGCCGGCAGTGCCGGCCGGGTGGAAGGCACCGACCTGCTGCTGCACGAGTTGGGCACCAACGCCAGCTTCAACGTGGGCAACGTGGGCGACTTTGCCTTCGACGACAGTGGTCGTTGGCTTGGCTACACCATCGACGCGCGTGATCAACTCGGCAACGGTGTGCAACTGCGCGATCTGGCCAGTGGCACCGTAAAGTCGATCGACGCCGGCAAAGCGTTGTACCGTCGCCTCGCCTGGACCGACAGCTTCCCCGCCTTCGCCTATCTCAAGGGCACGATCGACAGCGCCGCGACCGACACCATGTGGACCGCGGCCGCAGTGGCTCGCGTGGGCACTCCCACGCAACAGATGATATCGGTGGGGAATGGCGCAACCGCGGCGCTCCCCGCGGGCATGGAAGTGAGCCCGGAGCGCACGCCGCGCTGGCTGGAACAGATGGACGGCGTCGTGATCGGCCTTCGCGTGGCGACGCCGCCGGTGCCCAAGAGCGAACAGCTTGATGACGACGATCGGCCGTCGCTCATCTTGTGGCACAGCAAGGATGCGCGCCTGCAGTCGATGCAGATCGTGCAGGAGAACGCCGACAAGAGTTTTTCATTCCTCGCCACGTACCTCCCCGCGACGCAGAGAGTTTTGCAGCTCACCGATGATGTGGTTCGCACCGGCACGCTCGGCGCGCGCGACCGCTACGTGCTCGGCACCGACAATCAGGCGTACGAGCGGCAGAGCAGCTACGACGGCGTACCACGTCGCGACTTGTATCTCATCGACGCGCGCACGGGCACGCGCACGCTGGTGAAGAAGGAACTGCGTGGCACCTCTACGTTGTCGCCCGATGGCCAGTCGGTGCTGTTCTGGGACGACGGAAACTTCCATGCGTACAACGTGGCCACCAAGGCGATCGCCAACCTGACCGCCGGCGCGCCAGTATCGTTCATCGACACGGAAGACGATCACAATGTGGACAGGCCGAGCACGAACGTTGTGGGATGGAGCAAGGACGGGCGCTTCGCGCTTATCAGCGACAACTACGATGTGTGGCGCATCGGCATGGCTGGCAAGAGCTGGGCGAATCTCACGGTGAATGGCCGCGCCACGCGCACGCGCTACACGCGCGTGATCAATACCGATCCGCGTGAACGCCATATCGATTTGGCGAAGCCGGTGTACCTGGCCGCGATGCAAGCGCGCACCAAGAAGGAAGCGATCGTGCGCATCGAGCCCGCCAAGGCCGGCGCGGTGGCGATCACCGGATGGCGTGATGCGCGTCATGCGCCGATGAAGGCCCGCGACGCTGAGGTGTGGGTGTCGTCGATCCAGACGTCAACGCGCTTCCCCGACTACTGGCGCGTGTCGTTCGGCAACGGGGCGATCGTCGACTCCGTGCGCTTATCGGATGCGAATCCGAATTTGAACGGCGTGGCGTGGTCGGCCGGTTCACGGCTCGTGAACTACGTCACGGAAATGGGTGACTCGCTGCAGGGCGCGCTCTATCTCCCGGCCGGGTACGAGCAAGGCAAGCAGTATCCGACGCTGGTGTTCATCTACGAGTTGCAGTCGGACAATCTGAACAGCTTTTACTCGCCGAACTTTTCGAGCTCTCCGAACGCGCTCATCGGCGTACACAATTCGCGCGGGTACGCGGTATTCCTGCCGGATATCGTGTACAAGATCAACGACCCGGGCATGAGCGCGGTGTGGAGTGTGGTGCCAGCGGTAAAGGCCGCCATCAAGACGGGCATCGTGGACTCGGCCAACGTGGGCCTGCACGGACATTCGTGGGGCGGCTACCAGACCGCGTTCCTGATCGGTCAGACCAACATCTTCAAGAGTGCCGTGGCCGGTGCGCCGCTCACCGACATGGTGAGCATGTACAGCTCGGTCTACTGGAACTCGGGTAGCACGAATCAGGGCATTTTTCAGAGTTCGCAGGGCCGATTCAAGGGCAACTTCCTGGACAACAAGGATGCCTACGAGCGCAACTCGCCGAACCGCTTCGCCGACAAGGTGAGGACGCCGCTCATTATCTTGCACGATGACAAAGACGGCGCCGTCGATTTCAATCAAGGCATCACGTTCTACAATACGCTGCGTCAGCTCGACAAAGACGTGATTTTGCTGGAGTACGTGGGCGAGAATCACGGCCTCGCGCAGCTCAAGAACCGCAAGGACTACGGTTTGCGGCTGATGGAGTACTGGGACAGCTATCTGAAGGGTGAGAAAGCCCCGGAGTGGTTGGCCAAGGGGATTCCGCGCCTCAAGCTTGACCAGCATCTTCGCGAGCAGAAAAAGAAGCTCGAGGCGAAGAAGATCGCGATGTTGACGTCCGGCGTTTCGTGCTGCAGCATCAGGGATGCACGCAGTGCAAATTCTCGAAGCACCCCACGTTCTCGGAGGTCCTGATGCGTTTCGCTCAGTCGCTCTGCCCACTCGCCGCGCTCCTGCTATCACTCTCGCCGGCGCACGCTGCTTTCACGCAGGCCGCACCCGCGAAACCCGCGACTGCGAAACCCGCGACTGCGCCTGCGGCCCGGCTCGCCGTAAACGCGAATCGCGTGACGTACGTGGCCGTGACCGGCGTGGACTACAACTTCTCGGCACCTGATCAGGTGCCCGCTGGCGTCGTGGCCTTCAACCTCACGAACGGCGGCAGTGACGTTCACGCCCTCGCCCTCCTCGAGCTCCCCGCGAATCACACGCTGCGTGAGTTCCTCGATATGTACCACAGCAAAGGCATCATTCCGCCGTGGATGCCCACGCTGGGCCAGACCGCTCCTATCGCCCCCAACCAGGAAGTGTTTCTCACGGTGCGCATGAAGCCCGGCCGCTACATCCTCGCCTGCCTCATCCCTGCTCGCGACGGTCGCGCGCACACGGAGAAGGGCATGGTCAAGATGATCACGGTCAAGTAACCCGTCGCCGCTACGCGTCAGGCAGTGGGTCGCCGGCACGCCAACCGTCGACGCGCAATTGCTCGAGAAAGCCAGTAACCCGACCACGCTCGGCGTGGGTGGGCAGCACCAGCACATCGTCCGCCTGCGCCCACGCCAGCAACTCCCGCACAGCGTCGAACTCGCTGGGCGCCGTCGACAGGCGATCATCGGGCGCACCGCACCTGCGCAGCTCGTCGACCATCAGCGTTGGCAGCTCCCCTTCGGGACGCCCGCGCAAGAGCGACACCATTTCCTTCACGATCACGCGATCGCATGGCGTGACGCTCCATGCCGCCCGCGCCAGCGCGCGCAGCTGGTCGTCGTCGCGATCACCGGCGTTTCCCAGCATCAGACCGCGTCGCGTGGCCGGCACCGCAGCCGCCGTCGCGCAGAGCGCGCGAATACCCTCAGGATTGTGCGCATAGTCCACGAACACGGTGATGCCGCCAACCGCGTAGCGCTCGAGGCGCCCCGCGTTGTCGTGCATCGCCGCGCCGAATCGGCGAAGCGCCACGTGCACGGCCGACAACGACACGCCCGAGCAGCTCGCGGTCAGCGCGGCCGCCAGTGCATTTTCCACGTTATGGCGCGCGGCACCATTGGCGGTGACGGGCATGTCGTTGACGCGGCCGGCATCACCCCACACGGCGTCACGACACAACATCAGGTGCCCGTCGTGCAGCACCGCGCCGTCGCCGTGCGCGTCGATACCATCGGCCACGAGCTCGGTATCCGCGTTCATGCTGAACCACACGATCGGCACCGCCTGCACCGCCGTGAGTCGCTCGCCGAGGGCCACGAGCGTGGGGTCGTCGGCGTTGAGCACCAGCCGCGCCTCCGGCCCGAGTGCGCGGGCCACGATCGCCTTGACTTCCGCGAGATCGTCGAGCGTGTGCACGCCGTACTCGCCGAAGTGGTCGGCCGAGATGTTGGTAATCACCGCGACCTGTGCCCTGGTCGTGCCGAGCCCGCGTCGTAGCATGCCGCCGCGCGCCGTCTCCAGGACGCCCACCTGCACCTCGGCGTCGCGCATCACGAGCCGGGCCCCACCGGGTCCGGTGTAGTCACCAGTGCCCAACGTACGCTTCTCAAGATCGGACTCTACGAACACGCCGTCGCTGCAACTCCAGCCCACGGTCGCCCCCGCCGCCCGCCACATCGCCGCCACGAGCCGTGTGGTGGTCGTTTTGCCATTGCTGCCCGTCGCCATGATGAGCGGCACGTCGCGGACGGTGTTCCACGCCACGGACGACGACGATGGCGCCTCGCCGTGCGGCCAGATGAGCACACCCTGCCCGCTGCCGACACTGACCGCTTCGTCATCGATACTGAATGCCAGGCCGCGGGTAAGCGCGCCGGCCGCCAGCTCGCGCACGTGTGGATGACGCGCGCATTCCTCGGAGTACTGCGCGCGCAGCATCGGCACCGCATCGGGCACGTCGCGTTGGCCGACATACGCTTCCGATTCCACCCACGCCAGCTCGGCCACGGCGGTCGCCGTCATCAGTCCGTCTATCGGCGCCGAGAGATAGCACGTGGCATCCCCGACGCTGTGGCGGGCTTGAAACTCGCCATGTTCCCAGCCGAGCGCCTGCGCAAGCCGGCGGGCCGCGTACGGCCAATGATCAACGGCACGACGCGCCTCGTCATCGACCACGGCGACCGTAACGACCGCGCCCGGCGTGGGACCATATCGATTCGGCCCTTGCAACCGACGGCAGTCACGGATGTGCGGCGACGGATACTCCGGTTCGCCAACCGAAGCGTCGGTCAATCGCTGGCCTCAGGCACGAGGATCACCCCGCGTTCGTCGCGCACGAGCACGACGTCGTCGATCACGCTGTTCCACTTGGCCGGCGGTTCCACCGTGGTCGCGGGCGCCGCAGTTGAACGTGCCGGCGCGGCATCGTCCGCTGGCGAATCTTCGGACACTTCGGCGCGCGGTACGGCACGCGCGGCCCGTGGCGGCCGAATCACGAGCTGCTCGGCCTCCGGTCGAAAATTGACGATCTGCTTCCAGCCACGAGCCAGGGCATCGGCGAACACGAGCACGAGATCACCGGCCCGCGCCATGCGCAGCGCCGCTTCGATCGCTTCCTGTTCATCGATAATCATGGTGACACCATCCGCCGCGATGCCGTGCGAGAGCAAGGCGTCGCGCAACATACGCGGCACTTCGTCCGGCGCGCGCCCGCGTGGCGAATCGTCGCGGCGCACGATGTAGTGATCAAAGTTGCCGGCCGCCGCGACGGTTCCGATGGCCGCGATATCCTCGTCGCGGCGGTCGCCGGGAGCGGAGAGCACACAGATGCGCCGGCCCGCCGGCTTCATCCGGTTCACGAGGTCGCACAGCGCCGTGATGGCATGCGCGTTGTGGCCGTAGTCGAAGAGCACTTTGAACGGATGCTCGTCGTACACATTGAGCCGGCCCGGCGCCTGGAAGAACGTGGTGTCGAACGTGCGCAGCCCGTGGCGGATATCTTCGAGCCGAACGCCCATCGAGAACGCCATCGCCGCCGCGAACATGGCGTTCTGCACATTGAACGTGGCGCGCCCTTCAAGCGTGGCAGGAATGAGGTGGGTCCAGAGCAACGGGATGTGTGCACCACGATCGTAGATCGTGATCATCTGTCCGTTCACGCCGGCTTCCAGCGCGATGGCGCGGCCACCGGCGCGGATGTGTTCGCGCACCAGATCGTGGGCGGGATCCATCGTCACGTAGCACACGTGTTTGGCCTTGGTGTAGGCCGCCATCCGCAGCGTGTTCGGATCGTCGGCATTCAGGACGGCGGTATCGGTCGCGATCTCCACCACCGTGCGCTTCACCTCGGCCAGCTGCTCGAGCGTTTCGATGCCCTTCTGCCCGAGGTGATCGGGCTGGATGTTGAGCACCGCACCGACATCGACATGCCGCATGGCCATACCGGCACGCAACAGGCCGCCGCGGGCCGTTTCCAGCACCGCGACCTGCACGGCCGGATCGCTGAGGACGATGCGCGCCGACGTCGGGCCGGTCATGTCGCCTTCCACCGTGCGCTGGCCGTCGATATACACACCGTCGGTGGTGGTAAGTCCGACACGCTTACCGGCCAGCTTGTGAATGTGCGCAAGCAGTCGCGACGTGGTCGTCTTCCCGTTGGTGCCGGTGATCGCCGCGATCGGAATCGTACTTGGTGCCCGATCGGGGAAGAGCATGTCGATCACCTTGCTCGCGACATCGCGAGGGCGCCCTTCACTGGGCGCCATGTGCATGCGGAAGCCGGGGGCCGCGTTCACTTCACACACCGCGCCCCCGATATCCTTGTACGACTCGGTAATGTCGGGTGTGAGGAAGTCCACGCCGCCCACATCGAGGCCGATCGCCTTGATCGCCCGCACCGCCATCTCGGCGTTGTCGGGATGCACGACATCGGTCATGTCGGTAGCCGTGCCACCCGTCGACAAGTTCGCCGTGAGACGCAGGTAGACATCTTCACCCGCGGGCGGAACCGTCGTGGCGTCGTAGCCAAGCTTCGTGAGCAGACCCAAGGCCTGCTCATCGAGCTCGAGCTGCGTGAGCACCTTCTCGTGACCGATGCCGCGGCGTGGATCGCTGTTCACGATGGCGATGAGCTGTTCAATGCTGTGCACGCCGTCACCCGTGACCTTGCCGGGTTCGCGCTTGCTAACGGCCACGAGCTGGCCGTCGATCACCAGCATGCGATGATCGTGACCGGTGATGTAGCTCTCCACGATCACACTGCGCGAGATCTCCTGCGCGCGCTGGAATCCGGCGACGACCTGCTCTGGTGTCGTGAGCGCGATCGACACGCCACGTCCGTGATTGCCGTTGTACGGCTTTGTGACCACGGGATAGCCGATCGTCTTGGCGGCGCTGATCGCCTTCTCGGCCGACTGCACGAGGCGTTGCTTCGGTACCGGCAACCCGAGGTTGGCGAGAATGCGGTTGGTCTCTTCCTTGTCGCCCGCGAGATCCACGGCAATGTGCGACGTCCGGCCGGTGATCGTGGCCTGAATGCGCTGCTGATAGCAGCCGTATCCGAGCTGAATGAGACTCTGCTCGTTGAGGCGGATCCAGGGGATGCCGCGGGCCTCGGCGGCATGCACAATGCTGGCGGTACTCGGCCCCAGCGCGCGACGCTGCGCGTAGCGGATGAAGGCATCACGCCGCAAGGCGAGATCGAAGCTCGGATCGGTGCCGCGCGGGCGAAGGGCTTCCGGCAAGAGATGATGCAGCAGATCGAGCGCCACGTCGGCCGCTTCGTGTCCGACATCGGCCTGCTCGTACTCGAACACGACGTCGTACACACCGGGCTGCGCGGTTTCGCGCGTCTTGCCGAAGGTGACCTTCACGCCAGCGACATTCTGCAGTTCGATCGCCACATGTTCGAGCACATGCCCAAGCCACGTGCCCTCGTCTTCCGACATGCGACGCACGAATCCACCGGCCACGCCGTACGAGCAGCCATGCTCGTGCAGCCCGGGCAGGGACTGCAACAGCGCCTGGATGAACGCGTCACCCAGCCGTTTGGTGGGCCACGCTTCGAGCGCTCCGAGGTCGAGAACGAGCCGAATAACGGGGAAGTGCGCGTAGTGGTTCGGCCCCACGTAGGTGGCGCGTTCGAGAATCTTCATTGCTATTCGGCCGAAACGAGGGAATCGCCCAGCGCGGCATTGAGCGCGTCGTGCGGTGATGTTGCCGACGCAGTGGCGACGGCCAGCCGTGTACGGAGATTGAAGCGCGCACCCGCCGCGAGCAGATGCAGCGTGGCGCCCAGCAGGGTGACCGCCTCGCCGGGTTCAGCCTCGGCAATCGACGAAAACGACACGTGGGTCGGATCGATGATCGTGATCGAGCCGGTGCCCATGACCTCGATGGTGTCATCGGGCCCAATGAAGGCGGCCGTGTCTTCATCGACGCCGAGCCCGATGGCGAACGGATTGTAGGCCAGCGCGGTGAGCAGGCGCCCCAGTCGATCGCGCTGACGGAAGTGCTGATCGATGATCACGCGGTTGGTGAGACCGAGGCCGGCGCACATCGTGACCATGCCGGCGCGCGGTGAGCTCCCCTCGGCGCCGTACGCGATCATGTGTTCGCAGAGATAGGCGGCGCCGGCGCTGGTGCCGGCGATGTGCAGGCCCGCGGCATGCCGCTCTCGCAGCAGATAACCCACGGGAGTGCCGCCGAGCGTGGTGGAAAGCTTGAGCTGATTGCCACCGGTGAGAAAGACGCCGGTTGCCCCGCTGAGCCACTCCAGCCAGTCCCCGTCGTCGCAATCACTGCGCCGCTCGAAGTTGAGCGCTTTTGCCTGGCCGACGCCGTGGCGCTGAAAGATGCGCTCATAGAACGTGCCCATGTCCGCTTCGGACGACGCCGTTGGAATAATGGCAATGCGTGCCGCCGCGCCACCACTTAACGCGACAAAGCGATCGAGAATGGTCTGGGTGAGCAGCTTGCCACCAATCGGGATGATCCAGCCGCGCATAAGTCGTGGATTCGCGTGAGCCGTACGTACCGTCGCGTACATCACCGTACGTGTCGAGCATGTGCAA
>JANLVC010000026.1:0-1727 GCA_031363815.1 Gemmatimonadota bacterium
GCGTTAGGTAGCCCTGTCAGCCGCTTGCGTTTGTTTATCGATCATGGTATCGTTGTACGATACGCCAATCGATGAGGGTTTGCATGGCTATCGTTACCGTCTCGCCCAAGTTCCAGGTCGTCATCCCGCGGGAAATTCGCGAAGCGCTGCGGCTCGAGCCGGGGCAGAAGGTGCAGGCGCTCCAGTACCAGAACCGCGTCGAGTTCATCCCCGTGCAACCCATGCGGACGATGCGCGGATTCTTGAAGGGCCTCGACACGACCATCATGCGTGAGCCGGATCGCGTGTGAACCTGATCGATTCCTCGGTCTGGCTCGAATACTTCGCGGCGGGCCCGCAGGCGGGGCAGTTTGCGGCGGTCATCGAAGACGTCGATGAACTCCTTGTACCGACGATCGTGTTGGTCGAAGTCACGCGGCGGGTGCTGCAGCAACGCGACGAAGATGCGGCGCTGCAGATTGCGGCGATGCTCCATCAAGGGAAGGTCGTCCCTCTCGACGCGGGCATCGCCTTGAGCGCGGCCCAGCTCGGGGTAGCGCACAAGCTCCCGCTGGCCGACAGTATTATCTACGCGACGGCGAAGCAGTATCAGGCGACGGTCTGGACCATGGACGCGCACTTCGCCGAGTTGTCCAACGTCCGGTATGTCCCCAAGCGCCCGTAGGGCTACCTAACCTTGCGCTGCTGTAGCCAGCGGCGCATCGGTGCGCCGTGTAACGCGCCTGCTGGCGCAGGCTCGTTCACGGCTGCCTATTGGAGCCGCTGCTACAGAGCGCAGCGTTAGCAACTGTCTTGAAAGTCAAGCGGAAGCGAGTACCTCCGCCGCGGTGTTTACGCGCCACGTGGTATTCGTTCGCACCATCGTGTTGAGGATGGTGAGCAATTTCCGCATACACGCGATGAGCGCGAGTTTTTTGGGCTTGCCAGCGGCAAGCAATCGCAGGTAGAACTCGCGAATGATCACGTTGTGACGCGTGGCGACCAACGCCGCCATGTACAGCACGCCACGCACGGCTGCGCGGCCGCCTTGCACGAATCGACGGCCACGCATGGTGCCAGAGTCGCGACTCAGCGGAGCAACCCCGACCAGCTTGGCGACCGCGCGACGTGACAATCGACCGAGTTCCGGCAAGTCAGCGAGCAGCGTACGAGACAGCACGAGTCCGACACCGGGGACACTGCGCAGGAGCTCGTCGCGCTCGCGCCAGACGGGACTCTCTCGGACCATCTCGCCCAGCTCCGTATCCGTCGTGCGCAGCTCGCGCTCGAGAAATGTGATGTGCGACTTCAGACTTTTGCGCACCTGCTTCTTGCCGGTGCCGAACACCTGGCCCACACGATTGCGTTCTGCCTGCAGCATCTCCAGGAGCTGCCGCCGCCGAGTGAGCAGCGCATCCAGCTCGTGCGCCGCCGCGTCGGGAATGAGGCGCACCTCCGGTCGGACGACATCGGCGAAGCGCGCGAGGATGTCGGCGTCAATGCGATCCGTTTTCGCCAGCTGCCCCGTCGCCTTCGCAAAGTCCCGCACCTGGCGTGGATTCACCACCACCACGGGCAGTGCCGCGGCGGCGAGCGCGGCGACGGCCAGCAGTTCGTACCCACCGGTCGCCTCGAGCACGACCAGCTGCGGCGCCACAGGACGAAGGCGCTCGACGAGCGTGCGGACCCCGACTTCATCATTCGTGACCGCGAAGCGCTGTGCGCTGGGCAGCACGCTCACGACCAGC
>JANLVC010000038.1:0-5796 GCA_031363815.1 Gemmatimonadota bacterium
TCAGGCCAAATCGAAGCGATCCAGGTTCATCACCTTGGTCCAAGCCGCGACGAAGTCGTGCACGAACTTCTCCTTCGCATCGCTTTGCGCATACACCTCCGCCACGGCACGAAGCTCCGAGCTCGACCCGAAAATCAGGTCCACGCGCGTGGCCGTCCACTTCACATCGCCCGTCGCGCGGTCGCGACCTTCGAAAATGTCGCCCGCCTCAGACATCGGCTTCCACGTGGTGCTCATGTCGAGCAGGTTCACGAAGAAGTCGTTGGTGAGCGTCTCAACACGGCTGGTGAATACGCCGTGCTTCGACTGGCCGTGATTGGCGTTCAGCACCCGCAAGCCACCCACCAGCGCCGTCATTTCCGGGGCCGTGAGTGTAAGCAGCTGCGCCCTGTCGACCAGCAGCTCTTCGGCCGACACGGTGAACGTCTTCTGCTGGTAGTTGCGGAAGCCGTCGACTTTTGGCTCGAGCACGTCGTACGCGTCGATGTCCGTTTGCTCCGGCGTCGCATCCATGCGGCCGGGGGTAAACGGCACGTCAACGTGGTGCCCGGCATTCGTGGCGGCCTGTTCGATCGCCGCACTGCCGCCGAGAACAATAAGGTCGGCCAGCGATACCTGCTTTCCGCCCGTTTGTGCGTCGTTGAACGCCTTCTGGATGGTTCCGTAGATCTCGAGCGCGCGCGTGAGCTTCGCGGGCTGATTGACGTCCCAGTTTTTGGCTGGAGCGAGGCGGATGCGCGCCCCGTTGGCGCCTCCACGATGGTCGGAGCCGCGGAACGTCGAGGCAGACCCCCACGCGGTCGCCACGAGCTGGCCGATCGAGAGGCCAGCGGCGAGGATGGTGGCCTTGAGCGCGACAATGTCCTGCGCATCAACCAGCGTGTGGTTTACCGTCGGGATCGGATCCTGCCAGATAAGCACCTCCGCCGGCACCAGTGCGCCGAGGTAGCGCGCGCGCGGCCCCATGTCACGGTGCGTCAGCTTGAACCACGCGCGGGCGTAGGCGTCGGCCAACTGGTCAGGGTTTTCGTGGAAGCGCTTCGAAATTGCCAGGTAGATCGGATCGACGCGGAGCGCGATGTCGGTCGTCGCCATCATCGGCGCATGTCGCTTGGCCGGATTGTGAGCGTCGGGCACTGTCGTTGCCGCGGCGGGATCGGTTGGCGTCCACTGATGCGCGCCGGCCGGACTCTTGGTGAGTTGCCACTCGTAGCCGAAGAGTGTGTCGAAGTAGCCGTTGTCCCACTGGATCGGATTCGGCGTCCAGGCGCCTTCCACGCCGCTGGTGATCGTATGCTCGCCCTTGCCGCTGCCGAAGGCGTTTGTCCAGCCGAGGCCCTGTTCTTCAATGCTGGCGCCTTCGGGCTCGGTGCCGACCAGTGCTTCAGGGCCAGCGCCGTGCGCCTTGCCGAAGGTGTGTCCGCCGGCAATAAGGGCGACGGTTTCTTCATCGTTCATGGCCATGCGCGCGAAGGTCTCGCGAATATCACGAGCCGATGCCAACGGATCGGGGTTGCCGTTCGGGCCCTGCGGATTCACATAAATGAGGCCCATCTGCACGGCCGCCAGCGGCTGCTCGAGCTCACGGTCGCCCGTGTAGCGCTTGTCGCCAAGCCACTCCGTTTCGGAGCCCCAGTAGATGTCCTCCTTCGGCTCCCAGACGTCCGCCCGACCACCGGCAAAGCCGAAGGTCGAAAAGCCCATCGACTCCATGGCCACGTTGCCGGTGAGCACTATGAGGTCGGCCCAGGAAATCTTCTGGCCGTACTTCTGCTTGATGGGCCACAGCAGTCGACGCGCCTTGTCGAGGTTGCCGTTGTCGGGCCAGCTATTGAGCGGGGCGAAGCGTTGCGTGCCCGCCGAGGCGCCACCGCGACCGTCGGCCGTGCGATAGGTGCCGGCCGCGTGCCACGCCATGCGCACGAAGAACGGTCCGTAGTGCCCGTAGTCGGCCGGCCACCAGTCCTGCGAATCGGTCATCAGCGCGGTGAGATCCTGGCGAAGCGCTTCAATGTCGAGCGTCTTGAACGCCTCGGCGTAGCTGAACCCGGCGCCCATCGGATCCGAGAGGGAGGAATGCTGGCGGAGAATCCCGACATTCAAGGCGTTCGGCCACCAGTCACGATTCGATCGACCACGGGCGGTTGTCGTCGCGCCTACCGCAACCGCGCCGTGCATCACCGGACACTTGCCCGCGCCCTCTCCATCCATGCCTTCCATAGCGCTCTCCCCGATCTTCCCTGCGTTGAATGAGCGGTCTGGTTGATGACCGATCTCATGGAATGTTGCTGCCCCAACACCCTGAGAATACGGACTCGGCCTATAGCCCGCAATGTGGTAAACGCTATACAAGCCATAGCAGATGCTTATATTTAAGCATGGATACGCTATTGCTTCGCACCTTTGTCGAGACCGCCGACGCCGGGTCGTTGAGTCGTGCGGCGAGGCACCTGTCGCTGTCGCAGCCATCGTTAACCGGGCAGATCCAGCGGCTGGAGTCGCATATGGGCGCCCCGCTGTTTGATCGGCACGGTCGCGGCGTGTCGCTGACTGACGCGGGGAAGGCCCTGTATCCGAGGGCGCGCCGCATTCTGGACGAGGTGCGTGATACGGAAGACGCGATTCGTCGAGAGGGTGCAGACGGGACGGGGACGCTGAGCATTGGGGCAATTCCCACGGTGGCGCCGTATGTGCTTCCCGCAGCGGTGCAGCGGTTGCGGGGGCGTCACAGTGCGATTCGCGTGGAGTTGCGTGAGGACTACAGTGCCGTACTCGCCAAGCTGCTGCTGGATGGTGCCCTCGACGTGGTGATTGCCGCGCTGCCCTATCCGTTCGATCATCTCGATACTGAGCACCTCGGCACCGATGCGCTGGTGGTCGCCGTGCCGGCATCGCACGCGGCGGCGCGCGCCGGTCGCATCACGCTGGCGCAGTTACGCGATGCGCCAGCCGTGACACTCGACCCCGCGCATTGCCTTGGCGAGCAGGTGGCGGGATTTTGTTCCAGTCGGCAGGTGTTGCCGTCGGTGGTCTGCCGCAGCGCGCAGCTGGCCACGGTGCTCGAACTGGTGGGTGCGGGCGTGGGCATCTCGATCGTGCCGGCGATGGCCGCGGTGCGCCACAACACACCGCAGTGCGCGTATGTTCCGCTCGTTGATCACACGTTGCAGCGCGAAATCGTGGCCGTCTGGCGACGCGGGGCGGTGCAATCGGTGCAGGCCCGCGCGTTCGTGGAATGCGTGCGTGGTGTGGTGCGCGAGCGGTAGGATCTACTCGACCTTGGTGATCTGGTGCTCCTTGTCGCGTTCGACCACGATCGTGAACTCCTTCGTGAGCGCGGCGATACCGGCCACCGCCGCCCAGAACGGTGCCAGAAAGGCGCCGGCCAATCCTGCACTGAGCGGCATATCGATCAACGTGCGGCCGGTCGCATTGCGCACGATAATACGTCGCACGGTCCCCTCGCGAATCAGTTGCTTGATCGTCGACTTGAGTTTGTCGCCCGCCACCTTGATCTGCTCCATCGCCGCCTCGCCATTGTAGAAATGCAGAACTGATATACTACCAATCTACGGCCCCGCGCTGCCTTTGGTGCACGGTGATGTATGGCGGAATTGCACGACGGAGTTCCACGCCTCACGATTGAGGATACACCATGAGAGCGAAGCTCGAGAAAGCCTTTGCCTACTGCGGAGACACCATGCATTTGCCGGTACCGAGCGTGGCTACCGCAGTGCCGTATTACGAGACGGTGCTCGGATTCCGCGTAGTGTCACGCGGCGATACGCCACACCCGCATGCGGTGCTCGCACGCGACGATGTGCAGATCGGGCTTGCGGAGAACGGTGGCGACCCATCGCAAAACGGCTGTGCCTTTCACGTGCGCGGATTGCCGGAGCTGTTCACGGAATTCGCGGCCAACGGGCTTACCACGTCTCCACCTGATTTTTCAATCGAGCATCGCGATGGCGTGGCATGGACGGTAGGCTACGTCGTGGCGCCGGATGGACTGTGCTACTGGTTCGGAGAACGCGCGCCATGAGCGGCGCTGCGTACGTCGTCCGTCTCGCGTTACTTCACTCTACTGGTCACGGCATGTCACGACATCGTTGGCTTGCTCGCGCTGCCACCCTCTCGGCAGTCGCTACCCTCGTTGCGCTTGCGCACGCGCCGCTGCACGCGCCGCTGCAGGCCCAGCGGCCCACCACGATGGCGGGACGCTCCACGGTGTACGCGCCCAGCGCCGTCGTGGCCACGAGTCAGCCGTTGGCCTCGGCCGCGGGGCTCGAGATCCTGCGACGTGGCGGTAACGCGATCGACGCGGCGGTCGCGGCGGCGGCGGTGTTGAGCGTGACCGAGCCACACATGACGGGCATTGGCGGCGACATGTTCGCGATCGTGTGGCTGGCCAAGGAGCAAAAGCTCGTGGCGCTTAACGCGAGCGGACGCGCCGGTTCGCTGATGACGCGCGCTACGCTCCAGGCACGCGGCTTTCGCGCGGGCTCGCAGCAGGGCGTGATGTCGGTGACCGTACCCGGCGCGCTGGCCGGATGGGACAAGTTGGTACGCACCCATGGGCGGCGCACACTCGCCCAAGCGCTGCAGCCGGCAATCGGCTACGCGCGCGATGGCTTTCCCGTGTCGCCGATTATCGCGTCACAGTGGGCGGAGGAGACCGCGTTCTTACAGCGCGACTCGGCCGCCGCGGCCGCCTATTTGCCTGGCGGTCGGGCGCCGAAGGCCGGTGAGTGGTTTCGCAATCCTGACTACGCGCGCACGCTCAAGACGATCGCCGACAGTGGCATTGGCACGTTCTACGGCGGATCACTTGGCAAGCGCATCGTGTCGCGCATTGCCGCGCTGAACGGTTTTGTCACGCTCGATGACCTGCGCCGGAACGCGCCGAATTGGGTAACGCCAATCTCGGTGCCGTTCAAAGGCTATCGGGTGTGGGAGTTGCCGCCGAATAATCAGGGCATTGCCGTGCTCGAGATGCTGCGTATTCTCGAGCCGTACGACCTTCTGGCCATGGGACACAACTCGCCCACGTATTTGCATCATCTCATCGAGGCGAAGAAGCTGGCGTACGCCGACCTCGATCGCTTTGTCGGCGACGCCGATCATCTCGACATGCCGGCCGACGCGATGCTGACCGACGCGTTCATCGCGGAACGGCGCAGTCACATTGATGCGACTCGCGCGCAGGAGCGGGTGGATCCGGGTCCGCTGCGTACGAAGAGCGAAACGGTGTACCTCACCGTGGCCGACGCTGAGGGAAACATGGTGTCGTTCATCAACTCGATTTACGACTCCTTCGGATCGGGGATCGTGGTACCGGGCACCGGTTTCGCACTGCACAACCGCGGCGCCAGCTTCACGCTTGCCGAGGGGCGGCCAAACACCGTGGCCCCGGGCAAGCGGCCGTTTCACACGCTGATTCCCGGATTCGTGACGCAAACGGTGAACGGCCGCGAACAGGCGTACATGAGCTTCGGGCTCATGGGCGGCGGCGTGCAGGCGCAGGGGCACGTGCAGTTTCTGCTCAACCACTTCGTGTTCGGCATGGATGTGCAGGCGTCCATCGATGCCCCGCGCTTCCGTCACTACGATCGGCAGCGTGTCGCACTCGAGCCACCGATCGGCGATGGTGTGCGCAACGCACTCACGGCCATGGGGCACCTGCTGATCGAGCAGCCAACTGTTGCCTTCGGTGGCGCGCAGGCGATCGTGCGATTACCCAAGGGATACGCGGCGGGGAGTGATCCGCGGAAGGACGGGATGGCGGTGGGGTACTGA
>JANLVC010000058.1:0-22151 GCA_031363815.1 Gemmatimonadota bacterium
ATAGGCTGGAGCATCAGGTGGTTTTTTGCGGAAGGAGTGCAACAAACAGGAGTAACAATCCACGAACGCGACGGCCCCAGTGGTCCGGGTTGAACCCGTCGCCTCGGTTCTCGGCCGTACTTGCCCGCGGACGTTGCGTCGGAATCGCCCGTTGCGCCATAGCGTGGTGATGGTCGGCGCGCTCGTCAGGTCGTGCTCACGATCCCCACGCGGTTGCGCGCGTACTGGGTGTCGGAAGATGATCGCGCCTTTGCCACCCGGCTCGCACGGTACTGCGCGCGGAATCCGGTCGCCCTGGAGCGGCTGACGTATGACCGGGCCGCGACGGCGGTGACGGATCGCTCCGACAAGTCGGACGGCCCCGCCGCCGGCACCGAGACGGCGGACCCGCCGGAGTTCCTCGCCCGTGTACTCGTCCACATTCCGGACAAAGGCCATGTGACCACGCGGTACTACGGCTGGTGTGCCGGCCCCGTCCGCCCCTTTAGGACGACCACGAGTCCCTGACAATGGCGGGGACGTTCGGCGTGCGCAGGACGCTCGCTGTGGTCCGCTTCGGTCCACCCCCGCTGACTCGCCAGACCGCGGCCCGCCGCACCACGCCTTTCCGGCCTGCCGGCAAACAGCACCACCTTGAGCAACATGGCGGGCGGATACGCGGGCGCGCCGGTCGTGTCATTCCGGAAGCGGGCGTCGAAGTGCGCCAGGTCGACTTCATAGTCGAGCAGGTGGTTCACGCATGCTCGAACGTGCCGGGCAGTAGCTGGTGCGCAAGGTCGACGCGCAGGAACTGCGGATGCGTATCGAGGGACTGGTCGTGGGCCATGGCGGGTGCTCGACAGGGGCGCAAAACGACAACATATTCGCGACACAACAAACCCCGCGCGCGGCATCAAGTTTCGTTTCCACATCGGCGCGCCGCGGGACTTATCCTACAACTTCGTTAGGCTTTGGGAGTCCGCAGCAGGACGAACGCCAGCTCCGACACATGGCGCGAGCAGCGTAAACCACGTGTCCGTCAAATCGGGTTAAGTCCACGACGGGCCTGCCCTATCACTGTGTGGTCGAGGCGCTGGACCTGACGCCTTAGGGCGGGCTGCCAGCACGGCGGTCTGCTTGGATCATCCCGGCCCGGAGAAACGGTAATGCACAGCCAGCAGCATATTCTCGATGCGATCGGCAACACGCCGCTGGTCGAATTGGGCCGGATCGTCCCGACCCAAAGCGCCCGGATCGTGGCCAAGCTGGAATCGGCCAACCCGACCGGCAGCATGAAGGACCGGCTGGCGCGGATGATCGTGCAGCGGGCGGCGGCGGCGGGGCGGTTGCCGCCGGGCGGCACGGTGGTCGATTATACCGCCGGGACCACCGGGATTTCACTGGCGCTGGTGGCAAGTGCGCTGGGCTACAAGACCCATTTTGCGTTCTCCGATGCGTTCAGCGACGAGAAGCGCTTTGCGATGCTGGCTTATGGTGCCACGATCACCGATCTCCCGAGCGACAACAAGAAAATCACCAAAGAGCTGATCCAGGCGATGATTGCCAAGGCAGGTCAGATCAGCCAGCAGCCCGGCCACTGGTGGGCCGATCAGTTGAACAACACCGACGGAGCCGATGGCTATGCGGGCTTGGGTGACGAAATCTGGCAGCAGACCGCCGGTCAGGTCGATGCGCTGGTCCACACCGTCAGCACCGCGCATTCGTTGCATGGCATGAGCCGGGCGCTGCGGCGGCACAATCCCGCGCTACCGGTCTATGCGGTGGAACCTGCCGAATCGGCGGTGCTGTCGGGGCAGCCGCCGGGATCGCACAAGATCGAAGGCATCGGCCTGGGCTTTATACCGCCGCTCTGGCACCCCAAGGAGGTCACGGAAATCCTCACCGTTTCCACCGAGGATGCCAAGAACATGGCCCGGCGTCTGGCGCGCGAGGAGGCGATCTTTGCCGGCACCTCGACCGGGGCCAATATCGTGGCGGCGCTGCGTATTGCGGCACGGCTGGGGCCGGGCAAGACGGTGGCGACGCTGATCGTCGATTCTGGACTGCGTTACCTCAGCACCGATGTGTTCCGCAGCCCGAAATAGGCCGTTCCTGCACCAAATTTGTGCTAGGCGGCAACAGCGGTTCTGGCCCTGAACGGGATTTGGGGAGGCAGTACATGTAGTGCGTGCTGCCAACTACGCACTGTTGCACTCACCGATTGAATCCGCCGTGCATCGTGCAGGTGGTGCGCCAACGTTTGCAGTACCCGACGTAAACGGATCGCAAACCCTACCAATCACGCTGGCGTGAACGCCGCCGCTGCTTGCAAGTTTCAGGAGCTCGATGGAGGGCCCGCACACACGGCGCCCGATCCCCTTCCCGCCCCGCCCCCGCCCCTACCCCCATGCGTCGTCTCGCCCTCCTGCTCGTGCTCGCGTCATCGAGCGCGTTCGTGCAGTTGCCCGCGCAATCTTCCGCCACGATGCCGGCGGTCAACGACCTGCCGAACCCGTATCGCACCGTCACCGGATGGGCCAGGATGCCCGAGGGGCGCACCTGGGGCTCCACCAGCGCCGTGGCCATCGACAAGGACGGCAAGAGCGTCTGGGTGGCCGAACGGTGCGGCGTGAACAACTGCGCGGGCTCATCGCTGCCGTCGGTGCTCAAATTCGACGACAAGGGCAACCTCGTCACCGCGTTCGGTGCCGGCATGGTGCTGTCGCCGCACGGCATTCACGTGGACAAGGACGGCAATGTGTGGGTGGTCGACTGTGCCTGCACACTCGGCACCGCCGCCACGGCGCCGGCGAACGCCGCCAAAGGCCACCAGATCTACAAGTTCTCGCCCAAGGGCGACTTGCTCATGACACTCGGCGCCCCGGGCGGCGGACGCGACTCGGCGTATTTCTGGCAGCCGAACGCGGTGATCACCGCATCGAACGGCGACATCTTCGTGGCCGAGGGACACTCGTCACGCAACACGTCGAACGCCCGCGTGCTCAAATTCGACAAGAGCGGCAAGCTGCTGAAGACGTGGGGCACGTGGGGCAAGGGCGCGACCGAGCTCGATCAACCGCACACCCTGGCCTTCGATTCGAAGGGGCGTCTGTTCGTCGGTGATCGCGGCAACGACCGCATCATCATCGTAAGCCAGGACTTCACGGTGCTCGACACGTGGTACCAGTTCAGCCGCCCCAGCGGCATCTACATCGACAAGAACGACATGATCTACGTGGCCGACTCGGAGTCGGGCTCCGTGAATCCGCCGCACGTGGCCTGGAAGCGCGGCATGCGCATCGGCAGCGCGCGCGACGGCAAGGTCACGGCGTTCATTCCCGACCCCGACGACAAAGCCCCCAGCACAAGTTCGGCTGAGGGCGTTGCGGTCGACGCCGCGGGAAATATCTACGGCGCCGAAGTGGGGCAGAAGGCGTTGAAGCGCTACGAAAAGAAGTAGGCGCCCTTACTTCTTCACGGGTAGCGCCAGCGCCGTGAGCTGCGTCTCGTTCTCCGCGCCGCTCGCAAACACGATGTACTGCCTGCCCTTGTGCAGAAACGTCATCGGCACGGCCGTCGTCTTCGATGCGATTTCCACGGCGCCCACCTGCTTGCCGGTGGCCTTGTCGAGCGCGTACAGCTTGGGCGCTTCACCCGGTGCACCACCGCTGCGGCCGGTACCATAAATCAGCAGCGTTTTGGTGGTGATTGCTTGCGCCTGTCCTCGTCCGCCCTGCGGCGGCAACGTGACACCAGCGAACAACGGATCTCGGCTCGTGACTTTCAGCATGCCGGCGTTCGGCGCCCACCACGACTTGTCGCCGCTCTTCATGTTGTACGCCGTGATGCCTCCGTACTCCTTTGGCTTCACGATCGACACGCCACCGATAATCGACCCACCGGCGCGAGCCGCGAAGTCACCACCGCGCTCACGCACGGGGCCTTCATAGCCCGGCGGCGCAGGCAGCGCGCCCAGCAGGCCGCAGCTGTTGCGCGGCGAGCTGTAGTCAAACTCCGAGCACGGATCTTTCTGCAGCTGTGCTGTGCTCATGCCCGTGATCGATGCCACGTACAGCACACCGGTCTCCACGTCCACCGTGGCGCCACCGTCGATGTTCACGCCGCCGCTCGCGCCGGGCGCGTACCACGAGCATTTATATCCCGTGCTACCCTTGCCGTCGGCTGCGGCCGGCGGAATGAAGTACGGCCCCATGCGGCACCGCTTCGCCATTTTGAGCGCGGAGTCCTTGATGGCCGGCGTGTAGTCGATAAGATCGGCCTCCACGAGCCCCTGCTGCGAGTACGGCGCCGGCTTGCTCGGAATCGGCTGCGTGGGCGACGACACTTCACCCGGCACGTCGCTCTTCATGACCGGTGTTTCCACTATCGGCCAGATGGGCTCACCGGTCGCGCGATCAAACGTGTACACCCAACCCTGCTTGGTGGTCTGCGCAATCACCTTGCGAGGCTTTCCGTCCACCGTGATATCCATGAGGTTCGGTGCCATCGGCGCGTCGTAATCCCAGATGTCGTGGTGCACCATCTGGAAGTGCCACTTCCGCAGTCCCGTCTTCGCGTCGAGTGCGACGAGCGAGTTGCCGTACAGGTTGTTGCCGGGGCGATGTCCGCCGTATTCGTCCATCAGCGGCATGCCCACGGGGATGTACACGAGACCGAGCTGTTCGTCGGCGGCGTACGGCGCCCACGCGTCGTTCTTACCGACACCCTTGGTGCCGTTCTTCGAGCCGTTCTTCCACGTGTCGGCGCCAAACTCACCAGGCTGCGGCACGAGGTTGAACTTCCACGCCTGACGACCGGTGCGGATATCGAAGCCGCGCACGATGCCCGTGACGTTGTGGGCGCGAATCGGGTAGTAGCCGTGAATCGACGAGTTGCCCACCACCAGCATGTTACCCACCACCATCGCCGGTGAACTCGCCGCAATCTGTCCGGCAGCGGGATCCAGACCGATCGTGCCGTCGGCGCCGATCTTCTTGACCGGGTCCCATCGTTCCCCTGGCTTTGCTTTGCGCATCGGCGCCGCATCGGAAATGATCAGCGGCCCCGAGTCATCAACGGCCAGCGGCACCATCGGATAGCCCAGACCGTCCATCAAGTCGACGACGCCGTTTTTGCCGAACAGCGGATCGGGCTTGCCCGTTTTCGCATCAAGCGAGATCAGGTGATAGCCCGGCGTGACCAGCAAGACGCGTTCAATGCGGCCATCGGTCCAGTACGACAACCCGCGACCCGCAAACTGACGCGGTGCCTTCTGCCAGCGGATGCCTTCATCCAAACGGTACATCCACAACGTCTCACCGGTTTCCGGATCGAGCGCCGTCGCCACGCGACGCGTGCTGGCCACCGTGAACAGACGACCGTTCGCGAAGATCGGCGTGGTGCGATAGTACTCGTCCTTGCCGAACGCGCTGGCCTTCCACTCCCACGCCACCTGCAGCGAGTCGAAGTTGCCGGCATTCACCTGCTCGAGTGGCGAGTAGCGTGTGCTCCACTGGTCGGCGCCCCAATGCCGCCATTCGCCGTACGCGTTGCCGCGCACGAGTGGATTGCCCTGTTGCGCCACCGTGGGAGCGACACGCGTGAACGTGGCACCGACAATTCCGGCGCCGGCCACAAGCGCGAAGCCGACGAGCCGTCTGGTCCTGCGTTGCATCATCTGATCTCCATCATAACTGCGGGACAAGTTAGAACCTGCGTACTTCCCAACGAGCTTCCAACGGCGCCGGCGTACTGCTCGGCACCGCATTGATGCGCACCGCCTTGAGCCAACTCGGCTCGGCGTTCAGTTCAACCTTACCGGCCGGCATGCCATTCAACTTGAGGATGTAGGCGGTTACCCACACGTACTCGTCTTCGGTGAGCGTACCCGGTGCCGACTTGGGCATCAGGTTGCTCAGATATCCGTACAGTTCTGACAGCGGTCGACCAAACCAGCGCAGCTCGAATGCCGGCCCCATATGCGAAGCCGTGGTGTGACAGCCCAGGCAGGCGCCGTTGAATACGCTCTTGCCTTTGATGGCCTGCGCCGGCGTGTACACACCCTGCGTGGTCGACCGAAGCGCCTGCGCATCACTCGTGCGCGGTGCGAGTAACGTGACCGCGCACAGCAGCAGCAAACCGGTCGCCGCACCCGTCGCGGCGGTCGATACGGCACGCGCGCCAGACAAGCGACGCATCAGCCCGGAAATTCCCCACGCCACACCGAGCACGATCAACACCCCCATCGCTCCCCGCAGCACATCCGCCAGAAAGAGTACATCGAGCACCGGCGGCGTAAACCGGTAGCTGCGCAACGTAGCGGCGCGCTCCAGCAACCAATGCCACGCCTGGTGCGTGATGAACGCGGAGGCGATGATCACACCCATGCGCTCGGGCACCGCGCGCGCGAACACCCACCGTAACACCGGCACGGCCACCGCCAACAGCGCCAGCTGCGCGAGTTCCACGCCCACATTGAATGCCGCGAGCGATGCGAGCAGATGGGAGCCGGCAAACTGCAGTTGATCGCGCAGCGCCGCCGAGAATCCGAAGCCGTGCACCAAGCCGAAGGCGAACGCGATCATCCAGCGACGCTGCACGCGAGCACCTACGATGTTCTCAAGCGCCATATAAACGATAGAGCCGGCGATCAGCACTTCCACCAGCGGCGGAAACCAGAGCGCCGTGGGCGCGAACCCCATCGCCGAGGCAACCAGCGTGATGGAGTGAGCGATCGTGAACGCCGTGACCACACCGACCAACGGGCGCATCGCGCGAATCGGCAGCACCAGGCAGAGCACGAACAGCACATGATCGACGCCGCTGAACATGTGCGCCATGCCGGTAAGCAGGAACCGCCACGCCGCATGCCACCAGCGCGGGTCGAGGCGCACCTCGCCCGGATCGCCATCAAACGTGATCACCCGCTCGGCGCCGTTGCTCAGCAACAGGGTGACCACGGTGGTCGTTCGTACCCCCAGATGCGCCCACGTGGGCACGAGCACGAGATCGGCGTCATCGCCAACCACTACGCCCGCCGTCGGTACGTCCAGCAGCACGTCGAGCATCACCTGCCCCACCGGTATGTCGGTGCTCACCGGCAAGGGCAACTCCTGGACGGCGCGGAGTGCCTCCGCGTACGACGCGAAGGCCCGATCGCCAGGCAGCGCCGCACGAACCGCGACCACCTGCGGCGCCGGCAATGTGCGATTGCCAACCCGCAACCGCAGTCCGTCGGCAATCCACAGCTGCGCCGCATCACGCAACGTCGGCTCGGCCCTCGCCACATCCAGCAACCCCGCACCACGCGTGGGGAACGACACATCACGCATGCTTTCCAGCGGCACGCGCACGAGCAGGCGCACGCGGGAACCATCCGGCTTTACAAACGTGCGCACGACCACGCTGGCCGGGATTTCATGCGCCTGCGCACGATGTCCAGGCACGAGCACCAACAGCAGAGTAAGCAGCGAAAAGAGAAAGGGCATCGCGAAGCGGGCGTCGATTCTCTGGACAGGCAGGGGGAGGCGCGTTACTAAGGAGGGATTCGCGGCACCGCCGCATTCGTTCGAACATACCACCCTGCCCCGAAATCCACACGGGGTCCTATTCTGATGGAGACGCTGATGACGAGGAAGCGCAATACGCTGCGCTGGACGGCCTTGATCCTGACCATCGGGGCATTGGGCGTCGCGCAAGCGTCGCTTCGCGCCACCGACCGGCAAATGGTGCAGGCCCCCCGGTTCGAGGTCGATCCCGTGTGGCCCAAGCCCATGCCGAATCACTGGATCCTAGGCTCAGTGATCGGGGTCGGTATCGACAGCCGCGACCATGTGTTCATCATCCACCGTGGTGATTCCACGCTGAATCAGCGCACCGAAGCGGGCATGAACGCGAAGCCGCCCATCGGCGAATGTTGCGCCGCCGCACCGCCAATTCTGGAGTTTGATCCCGACGGCAATCTGGTCAAGGGATGGGGCGGACCGGGCGACGGTTACGTGTGGCCCGGCTCCAATCACGGCGTGGCGGTGGACGACAAGGACAACATCTGGATTGGTGGTAACGGTCCCACCGACTCACATATCCTGAAATTCTCGCACGACGGCAAGTTCCTGCAGCAGATCGGCACGCCCGGTCTGGGCTCCGCGAGCAACGACAGCACGCATTTCGGTCGTGTGGCCAAGATCACCTTTGACACCAAGGCCGGCGAGGCCTACGTGGCCGACGGCTACGGCAACAAGCGTGTGGCCGTGCTCGACATGAACAGCGGTAAGCTCAAGCGCTTTTGGGGTGCCTACGGCAACAAGCCCGATGACGCGCGGCTTCCGCCGTACGACCCCTCCGCGCCGCTGGTGCAGCAGTTCCGCAATCCCGTACACTGCGCGGAGCCGACCAACGACGGCTTGGTGTACGTGTGCGACCGTCCCAACGACCGCATTCAGGTGTTCCAGAAAAACGGCAAGTTCGTGAAGGAAGTGCGCATTGCGCCCGCCACGCGCGGCGACGGCTCGGTGTGGGACATCGCCTTTTCGACGGATGCGGCGCAGAAGTACATGTATCTCGCCGACGGGAAGAACGAGCGCGTGTACGTGATGGACCGCCAGTCGCTGGAAATCCTTACCAGCTTCGGCGACGGCGGCCGTCAACCCGGCCAGTTCTTCGCGGTGCACAGCATCGCCACCGACTCCAAGGGCAACCTGTATACGACCGAGACGTACGAAGGAAAGCGCCTGCAGAAGTTCCGCTACAAGGGTATCGGAGCGGTGAAACGCGGCAATCAGGGCGTGGTCTGGCCGACGGGTAAGTAATCGCCATCGGTTCGGTGCTTGGCAGCAAAAAAGGCCAGCGCGGTGATCGCGCTGGCCTTTTCGTTTCCCCCCAAAAAACAACAAAAGAACTGCTGGCCGCGGATCGGCGCCAAAACTGCGCGGATTCGCTCGTGCCAATCCGCGTACGATCCGCGCAAATCCGCGGTAAAGTTGTTTTAGTTTTCAACAGCGGTGCGACCCGAACTCAGGGAATCACACCCGCACACTCGATCTCGACCTTGGCTCCCGGCGAGACCAGGGCCGCCACGACCACCGTGGAACGGGCCGGCGGTGCCACAGGGAAGAACTCGCGATACACCGAATCCATACCACCGAACAGCTCGTCAACAAACAGCCTTACCGCGGATCACACGAAAACTGCGCGGATTCGTACGCGCCCATCCATGTCCTTTCCGCGAAATCCGCGGTGAAGCTTTTTGAGAGCAAACGGCAAACGCTCAACCCGAACCCAGGGAATCACACCCGCACACTCGATTTCTACCTTGGCACCCGGCGAGACCAGGGCCGCGACGACCACCGTGGAGCGGGCCGGCGGCGCCACAGGGAAGAACTCGCGATACACCGAATTCATCCCACCGAACAGATCGTCAACAAACAGCCTTACCGCGGATCACGCGAAAACTGCGCGGATTCGTACGCGCCCATCCGTGTCCTTTCCGCGAAATCCGCGGTGAAGCTTTTTTTGGAGCAAACGGCAAACGCTCAACCCGAACTCAGGGAATCACACCCGCACACTCGATTTCGACCTTGGCACCCGGTGACACGAGTGCGGCCACCACAACCGTAGAACGCGCCGGCGGTGCAGAGGGAAAGAACTCGCGATACACCGAATTCATACCACCGAAATCCTTCACGTCGGTAAGAAACACGGTACACTTCGTAGCGTTGGCGAGGGTGGTGCCGGCGGCCTCGAACACTTTCTTCGTGTTCTCCAGCGCCAGGCGCGTCTGCCCTTGAATCGTGGTATCGGGTGCCGTGCGACTCATCCCCAGCTGTCCCGACGCAAACAGCATGTTCCCCACGCGGATACCGGGAGTGAGTGTGGGCGACGCACTCTGCCCCGCAGGAATCACCTGCTGGCGCGCCGCGGTGGCTTGCGCCAGCGCCGTGCCGGCGAAGAGCGTAGTAGATAGCGAAGCCGCGAAGGCGGCAGTGGTGGCGAAACCGAACGAACGACGCATCAGCAATCCTCCAAGTAGACGGGAGCGGTAATCATATGCCCATATTCGACTTTGTGTGCACGGCCTGTCAACAGAGTTTTGAAGCGTTGGTGCGCGGCAGCACGCCGCCCGCCTGCCCGGCCTGCGGCAGCACCGCGTTGGAAAAGCAGGTAGCGCTGCCGTCCATCAAGACCTCGTCCACCCACGGACAGGCGATGCACGCCGCCAAACGGCGCGACGCCGCGCAGGGCAAGGATCGCATGCACGAGCAACGCAAATATGAACTGAGCCACGACGACTAAGGGCGATGGCCCGGTCGGCATGGCTCAGCTGAACGCATGGTTCGCGGGTTAGCGACTTAGCAGGACTTGCACTTGTCGCTGTTTTTCGCGCCCATCTTGACCAGGAGATCCACGGTCTCGAGGAAGGGCGGAATGCGCTGCACCGGACCGTTCGCCATGTCGGCGGTGGTCTGCCCACGACGGCTGATCGCCATGATGTCCCCGCCCTTGCTGGCGAGATACGTGATCAGTGCGTTGTCGCCACGGGCAGCGGCGTGATGCACCGCGTTGTAGCCGTTATGGTCGCGCACGTTCACGTCGACCTTGAGCTCTTCGATGAGGTACTTGGCCGACGCCATCCACGCATCCGGCGCATGGCGGTGCGCGTTGGCCGCGAAGCCTTCACCGTAGCCCACGCCGGTGGCCGCGTGAATCGGATACACGCCAGGACCACCATCAGGAATCGGCGCCAGACCAGACGGATCCTTCCCGCCAGCGGCTGCGTCATCACCGCCGGAATCGTCTCCCGGCAGGCGACCCATCGGCTTGATCGTCGGGATCGTGATGTCGGCGCCATACTTGACCAGCAACTTCATCGCTGGCACATCGGTGCCGTACGCCGCACGCCAGAACGGCGTCGCACCGACCGTGTTCACGCCCAACAAGTCAAAGTTGTACGACATGAACCACAGGTGCTTTTTGAGGCGCACGTTCACGTCAGCGCCGGCCTTGAGAACAGACTCGATCAGGTCGAGATACGACGTGGTCTGCTGCAGCTGCGCGGTGGGCTGCGGATACAGCGACTTGGCCGCCCACTGCACGTTGATCGTTGCGTACAGCGGCGTCGCACCGGCGTCGCTCTGCAGCTTCACGTCGGCGCCTTTTTCGAGCAGCATCCGGGCCATGTCGAAGCGACCGTTGATCGTCGCCATGAGCAGTGCGCTGGTGTGATCGCCCTCACTCACGTGATTGATCTTCGCACCCGCTTCGAGCAACCGCGCCACGCACTCGTCGGAGCCATCGCGCACCGCGAACAACAGCGCCGTGAGTCCACCCTTGTTACCGATCAGATCGCCGTAGCTTGGGCCACGACTGTTGAAGCCCGTTTGTAGGGGAAGGGTCGTGGCCGAATCGCGCTTCACTGGTGCACCGGCAATCGCGGGTGCTTTCGAGGCTGTGGCAGGCGCCACAACTGACGGTGCTGCACCCGACGGTGCTGCAACCGCAACTGCAACACGCTTCGTTGCCGGAACAGCAGCACCGGCCGGAGTCGCACCCGCTGGAGTCGCACCCGCTGGAGCCACCGCAGCACCAGCGGCCGCCACCGTCGGCGCCGCATCGGCCGCCTTCATGGCGGCCACGCGACGCCCACGCTGCACCAGCATCGCGCGCTCGGCCTTTTCCTTCGCGGCGATGTCTTCAATCTTCGATGCGAATTCGAGATTCGCGCCACGCTTGATGAGAATGTCGAGCGCCGCCAAACGATTGGCCGACGCCGCCCACATGAGCGGCGTCTGCCCCCATGCGCCTTCACGCGTATCGACCGACGCACCCTTGTCGAGCAGCGCCGTGACCGTCGCCGAATCCCCGTTGGACGCCGCGAAGTGCAACGCGCTGGCCGCTCCCGTGGTCGTCATCGCATTCACATTCGCACCAGCCGACAACAACGCCTTGACCACCGTCGCGCGACCGTTGCGCGCCGCGAGATGCAGCGGCGTGTAGTTGCCGTTCCGCGTAACCGCGTCGACCCGCGCTCCGGCATACATCAACATCTGCGCACCGGCCGCATCGCCACGCTGCGACGCCCAATGCAGCGCCGTCATGCCGTCGGGCTGCGCGGCGTTCACGTCGAGTCCCTGTTTGATCAGCAGCCGCACGCGGGAGCTGTCCCCACGCATTACCGCGTCAGCCACCGGCGACTCGTCGGCCGGCGTGCGCGCCGCGCCCAGGGCCAGCGAGGCACCGAACAACGACGCGATCACCGCCAGACGATAGCGGGAACGGCGCGTGACCGCGCGCGCCACCTGCAGCGATCCGGACTTACGCATAGGAGTTCAGGTTGAGAGCACCGGTGGCGTCGCCGAACTTGGTCTGATCGTTGAGCCCAAGCGTATGCATCATGCTGAGCATCGCGTTCGCCATCGGCGTGCCGTCCGGCGCCTTGATGTGCAGGTTGCCGGCGAGTTGGCCTTCGGCCTTGCCCAGCAGGATAAGCGGACAGCGGCGATGGTTGTGCAGGTTCGAGTCACCCATCGGCGAACCGTAGATGATCATGGTCTTGTCGAGCATGTTGCCGTCGCTCTCCTGAATGCCCTTCAGCTTGTCCAGGAAATACGGCAGCATCGATACGTGATACTTGTTGATCATGTTGAAGTCCTTCACGCCGCGCTCGGTCCCGCCATGGTGCGACGCCGGGTGGAACGGCTTGTCCGTGCCGCTCTCCGCATAGGTCCGGCTGGAGCCGTCGCGTCCCATCTTGAACGAGAACACGCGCGTGATGTCGGCGGCGAACGCCAGCGCCTGAATGTCGAACATCAGCTTGACATGCTCGGAGAACGAATCGGGCACGCCGGCTGGTGCTTCGGGCAGCTCGCGCGGATCGCCGCTCTGGTTGCGCGCTTCCACGCGCTGAATGCGACGCTCGACTTCGCGGATGTCCTCAAGATACTTGTCAAGGCGATGACGATCGTCGGGACCGAGGTTCACCTTGAGCGACGACATCTCTCCCGACACGAAGTCGAGGATGCTGCGACGGGTACGACGGCGGTCGGCGCGCTCGGCGCTCGTGCCGCCCACGCCGAACAGCTTCTCGAACGCCACGCGCGGGTCACGAATAACCGGCAGCGGCTCGGTGGGCGACGACCAGCTGATGGAGTCGGTGTACACGCAGGCGTAGCCGTACGCGCAACCGCCCGCCTGGTCCACGTTCTCGATGCACAGCTGCATGGAAGGAATCGGCGTCTCCTGCCCGAAACGCTTCGCGTACAACTGATCGAGTGACGTCCCGACGCGCACATCGGAACCTTCCGTCTGCCTGGCATGGGCTTGCGTCAGGAATGTGGCGCTCGAACGGAAGTGGTCACCGCCAATCTCATTCGGCGATGACGGCTCCGCTTCACGCACATCGGTGTTGCTGATAATCGTGAGGTAGTCACGGTACTGCTCGAGCGACGACATTGCCGTCGGGGCCAGGTCGAACTGCTTTCCGGCCGCCGCGGGCGACCACAGGTTGAGCTTTGAGCCGAGTTCGTTGCAGCCGGCCGCGCCGTGCACCATTTCGATGGCCACAAGACGAGGGGCCTTGTTGGCCACAATGCGCGAGCCGCGACCGGTCGGGATCATCGCGTCGAGATATGGTAACGCGATCGTCGCACTGAGATTCTGTAGAAACTGCCGGCGGGGCATCGCCTTGCCGCTGAGAAAATACATGGTGTGGCGTCTCCGGTATCGTGAACGGGTGTGCTAATCGTTGGCGAATGAGTTCTACGAATGCATTCAGCGAACGCCGGGCGCCGATGCGCCCTTTGCTCCCGAGTCAGCCTGCTCCATCACTTTCTTCAGTCGGAAGGCGTCGCTCTTCACGACACCGACGATGAAGTCCTGCATGCGGTAGTTGTTGGCCTTCACTTGCGCTTCAATTTTCCGCACGGCGGGATGATCGTAGTACTCCACACGACGGCCCAAGGCATACGCCATCAGGTTCTGCGTAAAGTTGCGCACCAGCGGCGTGGGGCGCTTCAGCAGCGCCTTCTGCAGTTCGAGCGCATTGGTGATCTTCGTGCCGTCGTAGAAGTCTCCACGGGTATCGAGCGGCGCGCCGTTCTCCCGAATGCGCCACTGCCCGTTCACGTCGAAGTTGTCCATGGCCAAGCCGATGGGATCGATGAAGACGTGGCACGAGCGGCAGCTCGGATTGGCGCGGTGCTCTTCCATGCGCTCGCGCGTGGTCAGCAGACGGCCTTCCTTGCTCTCGCCCGTCTTCTCGAGATCGGGGACGTTTGGCGGCGGCGGCGGCGGCGGCGTGCCCATGAGCACTTCCATGACCCACTTACCGCGCAACACCGGCGACGTGCGATTCGCATGCGACGTGAGCGTGAGCACGCTGCCGTGTCCGAAGATGCCCACGCGGCCCGAGTTTGCCGGATACTGCACCTTGCGGAAATCCGTGCCCACCACGCCCGGGATCCCGTAGTGCTTGGCGAGATCCTCGTTCACGAACGTCCAGTTGGCCGTGTACAGATCGAGGAAGCTGCGATTCTCGCGCACGAGATTGTCGAAGAACATCTCCGTTTCGTGCACCATGTCGATGGCCAGCTGTTCCCGGAAATCCGGGTACTGCAGCGCATCGGGATGCACCTTCTCGATGTCCGACAGGCGCAGCCACTGGGCGGCAAAGCGCGACGACAGCGCGATGCTGCGCTTGTCGGCAAGCATGCGCTTGGTCTGCGCAATGAGCACCGTGGTGTCGGACAGCAGGCCACGACGGCCCAGCGACACCAACTGCGAGTCGGGCGGCGCTCCCCACACAAAGAACGACAGGCGCGAGGCCAGGTCGATGCCGCTCACGGCCACCCGCGATCCCGGCTTGGACACCGCCGGCATCTCTTCCACGCGGAAAATGAAGTGCGGGCTCGCCAACAGCGCTTCGACGGCGGTGCGAACGCCGAGTTCGAAGCCGCCGTCCTTGACGCCGGCGTCGTAGAAGGTGAGCAGACCCTTCAGGTCATTCGGCGCCAGCGGGCGACGGTACGCCTGCGCACCCAACCGCGTCATGATCTTCTCGGCGCACGGACGCGCTTCCGCCGGCGTGAGTGGACGGCAGCTGAAGATGCGACGACGGCTTGGCGTATCCGACACACCGGTCGGATTGTACGGGCCCGTGACCGCAAACACCTGCACGTGCGACTGCGTGGTAATGCCGGCCTGCGAGCCGATCTGCGTGTCGGCAATGCTATGGCCGATCGGCGCAATATTGTCGTTTACCGGCCCTTCGAACGTCCGGATGAAGGCGGCCGTGATGCGCTGCGGTCCGGCGCGCACCGAGATCGGCTTGGTGCGAATCTCCATGCCGTTCGGATCGGCCTGCGACATCCCGCGGTCGACGTCGAGCACCGCCATGCGCTCACCGTTCACCGAGATTTCGATCTTCTCGTCGAATGGCGCCGCGGATCCGAACAGCTGTCCGGTGGGGATCGCGTGCAGCGTAATCGAGAACACATACTCGCCGTCGGCGGGGAACGTGTGCGTCACCGAGGTGCCCCCACGCGTGCCGGCCGGCGCGCCGTTTACCGGATCGACCTGCGAGGCCAGACGGGCAATGCGATAGCTCGACGTGGAAAGGCTCGCCTTCGGATCGCCGACCGCGAGTCGGCTGATTTCAGTGGCTGCGTCGAGGTAGGAGTCGAGCAGCGTGGCCGACGGCATCTGCACGTCGGCGATGTTGTCGAAGTTGGCGCTCTTGGTATCAAGAGGCAGCCACGACTCGGCCTTGATGTCGACGCCGAGGAGGTCCTTCACCGACCGCTCGTATTCGGCGCGATTGAGACGCTGAAATGTGCGCGTGCCCGGATTCGGATTCAGCGCGTAGCGCGCGTCCATCATCCGCTCGAGCGTGCCGGCGAGCACGTCGAGCGTGTCCCCACCGGGCTTTGGACGGCCGGGCGGCGGCATCATGCCCGCGCGGAGCTTGCCGATCATCTTTTCGGCAAGTTCGGGGCTCCCGTTGATGTTCGTCATATCGAAGCCCTGCAAGGACAGGTTGCCCAGCTTGCGCTGCTCGCTGTGACAGCCGGCGCAGGTCTTCTTCACCACATCCGTCAGCGCCGATGGCGCCATCACGGTGGGCGCGGGCGCCAGCACGGGATGTCCCAATCCGCGGCCCGTCGGCGCCGACGGGCGTACGGGAGGATCCGAACGCGAGGCGTCGAATGAAGAGGACGTGGCAGGCGGCGATGTCAGCGTCGGAGTCGTGGTCGGATCAGGTCGATCAATGATCGCGACAGCGAGAAGCGACAAGCCACCAACCGAAGCAGCAACCAAGGACTTCATCCTCGGAACTCCGGGCTCAGGCGGGAACAGGCGGAATACTGCAACCTACTTGGATGCATGCTTACGCACGCGAGCTACAGACCGCTGGAATGTTCAACACTCTTGCCCTCAATTTCGTTCGGGGGCATATACGCGGTACCCTGGGGGCACCTCTGCCCCTTTCCCACCTGGAGGATCTTCCGTGCGCCCTTGCTGGATGCTGTCGGCCGCTGCTGTGGCCGTCTCTCTGAGCGCTGTCTCTCCCCTGCACGCTCAGACGCGCCTGAATCCCGTCATCGACCTGATTGCCAAGAAGCAGCCAGTGTTCGGCCTGTATGGCCCCGCCAACCGCCGCGCCCGCCCCGGTCAGGCTGCACTGCCACCCGACTCGGTAAAATCGCCGGCGCAGCTCGCCACAGCGGCTCTCGGCTATAAAAAGGCCGATTACATCTTTGACGGCAGCATGGAAGGCGACTTTGATGCCGCACTTCCGCAGTTTGCCGCCTTTGCCAAGGGCATGAGCGATCAGGGCGCTCTGCAGAAGGGCAAGTCGCCACGCTTCACGCATCCGATATTTGTAAAAACTCACGAGATCGCCCCCGATCCGGCCCTCGCCGCCAAGCGTATCGGCCAGCAGCTCAACCTCGGCGTCACGGGCATCGTATTCGTCGGTGTCGAGAGTGCGGACGAGCTCAAGCAGGGGCTCGCGGCCATGCGCTTCAAGGCCCAAGGTGGTACGCGCTCCGACGATGTGGGTGACGCTCCGGCGATGTGGGGCATGACGCCAGCCGAGTACAAGGCCAAGGCAGATCTGTGGCCGATCAATGCCAAGGGAGAGCTGTACAACTTCACGATCGTGGAGAGCAAGGCCGGTTTGGCCAAGGTGCGTGAGATCGCTGCGGTGAAGGGTGTGGGCGTGCTCTTCCCGGGCGCCGGTACGCTGCGTGGCGTGTTCAGCACGACCGACGCCGCGGGCAAGCGCACGTTCGACGAGAAGGCGTGGGAAGCGGCGATCCAGTTGGTACTATCGGCCTGCAAAGAGTTCAACGTGCCGTGTGGTTATCCGGCCGGCGCCGCCGACATCGAGATGCGTATGAAACAGGGATTCAGCGTGTTCGTGATCGGCTGGGGTGAGCCGGGATTCAAGGCAGTTGAGATTGGCCGCGGCGTCGCGGGTCGGTAAGTCGTTGCACTCGAGCAAGCATCGAATGTGAAAAGGCCGCCTGTGCACAGTGCACCGGCGGCCTTTTCACATCGGTACCGCGCCGTTCTTACGGGTTGCGATCGAGGCAGCCGTTGAACTTCGGGTTGTTCCGCTCGATGAACGGGATCACGAGGTTCACGTCGTTGCCGTAGGTATTGCCCGGGCGATACCGCATGTTGCCGACCGGGAACACCGTGGCCGCCGTCCGGCTGTACTGCCGGATGAGCCGACGCATGTCGCCGAGGCGATGGCCGGTGAGGAACAGCCAGTAGGCGCGCTCCTTGAAGAGCATGTCCACAGCCGCGGCCTGCGTGGTGGGCGATGCCGCCAGCGGAGCAATCGCGCTCGCAAGGCCGGTGGCCCGCAGCGTGTTCAACTGCGCGAACACCGCGTCGCGATCGGCCTGCGTGGCGCCCTGCAAACGGGCCTCGGCTTCGATGAGGCGCGCTTCGATACCATCGGCCAGCGTAAACGGCGCAGACTGCGACGTGTACTTGAGCTGACGCGGCAGGTTCGTGCTGGTGCCGTCGAATCCAAGGTTGGCCGTTGCCACCCAAGGCACGCGCGGATCAGCCGGCGTGACGAGGTAGTCGATACCGTTCGTGCCCTCGTTCGTGGTCACCGTGTATCGAGTGCCGGCGTTGTACATCGCCGACCAGAGGCCATTGGTCTGACGACCGGTGGCGATCGAGTGGCTGAGCACATACTTGTAGCTCGTGGCCACGCCGCTCACCGCCGCTGCCGCCTGGGCAAACTGCCCCTGGTCGAGCAACACGCGCGCCTTGCCGATCGAGGCCAAGCTGCGGTAGGTCGTGCCCGTGGCGTTCGCGAGTGCGGTATCCATCGACGAGGCGGCGCGGGTGTAGACCTGCGCCGTGGTCTGCGGGCCGCCATACTCGAAGTCACCGCTCGCACTGACCTTGCTGAACGGCACGCCGGAGCACCAGCCCTCACCGAACGCCGTCTCGGTAAAGCCGCGAATCGCGTACATCTCACTGAGTGAGTCTTTCACGGCCGCGGTCGTCGGCTTCGCCACGATCCACTTCTCGATGGCCGCTGTGAGACTGGCGCGTGCCAGTTGCAGTTGGACGTAGGGCGTTTGCACGGCACCACCGAGTACTTCACTCGAGTTGCGTCCGTCCGTGTTGTACCGGTCGGCGAAGGTATCCGTAGTGTTGAGCTCATCACCCAGGTTTCCAGAGACGACCACGAACCCGTCTTGGGTACCGGAGTACGACACGATGAAGTCCTGCATGGCGCCGTTGCGCAGCGTGGTCACACCAAGGCTGCCACCGATGGCGGCCTCGGCGATCACGTCAGGCGTGGGAACCGAGAGAAGGTCCGAGCTGCACCCGGCCACCGCAAACACGGTAGCCATGGCGCCCACTGGACGGATCACCCGGCGTGCGGAATTGAAGAATCGCATGGATGTGGGTCGTCTCAGAAGGAGAAGTTCATGCGCAGCGTCATGATGCGCAGAGGCGGCGTGGAGAAATACTCCTCGTTGCCGCGGGCGTCGTTGTTCGACTGTGCGGCTTCAGGATCGACGCCGGTGTAGTCCGTGATCACGCCCAGGTTACGGCCGGTGAGGACAACGCTCCAGCGCGACGCGCGGACCGCATTAGCCCACTTGGTCGGCATCTCGTAGGCCATCGAGAGTTCACGGAAGCGCGTGAACGAGCCGTTCTCGAACATGCCCGTGTACACCGCCTGCGACGTCGCCAACGCGTTGGCCTGTTCCTGCAACGACGCGCTCTTGTCGTAACGGCCGCGGCAGGTCACACCGTTCATGCACTGGTGACGCAAGGTGTTGTTGAACTTCCGGAAGCCCCACTTGCTGTCCACCTGACCCGAGATCTTCAGCTTCTTACCGAAGAGCTCGAGCGCCGGCGAGAAGGCGACTTCACGCGTCGGGTACGTGTTGCCCTGGTAGACCGACGTGTCGCTGAACGTCAGCTCGCTCAACGCCTTGTTCGCATTGAACGTGATGATGCCGTCGCCGTTCTTGTCGTCGAAGCTGATCGTCTTATCCCACAAACCGAACAACGGGAAGCCCGGACGATTTTGCTGCGTGTTGCGATTGCCGGAGGCGATCGAGGTCACGCCTTGTCCCAGCTTCGTCATGCGATTCTTGTTCGTCGACCCGGTGAACGCGAAGGAGAGCGCTGCCGCTTCGCGGTCGATGATACGTTGGTTCCACGTGAACTCGACACCCTGGTTCTTGATGTTGCCGATGTTCACGAACTGCGTGGTAAGGCCCGCTAGCGACGGGGCAATCTGCCGCTGAATCAGGGCGTCCGTCGTGCTCTTGTTGTACGACGTGGCTTCAATGTTTGTGCGACCGGAGAACATGGCCAGATCGAAACCAAATTCTGTTTCGGCCGAGAATTCCGGCTTGAGGTTGACGTTACCCAACGAGCCCAGCGACGCGGCCGGGGCATCGCCCGTAGCCGTGGTGTGCGGACCCGGCGAGTAGAAACGCACGGCGTCGGTGGCGCCCGGAATTTGCCCCGACGCGCCGTACGTCCCGCGCAAGCGAAGCGAGTTCACGAAGTCCGGGAGATTGAGGAACGTCTCGTCGGAGATCAACCACGACGCACCAAGCTTCGGATAGTAGACGGCGCGTGTGTTGACACCGAACGCGCTGGCGGCGTCGCGGCGCATACCACCGGTGATGAACAGACGGTCGCGCAGCGCGATCTGCTGCTCCACGTAGTAGCCGAGTGTGCGGCGTTCATTGAACGTCTGCGTGCTGGAGCGCGTTGCGGCCGACGACACCGTGACACCGCCCGGCGGTAGGCCGATGCCCGTACCGGCGGTCCCGCCCACGGCGTTGCGGATGTACTGCATACCGATGCTCGTGGTCGACTTCAGCCAGTCGGTCAGCTGAAAGGTGCCGGTGGCACCGTAGTCGGCGGTCTGCTGATTGATGTCCACGCGCTGGCTCGTGATGTTGCCCTGGCGCGTCGTGCCGGTGTTCGGGCCTTCACCAACCTTCGAGATGAACAGGTCGTTGCGGCTCGTGTAGTCCGAGCCGATCGCGGCGCGGGTGGCCAACCACGTCGTCGGCGCCCACTGGGCGGACACGCTGTTGATGAAGCGATTGAGCCCCTGCTTGGTGGTCTGCGCAAGCACGTCGCCCAGCATGAAGGCACGATAGCCGCGGAGCGAATCGCCCTGCGCATCGACCAAGTCGGCGCGCCACGGGCCGCCGAGGGCGAGCACCATGAGACCGTTGCCGTTGTCTTCGTTCTGCGGCAGGCGCAGATCGCTGTTCACATAGCCGGAGGACGCCTGCACGAAAAGTCCCTTGCGAAGCTCGGCGTTCACATTGGCCCGGAAGCTGTTACGCGCCAGCGCGTTCGGACGCACGATATCGGAGGGCAGCTCGGTCACGCCACGGCGCGCCTTGAGACGTGCGACTTCGTTGTCCGGCATCTTGTAGATACCCGTTTCGCCTTCGGTCTGACCCGAGACGAAGAACTGCACCTTATCGTTGCCACCCGACGCCTGCAGGTTGTACTGGCGACGGCTGCCGTCGCTGATCGGGCTCAGGCTCGGATCGTTCAGGATGTTGCCATGCGAGAGCGAGTCGGTGCTCGTGCACGTGCCCAGCGACACAGCGGTGAGCAGGCATGGCACGGCCTTGCTGGGCGAGGCGGCCGTACGGCCCCACAGCGTCCAGAGATCCGGATACGCGGCCGTGTTGGCGATCTTGCCATTTTCCACGCTCAGATTGTAAGTCGTCTTGCCCGACTTACCGCGCTTGGTCGTGATGACCACCACGCCGTTGGCCGCTTCGGTGCCGTATAGCGTGGCCGCCGACGGACCCTTCACGATTTCGATGGTCTCGATTTCGGACGGATTGATGTCGTCGAGACGCGACGGGCCCGAACCACCAACGCCGAGGGCGTTGTTCGTGGTCGAGGTGGCGCGCACACCGTCAATGACGACGATGGGGTCGTTCGACAGCGAGAACGAGTTCTGGCCGCGGATACGGATACGCGAGCCGGTACCGGTGGCGCCGGTCTGCACAACCTGTACGCTCGAGGTACGACCGGAGAGCAAGCTTCCCATGTTCGACACGGGGAGCTCGGCGAGCTTCTCCGCCACGTTGATCTGCGCCGTGGCGTTGGCCAATTCCACCTTGCGCTGCTGACCGGTCACAGTGGTGACGACGGCCGCGAGTGAAAAGGCCGATTGCTTAATTTGAACATCCGCGACCGCCGGCGTGGTGCCGCTGATCGTGACGGTGACCTTCTGTGCCTCGTAGCCGATGCGGTTCACATCGAGCGTGACGGCACCAGTCGTGGTGACGCGAAGCGTGTACCGGCCGTTATCGGCGGTTAACGTCCCATTCTGGGTGCCAGAGACCAACACGCGCACCTGCGAGACGGGGTTCCCGGTGGCGGCGTCAGTCACGCGGCCGGAAATGGTTCCGCCGGCAGCCTGCGCCTCCGCCCGCGGAGCCGCCATCAAGGAAGCGGCGACAAGTCCAGAAAACAGGGCAAGCCGTGCGCAAACAGCGGCCAGTGGGCGACGATAAACGGAATGATGTGGCGAGCGGATTCGCTCGCCATGATCAGTCGCGACAGGTCCGAACAATCGCATCTCGTGACTCCCTCAGAGAGCTAGATCACTCAACGGCCACCCAGTGTGGCCGAACATGGCC
>JANLVC010000110.1:0-22273 GCA_031363815.1 Gemmatimonadota bacterium
GTTCATCCATTTGCGGATTGTCTGAGCACCGCCACTTCCCACATCCTTTGTCGCCCACCTGACACCCCCGGGCGCGAGCTCTAGCAGAGGGGACTCATCTGTTAACTGGTCAGAAGTGCCCTCTTTGAGGACACGCCACGCTGGGACTTGGCATGGCAGGGGCGTATCACTATGCTTCTAGCGTTATGCTGAGAGCATAATGCCACTGGCATAGTGCCATGGGTTTGCGACCGCATCGCCCCGGCTCCCTCACTCAGAAAAGCCCATGACGCGTCGGAAACTTGAGGCCGCACGGCCCCTCCGGAACCCGTTCGAGTACGGTCGCGAGCTCGGACGGGACGAACTCGTCGACCGGAAGGATGAACTCCGTCAGGTGGTCCGGTCGCTCGAGAACATTGGGAAACTCTTCCTCATCGGGCCTCGGCGGTATGGAAAAACGTCCCTGCTCGGCGCCGCCGCGAGTGTGGCCGAAGACGGTGGAACTATCGTGCTCCGCTACGACGCGGAGCGGTACGAGAGCCTCGACCTGCTCGCGGTCGCCGTGCTCTCGGGCGCCACGCGTCGCCTGGCGTCCACGACGGAGCGCGCCGGCGCCCTCCTCGCTCGCGTGGCCGGCGCGCTCCGCCCGGAGGTCGCGTACGACATCACAGAACAGTCGGTCCGCGTCTCCCTTGGCGCCACCAAGGACGCTACGGGGAATGCGCTTCCCGTGCTCGTCGACGTGCTCGATGCGATTGAGCGGATGGCCGAGGCGACCGACCGCCCCGTCGTCGTGATCCTCGACGAGTTCCAGCACGTCATCAAGCAGGGCGGCGAAAACGCGGAGCGGCAGATCCGCGCCGCTGTCCAGACGCATCGGCGGGTGGGCTACGTGTTCGCCGGCTCCGCGACCCGCATGCTGGCCGACATGACGAGTGACCCCGGCCGCGCCTTCTACAAACTGGGCGCCCGCCTCTTCCTGGGCCTGATCCCCCGGGACGAGTTCACGGTGTTCCTCCGCGGTGGTTTTGAACAGGCCGGATTCACCGTTGATGACGCCGCCCTCGTCCGCATCCTGGAGCTTGCCCATGACGTGCCCTACAGCGTGCAGCGTCTCGCCCACGAGTGCTGGGAGGGTCTCCGGGTCGCCGGCTCCGAGGCGACCGCGGGCGACGCGACGCACCTGACGGTCGACCAGGTGGAGCGCGCGCTCGTTCGGGTGCTCCAGCAGGAGGACGCGGCCTACACCCAGATCTGGAATTCGCTCAAGCTTCAGCAGAAACGAGCGCTTAAGGCCGTCGTCGTCGAGGATGGGCGCGCCCTGCTCTCCAGCGACGTGTCACGGCGGCATAAGGTGCCGACCGGATCCATGCAGAAGGCGCTCGCGGCGCTCGACGAACGCGGGATTGTTCGGGAGGAGTCCGTCGCCGGCGCCGTTCGATACGTGCTCGAGGACCCCCTGCTCGGTCGTTGGCTCCGCTGGTCCCAGCAGTTGGCCGCACCGTGAGCTCCCCGGGTCCAGTATTCGGTGTGACTCCGTCCAAGAATCGTTCAAAGACTTTGGCTCTGTTCCGCGATTGCTTGCGTATAAGGTAGCGGCTGGCACGGTTCCCCCCTCCTTGCGCCCATGCGCACTTCCCCGAGGGCCCGAGACCGACGATTTCACCATCGAGTGCGCGCTTTATGACGCGGCTTTCGTTCTTGACCATCATGCACAAGCAGACAGTCGTTGCGGTCGCGCTGGACATTAGGCAAAGCTAACCACAGCACACCTCCATGGCCCGGGCCTTCTCGCTCGCCGCATCGCACCAGGAACCTTCGCTTTCGCATGTTATGTCGTGGTCATGCTGGTCAACATGCTGCGTTCCATCGGCGATGGCGCTGCACCGGCGCTCTCAAAATGTCTAAAGCGGCTGTTCTCCTAAGCCCGCGAGCGAAATCTGGCATTGTGGGCCTCGCGTACGTCGGATGATAGGCGCACGAAGTCTTTGACACGACCGACCACTTCAACATGCGCGATCCGCTCAATGCAGCGTGGCACGCCACGCGTGATGCGGTGCGTCACGTACTTGGCCGTGTGCCGTAACCGCTGCCAGGCGGGGCAACGCCGAGAACTAAGGCCGGATGACATGGCTCCCGCGACTCCAACGCGCAACTGCGTCAACAAGCGATCAAGTAGCCGCCACGTCTCGGGGACATTTGACTCAGGAGTTTTGCCCACACCCTGACTGGCCGCTGAAGTGCCGGCTTGCCGGTCAAGGGCGCGCGCCAGTTCGGGTCCCGTCGAATCGAGCTGGATGCGCGGCCTTCTGTGCTATGAAGGCATGGAATGGCTTGTCGGCGGGCGCGGCGGCAATGAAGGACACGGCATGCGCCGTCAGAATGTCCGTCATGTAGCCTTTCGCACCGGCCACCACGCCGTCCACGTTCAACGTTGGATCGAAGTAGACGCCTTGCCCGACGAAACTCATCCATCGGTCGAAGCCCGGCCGCGGAGAATCGTCCTCATGCCCATGTGCCATTTGCCGAAGAAGCCGGTGTGGTAGCCGGCGTCCTGCAACAGCGGCGGAACGAGGCGCCTTCGCCGGCCAATCGATGCAGGTTGGGCAGATTGACGAAGGGATGATCGACCATGTCGTCGTAGCGGACATCGTCGAGCAGGATGAACACGATGTTGGGGCGTCGCTGTTTGGGCGCCGAGACGTCACGCTCGCCAGCGGTACAGGCCGAGGTGAGCGCCAGCAGCTGCGTGCCGGCGACGACCACCGAATGCCGTGCTCAATGCCGTGCGCGGTGCGAGTGTATCCCGACGCTCCGTCTGCCTGAGGTTAAAGTCCGGCCGCCCCCGATCGGCTTCCGGCCGTGCGGAACCGCCCGGAATGTCGTACACTATGGCGTGGTTGGCTCGGAGCGTGTCCGCCTCTGTCCGGCCCCGTGGAGTCTCCGTTGCGCTCGCCGCGCCACCACAACCAGAGGACCTGCTTATGACGCCGTTCACGCCATCGCCGCTCTCCCGCCGCCAGTGGCTCAAGTCCTCGGGTCTCGTGGCCGGTGGAGCCATGGCCGCCGGATCACTGACGCCCTCGCTGCTTCCCGCGCTCGAGAGCGACGCCGTGCACGTGATCGACGGGCAGACGACGGCGGCTGGCTTCGCCGCGCATGAGCAGATGGTCGGCGCGGCCCGTCGCGCCGACGGACCGATCCGTCTCGCTTCGAATGAGAACCCGTACGGCATGGCACCAAGCGCGCGCAAGGCGATCGAGGACGGCTGGAAGCAGCACGCCTGGTACGGTGCGCCGTCACTGCCGAATCTCAAGAAGGTGTACGCGGAGTCCGTCGGGGTGCCCGTCGATCACATCATGATCGTGGCCGGCTCGAGCGAGTTGCTGAGCATCGTGAGCCTGGCCTACGGCATGAAGGGCGAAGTGCTCACCGCCTGGCCAACGTACGAGGGGTTGCCGCGCTACGCCGAGGCGCTCGGGATCACGGTGCACAAGGTGCCGCTCGCCGCGGACCTCACGCACGATCTCGACACGATGGACCGCCGCCTCACCCAAGCGGTCGATCTCGTGTTCGTGTGCAATCCGAACAACCCCACGGCGAACGTCACCGACAACGCGAAGCTGCGCACCTTCGTGAGCAACGCGTCGCGCCGCTCGATGGTGCTGGTTGATGAGGCGTATCATGATTTCGTGACCGACCCGTCGTACTCGTCGCTCGTGGACATGGTCAAGAAGGGCGAGAACGTGATCATCTCGCGCACCGGCTCCAAGATCCATGGCCTCGCCGGGCTCCGCACCGCGTTCGTGATCGCCCGCCCCGACATCATCGCCCGCCTGCAGCCTTTGAGCACGAGCGCCCCGGGCGTGTTCGGCGCCCTCGGTGCCGCCGCGTCAATTCAAGACACCGCCTTTCAGGCGATGTGCAAGCAACGCAATATCGAAGGCCGCGAGATCATGAAAACGGCCATCGCGAAGATGGGACGCAAGATGACCGATTCGCAGACGAATTTCGTGTTCTTCCACGCCGGCATGCCGGTCGAGCAGGTGCAGAAGGCCATGCTCGCAAAAGGATTCATGATCGGTCGCGCATTCCCGCCGTACACCGATTGGGTGCGCATCTCGATCGGGACGCCGGACGAAATGCGCGCCGTGGCGGCGGCGCTACCGGATGTGATCGGCGGTGCGCCGAAGTCGCTCGGCTCGTCGCCGCGCTAACGTCGAATTCGGTTACGCGCTCGCGTTCGCACTCGCGTTCGCGGGCGCGTTCGCGGGCACATTCCCATACCGCCGATCCCGCGCGGCGTAGTCCGCAAAGACGGCGTCGAGATCGGCGGTGGACAGGTCGGGGAAGTTGACGTCGAGGAAGGCGAGTTCGGCGTACGCACTCTCCCACAGCAGAAAGTCCGACAAGCGTCGTTCGCCTCCGGTGCGGAGTACGAGGTCCACCGGGGGCAGAATGTTCGTGTCGGGCAGCACGCCGCCGTGTCCTTCGGCCATGGCGAACGCCTCGTGAATGGCTGCGCGACTCGAGTAATCCACGGCCACGCGTAGATGCATGCGACGGCCGGCGGCGGTGCGCGCTTCGGTGGCCTCGATGGCATCGCAGAGCGCGCGCGGCAAGCGATCGCGTCGTCCGATCACGGACAAGCGAATGCCGTGCGTCACGAGTGTGGCGAGCTGACGCTCGAGGTGCGACGCGAACAGATCAAAGAGAAATCCCACCTCGTCGGCCGGTCGCTTCCAGTTGTCGCTGGAGAACGCATACAGCGTGAGCTGCCCCACGCCGCGCTGTGCACAATAGGCAACGACTTCGCGCGCCGTGTGGGCTCCGCGCACGTGTCCCATCCAGCGTGGACGCCCTTTGCCGGTGGCCCAACGGCCGTTGCCGTCCATGATCAACGCCAGATGCTGCGGTACACACGTCATGCGCTCCCCACGCGCTTGATCAGCGCTTCCATGTGCGAAAGATACCGCTCGAGCGCCGTGCGACCGGCGGAGGCGAGTCGATACTCGGTGCGCGGGATGCGCCCATGAAAGCCCTTCGTACTGCTGATGTAGCCGGCGTCTTCGAGCTTGCGCGCGTGTACCGACACGTTGCCGTCGGACGTCTCGAGCAACGCCTTCAGTTCGTTGAAGGTGAGTGACTCGTGCACGGCGAGCGCGCTCACGATCGCCAGACGCACGCGCTCGTGAATCAGACGATCGAGCGCCATCGGCATCGAAGCATCTCCGTCGACGGCCTTTAAAAGTGTCCCTGCTTTACGCGGGAGGTCGCGAGGCGCCCGCGCCGCACTGCCGTCACGCTTAACCACCATGCCTCCGCGCAATTCGGACGCCGAAACCCACGTGCAGGACTCCAAAGCCCAGGGCCATCATGAGGTCGCCATCGGCGACGGGGAGGAACAGGGCAAGCATACCGAGACCGATGAAGCCGAAGCCCATGAGCGGCACGGCCCGGATAGAGAAGGTGCCCGCTGTCGTGACGCCCATGCCGTACAGCAGCAGCCAGAGGCCGGGAAGGACACGCGCGGTGAGATGCGGTGCGATGCCCGGCGTGTACGGATCGACCAGCGCAAACGTGAGCACCGCGCCGACCAGAATCGCGGGCCAGAAGCTGAACAGGAATTTCCGGGCGGGCACGCTGAGCATGAGGGTGCCGCCGTTACCCACGCGCCGCCGCATCTTGGCGTACATCGCCGCACCGCCAATCGACGCGCCAACCACGGCCGCAACCATCCACACCGTGAGCCATCGTTCAGGGTTTGGCTGCCAGTTGGCCAGTGGCGCGGCCACCAGTGCCGTCGCTCCGACCCCCACGAGCCCCCAGCCGGGCACGTCGGTAAAGGAGGCGGCCCCTTCCATGGTACGCCGGATGAACGACAGGTCTTGCAGCGCCCGGTCATGGAGTGCGGGCGGATCCGACGTGGGGGCAGCCATACGAGAGAGTATCGGTGGGCTTGCGAACATTGTCAAGTACTTTTTATTGTAAAGTACACGTTGACCGACGACTTTCGTCGCCCCCGTGCCCGCCTTGACGGTGCCCAGACCCCCGCACTTCCCGGTTGCTTCGGCGGCGTGATCTTCGCCGTCGGGCGATTGAGTCGTCCGCCACATCGAGCTCCGCGCTGCCGCGGCGTGAATACGCGCCGTGACGGCCGCCACCGGTCGCCTTGACGCGGTGTGCTGCGCATACTTCCACCGGCCCGACAGCGCTGTACGCCTCCATTACGCGAAGGATTTCCGTCAAGATGAAAGTTGTCGTTACAGGCGCCGCCGGTATGGTCGGCAGCAACCTCGTACATGGACTCAACGCCATCGGCGTCGATGACGTGATCGCCGTGGACGACCTGACCGATGGCCAGAAGTACCGCAACCTGGCCGGCGCGCAGATCAGCGACTACTTCGACAAGTCCGAATTTTACGAGCGCTTCACACGCGGCGAGTTCGGCTTGGTGGATGCCGTGCTGCATCAGGGCGCCTGCTCCGACACCATGGAGCACAACGGCCGCTTCATGCTCGACAACAATTATCGCTGTTCGAAGGATCTGCTCGATGCCTGTCAGGCGCAGGGTACGCGACTGCTGTACGCGTCGTCGGCGGCCACTTACGGCGGGAGCGCCTCGTTCCGCGAGGAGCCCGAGTTCGAGCAGCCGCTCAATGTGTACGGCTACTCGAAGCTGCTGTTCGACAACGTGGTGCGCCGCATGCTGCCGGCGGCCGGCCCGCAGGTGGTGGGCTTTCGCTACTTCAACGTGTACGGCCCACGGGAGCAGCACAAAGCCCGCATGGCATCGGTGGCGTTCCACCACGTCAATCAGTTTCGCGAAAGTGGCAAGGTGCGCCTGTTTGGCGAGTACGGCGGCTATGCCGCGGGCGAACAGTCGCGCGACTTCGTGTTCGTGAACGACGTGGTCGCGGTCAATCTGTGGTTCCTTGAGCACCCGGACCACCGCGGCATCTTCAACCTCGGCACTGGCCGTGCCCAGCCCTTCAACGACGTCGCCGTGTCCACGGTGAACGCGGTCCGTGCGCTTCGTGGGGAAGCCGCGTTGCCCATTGACCAGCTGATTGCGCTGGGCTTGCTGGAATACATCGAGTTCCCCGACGCGCTCAAGGGCAAGTACCAGTGCTTCACGCAGGCCGATCTCACGCAGCTGCGCGCCACGGGCTGCGATCACCGCTTTGCCGATGTCGCCACAGGGATCTCGCAGTACGTGACGTGGCTGGCGGCGCAACCGGACTGAGCTCGCCTATGGAATGACGGTGACCGTGACCGGGTCGCTCACCAGCTCCCGACTGGCTCCCTGCACGCGGGCACGCATGCGATACGGCCCAATGTCTACCTTCCGCGCGCCGCCCGCACCGTCGGTTGCGTCGAGCGCCCACTGGTCGCGAATCACGATGCTGGCACCGGGAGCGAGCTCAATCAGTGGGTAGGCAATCAAGATGCAGATGCGACCGGGCAGCCCCACCGTGCGGCCGCTCGCGTCGGTCACGTCGTACGGCGCACGGCACCCGTAGCTCCGTGCGTCAGCCGTCAGCACCGCGCGGGCGTCGCGGTTTATGACCGTGACCGCGACGTCGACGACGGTTCCTCGCACCGCGGTCGTTGGACTCAACGACAGCGAGACATCGAGTCGAGGCGTGACGTCGGTCGCACTGTGGCACGCCGCGAGGGCGAGCAGCGGTAGGAGCTTCGCGTACGCGGACATGAGAATCCTCGGGTTGGGGGCAATCGGTACCATATGTGAACAGCCGTGGGCCGTCCAACCGTCACCACAGACTCCCGCCTCAGTACCGCTACGTCAGCGCGCCCATCACCATGAAAAGCGCCATCGCGAAGACACCGAGCAACAGCAGGCTCACCACTGTCTTCTAAATGTCGACCGCCCAAAAGCAAGGGGAAGGATGGTGAGTTTTGGCAATGCCGGCGCAAGTTGAACAGCCGAGCGTTTCTCGTGGATGTAACCAAAGGTCGTTGTTGGCGCTCACGTGCGCTTTTCGCGCAGTGTCCGCGTTGATCCGCGGTCAGGCTGTTGGTTTGGTGGCTCGACGGCGATATCGGTTGAGTTGCACCCAAACGAACGACCTGACCGCGGATTTTTACGCATGCACACGGATCAAACAACAACGACTATTTGAACGGACATGCACCAGGGTTGTTCGCGCGCACGTGCGCGATCCGCGGTTATCCGCGTTGATCCGCGGTCAGGCTGTTGGTGTGGTGGATCGATGACGATATCGGTTGAGTTGCACCCAAACGAACGACCGGACGGCGGATTTTCACGGATGCACGCGGATCAAACGACCACGACCATTTGAAGGGACATGCACGAGAGTTGTTGACGCACACGTGCGCGATCCGCGTCGTGGACCTCTTCGTGTAAGCGCGCGCGTGACGCTGATCGGGCCAAGCCGTCACGCGCGACGTGTCTCTTTCGCCAGCGACACTATCACATGCTGAAGAGATGCCAGTTGAATAGGAAACCGGCGTGAGCAACGAAGGCCAGCGGCAGGAGCGTATTCCACACTCTCGTCCAAACCCACAGCGACCGGTCACGCCACGAGCTCAGACTGTAGATGACCGCGACAGGCAGCCCAAGAAGGCCAATCACGCCAGTGGCCTGCAGAAGATGAAAGTACCCGGCTCGGCTCGACGAAAAGGACGCGATATCTGATTCAATCGCTGTCAACAGCGTCGCGATGAGCACCAGAAAAACCAGACTGGCGAGCGACGTGATGCGGATGGCCAGGCGCAGTCGGCGATACCGGACAGAAAGTGCCGGCACCGTTCCATAGTGCTTTCGCAGCATCGCCATGATCGGCCAGCTCAACAACGTCAGAAAAAACACACCGAAAGCAAAACACAACGCGCCGATGTTCAGGCGGCTCCCTTTCAACGCCGGCGTCTGATGACCGACCATGAACGGATAGTCTCCACTCATCACGAGCTTGCCCTGGTGGTCCTTCGTGAATGCCAGAATCGCCTGGCCATCCACCTCGCGAAACACCAGCGGCGCGATTTCCCGGAAGTGCTTTGGCTGGCCCGCAAGATCCTTCAAGGAACTGCTGCTGATCGTGCTGTCCGCATTCACACTCACGACATCCTGGCTCAACAAAGTGACGACGGACACCACGTTCGTTTCAACGCGTCGACTGGTCTGATACGCGCCAGCCACGGAGCGTGCGTCGCGCAGTGCGCTGGTCACAGGCGCGGCGCCGGGCGCAACGTACGGATAGTATCGATCGAGCAATCCGGTCCACACAGCGGCGCGCAGATCTCCACCATTGCCCGCGCTATTGGACGAGATGAAAAAACCCAGATGCTCGTCGAGCACGAGCTGCATGTCGCTGTGAAACCACTGCGAATCCCCGCCGTGCGCAATCGTGCGGTGCCCGTTACGCGTGGTCTCGTAGAAGCCATGCGCCATACCGTTCGCTGCAGGACTCACGCCGAACAAACGCGAATGCATGAGACGTACCGTTTCTGGTTTCAGCACGCGGGCGCCGTTATACTGGCCATCCTCAAGCTGCGCGATCATGAAGTGCGACATGGCGTCTGCCGTGGCGGACACACTCCCCGCAGGCCACACCTGAATCATCTCGAACTTCTTGGGCGGTTCGGACGCGAGTCGGTATCCCTGCGACATGAACGACTTGAGATCATCGGGCAACGGTTGCACGAATGTCGCGCGCGTCATGCCCAGCGGCTGGAAAATATGTTGGCGAATGTATTCGGTGAACGGCGTGCCCGAGACGCGCTCGACGATATAGCCGGCCAGCGTCGCACCGTAGTTGGAATACGACGGCGTCGTTCCCGGCACATAGATCCGGCTCGGCACATGCGTCTTCAGATAGTCGCCGATCGAACCCGGCACGCCGGCCACGAACATGTCTTTGATGTTTTCTTCGAAGCCAGCCGTGTGTGTCAGCAGGTGATGCATCGTCACCGGCTTGCCGAACGCCGCCGGAATCGTGAAATCGAGATAGCTGTTGATGTCGCGATCGGGGTCGATCTTCCCTTGCTCAACCAGCTGCATCACCGCGGTCCACGTAAACGTCTTTGAGATGGAGCCAACCCGAAAGAGCGTAGCGTCCGTGGTCACCGCCGTGCGGCGATATACATCCGAATAGCCGTATCCTTTCGTGAACAGCACCTTGCCGTCTTTCACCACGCTCACAACCGTGCCGGCTACATCGAAGCGGCGCTGCTGGATCGGTATGAGGCCGTCGAGAAATGCTTCGATGTCGGGCGCGGTGAGGGGCCGAGCCTGTGCGAACGCATCGCGCGGTGCGGTGAGAGCGAGGATCGACATGCCAATCACCATCAGAGGTGCGCGCAGGGTCCGAATCATGAGTGGTCGCCTCGACTATCTGGTGGACGGTGGCGTCTGCTTGAGCCACACGAAGCGATGCAGGAAGTCTGCGGTGCGCTCATACATCTCGAGCATGCGGCGATGCACCGCCGCTTCGTGCATGTCGTCCGGTACCACCAGAAGCTCGAAGTAGATATCGCGCGCGCGCAATAGCGGAATGAGCCCAATCGTCTGCGAGGCATCCAGATTTCGGTCGTCATCACCTTGCCACAAAAAGACGGGCGATTTCCACGTATCCATCGCCGCGATGGGCGACGACCGATACGCCACCGAGCTGTCCGCGATCGTGTTCGTGTACAGGTGCAAGCCAGCGAGGTCGGCACCGGCCACGAAGATGTCTGAATTGCGCGCGAGCGCCTGCGCCGTGAGCAAGCCGCCGTACGATTGCCCGTAGATACCAACGTGCGTTGGATCGACATCGGCCCGTGATTGCAGATACTTCGCACCGGCAACGACATCCTGATACTCGGCGTTGCCATTCACGAAGGTACCCGCTGCATTGGTGAACGATTTCCCGTATCCGATGCCCAAGCGGTAGTTGACGGAGATCACCACATAACCCTGATCGGCGAGCCACTGATTGAACGCGTACATGAACGTGTACGCCTGCATGTAGTGGTAGGTCGGAAGCATCTGGCGCGGTGGTCCTCCATGCACAAACACCAGCGCGGGACGACGTTCGCCCGGCTTCAGATGCTTTGGCAGAAACAGCTGATTGTGCACCTCCGTCCCATCAGCGGCTTTGGTGATCACGATCTCCGGCGTCACATGGGCCGCCGTTGGGAAATCCTTGGGCAGCGTCGGGAAAATCACACGCGCACTGCCGTTCTCGCCCGACATCACCGACACCGACGGCGGTAGCGCCGCACCATACGAGAAGTAGGCCAGTCGCTTTCCCGAGAAGAGCGGCGTGGCATCGGTCTCTGCGTCATGGCCGAGTGTGAGCTGCTTCGGCGTGCCACCCGTTACCGGCACCGACCAGACATGGCGATGCTCGATATCGGTCGCGTTGGTGTGGTAGAGAAACGACTGTCCGTCGGCAGAAATCGCACTGCCTTCAATGAGGCCATCGGTGGTGGTCAATCGCACCGGTGCCGGATTGCCTGTGGCCGTCAGACTCACGCTATAGAAGCGATCCCATTCGTCGCGCGGGACCTGCACCGGGAACACGATGTTCTCACCCGCCAGACGCATGTTGCCAATATTGGCGAAGAGTGCGTCGCCGGGCTGGTTGTGCCACACCTCACGCGCCGTATGCGTGGCAACGTCAGCGACCATGAATGACTGCGTATAGCCGCCGTAAAATGCGGCGCTGTACAACCCCGGTGACGTGAGCAACGGATTGTTCGACGCGACGACACCGCGCGCTCCAGCGGCACGTCCGAAGCCGCCGCCACGCGCAGCACCGCAGCCGGATTCCAAATCCACGATCGCCTTGCTGTTCACTGGCGGCGGCGTTGCCGCTGCACCAGCCGGGAATCCAATGCCTCCGTCACCCTGCTGTGCCTGTCGACCGAACGGCACCCCCGGTCGCCGACTGAAAAAGAGTCGCTTGCTATCCGCGAACCACATCGGACTCGCGTCGCAGTCAAAACTCGGCGCCATGTACTCCACCGTGCGCGTCTTCCCGTCATACACGCCGATGAGGGAATGATTCAGACGGAGACTGACAAAGGCGATCCTCGAGCCGTCGGGCGACCACTGCGGGTTGACATTGCTTCCCCACATCTTGATGAACGGCAGACCGCCGGTGTCCATCGCGGTCCTGGTGCCGCCACGCGTGAGACTGACCCGATAGATCTGTCCGTCCCTCGAGGCGATCGCGAAACGTCCGTCGGGTGAAGGCACGAATCCGTGACCGCCCACCACACGCCACGCCGCTCCACCGCTCGTCTTCACCGTCCACGTGGCGTAGTCACCGCCATCGGGATTGTGCGACGGATTCGCAATCCACCCCTGCCGATTCGGGGCCGTGCCGCGCACGAACAACACCGTCGATCCATCATCCGACAGCGACAGCGCGGGAATTTCGTTCCCGTCGTCCTTCAGAAAGCGGGTGAGGCGCACTGGCGTGAAATCAGGCGCCGCCGCGGTGTAGATGTTGCGCATCCCGCGTTCATACGCGATCCAGGCAATGCGGTCGGTCTTCTTCGCGGTCACGAGATTCGTGGGGAACGCGGGACTCAGGAATTGCGCAATGGTGGGCTTCTCTTGTGCGCCGAGCGGCGGCGTGAATTGGGGCGCGAGCGCCAGAGAAAGCGACCACATCGCAACGACAGCGACGCGATGCATGAACAGCCTCTGAAATGGAAGGACGGGGGACGGGGTTGGCCGGTCCAACGTACGGCACCACTAAAGGATGCGCGAGGGATGTCAAGACAATACACCATACTGGCGTCCAAACTGGACTCTGTTGCGGTATACCACAATGGGTCGTATGTTCGCGTTTCCCGGAGTGGGACCGCACACACCTCATCGCATGAACCAGACGCTCCATCAGCGCACTGGCGCCAATCCGCAGGCCAGGTCACGCCAAGGTTGCGTGGCTGGCGCGATCGAGGTGCGTCCTGTGACCACGCGGTCAGCGCTTCCGGCCTGCGTGGAATTGCAGGAAGCAGTGGGGGGTCCGGGATACACCGGCATGAGAGTCGCGATCACCACGTCGAACACCGACGGTCATCCCGATCGCAGTGTCCCTCGTGAAATTCACTTCGAGTTTCACAAGCCGTTTCGCCTTTCCTCAGGAATGGCGGCTGAGCGCACCGTCCGGGAGGCGTTGAGCGACAGCGCATCGTGTGAACGCACGCATTACGTTCAGCGGCGATGTTCCACTGCTGGTCACCGGTGCCGACGCCGGCAGGAATGTCGCCTTCTATTCGAAGAGAATCCTGGGTGTTTTCTTTGTGTGGGTGCGCTCCATGTGGTGGAGTGCACACGACGCGCGCCATTTTCACTTGAGGCAGGAGCACGATGATGCACAAACCGTCCAGCGATCTGCAACGGACGTTGGGATTTCGCGATCTCGTGCTGCTGGCTGTCGGCACGGTGATCGGCTCCGGGATTTATCTCGTTCCCAGTGTGGTGCTTCGGCAAACTGGCGCGCAGACCGGTCCTGCGATGCTGGTCTGGATCGTTGCCGGTGTGCTTTCGCTGCTTGGCGCGCTGACGTACGCCGAACTTGGGGCGATGAAACCGGAAGCCGGCGGGCTGTACGCGTTCATTCGCGATGCCTTCGGTCCGGTGTGGGCGTTCTTGTTTGGGTGGACGAGTTTCTTCGTCATCGCGAGCGGCTCAATCGCGGCCCTTGCTGTTGCCTTTGCAGGATACTTGTCGCAGATCGTGCCGATGGGAACGATCGCGTCGCGGCTCGTGGCGGTCGCCGTGATTGCCTTCACCGCGCTGATCAACGTGCGTGGCACCAAGGGAAGCGCTCGTCTGCAGAATTGGACGACGGGTGTGAAGGTGCTGGCCCTCCTCGCGATGGGGATTGGCCTGATCGTCTTTGGTCACGCGCCGCAGGGCAGCCCGGCACCGATGTGGCCATCGTCGGTAACCCCTTCGTTGCTCACGGGATTTGGGACGGCAATGATCGCGGTGTTATGGGCATACGAGGGCTGGCAGTATGTCACCTTCTCGGCGGGCGAGGCACTCGATCCGCAGCGCACGTTCCCGCGCGCGATCACAGCGGCGACGATCACGCTCATCGTGACGTACGTGCTGGCAAGCTACGGCTACATCGTCGCCCTCGGCCCTCAAGCCGCGGCACACACCGATCACATCGCGGCCGATGCGATGACGGCGGCGTTTGGACCGCTCGTTGGGAAGCTGGTTGGTGGGCTCATTCTGGTGTCCATTTTCAGCGCAACTAATGGCCTGATGCTGACGGCGCCGCGCTTGTACTTCGCGATGGCGCGCGACGGCCTGTTCTTTCAGCGTCTGGCTATCGTCGACCGGCGTTTCGGAACGCCCGCGTTCGCCATCGTGGCGACCGCGGTGTGGGCGGCACTGCTCGCCATCAGTGGGACGTTCGAACAGTTGCTCACGTACGTCGTCTTCACAGGTTGGATTTTCTATGGCCTTGGAGGCCTGGCGGTGTTGCAATTGCGACGCACCGATCCCGATGCCATTCGGCCGTTCCGTGTCCCCGGGTATCCGATCACACCGCTACTGTTTGTGGCGTCCGCAGCGCTGCTGGTCGGCAATACCGTGTTCACGCAGCCCACACGCGCGCTGGCTGGTCTCGCGGTCATGCTGATCGGCACACCGGCGTTCTATCTCTGGCGTGCGCGAGGTCGCGTCTGATGGCGACCGGCACGTCGTCTACCCTGAGGAAGTCAAAAATGACCAACGACACGCCTGCTCGCTTGCCGCGAGTACGGCACACCCTGCTGGCGCTCGTGTGCGTGCTAACGGGCGCCTGCAGTAGTGCGCAGATCGCCAAGAGCGGCACTCCGCAGGCGGCCGAGGCAGCGTACGACCTGATCATCGCCAACGGTCGCATCGTCGACGGCGCTGGGAATGCATGGTTTTACGGTGACGTGGCCATCCGCGGCGATCGTATCGTGCGGATCGAGCGTCGTGGCTCGCAGACGATGCTCACAGCACGAAAGCGCATTGATGCGACCGGACTCGTGGTCGCGCCTGGCTTCATTGATATCCAAGCCGGAGGCGACTACGTCAACGGCGATGGTCGTGACGTCAGCAAGGTGACTCAGGGAATCACGACGGAGATCTTCGGGGAGGCGTACACCGCGGCACCGATCAGCGAACGATCGCTTGAAAACATGCCCGCGGCGAACGCTGCCCAGGGGCGACGGTTCATGGGCCCGCACGGCTTCGATGCCTGGTTGCGCGCGATGGAGGCGCACGGCATCTCGCCAAATGTCGGATCGTTCGTGGGCGCGAGTACGCTTCGTCAGTACGGCATGGGCATGCAAATGGGTACCGCGCCCGCCGATGCACTCGAGGCGATGCGCGTCGCCATGCGAAACGCGATGGAGGACGGCGCATTCGGACTCGGCACAGCGCTGATTTATCCGCCTGGCAATTTCGCCAGCACCGAGGAGCTCATCGCGATCGCCAAAGCGATGGCGCCGTATGGCGGAATTTACATCACGCACATGCGCTCCGAAGCCGATCAGGTGCTCGAGGGAATGGACGAGGCGTTGCGCATCGGACGCGAGGCCGACGTGCCTGTGGTGATCTATCATCTCAAGGCAGCTGGCGTTCGCAATTGGAACAAGCAGACGGCGATGATCGCGAAAATCGATTCAGCGCGCGCGTCGGGCTTCGACGTGCAGGCAACGATGTATCCGTACACCGCGGGTGGCACCGGACTCGCGGCCTGCCTGCCACCCTTTGCGTCGGCCGACGGAAAGCTGCAGGCGATGTTGGCTGACCCGGCCGGACGCGCAAAGATTCGCGCCGAAGTTGCGCATCCGACAACATTCTGGGAAAGCCTCTGCGAGCAGAGTACACCGCAGGGCGTGCTGATCAGTGGTTTGCGGAGTCCTGCAAATCACAAGTGGATCGGGCACCGCCTTTCTGAGATTGCCGCTGACATGGGGAAGGATTGGCTCGATACGGTCATGGAGCTGTTGCGGAGTGAACAGCGGGACATTGGCACGATGTATTTCCTGATGAACGAGGACAATGTGCGGACGCTGCTCAAGCAACCGTGGATGATCATTGGCACTGATGCGGGAGGGAGTGATCCCGATAGCACAAAGGCGTTGACGCACCCGCGTGCCTATGGCACCTATCCGCGTATTCTCGGCAAGTACGTTCGCGAGGAGCGGGTAATAGGGCTCGAAGACGCCGTGCGAAAGATGACGAGTGCAGTCGCCGCTCGACTGCTCATTCCCGACCGCGGTCTGCTGCGACCGGGCATGTACGCGGATATCGTGGTGTTCGATCCGCAAAGCATACAAGAGCACGCAACGTATGAGCGACCGCTGCAGCTCTCCACAGGCGTGAATACGGTGCTCATCAACGGCGTTGAAGTCGTACGCCAGGGTCGTCACACAGGGGCCAAGCCGGGGCGCATCGTACGCGGGTCTGCGTGGCGCCCTCTGGCTCATTGATTCACCATCAGGAGCATTGCGAAACACACTCGGTTTAGGAAGCACCTCACGCCAACTGATCAGCCCGTCGCCGCATTGCCCACCGACAGGCTGATCAGTTCGATCCGCCCTTTGCAAACCGAGAGGGTTGCGTTCGACTCAGTGGCGGCCCGCAGGGAACGTCGTGGTTTCAGCGCGCCGTATCGGATACGCCCCACGGTCGATCACCAGGGTTTGGGGCGCGCACGTGCGCGATCCGCGTGGTGTCCGCGTTGATCCGCGGTCAGGCTGTTGGTGTGGTGGCTCGACGGCGATATCGGTTGAGTTGCGACCGCACGAACGACCTCACCGCGGATTTTCACGGATGCACGCGGATCAAACAACAACGACTATTGGAATGGACATGGCACGCAATGCTCGGTGCGCATTCCGTCGGGGGCACCCGTGAACGTGAGACCGCAGCAGCACCGCTCGACGAGATCGTCGTTACCGGCGCCGCCGGCGGCGAACGAAGACACTCAATCGGCAATTCAGTGGTCGCTTAACCGCTACCAGTGCCAGTACCGATGACATCGAGGGCATCGAGAGCAGTAAGTGGCCCGCGTCAGTGCTGCCTGGTGGTGCGACGGCGGCCGATTTCGAGTTGCGAATCGTGGCCGCCAACGTTCATCGCTTGCGGGCCACCGCGAGGTCAGGCCCGGCATCCTGCCAACTCCCACGTTCGCCCTGTTTGGCAATGACTCGCGCGAGTCGCTCGGCCGCATTCGACCAATTGGTTTCCACCGCGCGTTGCGCTGCATCGGCGTCACCTTTGGCGATGTTCGAGGCGATCCTCTCGTGTTCTTTGACCGATGTGGCGACCTGGTCGAGCAAGACGCTCACATACAGTCGCGTGTATCGCTCGCTTTGCGGTTTGATCGCGCTGTGCAGCGCCAACAATCGCGGTCCGACAACGCCCTCGATATAGCGATTGTGAAACGCGTTGTCGAGCTCAAAGTAGCGTTCCGAATCGCCAGTGCCTGGCGCTTCGGTACTGAGTTTCGCATTGGCGTCGCGCAGGCCCTTCGCGATTTCTCGCCGCCGTGCGACGGGGAGTACCGCCGCAGTTCGCGCCGCAAGCCCTTCAAGGTGACCGATGATGTACATCACCTCACGGCCGTCCGCCACGGTCAACGGCGCGACAGACAGTCTCCGTTCACGTCCACTGCCGCTCGAGGTGACGAACCCCTCTTGTTCGAGCCGGTGGAGCGCACTCCGTACCGGCGTGCGACTCAGGGCGAGGCGATCCGCGAGGACTCGTTCGGAGACACGGGCGCCCGGTGGCAACTGACCGTGAACTATGACCTGTCTCAGTGTTTCGTACGCGCGTGTCACGTTGTCCACCGAATCTTCGGGAACGAGCGCGCGTGTGGGTCGGTGATTCGCCGCTGCAGCGGGCGATCGAGTCCGAGACGATGCCATCGCCAAGCATACCGGTGATGAAAACCTTACGCAAGCGGCGCGACAGTACCCGCAAGGTGGTCGAGCGCACGGAGTCGGAGTGGTACTTTTGCGTCTGAATTGGTATACCGTAATGGGCAGCCACAGCGGTACGTTTGCATGGCGTGTGCACTGGTCTGTCGCGCGGCACATTCTCATGCGCCTTGCGTTCTCCGCATCTCCGAACGGCTCCCTCCCTCCACCTCGGATCACGACTCCCATGCGACGCGTCATTCCCGCACTGCTGCTTGTTCCCGCGCTCGCCGCGGCGCAGACACGCCCCACCACGGCTGACGTTGTCCGTCGGGTGGATTCGCTCGCCAAAGCGTTCGTCGTCGCCGGCAGCACACCAAGCATCGCAATTGCGATCACACGCGGCGGCAAGACGATTGTCATGGGGGCGTGGGGGAAGTCGGACATCGAACAGAACGTCGGTGCGACGGCACAGTCCGTGTATGAAATCGGCTCCGCGACCAAGCAGTTTACCGCGGCCGCCGTGATGCAGTTGGTGGAGCAGGGGAAAGTGAAGCTCGATGAGTCGCTCGCGACGTACGTGCCGACGGCTCCGGAAGCGTGGCGCGTCGCGACCGTGCGTCATCTGCTCAACCATACCTCGGGCATTCCCAATTACACGGCGGTTGCCGCGTGGCCCAAACGCTGGGCTGAAGAGATGACCGCCGACTCGCTGATTGCGCCCACCACGACGTTGCCGATGGACTTCGCGCCCGGAACCAAATTCAGCTACGACAATCAGGGCTACGTGCTGCTCGGCATGATCATTGAACGCGTGACGGGGAAACCGTGGGCAACGGATTTGAAGGAGCGGTTTACGACTCCACTTGGATTGTCCAGTACGCGAATCTGTGACGCCGCGGCGATCATTCCCAATCGCGCACGCGGTTACGATGTGAAAGACGGTGCGGTAATCAATGCACCGTATTTTGGCGTGTCGCAGGCATTCTCTGCTGGCGCGATCTGTTCAACCGTTGGTGATTGGGCGCGCTGGAACTACGCGCTGCACACCGGCAAGGTGGTCTCCGCCGCATCATATCAGATGATGACAACGCCAGAAGGTGCGGCGATCGCGAACCGATACGGTTTTGGCCTCACGGTCGACACGATCGGCGGCCACAAGCTCATTCAGCACGGCGGATCAATTCCCGGCTTCGCGACGGCCAATGCGTGGGTGGCCGGCGAAGAACTTTCCGTCACGGTTCTCTCCAACAATCTGAGAGGAAACCCCGGGCAGCTGTCACGTCAGGTTATGCGCGCGGCGCTTGGACTACCGCTGGTGCCTTCCCCGAGCGCCGATGGTCGTGGATCGCCGCAGTGAAGGTGCGGTGACGCGGGTGCTTGGTGAAACATCGAAACGAATGAACGCCGTTGGTTGGCTGGGACCGCCAATAGCCGAATTGCCCGTTTACTGGACGTTGCTCGCGTTCCAGTACTCGAGCGTGTCGTGCTGCTCGCCGCGCGCCATTTCGAGATATTCGTCTTTGATGGACACAGTGGCCTCGGCATAAAGACTATCGGCGAACGCGCCAAATCCGCGAGCTGAAGCGGTATCACGCTTCGTGCGCTGATCCATAGACAACCGAACAAGAAGTTGATCCTCGCCTCCGAAAACGTGGCCAAGGTATTCGCGAGTCGCGAGGCGAGAGTCGAAGCGCACGACGGATACGAGCGCGTTCGGTGAATCCGGCGACAGGATCACGCCGCGCGGGAGATACCGTTCGGCGCCAACGAAGTCGTCGCCCCAGTACAGCTGTTCGGCACCAATCGACTCCTGCAGGTCACCGACGTTGGCATCGCTGTGCGCAGCGTGTCGCCCGTGACGCAAGGCATCACGTCGAAAAGGTGATTTTTTACCAACCACGGTCGAACAGCGGGAGGATTGTTGGATGCACGAGGCGCGCGGTGCGCCGGATCATTCGCTCGAAGCGGCGGTGCTCCTCTGGCGTAGTCGAGTTCGCCCGTAGCGTGCGCTCCTCGGCGAGGTCGAGCAGCCGGTCATGGGCCCGAGCGTCGACGGCCCATCCACCCGCGCCACGCTGTTGCGGGACCGTGAAGCGGTCCGCGAGGGGGGCGCCCCCCCCCGAAACGCGACTGCCGTCGAGAGCGAGAATCTCCGCGCTGGCCCGAGGTCGGGCGATCGTCGAGCGAAACGGCGTCGAGTTTGTCGATGAGGCGCGGGAGGATCCGGAGGTCTGGTCGCGGCGGCGAGACGAGCCTTTGTAGGGCGAGAAGCATGAGGTGTGGAGGAGGGGCAAAAGCGAATCCGGCAACCCATCGCCCAGAGCGCCCCCGTCGTGCGTGGCAACACCACACCGGGCGTCACTGTGGCAGCGTCGTCCCGCAGCAGGTAGGTTCGCATCGGGCTTCCCATTTCGCTGCCACCTCTCCAATCCAGCCATGACCTCTCGAGACCGAAGCATCCCCTCGGCCTGCACCCGCATCGCGGTGTCTGCATTGAGCGCGGTACTGCTGCTGCTGTCCGCGGCGCCGCAGGCCCTCGCGCAAAACACCAGTCCTTCGGCCAGCATCGCCGCCAACGCCGACGTAGTCGGTGCCGAACGCCTCTTCTCGGCGTGGATGGAAGGTCAGCTCGCCTATCGCGGCATCCCTGGTGTGGCCGTGGGCGTAGTGTACGATCAGCAGCTGGTGTGGTCACAGGGGTTCGGCTTTGCCGATGTGAAGAACCGCGTGCCCATGACAGCACAGGTGAAATTCCGCATTGCCTCGCACAGCAAGATGTTCGCGGCCATCGCCATCATGCAGCTGCGCGAGGAAGGCAAGCTTCGCCTCGACGATCCCGTCGAGAAGTACTTGCCCTGGTTCAAAGCCAAGCCGGCGGGCGATGACGATGGTGTGATCACCATCGAGCAGTTGCTGTCACACACGTCGGGGTTGCAACGTGAGGCCGGTGATCACTGGACGTCGCTCAACTTCCCCTCGGAAGACGAGATCAAGCGTCTGTACAGCGATCGGCAGGCAGCGTTCGCGCCCAATGTGCGGTGGAAGTATTCCAATCTGGCGTTCGCCGTGGCGGGGCTCGTGGTAGAACAGATTTCCGGCCAGAAGTGGGCGGCCTACGTGCAGCAGCACATGCTCGCGCCGCTGGGAATGAACGCCTCGAGTGTGGATCAGAACGCACCGGGGCTGACCGTTCCGTACATGCGTCGCTTGCCTGATGGATCGCGCGATGTCCTGCCCTTCGTGGATGCGCGTGGCATGGCGTCCGCGACTGGCATGACATCCAATGTGGACGATCTCGCGAAGTTTGTGTCGGCGCAGTTCCGTCGTGGACCACGCGCCGGCGCACAGATTCTGAGTACGGGATCCTGGCGCGAAATGCATCGGGTGCGTGCCGTGGATGAAACGTGGCTGAGTGGCAGTGGACTCGGATTCGACTTCAACCGTATCGACAATCGCACGTGGGTTGGTCACGGTGGCGGCTATCCCGGCAACACGACGCAAACGCTGTTTCAGCTGAGCGACAAAGTTGGTGTCATCGTGCTCACCAATACCAACGACGCCAATCCCATGCAGATCGCCGAGCAACTTATCGCCACGGTGGGAGCGGCAGTGGTCAAGGCCATGCCCGCGCGGGCGCAAACGGTTGCCTGGGATTCGTCGTGGGCGCGCTTTGCCGGATGGTATCGCAGCGCGATGGGCGATCAACAGGTCGTGCTGCTCAACGAGAAGCTCGCCATTATCTCACCCAACTCGACCACGATCGGCACCCCGATCACCCTCGAGCCACTCGGCGGGGGCCGCTTCCGCCTCATGGCGCCGGGCGGCGGCGGTGCCATTGGGGAAGTCGTGCGCTTCGTCGAGGCGAACGGCGCCGTCAGCCGCATGTACGTGGGCGATGGATATCTCACGCGCCTGCGCTGAGCGACCTTACGTTCGGGGGCTCCAGAGCGCTCCGGCTGGCGCCCCCCAGCGGCAAGTACTTGCAACTGAAAGATTCGTACGGTATTCTTTCATGTCATGCACGCACTCTCTCTGCTCCGCACACCGCCCGATCCGGCCGCGGTCGTTGCCAAGGCGGCGCTCGCCGCCGCCGAGCGATTGGGACTTACCAGTCGCCATCTGGCCACCGTGATTGGCGTGAGTGAAGCCTCGGTCTCCCGCATGCAACACGGCCGCGGCGTCGATCCTGCGAGTAAGGAAGGAGAGCTCGCCCTGATGTTCGTGCGGCTTTTCCGATCGCTTGATGCCCTGGTCGGTGGCGATGATACCAAGGCTCGCGCGTGGCTGGAGGCGATGAACGACCATCTGGGCGGCGTACCCGCCGAGCGAATCCGAACTGTTGAGGGACTGGTAAATGTCGTCCAGTATTTGGATGCAATGCGAGGGCGACTCTAAGCGG
>JANLVC010000154.1:0-20966 GCA_031363815.1 Gemmatimonadota bacterium
CGATCGCGCCGATTCGCAGGGCCAAACTCTTTATCCTTCGGATCATGACGGCAACCCTCGAGTACTCGAATTTTGTAAGTGCTTATTTCCCAGAAAGCATGGAGGAGCAAAAACGAGGCCTTTGGCGAACTCGGCTTCCCGACCCTACCGCAGTGAACAGTTCTCCGAGTCAAACTGTTGCCGGTGCCGACCACGTAACGGCCGCTTTGACCGTCTCCCTGTGGCACATGCGCCACGCTAACGTCGCGTGGTCACGACAGAGAATTCTTGCAATAGGGCATTGTCAAAACAGGTCGCCCCAGCTTCGCTGCTTGAGAGGTGCGACGCTTGCGCCGGTACCACCAAGTCCGCCGAACGCGGCGTTAATCGCGCACCGCGACAGCTGAATGACCGTGCTGCCGCTCATGGTGTTTGACGAGCCGGTGCTGCCTTGCGAAAGCATGGCGCCCTTCAGCTTCATGCCGCCGCCGCTTGTCGTCACCGCCCCCTTCACGATGATCAGGCCCACGAATTCGGTCCCGCCCGACGAGGTAAAATTGCCGTCCACCAACATGATGCCCTGACCTCGGCCACCAGAAAACTGGAAGTTGCCTTTCGCCCAGATGATTGGGAAATAGGTCGTGCAAGCAGACACGGCTCCCACCGCTGGCGGCCGCCACGGCTCCCCCCAGTTTTTCTGCGCGGTGCGATTACAGGCGCCGCCCAAGAGCGTCGGCTCGATGGAACTGCCGTTGGAGCTCGCCGCGAACACTACGTTGGCCTTTGCTGTCAGCTCGTTATACGTGAAGCCGCCAAACCGTCGGTACGTCATGGAGTCTGCCGCTACTGGCGTTTCAAGTACCGGCGGTGTACCGACATTTGCACTGGATGAACTGTTCTGCCAGTTCGTGTTGTTGGAGTCTGGCACCGCGATGCCCGGTAACGTGCCGGCGACAGGCGGACACGACCACCCCGTTGGATTCGCGTCCTGGCCGGTAACATACGCGGAGCCAGACTGCGTCAATTTGTTCGTGAGACCGCTCGTCAGCGCGGCGATCGGACTGAACGTCGCGGAATTGGTACGCACGGTTAAGCCGGTACGCCGTCGGGAACCAAGGTTCAGACTTGAGCCGGTGGAACCAGTCGAGGAAATCGCAAAGGTTGTTCCGTTCAGCCGGGTCACGCGCACGGTATCGACACCTCCGCCCGGAACCAAGATCACCTTGACGAGCGTTGCCCCCGTCGCAAGCTGCGTGTACGTGCTGTCCCACGTGCGAAGCACATCGAACTGACCGTACTCCGCCGCGGCCAAACTGCGCTCCTGCGCAATGAGTCCCCGTCCTTCACGGTAGTTCGCAAAGGCGAAGGAGAAGACACCCACCGTCATCACGCTGACGAAGACCGTCACCAATAATGCCGTGAGCAGCGCGATGCCGCGCCGCTCACGACGCCAAGTCGGTTTGGAAATCATTGTCGGTTCCGGATAGCGACGTCCATAACGAGCGAATCGGCAATCAGGGCCGGCGCACCGCCACCCATGCTCACCGGAGCGGCCGTCTGTCCGCGAAGGCTGATCGTTATTCGCGCCACGTATGGCGCATTCCAGATGGCCGCGGCCAACGCCGCGCCGTTTTGATCGAAGTACGAAAAGAGCAAACCACTTTGCTCGGCATTCGCGCTGAAATCCCTGAAGGGCCCGGCCATCGGACGCAACGGATTGCACACGGGCATTCGCCCGGCAACGCAGTCGTAGTATCCGAGATACCATTTGGTGTCGGTCGCCTGGTACAGCTCGTATCGTGCGCGGCGGAAGAACCGGATGGGAGCGCCTATTTGCACCGTGGTGGGGAGCGTGGCGGTCGCGGGAATCTGAATCCGATAGCTCTTCTGCGCTTGGTCGGCCGCCTGTACGAACCCCGTGGCCGCCGTGCATCCGCCCGTATCGGTCACCGCCGTGATGGATTCGATCTTGTACGCCTTCCAGCCCGCGAGTAACGAACTGGTGCTGTCGTCGTATACAAAAAACGAATCTGTCGCCACTGGCGCGCTTTGCCACGAGGTGAGTGCGTTACCGTTGGACAGCACGGTAGGCGGAATGACAATCGTCCTCGTATTCGTGACGCGGCAGGCGATCGACGCGCCGATGGATGATCGAAACTCGATGGCGCGAGTGGTCAGCGCATACACGTCGCCGCCTACCGGTGAAATGGCGCGAAGATCCGCCACGATGGCGCCGAGCCCTTGCCGCAGCTGTGCGCGCATGGTGAGCACTTCGTTCGCACCTCGATAGAACTGTTGCTGTCGCATGAGCACCGTCAGGATGCCGCCCACGGTGATACCGAACACCGTCATGACGATGAGCATTTCCGGCAGCGTGAAGCCAGATCGGGGGCGCCGGATACTCACGGGCATGGGCGCACCGTGCTGTAGACCTGTCGTCTCAGGGTCCCGCGTTCATCACGGTACGAGACGCTATCGACCAGAAGGCGCAGCGTCACGGTCGTGTCGCTGCCAACCATCGAGGTAACGGACCATCGTTCCGTGATCGTTCGTGTCGTGGCCGTACCGCCGGCCAGCGCCGCGGCGGCGCAATTGTAGCTGCGTAGTCGCTCAAGACGTGACTGAGCGACGGTGGCGGCCAGCGTGAGCTGTCGCGAGCCGGTAGACATTCGAACCACGGACGACGCAGTTCCGACCAACGCCATGATGGCGATCGCGAAAATCATCAGCGCGAGCATGAGCTCGACCAGCGTGAACCCCGCTCGGGACCTCACTCGCGCGGTGCGACGATTCATTCCCGACCAGCCTAATCCGCTCATTGAACGCAGCTCCCGCTCTGCACATTGCCCATCAGCGATACGCACACGGTCATGCTGCCGCCTTCCGGCGAGCTGAGGGTGTATGTCACCGGCGCGGACAGGCCAATCGCTCGTCCGCGGGCGTCGTACGCGATTGAGTCGACGGCCGTCACCATCGATACCGAGTACAGCGAATCGAGACGCAGTCGTGGACGCAGTGCCACCATAGAGCCGGCCGAGTCGATCTTCACCCAAAGGCTGGTGGTAGCAGCATTCGTGTACAACACGGATACCCGCCCATGCTGAATCGCAGCGCTGCGCGCCGATGAGAGATACGACCGCAATAGGACGGTCGTCGAGCGGATTCTCTCCTTAACGTAGGCCTTATGCAGCGGCGGATACGCCATGCGAAGCGTGATTGCGATGATCGACACCACGATCAGCACTTCCACCAGCGAGAAGCCGCGTTGCCTGTCTCGGTGTGATCGTTTATGGACCTTCGCCATTATCGTCCTTGAGAAGAAAGGTACGCCGCCCTTTCAATCGGCAAACCACGTTGGACCGCGCGTTGTCTACGGATCTGGGTAGGTTGGTCTAATAGATGAGTACGTTAAATAGACGATTACGGGTTTGGGGCGTCACCGCCGGTGGCCAGAACGCAAAAAAGGGCGGAACCGTGAGGTTCCGCCCTTTTTTGCACAGGAGTCGACGTTACTCGACATCCGGCATAGTGAACGCGCTCGGCTCAAATACCGGCAGCAGCGCTTCGAAGTTCGGCTCCAGTGCTTCCGGCAACGGTTCCGGCTCGGGGAGCGCATCCGATTCCACGTCCACTTCCTGGTACCGGTACATACCGGTTCCGGCAGGGATGAGGTGACCGATGATGATGTTCTCCTTGAGACCGAGCAAGTCGTCGCGCGAGCCACGGATGGCCGCATCGGTGAGAACGCGCGTGGTTTCCTGGAAGGAAGCCGCCGACACGAACGACTGCGTGGTGAGCGAGGCCTTGGTGATGCCGAGGAGGAGCGGCTCCGCCGTTGCCGGACGGATCTTCGCTTTCTTGGCCACATCGTTGGCGATGCGGAATGCGGCGCGATCGACATGCTCGCCTTCGAGCATCTCGGTATCGCCGGACTCCACGATGCGCACCTTCTGCAGCATCTGTTTCACGATCACGCCAATGTGCTTGTCGTTGATCTTCACGCCCTGCAGGCGATACACCTCCTGCACCTCGTTCAGCAGATACTCCTGTACCGCGCGCGGTCCCTTGATGCGCAGAATGTCGTGCGGGTTGACCGGACCTTCCGAGATACGGTCACCGGCGCGCACGCGATCGCCTTCGTGCACACGCAAGTGTTTACCCGACGGCACTTCGTACACCTGCTCCGCCTGCGCTTCGTCGACGATCCACTGACCGCTTTCAATGCTGGCGGGGCGGACGAACACCTCGCGCTTGCCACGCTTGATCTCGCCGAAGCGGACAAAGCCGTCGATCTCGGAGATCGTGGCCGGATCCTTCGGGCGACGCGCTTCGAACAGTTCGGCGACTCGCGGCAGACCACCCGTGATATCGCGCGTCTTGTACGCCTCGCGGCTGACCTTGGCGATCGTGAGACCGGCCGTGATTTCCTGTCCATCCTCGATCGTGATGATGGCGCCCACCGGGAGAATGAAGTCGCGCACGCGCTTCTCCTTACCGCCCTTGGACTGCCAGATCTCGATGTGCGGGTGAAGCTTTTTCTCGCGGTCTTCGATCACGACGCGTTGACGCAGACCCGTCAGTTCGTCGAGCTCTTCCGACAGCGACTCGTCTTCGACGAGGTCCACGAAACGGATCGTGCCCGCGACGTCGGCGATGATAGGGTTCGTGTACGGGTCCCACGAGAACAGGCGGGCGTCACGACGGTCTTCGTCGCGCACCAGCTTGCCGCCGTCAGTCACGAGCATCGTCGCACCGAGCGGCACCTGAACGCGTGCAAGCACGTGTCCATCCTTCGCCGACTTGATGTTCACGTCGCCTTCGTACGACGTGACGATGCTGTCGCCGTCCTTGTTGATGACGAACACCAGGCGGTCACCGTACTCGACGATGTCGCCGTCGTACTTCACGCGCTTGATCGTCTGCTCGGCGATACGCGAGGCGGTACCACCGACATGGAAAGTACGGAGCGTGAGCTGCGTACCCGGCTCGCCGATGGACTGCGCCGCGATGATACCGACGGCTTCTCCCAAATCCACCATTTGCATGGTGGCCAGATTCCGGCCATAGCACATGCGGCACAGGCCGCGCTTCGCTTCACAGGTGAGTACCGAACGGATCTTCACCGTTTCGATGCCCGAATCTTCGATGAGCTGCGCCGTTTCTTCCGAGATCAGCGTGCCCGCTTCGGCCAGCATGCGCGGGCGTCCTGCCTCGTCGCGTTCCATGGGGTCGAGGATATCCTCAGCCGCCACGTTACCGACCAGACGTTCGGCCAGCGGCTCGATCACGTCTTCGCCTTCCTTCAGCGCCGCCGTGTCGAGGCCGAGGATCGTGCCGCAATCCTCTTCCTGGATCGTCATGTCCTGCGCCACGTCGACGAGTCGACGTGTGAGATAACCGGCGTCGGCCGTCTTGAGTGCCGTGTCGGCAAGACCCTTTCGGGCTCCGTGCGTCGACGAGAAGTACTCCAGCACCGACAGGCCTTCCCGGAAGTTCGACTTAATCGGGTTTTCGATGATTTCGCCGATACCACCCGTGAGCTTCTTCTGCGGCTTGGCCATGAGGCCGCGCATACCCGCCAGCTGACGGATCTGGTCGCGAGAACCACGCGAGCCGGAGTCGAACATCATGAACACCGGATTGAAGCCGCCCTGCGATTCGCGCATGGTCTTGACCATGGCGTCGGCGACGTCCGTGTTCGCGTGGGTCCACGTATCGATGACCTTATTGTAGCGTTCACCGTTCGTGATGTTGCCCGTGGCGTAGGCACGCTGGAAGCGTTCGACACGCTCCGACGCCTCCTTCAGCAACGTTTCCTTTTCCTTCGGGATGTGCAGGTCTTCGATGCCGATGGAGACACCGCCGCGCGTGGCGTTGCGGAACCCAAACTCCTTCAGGCGATCGAGCAGCGCGACCGTTTCCGCGAGTCCGGCATTCCGGTAACTCTGGAACACCAGTTCGCCGAGGGCCTTCTTCTTCATGTCCTTGTTCAGGAACGGCAGCCCCTTCGGCACGATCGCGTTAAACAGCACGCGGCCGGTCGTCGTCGGAACCCACGTGACGCCACTCTCGGTCTTGTCGAGCCACCGGATCGGCGTCTGGTACGTGGCGCGGCCGTTGGCGATCGCCATTTCCACTTCCGCGAGGGTCGTCATCGACGGGAGCTTGGCAACGGCCACCGGGTCCTTCATGGTGACCGTGTCAAAGTTCGTCGGCGCCTTGGTGGCCACGTAGCAACCCAGCACGATGTCCTGTGAGGGCTCAGCGACCGGGCGTCCATCGGACGGCTTCAAGATGTTGTTCGACGACAGCATCAACACGCGCGCTTCGATCTGCGCTTCGAACGACAGCGGCACGTGTACGGCCATCTGATCACCATCGAAGTCGGCGTTGAACGCCGCGCAGACGAGCGGGTGAATACGAATGGCCTTGCCTTCCACGAGCACCGGCTCGAACGCCTGAATGCCCAGGCGGTGGAGCGTGGGCGCGCGGTTGAGCAGCACCGGATGGTCCTTGATGATGCCTTCGAGTACTTCGAAGACCATCGCGTTCTCGCGCTCCACGATTTTCTTGGCGCGCTTCACGGTCTCGGCTTCACCGCTCTCGACCAGCTTGTGGATGATGAACGGTTTGAAGAGTTCGAGCGCCATGGCCTTCGGCAAGCCGCACTGGTGCAACTTGAGCTCCGGACCCACGACGATGACCGAACGGCCCGAGTAGTCCACGCGCTTGCCGAGCAGGTTCTGACGGAACCGGCCCTGCTTGCCCTTGAGCATATCGGAGAGTGACTTGAGCGGACGCTTGCCACGGCCACGAATGGCTTTGGAGCGCCGGCCGTTGTCGAACAACGCATCGACCGCTTCCTGCAGCATTCGCTTTTCGTTGCGCAGGATGACTTCCGGCGCGCGGTGCGAGATGAGCTTCTGCAGACGGTTGTTGCGGTTGATGACGCGACGATACAGGTCATTCAGGTCGGACGTGGCGAATCGCCCGCCGTCGAGCGGCACGAGCGGCCGCAGGTCGGGCGGGATCACCGGAATCACGTCGAGGATCATCCACTCCGGACGATTGCGGATTTCTCCGCCCTCGCCGCTGGTGCGGAACGCGTCGACGATCTTGAGGCGCTTCAGCATCTGCTTCTTGCGATGCTGCGACGTTTCACCCACGACAGACGCGCGCAGTTCCTCGGCCGTCTTGTCGACGTCGAGGCGCTTGAGCAGTTCACGTACGGCCGGCGCGCCGATGTCGCACTGGAACGCCGCATCACCTTCCGCCTTCGCCTTCTGGCGCAGCGTGAGGTATTCGTCTTCGTCGAGGAGCTGGCGCTCACGCACTTCCTGCGAGCCCGGATCGATGACGATGTAGTTCGAATAGTAGATCACCTTCTCGAGGTCACGGAGCGTGACGTCGAGCAGGTTGCCCATCGGGGACGGCAGGGTCTTGAAGAACCAGATGTGCGCGACCGGCACCGCCAGTTCGATATGACCCATGCGCTCGCGCCGGACCTTGCTGAGCGTGACTTCCACGCCGCACCGGTCACAGATCACGCCGCGATAGCGGATGCGCTTGTACTTCCCGCAATGGCATTCCCAGTCCTTGACCGGACCGAAGATGCGCTCGCAGAACAAGCCGTCCTTCTCGGGCTTGAACGAGCGGTAGTTGATGGTTTCGGGCTTGGTGACTTCGCCCCACGACCACCAGGTGCGCAAGCCGGCCATTTCCAGCCGTTCGCGCTCCTTGGGGTCCTTGGGTCCGCGAATCTCCTCAGGTGAGGCGATACGGACCGACATGTAGTCAAACGCGGACGCGCGGGCTTCGCGCGAGCTGCGGAAGTCGATCATGGTTATTCCTCCCCGCCGTTACCGTTGCCGCCGGCGTCGATCAGCTCACCGCCCGTGCTATCGCTGGCACCGAGCGTGACCTTGATACCCAACGCCTGCAGTTCCTTCACCAGCACATTGAACGATTCCGGGATACCCGGCTCTGGCAGGTTCTGACCCTTCACGATCGCCTCATAGACACGGCTACGGCCGTTCACGTCGTCGGACTTGACCGTCAGGATTTCTTGCAACGTGTGCGCCGCGCCATAGGCCTCGAGCGCCCACACTTCCATTTCTCCGAACCGTTGTCCGCCGAACTGCGCCTTACCCGCCAGCGGCTGCTGAGTGACGAGCGAGTACGGTCCGATCGATCGCGCGTGAATCTTGTCGTCGACCAAGTGGCTGAGCTTGAGGACGTAGATCTCGCCGACCGTGACCGGCGCGGTAAACGTTTCGCCGGTACGTCCGTCGCGCAGGCGCACCTTGCCCGTGGGCGTGAGGCCCGCTAATCGGATGAGTTCCGAACCGGCCGCATCGACATCGACATCCTTGCCGGCAAGCACGGCGGCGAGCGCTGGCTGACCGATACGGCGGAGGGTGTCGATCGGGCTCATGGCCGCTTCGGCCTCGAGCGCTGCGATACCCGCCGTGAGATCGGCATCCACCTCACCCTCGGCCGACTGGTGGATCGCCAGCGATGCGCGCACGCCTTGAAGCTCGCGCTCGGCGACGGTACGGGCACCCTGCGTCACGAACTCCTTTACGCGGCTAAACAGCGACTTCGTCTCGGCCGACATGACCTTCATCGAGAGGTCGTTGAGATTTGCGTCGCCCAATAGCTCGACCTTATCGGGCAGACGACGATCCGGCTTGATGTCGGAGAGCAAGTGACGCACATCCTGCGGTGTGGCGTCGTACGACGACGCGCCGAGTTCGAGCGTTTCGCGAGCCCAGCGAAGGCCGGCGAGCTTCATCAGCAGGCCGATTTCGCGTTCGTTTGCGCCTTCGAATACCGGCGTCTTCGCGTAGAAGTTGAGCAGCTTCGCGGCCCACCCGAGGTGGGTTTCGAGAATCTGTCCAACGTTCATGCGCGACGGCACACCGAGCGGGTTGAGCACGATGTCCACCGGACGGCCGTTCGGCATGAACGGCATGTCTTCTTCGGGCACGATACGGGCGACGATACCCTTATTCCCGTGACGTCCGGCCATCTTGTCGCCGACCGAGATCTTGCGCTTCTCGGCCAAATACACCTTGACCAGTTGAATCACGCCTGGCGGGAGCTCATCGGGCTGCAGAATGCGGTCGATGCGTTCTTCGGCGCGCTCCTCGATACGGGCTTTCTCTTCGTTGCCGGCATCGATGATCTCGCGCACGCGATCGTTGGCCTTCTTGCTCTCGACGCGAAACGTCTTGAGGTCAAGCGTCGCGAAACGCAGGCCGCTCAGCATATCCGTGGTGAGGGTGGTACCGGCGGCGATCGACTCTTCCACCGTGCCGGCCTTGAGGGCCAGCGAGATGGTCTCGCCCTCGAGCAGCGCGGCCAGTTCCATGTCGCGGACTTCGTTAACGCGGATCTTCTCCTCGCCCTCGAGTCGACGCACTTCACCGATGCGCTCACCACGATCCTTTTCGACGACCTGGTCTTCGACGCGCGAGAAGATCTTCACGTCGATAACCACGCCTTCCATACCGGGCGGCACCTTCAGCGAACTGTCCTTCACATCCTTGGCCTTCTCGCCAAAGATCGCCGTCAGGAGCTTCTCTTCGGGTGAGAGCTCCGTTTCACCCTTCGGCGTGATCTTGCCGACGAGGATGTCACCCGGTTTCACTTGGGCGCCGATGCGCACGATGCCACGCTCGTCAAGGTCGACCAGCGACTCTTCGGCGACGTTCGGGACTTCGCGCGTGATTTCTTCCTGCCCACGCTTCGTGTCGCGGACGTGCAGTTCAAGTTCCTGGATGTGAATCGACGAGAACACGTCGAATTTCACCAGGCGCTCGGAGAGCACGATCGCGTCTTCGAAGTTGTGGCCGTACCAGGGCATGAACGCCACTGTGACGTTTGCGCCAAGCGCAAGCTGTCCCATTTCCGTGGCGGCACCGTCGGCCAGCACCTCACCCTTGGTTACCGTTTTCCCCATGCGCACAAGCGGGCGCTGGTTAATGGCGGTGTCTTGGTTGGTGCGCCAGTACTTCTTGAGCCGGTAGCGGTCGAGATGGCCCAGTCGGGCGAGCGGACGGTCGGAATCGACCGCACCCTCGATAATGCCCGCGTCAACGATAATCTCGTCGGCGGTTACGCTGGTCACGATACCCGAACGACGCGCGATGATCACCGCGCCCGAGTCGACGGCCACCGTCGCTTCGAGCCCGGTCCCAACGAACGGCGTGCGCGGATTGAGGAGCGGCACGGCCTGGCGTTGCATGTTCGAGCCCATCAGCGCGCGGTTGGCGTCGTCGTGCTCGAGGAACGGAATGAGCGCGGCGGCGATCGACACGAGCTGTTCCGGCGCCACGTCCATATAGTCGATGTCGGCCGGCGGCGTGAGCGGGAGGTCTCCCCGTTTACGCGACAGCACCAGGTCATCGACGAAGGTGCCGTCGGGATTGAGCTTGGAATTGGCCTGCGCGATGATTGCGTCTTCTTCGCGGTTCGCGTCGAGCCACACGATCTCACCGGTCACCCGGCTGTCTTTCACGACGCGATACGGGGTTTCGATGAAGCCGAGATCGTTCACGCGAGCATAACAGGCGAGCGACGTGATCAGGCCGATGTTCGGGCCTTCGGGCGTCTCGATGGGGCACATGCGGCCGTACTGCGAGTAGTGCACGTCTCGCACTTCGAAGCCGGCACGCTCGCGCGTCAGGCCGCCAGGTCCGAGGGCCGAGAGACGACGCTTGTGCGTCAGTTCGGCGAGCGGATTGGTCTGGTCCATGAACTGCGAGAGCTGCGACGACCCGAAGAACGCCTGAATGACGGCGGACACGGTCCGCGCATTCACGAGATCGTCGAGCGAGATCTTCTCGGGATCCGTGTTGATCGACATGCGCTCCTTGACCAGTCGCGCCATGCGCGAGAGACCAACGGAGAACTGATTGGCGATGAGCTCACCCACCGAGCGGATACGGCGGTTACCCAGCTGATCGATATCGTCCACATCGCCGCGGCCTTCGTGAAGTTCCACGAGCTGGCGCATGATCTCGACGAAGTCTTCCTTCGTGAGCACGGTGGTCGACATCGGCGTGTTGAGGCGCAGACGCTGGTTGATCTTGTAGCGACCGACACGACCGAGGTCGTAGCGCTTGGGCGAGAAGAAGAGACGCTCGAGCGCTTGCTTGGCCGTTTCGCGGTTGGGCGCGTCGCCCGGACGGAGGAGCGCATAGATCTGCTTGAGCGCTTCCTCCTCGTGCTTCGTGGGGTCCTTGGCCAGGGTGTTCTTGATCAGCGTCGACTCGGCACGGCCGGAGGCGACAAAGACCTGCACCTTGGTGAGGTCAGCCTTGCGGATACGCTTGATGACGGCATCGACGAGGACGGCGCCCTTTTCGGCCACGACCTCACCGGTGTCGGCGTCGACGACGTCGCGCGCCAGCGTGCGGCGCACTTCGCGCTCGCCGCGGTCGATCGCGTCCTGTTCGTCGCGCAGATCGATCTGCGTGTACGAGGCAAAAACCTTGACCTTATCAAGGCCCTGCCGCACGAGGCGGTTGAGCACTTCTTCGGTCAGTTCGTCACCTTCGCGCACCAGCAGCTCGGCCTCGGCGCGCTCGCGCTCGGCCTTCGCCTTTTTCGTCTTCGCCTTGGGCGCATCGTCGGGCGTGACTTCACCGTCAAGCGTGATGTCTTCGGCGATAATCGCGCCGAGCACTTCACGCAGTTCGATGCGCGTCTCGCGCTTCATGACAAGGTCGAGTTCGCGCTCCGCGAAGAACAGGCGCAGGATGTCCCGGTTCTCGCCGTAGCCGAACGCGCGCAGGAGCGCCGTGGCGGGGAACTTCTTTTTCTTGTCGATGTGGACGTAGATCACATCGTGGATGTCCACGGTGAACTCGACCCACGATCCCCGGAAGGGGATGATGCGTGACGAGAGCAGCCGCTGCCCGTTGGGGTGCGTGCTCTCTTCGAACACGACGCCAGGGGAGCGATGCAACTGTGAGACAATGACGCGCTCGGCGCCATTGATCACGAAGGTGCCCAGTTCGGTCAGGAGCGGGAGCTCGCCGAGATAGACCTCCTTCTCGATGATATTGCGGGGGCGTTTGCCATCCCCGGTATCCTCGAAGATGACCAGCTGCAATGTGGCCTTGAGAGGCGCCGAGTAGGTCATGTCGCGCTCGATACACTCGGCGACAGAGTACTTGGGCTCACCGAGGCTGTACCGAACGAACTCCAACGAAAAATTCTCGTGGACGTCCGAGATCGGGAACAGGTCCTTGAAAACACGCTCGAGGCCAACATCCTCGCGCTCTTGCGAGGCAGCATCCAGTTGGAGCAGCGACTCAAAGGCGCGCGTCTGGATGTCGAGCAGATGGGGCATATCCATGCCCGTCTCGAGCTTCGCGAACGAGATCTGGTTCATCATAATCCTTAGGGGCTCACCCACGTGCGGGGTGCACCGAATCCGGCGATACCGGAGGCGCAAAGCGCTCCGTCCCCGGCAGAGCCGGTCACTTTTCGGTGACCAGCTCCCCCGGGGAGGAGCGTTACAACGACGGGACTGCAGTTAAAACGACGAACGGTCGACAGCCTTACTTGACTTCGACGGTCGCGCCCTCGGCCTCAAGCTTGGCCTTGATCTGGGCAGCTTCGTCCTTCGTCACGTTTTCCTTCACGGCCTTCGGGGCGCTATCCACAAGGTCCTTGGCTTCCTTCAGGCCCAGACCGGTCAGCTCGCGCACGACCTTGATGACCTGAATCTTCTTGCCGCCAACTTCCTTGAGGATAACCGCGAACTCCGTCTGCTCTTCCACTGCGGCCACTGGCGCTGCGGCGCCACCGCCGCCCGCCGAAATGGCGGCGATCGTGACGTTGAACTTTGTCTTGAACGCTTCAATGAGCTCCGACAGATCGATGACGCTCATCGCGCCGATCGCGTCGAGGATCTCGTCCTTGCTCAGGGTCGTGTTAGCCATGGTCGTACTCTCCGTAAATCTCCCCCAGGGAGCCTGGGGCGTGTGATCAGGCGAACGCCTGGGGACTTAGTTGGAGCCTTCGAGCTGCGTCTTGCGGGCGTCGAGGGCGAGGGCAAACATCATCGGGATGCTGTTGAGGTAGCCAGCGAAGATCGACAGAGCTTCGTCGCGTGTTGGGAGCGAGGCCAACTTCTTGACCATCGCTTCGTCTACGACGTTGCCCTCATAGATCCCGCCCTTCACGGACGGCCGCTGATCGTTCTCCTTGGCAAACGTGGAGAGGATCTTGGCCGCAGTGATGCCATCCTTGGCCACCACCACCCCCGTCGGGCCCTTCAAACGCTGGGACACCAGCCCGCTCTCGTTGACGGCACGGAGCGCCAGTGTGTTCTTAATCACGACGTACTCGACGCCGGCCTTCTTCAGTCGGCGACGGAGCTCCGTCATGCGCTTCACATTCAAACCGGTGAAGTCGGTGTAAAACAGCGCCTGCGCTGATCCGAGCTTCGCACTCAGACCGTCGACGAGGAGCTGCTTGTCGCTCTTGTTGGCCTTGGCCTTTGCTTTCATGGTTGCGTCTCCCTCTTACCGGTACGGCGTGGTGTCGATGGTGACGCCAGGTCCCATGGAGCTTGAGATCGCGACGTTCCGAATGTACACGCCCTTGGCCGCGGACGGCTTCGAGCGAACGATGGTCTCCATCAGCGCGGCGAAGTTCGTCGCGAGCTGCTCCGGGCTGAACGAAACCTTGCCGATCGGGGCGTGCACATTGCCACCCTTGTCGACGCGAAACTCGATCTTGCCGCCCTTGGATTCCTTGACGGCCTTGGCCACGTCAAACGTGACGGTGCCGGCCTTTGGATTCGGCATAAGGCCGCGAGGACCGAGGACACGACCGAGCTGACCGAGCTGGCCCATCTGGTCCGGCGTGGCAATCAACACGTCGAAATCCAACCAACCGTCCTTGATCTTGGCGAGGTACTCGGTGCCGACATAATCGGCGCCGGCGTCCAACGCTTCCTGCACCTTCGCGCCGGCCGCGATGACGAGCACACGCATCGTTTTACCCGTTCCTTCGGGCAACACGACCGTGCCGCGCACCACCTGATCGGCATGGCGGGGATCGACGCCGAGACGGATCGCCACTTCAACCGTTTCATCGAACTTCGCGAAGCTCATCTGCTTCACAATATCGATCGCCTTGCTGGCCTCATAAGGCTTCCCGAGTTCGCGGCGCTCGCTCGCGCTGCGGTACTTCTTCCCGTTCTGTGCCATGAGATTCAATCCTTGACCACAATGCCCATGGAGCGCGCAGCACCCGCCATCATGGCGATTGCGCTCTCCATCGAATCGCAGTTCAGATCCGGCATCTTCACGGTAGCGAGCTTTTCCAGCTGCGCCTTCGTGATCGTACCGACCTTCACCTTATTCGGCTGACCCGAGCCCTTCGCGACGCCGAGCTCCTTCTTGATGAGTTCCGCCGCCGGCGGAGTCTTCAAAATGAAGGTGAACGACTTGTCGCCGTAGATCGTGACCTCGACGGGGATGATCATATCACCGCCCTGCGTCCGAGCATTAAACTCTTTGCAGAAGCCCATGATGTTGATACCCTGCGGACCGAGGGCCGTACCTACTGGGGGCGCCGGGTTCGCCTTGCCTGCAGGAATCTGCAGCTTGACGAATCCAGTGACCTTCTTGGCCATGCGTTTTCCTCATCGCAAGTTCCGCGGCCGGACCATCCGGCGCTGCGGTCGTGCTACCACCTTGTTTTCCGTCGAGTGGTGGCGACGTCCGGCGAAGAACTCAGTACCCGCGTAACTGCAGGTAGTCGAGCTCTACACTGGTGGGCCGGCCGAACAGACTGACCGACACCCTGACCTTGCCCTTCTCGGACAGGATCTCTTCGACGGTCCCGTTGAAGTCGGCGAACGGACCTTCCGTAATCGCCACGGCCTGTCCGATGAGGAACGGAATCTCCTCTCTCGTCGGCGCTTCATCGGTGTGATCCGACTGCCCCAGCAGACGACGGACTTCGTCGTCGCGCAGTGGTGTCGGCTCCTTTTCCTTTCCGACAAACTTGATCACACCTTGAATGGCGTTGACCTCGTGCAAGGTGTCTTGGCTGGCGACCATGTCCACGAGCACATAGCCCGGGAAGATCTTGCGCTCGACCGTCACCTTTTTGCCGTTCTTGATCTCTACCACTTCCTGAACCGGCACAAGTGCCTGACGGATCAGGCGATCTTCAGGGGCTGCCGGATCCATATCGATCTTCCGCTGGATCTGGCGCTGCACCTTGTTCTCGTGGCCAGACGTGGTCTGGATCGTGTACCACCGGTGCTCAAGCATCGACAGGGACATATGCGGGGTCAGCGGCCGAGCAACATCGCGGGCAGGCGCACGAGCAGCGCCTGCAACGCAACATCGACCAGGGCGATCACCGCACCAAGGATCAGCACGAAAATGATGATCTGGAACGTCGCCTGCTGGAGCTGCGGGCGATCGGGCCAAGTCACCTTCTTCATCTCGGCAATCACGTCATGATAGAACGTGACCGACCGCGTGCCGAGTCCCGGACGGGAAACCTCGACGGGAGCCGTCATCTCTATTTTGTTTCCTTATGCGTTTTGTGCGAATTGCAGCGTGGGCAATACTTCTGCCACTCCACCCGTTCGGGGTGAAGACGCTTGTTCTTCGTGGTGAAGTAGTTGCGGTTCTTACACTCGGTGCAACCGAGAATGATCTTTTCGCGCGCCATGTTCCGGCTCCGTGCTACAGCACACCGACGTCTTCTGCACCGGGTGCGCCGCCTGCATTCGCTGGGCGCGCTTAGCCATTTTCAGGCTCCCCGATGGATCTCCCCCCGAATTGGGTGAGCCTTGCAACGTAGTGTGACCCGGACGTGCTCGCAAGGCGGGTACGGGGAGGAGGTTGCCGCGAGCGCTGGATAAGCAGCCCGAATAAACCACGAATGAGGTGCGTGAGCCTACCGTTTGTCCACCACGACCGCTCCACCTTTCATGACCCAGCGCACCCCTTTGAGAAGGACTTCGATATTCTTGAGCGGGTCGCCCTCGACAGCAACGATATCGGCGTAGGAGCCAGCGGCAATGCGCCCGAGCTTGGTGGGCTGCCCAAGGAGAAGCGCGCCGTTCGTGGTTGCCGTGCCCAGTGCCTGCGCCGGCGTCATCCCGGCCTTTACGAACCACCCCAGCTCACGCGTGTTTTCTCCGAACATCCAGTACACGGCGTCCGACCCCATGGCGAAACGCACGCCGGCGGCATGCGCGCGCCGTGCCGTTTCGAGGTTGAGCAGACGGAAGGAATCGAGGCCGGCGACCTGCTCGCGAGTGTAGCCGAGGAGCGTGGCATTCTCGGCATAGAAGCGATTGTGATCGATGGTGGGCACATACATGGTTCCACGCTTCGCCCACTCGGCAAGCGTGGCGTCGTCGAACCCTGCGGGATGCTCGACGGATTCGGCACCGGCACGTAGCGCGGCACGACCACCGGAATCCCCGTACGAGTGAATCGCGATCGGCCGTTTGAAGCGATGCGCCGTCTCGGCGGCCACGCGCATCTCTACGTCAGTGAACGTCTGTACGCCGGTCACATTCGCGTACGTACCGGTCGAGCCGTACATCTTGATCCAGTCGGCGCCGGCCTCGACCTGCGCCTGGATCGCGACTTTGATCTCGATCGTATCGCGAACGCGGCCGCGCGCGGCGAGGGATGGCTGACCGGCGACCGGGGGCGTCGTGACCTTCGACAGTCCGTAGCCGGCCACGAACATGCGCGGCCCGATCATCGCACCGCTGTTCACGGCGTCGCGGATGCCGATGTCGGCGTAATTGCTGGCACCGAGATCGCGTACGGTCGTAACACCGGTTTCAAGCGTGCGCAGGAGGTTGGTGGCGGCCGCCACGATTACGGAGTCACGCGAACGCGGACCGGTTTCCAGCGGATTCGCCTTGTCGCGCACGAAGGTCATGTGCGTGTGCACGTCAATGAGACCCGGGATCGCCGTGTAGCGCCGGAGATCGACAATGTGCGCGCCCTTCGGAATCATGGTGGTTCCCGTGCCTACGCGCAGCACGGTGTCCCCTTGCACGAGAATCGTGACGTTCTTCGTGGTGCGCCCCGACGGATCGGCCATGGCGCCGAATCGCAACGCTGTGATCTGCGGGGACACGGACTGCGCGCGCCCCCGCACCGGTGCGGCGAGCAGCGAGGCGAGCAGTATCGCAGATGCGAGTCGCGGGAGGATGCGAGTAGTCATCAACGGCTGTGCTTGTACAGCATGTCCACCAACTCGTCGTACATGGTGTCTCGCTCTGCACCGCCCGCGGCGATGGCCGCGGCGGCGCAATGTTTGAGGTGATTGCGCATAAGTTCACGACCAACGGCACGCAGCGCTTCGTGCGCCGACGAAATCTGCGTCATGATATCGGCGCAGTAGCGATCGTCCTCGACCATTTTCTGAAGCCCACGGATCTGCCCTTCGATGCGCCGGAGTCGCTTAAGGTTGCGCGCCGTGGTGTCGGGATCGACCGCCACGGCGCTGCGCCCGTGGTCGTGGTCGTGGTCGTGGTGGGAACCGCAACTACACCCAAATTCGTGCACCGCGTGACTTTGAGGGGTGTCGTGGCCCGCCTGAGGCGCCGTGGACGACTGGTTCATGGTCTTGGGCAAGTGTGTCGCTCCCGAGAACGTTGAGCTCTGCACGCTAACGCTACCTGAAGATATTTCGATACCCAGGCCCCCTATGTCAATTATTTGGCGTGCCGGAAAATGGAAGACCCCCGCACCCATGATATCGAAGTCGCTCGCGACAACGAATCGAGAGCCGCCCGCGCCGCATCCGGAGCTGCGTAGTCAAACCATGGCGAGATGGCGAGCGCACGGCGCAAATAGCTGCGCGCCAGCGTTTTGTCTCCAGCAACGCGTTCGATCATTCCTGCGTGGTACAACAGCATCGGGTCTTGCGTACCCACCGCCAGCGCCACCCTGATGGCGTCGCGCGCCTCCCGTGGGCGCCCACTCTTGAACAGCGCCCAGGCGAGCAGATCGTAGCCATAAATGTCCGGCCTCGACATGATCTCGGTCTGCGCGGCGACCAACACCTCGGTAACGCGCCGTCCATGATCGAGAAGAAACATGCTCCATGCGCGATGATAGGCGCCCGGCTGCGCACCAACGGCTGTCTCCATGGCGGTGAAATACTCGGCGGATCTGGCGGTGTCACCCAACGCGTGGTACGCATCGCTGATCAGTCCAAGCGTGGCCGGATCGAGGACGACCGCGATTGCACTGTCGCCATTTTCGATAGCGCCACGCCAATCATGCTGTGCGGCACGGAGTCGAGCCATGGCGGCCAGTAGCCGGTGGTCACCGGGGTACCGACTGAGTCCATTGAGCAACGCACGTTCGGCATGTGTGATACGACCTTGTCGCAGCTCCAGATCCGCGGCGCGGAGGTGAAACCAAGCCGCCTGTTCGCGCGGCATGTCCGCGCGACGCTGCACACCGTTCAATGCCGCGCGGAATATACGGCGCGCAGTGGCCGTGTCACCGCGTACCTCCGCCCATCGCGCCAGCCGCGGCGCTACCGTGAGCGATGCCCGGCCTGCGGGGCTGATACGCGCGAAGGCCTCGGCCGCACAAGGCATGTCGCCCAACTCAACGCACACCTCACCGAGCAGGCTTTGGTACGCGTCGACCGCGGGTGCGGCCGCGACCAGCAGCCGAGCCGCCTCGCGCGCTTCGACAAAACGATGTTGTGCGAGCAAGGCCGACGCCAGCACGGCGTAGGCCTCGCTGTTCCGCGACATACGCAGTACAAGAGATGACCGCGAGGCGTGCTCCGCGCGAAGGTAATCTTGAAAAGTATTTGATTCGCGCGCGCGCTGCATATACAGCGCGCCGATCCGCGTGCGATCGATGGCGCCCTGAGGATCGGCCGCGATGCGCGCTTCAAAGAATGCGATGTCTGCCGCGTTGCGCGCGGCGTCGGCGACAACGTCTTGTTGGGCGGCGAGACGCTCCTCGCGTGCGGCTTTACGCGTCTGGCGTGCATTGAACGCCACGACGCCGACCGCGGTCGCCGCAACCAGGAATACTATCGTCCACCGTCGAATCCTCATCGCTTCGCACTCCGACAAAAATGGTGTCGCACCGATACCAGTGCGTCCGCCGCGCCAAGTGGCGCGCGGCGGACAAACAGGAGCACGAGTACTACAAGCTGGGCGCTGCGACGTACGGGAAGACTGTCAAAAATGGCTTGTCGTTGGAACCGACGTTGTCCGTGCACAACGGCAACGAGCCAGGAGCGCAGGAGGCGTTGACCGGACTTAGCAAACTGCTGAAAATTGCATAGAGTCCAATATCCACCACGTCGTCAGTCAGGAGCCGTCCACCGTATCCCGCGATTGGGTTGCCCCCATTGTAGACGGCATTGATCGGAGCGACCCAACGGAGCCAGCCCGCCGTGTTGCCCGGATTGGATGAATCGACGATAAGCATGTCGGATGTCGCGTAGAGCACGCTGGACACGAGCTGGGCATAGCCACGCTCACGTCCGGCCACGTTGACGATGAAGTCTTCCGTTTCAGATTGAAATGCGCTCGGTGCATACGGCATCGTGCGGTTGTACGCATCGTGACGCGCCTTGAGGATCGTTACCTCGCTCACCAGCGGATTACCGAGGAACTCAACCTGATCGTACACCTTTGAACCGCCTGCGCTGGTGCGCGCATCGATATTCGTGAGGCTTTCTTCGCTACAGGCGGTGAGCGATAGCGCGAACAAGACGCCGCCGGCCCACGTCAATGAATTGCGCAACTGCATGGTCGTCCTCTGGGAGTTATGGGTGGTTGTCATCGGTCGCTCAGTTTCTGCTGAAGTTGCGAGCACGGCTTGTGGTGCCCCAAACGCCAAACTTCGGTTTCGTTCCGTTCGCGGTCAGCTCGGCCAACGGGAGCTCCACGACGATGGCGAGATCGTTGAAGCCGGCAAGGAAGTCCCTCGCGCTGCTTCCCCGGAAGGTGAGAGGGCCCTGCGTGATCGTTGACAGTGGTCCGTTCTCCGGCTGGCGATCCGGCAGAATGCTGAAGAACTGCTCAAGGTCGATAAAGAACGGATCATCGCGCGGTCCGGCAAACACTTGCATACCGGAGGCCGACCCGAGCGTCTGGTTCACCGAGCCCTGCAGTTCGCGCTTGCCGTTGATGATCGTGTTCGTCGTTCCCACCTCATTGGGCGCGACCGGTCCCTGCACGCGAACTTTCTGATCGCCCGCTTCGCCCGTAAACGTGAACTGAAAGACGAGGTCTTCACGGCCATCCCCGGTGTTGTCGACCTTGAGCTGATAAAGGACTTCCTGCTTGTCGCCAAACACGGCAGACGGTGTACCGGCAGGAGTGATCGGTGAACTGGTACCGAGCACGAGGACGACGCGGTCGGCCGTCGAACCGGGGAACGCGTAGACGTCATTTACGTCAAAACGCGGACTGGCTTCCACCAGTGGCGTATCCATGTGGTCAGAAGCGACGGCAACGGCGGCAAGCGCGGCCGTAGCGACCACTGCTGCTGCGATGACGCGTGGCCACCTTGTGACACGTCGTGTTGCGGGTCCGATCATTGGGCTCTCCAGGGAATCGAGGAATTGCGGACTTCGTGGTGCCCCGAGTACGCGCACGCTGAAACCGCGGATTGCATTTCACAAAAAGCATCTGGGACTAATCGCGTAACAATGTTCCTGTGGCGTACTCAACAATTGGCGGAACGATGTGACCTGAGTTTCCCCACAACGCAAAGTCCCCGCAACCAGTACTTGGCGGCGGGGACTACGAAGAGCTCACAACCGGGATCGAACCGGTGACCTCATCCTTACCAAGGATGTGCTCTACCGACTGAGCTATGTGAGCGGCCTGCGAACAGTGGCGGCAACCCCGAAGGATCACCTTCGCCGTCAGACCCTAAGCGTAGACGAATTCAGGGTTGGCGGCAACCCCTTGCTTACGGCTTTGGTGG
>JANLVC010000155.1:0-33086 GCA_031363815.1 Gemmatimonadota bacterium
GCTTATCCGTGTCGTTTTCCGCGTGAATTTGTGGTCATGCTGTTGTGATCTCGCCGAATCGCGAGCGGAATCACCCAGAACCCAAAACCCACGGCCTCACGCGTCAAGCCCAGAGCCTCTCGTACTGCCTCCGCACCACGATGACGTGGCGCTTCACCCGCCAAGACGCGCGCCGGACGTTCGGCTATAAAAGCCACTCTTTAACCGGTCGCAGCACTAGTTCACCGCCGTTGCAGGCTTCACTCCCTGCAGCCAGAACGCGAACCACTGCCGGATACGCCCAAGCCGATCCACCAGCAACCACGGCTCTCCCGTGCGCGACAGGTCGTGGTTGGAGCGCGGGTATCGTACCATCTCCACCGGCACGCCCTGCTTTTTCAGCGACATGAACCAGATCTCCGCACTGCCCATCGGCGTGCGGTGATCTGCTTCGCTCTGCACCAACAACATGGGCGTCTTCACCTTCTGCACGTAGCGGATCGGTGACAGCGTGTCGTACAGCGCCTGATTGTCCCACGGCTTGCCGTAGAACTCGAACTCGGTGAGCCCCTGCGCGTCGCTGCTGCCGTACCAGTACGTCCAGTCGGTGATCGTGCGGTCGGTTTCGATCGCTTTGAACCGATCGGTCTTGGTAGCGATCCACGTCGTCATGAAGCCGCCGTACGAGCCACCGGTCGCGCCCATCTTCGTGCTATCCACATCGGGGCGCGCGGCGACAATGTCCACCGACTTCATCAGATCGTCGTAGTCCTCCATGCCCCAGCGGCCGCGGGTGCTGTACGTGAAGTCGGCGCCGTAGCCGCTCGACCCACGCGGGTTGGTGAAGAGCACGAACATGCCCTGCGCCGCGAGATTCTGGAACTCGTCGAACCAGCCTTCGCCATACGATGAGTGCGGGCCACCGTGGATGTAGATCACCAGGGGATACTTCTTGCCTTGGCTGTAGCCGTACGGCTTCATCAGCCAGCCTTCGATCTCCATGTTGCCGACGCTCTTGTACGTGAAGCGTTCGGCGTCGCTCCACACCACGTCTGTGTTCACGTCGTCATTGAAGCGCGTGACCTGACGTTCGCCGACACCGTCGGCGGTGGAAACAAACAACTCGGTGGGCTTCGTCATCGAGGTCGCGGTATACGCCAACACTTTACCGGCCGCGTCGTAGCTGGCACCGCGCAACTGCCGGCGTCCACCGACTAACTCCTTCGGCGCTGTCTTGCCAGTAAGATCGGCGCGCAGGATGGCCGAACGCCCGCCAATGTCGGCCACGAACTGCAGATGTCCCGTGGTAAGCCAGGAGAGTGACCCCGGCTCGAACTGCCAATCGCCAAGCAGATTGCGTGGCGCGCCGCCGGTCGCGTCTACCACGTAAACGCGCGCCGACTTGGTGCGCGACGGACGGCCCACAAACGCCAGCTGCTTACTGTCGGGCGACCACGTGATGTCCGACTCAGCGCCCATCCACTCGCTTACCTTGCGCGGCGTGCCGCCCGTGCTTTCCACAACGTAGAGATCCGTGTCGTTGCGATCGGCCTCGTCACGAACCCTGTTGTACGGCAGCTTGGCCAGCGAATCGCGCTCGAGATCGACGACAGAATCAGCGCGCAGTCGCGCATCGGCGATGAACGCAATCCACTTGCCGTCGGGCGAGCCTTCGGGCGAGCGGTGCGAATACGGCGTGGTCGTGAGCTGCTGCTTCGCGGTGTCACCCATCGGCTGTCGCCATAGCTGCGCCGGACGCCAGCTGCGTGCTTCGGCGCGACCCGGCACGAAGCCCACGCCATTCACCTTGTACGACATGTCCGTTACGTGAAGACCATCAAAACGCGCCGGCTCAGCTGGACGCGTGATTGCGTCGAACGTGGGCTTGGCCATCGGCAGCATGCGGGCAAACGGATTCGCGCCGTTCCGCGCTGTGGTATCGCGACGGGCCGGCTCGGCGAACACCGCAAACGAACCGTTCAACGGCATGGAACCGTTCGGATACGCACTAATTTGAGTCGCTTCGCCGCTGGGCTGGTCGAGGCGAATCGCCCACGTGCTTCCCTGCCCGCCCGCGCGCAGTGACGTGAAGAACAGATACTTGTTGTCGGGCGACCAGCGCGGATTGCTGCTCTCGGTGTTGGGCGACGTCCACCGCTGCGGTTCACCGCCCGCGGTGTTCACCACCCAGATCTCGTTGTGCCGCTTGTTCTCGGCTTCGACGGCCTTGGTAACCGTTATGGCCACGCGCTTGCCGTCGGGCGACACGGCCGGACTGCTCACGTTGACCACACGATACCAATCGGCCAGCACCATGGCGCGAGGACCCTTGGGGAGCTTGGTCGCGGCCTGTGCGGCGGGCGCCGGTTGCGCCACGAGCGCGGTCGGGGCAGAGAAAAGGAGGGCAGCCACTGTCGCCGCTTGGCGGGACAGGTGGCGACAAGAGGTCAGTCTGACCATAGCGGAGCTCGTGGTGGGAAACCCGGGGACTTCAGAGCGGAACTCTGTGCCCGAAAAGTACCGAACTGTGATAGACGGCGCATTTTTCGCTTGCCCCGGCGCGACTTCGGCCCTAGCATGTTGGCTGCGCGGAGGAGCGACCGCGCAAAGAACCGCGCTTCCCCGGTCTCCAAGCGGCCAGGGAAACATTCGTTGGATTTCGGAGTCAGTACGCCCGAAGTCTCACTTTATTTCGAGGAGGTGATCATTTGCTTAGTCATAGTTCCTTTACCGGTTCGTATTGGGCAACCGATCTCCTGATCGACGCCCTGTAACGGGTTTTACCGGTTCGAGATCGTTGCGAACTGGCAAGAAGTGAGAAGGGTCGCGACGGATCACTCCGCCGCGGCCCTTCTTCCGTTTCATCCGATCGACCCCCGCGGCTATTTCGTGGCGCGCGTCACGGTGTTGAGCGTGGCGCTCGCTGCCCGCACGAGCGCGTACGCGAACTCCACCGTGCCACGATAGAACGTGGGGTCTACCTTATCGGCGTCGTCGCCCGACTTGTGATAGTCGTCGTGATCCTCCACGCCCAGATACAGAAACGGAATTCCCTTGCGATGAAACGCCGCATGATCCGACGAGCCGGTCCAGTCGTCGCCCGGCTTCAGGGTCTTCGTATCATGTCCGAAGCGAATCGTTACGGCCGAGTGCTTCGCCGCCGCCTCGGCGATCGGCTTGAGGGCCGGCGTGTACGACGTGCCCGACACCCAGAGCGCCTTGCCATCCTGTCGCGCCATCATGTCGAGGTTGATGTTCATCGCGATGCGATCGAGCGGGACCGGCGGCGCATTTACGAACGTCTTCGACCCCACCATTCCCGACTCCTCGGCGTCGAAAAACGCCAGGATCACGTCGTGCTCGGGCGGCTTGCGCAGCAACCGTTCGGCGATGGTGAGCATGGCCACGCACCCACTGGCGTCGTCGTCGGCTCCGTTGAACACCTCACCGTTGCGCACGCCCAGGTGATCGTAGTGCGCGCTGAGCACCAGCACGGGACCGTTTGAGTGCTTGCCGGGAATGCGTGCCACGATGTTGGCACCCGCTGTGTCGCTGCCGGCCCGCGCGCGCAGTGTGATCGGTACCACGTAGCTCGTGCCGACGGGCTTCGCTCCCATCGCGGTGAGCTCCGCCACAATCCACGCCCGCGCGCGCACCGATCCCGCGGTACCGGCGCGACGTCCTTCCATGCTGTCGGCGGCCAGCGCGCCCAGTCGCTGCATGAGGCGCGCCGTGGTGGCGTCGGGGGCCGTCGTGCTCTGCGCCTGCACTGCCGTCATGCCGATCACCGACGCCACCGCTACGCTCGCGGCAACGGCAGCGGCGCGAACCCACCCGTTGAAATGCACGTTCATTGAAACCACACCCCTGACTGTCCGGTACGTCGCGCTTTCACCACGACGGCGAACGCCGGCGCGGTGACATCAGTAATCCAGGGTGGCTTTTACCCGCGAAAGCTTCCCACGGCTCTCCAGCGACCCGTCGCGGTTATCGAGCCGCAGCTCCCGCGCTTCGCTTCACCTCGTCAAAATGCAAACGTCGTCCCGACGAAGCCCCAACGCTCCGTCCGCGCGCTTCCCGGCGTGTCCTTCAAAAACCGGCCAGGCAATACCGTTGCACCACCGGCAATCACTTGCCAATGCGGCAACACCTTCCATGTGCCAGTGAGATCGAACTCGTCGGCGGCGTGGCGCGCGACCGATCCACTGGCGGCGCGAAAAACCGTGTTCTGCTTGGTGTAGACGCCGTCATCGGTACGCAGGCGAGTGAACCGATAGAGCGCGCTGCGCAGGCGAATCGCCGCCACCGGATCCCAGGTGGCGATGGCGTGCAGTTCGCGAACATTCGTACGGCCAATCACGTCGGCGAAGCCCCCATGCGCATGCGCGGCGGGGTATAGAACGGCGAACGCCTCCTGCCTCGTGGCCGTGGCGCTCCGTTCGCCACTCGCCTCCTCCACGCCGATCGCGAGCGACGGCGCGCCGTGCTGCTGCTTCCACTGCATCTGCGCTTCGGTCACCCAGAACCAGCCCGAGAGCGCGCGCGTACCCGCGTGTCCGCGCTGCAGCGCGCCTTCGAATTCGATGGAACGGCTGCGCGACGCCGACTTGGCGGTGCCGCCCTGCCACATCAGTCGACCACCCGTCGTGAGTCGACGCGTGAGCGACGTTGCGGCGCCCGTACCAGTAGCGGGGCGCAATGTTTGCTCATACCAGTAGCCCTGCCACGTTGCCGGCAGGCCGCGCGCGAGGGGCGCCGCGCCGGCGGCGCTGCCCACCGACAGCGTGCGGAAGCGCGCGGTGCTGTCGGCGCGATTGGGGGCCGATTGACGCACAATCATGGGGCGCGCGTTGATGGCCTCGACGGCGAACCGACCATGGGCGAGCTGCAGTCGTGCGCCTTGCGAGCCACGGCGGGTGTTCGCCCAGTCGGGCACCCCGAACAACCGTTCGCGATTAAGCGAGATCTCCTGTCGGCCCACGCGCAGAAACGACGACGCATATCCCACGTCGGCGTAGAGATTCTGCACGTCCAGGCGATCGGCATCGGTTGGACGCGCGCCACCGGGCAAGTTGCGACCGTAACTTTGCGCGTCACGACCTTCAATGAGAACACGTGCGAACGCGGCGGTGCGCCGTCCAAGCAGGAGGTCCGCGTTAAACGCCACGCGCGACTGCGCATGATCGTCGTTGAGCGCGCCAACATTGAACGCCCGGAACGATTCTTCGCGCCAACGCGCCTGTCCTCCCACGGAGAGCGTGAGCGGCCCTCGATGGGAGAGTGGAATATTTTTGAGGGCATCGCTCCAGCGCTTCGCGGACGTAGCCGGAGCAGCCGGTTTCAGCGCAGCTGGTTTCGGCGCAGCTGGTTTCGGCGCTTGGGAAGACTGTGCCAGCGCCGGCGCTGCCGCGACCAACAACAGCAACCACACCCACGCAGAGCGTGTCGACCGTTTGACGTGAGGCGCTCGGCTGGCCGTGCGGAACGTGGCTGGTGGCGTGGCGTTCAGGGAACGGGGCCGGATGTCTTTGATGTGAGCAGAGGAGCCGGCGCACAGCAGTCGGTGCTCCCCTCCTGTATTGGCGGACACGGCACCGACCCGAACGAGCAGAACACGCAGCAGTCGCCGGGCTTTGGACGCAGCAGGGTGTGACAGGCAACGCAGGCATGGAAGAACAGGCAGGCGTCGGTTGGCATGGCGAGCGGTTCTACGTGACCACACGCCGGGCAGGTGAGATCAGAGTGGAGTTGCATAAGGGGAATTCTAGCGGGGCGGCGGCACCCAAGCTGTGCCAAAGTCAGACCCGTGGGCTAAGTTGGTGGGCAACTTCACACTGGCCCACCAGGGACGAATGGCGCGTACGAAATCCACAGGCAGCTCCGGCTCCACCGCGAACATCGGCTTCGAGGCCAAGCTCTGGCTCACGGCCGACAAGCTGCGCAACAACATGGACGCGGCGGAATACAAGCACGTCGTGTTGGGGCTGATCTTCCTGAAATACATCTCGGACACCTTCGAGGAGCAGCGTACCAAGCTGCTGTCGGGCCTTGGTGACTACGCTGGAGCCAATCCGGAAGACCCCGACGAGTACAAGGCCGAGAACGTATTCTGGGTGCCCGCCGAGTCGCGCTGGTCACACCTGCAGGCCAGCGCCAAGCAGCCGACCATCGGCAAGCTGGTGGACGACGCGATGGTGGCCATCGAACGCGACAACCCGCGCTTGAAAGGCGTGCTGCCCAAGGACTACGCGCGCCCCGGCCTCGACAAACAGCGGCTGGGTGAGCTGATCGACGTGATCGCGACCATCGCGCTTACCGCGGCCAGCGAAGGGGAGAAGACGCACCGTTCTGTCGACCTGCTCGGCCGCGTGTACGAGTATTTTCTCACGCGTTTTGCCAGCGCCGAGGGCAAGAACGGCGGACAGTTTTATACGCCGAGTTGTGTGGTGCGCTGCCTGGTGGAAATGCTGGCGCCGTACAAGGGACGCATTTATGACCCGGCCTGTGGCTCGGGCGGCATGTTCGTGCAGTCGGAGAAGTTCGTGGAGTCACACGGCGGCCGTCGCGGCGACATCAGTGTGTACGGCCAGGAAAGCAACGCCACCACGCGCCGGTTAGCGGTGATGAATCTGGCGCTGCGCGGCATTGAAGCCGACTTCGGCCCCGAGCATGAAGACACCTTCCGGCGTGACCTGCACCCTGACCTGCGCGCCGACTACGTGCTGGCCAACCCGCCGTTCAACGACAGCGACTGGTTCCGCCGCGACGACGACGTTCGCTGGCAGTATGGCGTGCCGCCCAAGGGCAACGCGAACTTCGCGTGGGTACAGCATTTCATCCATCACTTGGCGCCGCACGGCATGGCAGGCTTTGTGCTCGCCAACGGCAGCATGTCGTCGAACCAGAGTGGCGAAGGCGAGATCCGCAAAGCGATCATCGAAGCCGACTTGGTGGACTGCATGGTGGCGCTGCCGGGACAGCTGTTCTACAGCACACAGATCCCGGTGTGCCTGTGGTTCGTCACGCGCAGTAAAGGCGCGGATAAAGCGCGCGGATTTCGCGACCGGCGGAAGCAGACACTGTTCATCGATGCACGGAAGATGGGCACGCTGATCGATCGCGTGCATCGCGAACTGACGGACGCGGATCTGGACAAGATCACGGGCGCGTATCACGCGTGGCGCGATGAGAAGCCCGTTGTTGCGTACGGCGATGTCGCGGGATTCTGCAAATCGGCCACGACGGCCGAGATCGCGGCGCATGGACACGTGCTCACGCCGGGGCGATATGTAGGCGCCGAGGAAGTGATCGACGAGGGCGAGCCGTTTGCAGAGAAGATGCCGCGGCTGGTGGCGGAGCTACAGGCGCAGTTTGCCGAGTCGGCGGAGTTGGAGAAGGTGATTCGCGCGAATTTGGCGGGGTTGGGTTATGGCCGTTAAAAAAACCGCCCCCTCCAAACGCGCCGTTCAGCACGCTTCTGTCAGCCTGCCGCAGGCTACGTTTTTCGACGACATCCGGGTCATCTTGCAGCAAGCCCGCCGTGAAGCCTATGCGGCAACCAACTTCATCATGGTCGAGGCTTACTGGCAGATAGGCCAGCGCATTGTTCAGGAGGAACAAGGTGGCAAAGATCGGGCGGCCTACGGAACGTACCTGATACGCCACTTGGCGCGCCAGCTCGGCGAGGAGTTCGGCAAAGGACTTTCTGTTGCCAATCTCTGGAACTTCAGGCAGTTCTATCTCACATTCCCCGCAGCAGAAAAACTCTACGCACTGCGTAGAGAATTGACCTGGACCCATTGGCGACTGGTGATGCGGGTCGAAAACCCGAACGCCCGCGACTACTACATCCGCGAAGCCGCCGAACACGGCTGGAGCACCCGCCAGATGGAGCGCGCCATCGCTACCTCCGCGTTTCAGCGGCTTGTCAGAGTCCCCACCAAGACCGAAGTGCCCAAACCACACCCTTCGGAACTCATCAAAGACCCCTACGTCCTTGAGTTTCTCGGCCTGTCAGAAAGCCATGACCACGCTGAGCGCGATCTGGAATTCGCCCTGTCTTTGCGCCTGCGCGACTTCCTTATGGAACTTGGCAAAGGCTTCTCGTTTGTCGGGCGGCAGTTTCGCGTGAGCACGGAGACGTCCCACTTTTACGTGGACCTCGTCTTCTACAACTACCTGCTCAAGTGCTTCGTCCTCATTGACCTGAAAACCCGCAAGCTCACCCACGCCGACATTGGCCAGATGGACATGTACGTGCGCCTGTTTGACGACCTCAAACGCAGCGAAGGCGACAACCCCACCCTGGGCATCATTCTGTGCGCCGACAAAGACGACACCCTGGTGCGCTACTCGGTTCTGAGCGAGAACCCGCAACTATTCGCGTCCAAATACCGCTTGGTTCTGCCAAGCGAAGAAGAGCTGCGCGACGAATTGGAGCGGCGGCATATCTTGCACTTGCCTGATGCGGGAGCGCAAGATGCATAGGCATGAGAAACGAGGAACAGCTCAAAAATGATCAGTCGCCAGCCAAACAAATCTCAGATGCCATCTGGCCTATTGCCTGAAGCTGGGCTCTTTGTGCAAGAGCCCCCTGCACAAATTGTTTTGGTGACCCATGCGGATCTGGACAAGATCACGGGCGCGTATCACGCGTGGCGCAATGAGAAGCCCGTTGTTGCGTACGGCGATGTCGCGGGATTCTGCAAATCGGCCACGACGGCCGAGATCGCGGCGCATGGACACGTGCTCACGCCGGGGCGATATGTAGGCGCCGAGGAAGTGATCGACGAGGGTGAGCCGTTTGCCGAGAAGATGCCGCGGCTGGTGGCGGAGCTACAGGCGCAGTTTGCCGAGTCGGCGGAGTTGGAGAAGGTGATTCGCGCGAATTTGACGGGGTTGGGTTATGGGTGGTGAGCCTATGGTAGCATGCACTGTCGGCGACGTAGCTGCACCGAGTCGCAACTCTTTGGTCGGTGGACCGTTCGGTTCAGACCTCGTATCGCGAGACTACGTACCCTCCGGTGTTCCCGTGATTCGTGGCACGAACATGGGGCATGGGAGATGGGTCGACGGAGAATTTGTCTTTGTCAGCGAGCAAAAGGCCGCTTCGCTGTCCGCTAACTGTGCCAGATTCGGCGACTTGGTATTTACGCAGCGTGGAACGATCGGCCAAGTTGCCCTGATTAGAGAGAAATCGGCGCCGCGCTACCTGATTTCTCAGAGCCAGATGAAGCTTAGCGTCGATACGAGCAAAGCTGATGCACTTTATTTGTACTACGTGTTCACGAGCGATGAACAACAAGCGTACATTCGACAGAATGCGATACAAACCGGCGTCCCACACACTAACCTTGGAATCCTCCGCACAACGCCGATTGCACTTCCATCGCTAGCAACTCAGAAGGCAATCGCGAAAGTTCTCGGTGCACTCGACGACAAGATCGAACTGAACCGGCGCATGAACGCAACGCTGGAAGCGACGGCGCGCGCGCTGTTCCAGAGTTGGTTCATGGATTTCGATCCCGTGCGGGCCAAGCTCGATGGGCGCACGCCGGCCGGGTACAATGAAGCGACGGCTGCGCTCTTCCCCGACAGCGTCCAAGACTCCGATGCTGGCCATATTCCCAGCGGCTGGACCGTCGAACCAGTAGGAAACGTGGTCGAGTGTGTCGGTGGAGGAACACCAAGCACGGCGGAACCAATGTATTGGGATGGCGGAACACATCACTGGACGACGCCAAAGGATTTTTCCTCGCTTCAGTCGCCAGTCCTAGTCGACACCGACCGAAAGCTCACCAGGGCAGGTATCGCAAAAATTTCCTCGGGGCTGCTGCCCGCGGGGACGCTTCTACTTTCTTCGCGCGCCCCGGTTGGATACCTCGCTATTTCCGCGATTCCAGTCGCTATCAATCAGGGGTTCATTGCCCTAAAGTGCAACACGCGCGCTTCCGCGTACTTCATGTTGAACTGGTGCCAGACCAACATGGTGGAAGTCGAAAGCCGCGCGACCGGCACCACGTTTCCTGAGATCAGCAAACAGAACTTCCGCCCAATACCCGTCGTGCTTCCCCCGCAGGAATTGATGGCGGAGTTCACCAGACGCGTCGCGCCTCTTTATGAGCGGATCACAACAAATGTCTTTCAATCCCGTACCCTCGCCGCCCTCCGCGACTCGCTCCTCCCCAAACTCTTGAGCGGGGAGCTTCGCGTTTCTGCGCTCGAATCCACACCGGCGGGAACGGACGCAGAATCAGCAACCGTGCGCACCCGGAAACCCGCGCCATGAGCAACAACAAACCCACTCCCGGCAGTCGCAAAAAGCACAGCGCCGTTTCGCTCACGCGCTCCTCAGCAGCGGAGTACCTCAGCTTCGTAGCGGCCACCGGTCAGGGGGGCGTCGAGGCCGTGTACGCCGACGAAAACGTCTGGCTCAGCCAAAAGATGATGGGGCAGCTCTACGACGTGGATGTCAGAACGATCAGCTACCACCTCAAAAATGTCTTCGCCGTCCACGAGCTGGAAGAAAACTCAGTTATCCAATCTTTTCGGATAACTGCCGCCGACGGAAAATCCTACGACACCCAGCACTACAATCTCGCGGCCATCATCGCCGTGGGCTATAAGGTGAGCTCCGAGCGCGCGGTCCAGTTCCGCAAGTGGGCCACCTCCATTATCGAGTCCTTCACGATCAAAGGCTTTGCCATGGACGACGAGCGTCTGAAAAATGACGGCTCCATCCTCGGCAAGAAATACTTCGAGGAACAGCTCCAACGCATCCGCGAAGTCCGCCTGAGCGAGCGCAAGTTCTACCAGAAGATCACCGACATCTACGCCACGTCCGTTGATTACGATGTCACCGCCGCCGCCACCAAGCGCTTCTTTGCCACGGTGCAAAACAAGCTCCACTGGGCCATCCACGGCCAGACGGCGGCGGAAGTCATCGTCGTGCGCGCCGATGCCACCAAAGACCGCATGGGCCTAACCACCTGGAAGGACGCGCCCAACGGCAAGATCCAGCAGTTCGAAGTCGTCGTGGCGAAGAACTACCTCACGGAGAACGAAATGGCCCAGCTTCAACGCCTCGTTTCCGCCTACCTGGATGTGGCGGAGGACATGGCGCTGCGGGAAATCCCGATGACCATGCAGGACTGGGAAATCCGCCTCAACCGTTTCATTGCCGCGACCGACCGGGAGATTTTGCAGAATGCCGGCAAGGTCACTGCCGAAATCGCCCAAGCCCACGCCGAAAGCGAGTTCGAGAAATACCGTATTGTGCAGGACCGGCTGTTCGAGTCGGACTTTGACCGGATGATCAAGAAACTCCCGGAGAAAGGGGACCAGCCTTGACCCTCACCGAAGCCATCGTCGAAGATGCCGCCCTCTCCTGGTTCGGTGAACTCGGCTACGCCATCGGGCACGGGCCGCACATCGCCCCCGGTGAACCGGCCGCCGAGCGCGATGGCTTCGGTGATGTCGTGCTGGTTGGGCGCTTGCGCGATGCCATTGCACGACTGAACCCGCGCATCCCGCCCGACGCGCGCGACGAAGCGCTGCGCAAGGTGCTACGCGTGGGGCTGCCCACCCTCACGCAAACCAATCGTGCGTTTCACACGCTGCTGCGCAACGGCGTGCCGGTGGAGTATCCCCGCCCCGATGGCAGCATTGCCGGCGACGACGTGCGACTGGTCGACTTCGCCAATCCAGACGCCAACAACTGGCTCGCGGTCAATCAGTTCACCGTGGTCGAGGCGCAGCACAATCGGCGCCCCGATATCGTGCTGTTCGTGAATGGCCTGCCGCTGGGGCTCGTGGAACTCAAGAACGCCGCCGATGAAGACGCGACGATCTGGAGCGCCTACGCGCAGCTGCAGACCTACAAGGCCGAGATCCCGTCGTTGCTGCACTACAACGCGGCGCTGGTGGTGAGCGATGGTCTGCAGGCGCGTATCGGGTCGATCACGGCCAATCAGGAGTGGTTCAAGGTTTGGCGCACGATCGATGGCGACGGTGACGCGCCGAAGACCGCATTGGAACTCGAGACCTTGGTGCGCGGGGTGTTCCAGCGGCAGCGCTTTCTCGAACTGCTGCAGCACTTCATTCTCTTCGAGGAAGATCCCGACAGCGGCGACGTGCACAAGATCCTGGCGGGCTACCATCAGTTCCATGCGGTGAACGCGGCGGTGCAGGAAACGGTACGCGCCAGCGGCATGAACGTGCGCCGTGACCAGGTGCGTGGCACCACCGGCACGTATTGGGCGGGCGCGATGAAGGGCGGCAAGTCGGGTGACCGACGCGCCGGTGTGGTGTGGCACACGCAGGGCAGCGGCAAGTCGTACTCGATGCTCTTTTACGCGGCGCGCGTGGTAAGACACCCGGCCATGCAGAACCCCACGCTGGTGGTCCTCACCGACCGCAACGATCTCGACGATCAGCTCTTCGGGCAGTTCCAGCGCGGCGTGGATCTCCTCGGGCAAACTCCGGTGCAGGCCGAGGGGCGTGAACATCTGCAGACGCTGCTAAACCGCGCGAGCGGCGGCGTGGTGTTCACCACCATCCAGAAGTTCATGCCCGAGCGGGGCGAAGCGATGCCCGAGCTCAGCACTCGGCAAAACATCGTGGTAATCGCCGATGAAGCGCACCGCAGCCAGTACGGCTTTGGCGGCAAGGTGAATGAGAAAACCGGCGAGATGACCTACGGCTTCGCCAGCAATCTGCGCGATGCCCTGCCCCACGCATCGTTCATCGGCTTCACTGGTACGCCCATCGAGCAGAGCGACGCCAACACGCGCGCGGTGTTCGGCGACTACATCTCCATTTACGATATTCAGCGCGCGGTGGCCGATCACGCCACGGTGCCCATTTACTACGAGAGCCGCATCTCCAAGCTGGCGCTCAATGCCGCCGCGCTGCCGATCATCGACGCCGAGTTCGAGGAGATCACCGAAGGCGAAGAGCAGACACGAAAGGAGAAGCTCAAGAGCAAGTGGGCCGCACTCGAGGCACTGGTGGGCGACCCCAAACGCATTGCGCTGATCGCCGCGGACATAGTCACCCACTTCGAGACGCGACTCGAAGCCATGGACGGAAAGGCGATGGTCGTGTGCATGAGTCGCCGTATCGCGGTCGATTTGTACGAGGCCATCATCGCGCGGCGTCCCCAGTGGGCCAGCGTGGTGAACGACGAGGCCGAGGCGGAGCTGCGGCGCGCGTGTGTGGTGAAAGTGGTGATGACCGGCAGTGCCGACGACGGTCCGGCGTGGCAGCCGCACATTCGCAGCAAAGACAGGCGGCGCACGCTGGCCAACCGCTTCAAGGATGCCAACGATCCGTTTCGCATCGTGATCGTGCGCGACATGTGGCTGACCGGATTCGACGCGCCGTGCCTGCACACCATGTACGCCGACAAGCCCATGCAGGGGCACGGCCTGATGCAGGCCATCGCGCGGGTGAATCGCGTGTTTCGCAACAAGCCCGGCGGGTTGGTGGTGGACTACCTTGGCCTGGCCGACCAACTCAAGCAGGCGCTGGCCACCTATACCGAAAGCGGCGGCAAGGGCAACCCAACCTTCGACACGGCGCAGGCCATTGCCGTGATGCTGGAGAAGCACCGCGTGGCGTGCGACATCATGCACGGCTTCTCGTGGGACGCGTGGACCAGCGGCACGCCGGCGCAGCGACTGGCGCTCATTCCGGCGGGTCAGGAGCACATTCTTCAGCAGGACGACGGCAAGTCGCGTTGGGCGCAGGTACTGATGGAGCTGTCGCGCGCTTTCGCCCTCTGCGCCGCCAGCGACGACGCCACCGACATCCGCGACGATGTCAGCTTTTTTCAGGCGCTTCGGGCGGCGCTGGGCAAGCAGACGAGCGACAATCGCCAGAGCCCCGAGCAGATCGATGCGGCGATCCGGCAGCTGGTGAGCAAGGCCATCACCACCGAAGGCGAAGTAATCGACGTGTTTACGGCCGCTGGGCTGTCGAAGCCGGACATCAGCATTCTGAGCGACCAGTTTTTGGCCGAGGTGCGTGGCCTCAAGCACCAACACGTGGCCGCCGAACTGCTGGAGAAGCTGCTGAAAGACGAGCTGAAGGTGCGGTCGAAGCACAACCTCGTGCAGGCGCAGCTCTTCAGCGAGAAGCTCAAGAAAACGCTGAACAGCTACCACAATCGCGCCATCTCCACGATGCAGGTCATCGAGGAGCTGATCTCGCTGGCCAAGGAGCTCGACTCGGCCGCCAAGCGCGGCGAGGCCATGGGCCTCACCAACGACGAACTCGCGTTCTACGATGCGCTGGCGTCGAATAGCAGCGCGAAGCAGGCCATGAGCGACGACAAGCTGAAACTCATTGCGGCGGAGTTGATCCGCCAAGTGAAGAAAAGCGTGAGCATTGACTGGACGCTGCGCGAGAGCGCCCGCGCGCGGATCCGCGTGATGGTGAAGCGCATTCTGAACCGGTACGGATACCCGCCGGATTTGCAGGAGGACGCGGTGAAGACGGTGCTGGCGCAGGCGGAGCTGTTGTGTGTGGACTGGGTGTGAGGCGGACATCACACAAACGCGCGTGGACCCTACTTCGAAACGGCCGCGTTCGTCCCGGTATGTGCTGAAGCGGGTGACACGATGAATGCGCCGCTGGATGCCGCGAGTGGCGGCGTCAAGCGCACCCAAGAGTCAGACACACCGAGCGGAAGAGGAACTTGATCGCCAAAATGGAGGTAGGCGCGGAGCGACTCGGTGAGTGACTCCCAAAGATCAGAGACGAGCTCGTCGGTCGTGCTTCCAGATCCCACCGCGCTTGGAATCTCCTTCACTCGTAAAAGAATATCACCCTCCGGAGTGACTTCTTTGACGATCGTCCACGGCAACCGCAGGAGACGCTGAAGATCAGAATCGGATGAATGATGCACGCCTACTCCATGTCCTCAGGAACCAAGCCGTTCGACCGTAGCTGCGAAATCATATCGCGCACGAGATACGGCTTCAATGGACCACTGCCTTTCTCTACCAATCCAACGATGACAGCGTTCCCATCCGGCAAGCTCCGCCGCCACTTACGATGACTCCCGCCACCGTGAGGCGCAACCTCAAACCCGAGGGCGGCGAGCACGGCCGAGGCGTCACCGTATGAGTAAGTGATTGGGTTCGAATCACTGAGCATCTGAGCGAACAGCTTTTTCCAGCGAGCCAACGTCAGGCCTTCGTCGGGGACGCGAGGGCGGACACGCGAATGCCACCGACGTCGGTTCCACCTACCTTGAAACGGAAGTGGTAGTCGCCAAGCTGGGGCACAGAAATGACCGCGGGACCGAAGCCGATCAACAAGTGGGCACGAGCTTTGTGGCCGACACCATGGGCCCGGAACTGCAGCGAACCGTGGATGACGCTGGAGTGCGCAATCTCGTCGTCGTCTACAAGTCGAATTTCGATGTCGTGATCCGCGCCTTCCGCGATACTCTCCTCAAAGGCTGCAGCAAGGTAGAAAGGCGGAAACGGAATGGGTCGCTGGTCCTCGTCGATCCAAACGATGTCAAAGGCGCCGACGATGGTCAGCTTTCCACTTCCATCGACGCCCGCGTAATCGGCGCTATGGGCGAACAGCAGTTCCATAAGATCTCTGCGGACACGTCGTTAGGGCCGACTCGCATAAATTGCTCACGAGGACGTCGCGCACGGATTGCGAAACCCCGCGGTTACCCTGCGAACGAAAACGTTTTCAGTGGAATTTCGCTAGGCGGCTCGCCTTTCACGGTTCCGACGTCCGCTTTCTACGCTCGCGCCCGACCGACACCGAGAGCGAAATGGTGTTGTCGTTCTCGGTGATCAGCCCCGAGCCCGTGCCGAGCGCGCGCGTGTACGCCGGTCGCACCGGCGGCCAGTGCGCGATGTCCCACGTCGCTTCCACGCCGGTTCCAAGCCGCTTCGGCTGGCGTGCTGCCAGCCGGCGTGCTTGCTTCGGGGGCCCGCCCCCCTCCCTCCAACATCCCCCGCATGAAAGAAGGCACCCGCGTTCTCGTCGCGCTCGGCTCGGCCGTGCTCCTTGGCGCGCTCATCGCGTCGTCAGGAAATACGCAGGCGCTGCGGGTGGCCGATGCGCTGGCGCCGGTGGGCGTGCTCTGGGTGACGGCCATTCGCATGACCGTCATTCCGCTGCTCGTGGCGCTCATCGTCACGGGCGTGGCGTCGGCGGTGGATGTTCGCGACATCGGCCGGATGGGCGCGAGCGCCTTGGCGGTGTTTCTCGCGCTCCTGATCAGTGCCGCGGCGATCGTGCTTCCGACTGCGGCGCTGCTCTTCTCGCTCATGCCGACCGGTGCGCGCCCTTCCTTACCTCCCGGCGCGGTCGAGGCCGCAAGCGAAGTGGCGAGCAGTGGACAGACGCCGACGTTCGCGTCGTGGCTCACGTCGCTTTTGCCTGGCAATCCGATCAGCGCGGCGGCGAACGGCGCCATGGTCCCGTTCATTTTGTTCGTACTGTTGTTCGCGATTGCGGTGGCCCGCAGCTCCACGGAAACGCGCACCACACTCCTCGCGTTCTTTCGCGCACTTGGCGACGCCATGATGACGCTGGTGCGCGGGGTGATCTGGCTGGCGCCGATCGGCGTATTTGCCATGGTATTGCCGCTCACCGCTCACGCCGGCGCCTCCTTGGCCGGCGCGATCGGGTTCTACATCGCGGCGTACGCGCTCATCACGCTGATCGTGATCGCGCTGTTGTACCCCGCCGTCGCGCTCTTCGGCGGAATTCCGATGCGGCGTTTCGCCAAGGCGGCGCTTCCGGCGCAGCTGATTGCCTTCAGCTCCAGCTCCTCGCTGGCCGCCCTTCCGGCACTGGTGGAGGCCGCTGAACGCTCGCTCGCCCTGCCCACAAAAGTGACCGGATTTATGCTGCCATTGGGCGCCGCCATGTTCAAGCTGGCGGCACCAGCCACCTGGACGGCCGGCGCCATGTTCATCGCGTGGTTTTACAGCGTGCCGATGCACGCGCCCGAGTTGTTCACCATCGCGCTCGCCTCCGTATTTCTAGCCTTCGCGTCACCGGGGATTCCGCGCGGCGGATTCATGATGCTGACGCCGCTGTTGCTGGCCGTGGGGCTGCCGGTAGAAGGCGTGGGCATTCTGATTGCGGTGGATGCGATTCCGGACACGATCGCGACCGTATTGAACGCCACGGGCAATCTCGCGGCCACGGCATTGGTGGCGCATCGCTCAACACGGTGGAGCAACGCAGCGCTGTCCGTACCCGCTTAGCGTACGCGTACCGCCACAAACGATCCCGACGCCGTGGGTGCGCCGCCGAGCAGCGATTGTTCGATCCAAGTGCCGGCAATTGAATCGCGCACGACCTGCCCCACGTGACGCCGCGTAGCGCCCGAGAAGCTGACATCGAAGTCCACGGTGGTGGAATCGATGGTACGGCCCACGAACGGTCCGGCGATGCGTCGCTGACCGCCACGGCCGTCGGTTTCCACCACGTCAAGCGACCCGGCGATGGCGGCCCCCGACTGACTGGCGACGCTGAGTGTGCCCGTGATCTCTCCGCCCGCGGGCGCGAGCTGGCGTCCGGTAAACCGCCACGCGCCGACGATCGGCACGCCGGGTCGGCCCGGTTCAGTGGTGGCCGCGCAGCCGATCAGGCCGACGAGCAGATACGGCCAGATCACACGCGTGGCGAAGCGGACACGTCGCACCAGTGCGCTCGGGGACGGAGAATCGACGGAGGTGCTCACCGCGTCGAGACGATTGGCGCCGTAGGAACGGCACGTCGAACCGTTCACAACGTTCCTGGAACGGAGACGACGTAGCGTTCGCGCTACGCATTGCGCATACGCCACACCATAAAAGCAGCTCATGAACTGTTGATAGCCATACCAACGCCACGAAGTGCGAAGGCTTCTTCATAATTGTGTAACTCTATGCGATTGAACGCATTACTCGACTTCTCCAGCCCCGCCAACAGCTTTGGCCTACGTCCGTATGGATGTGCTGGCCTGCGATTTGCCCCTCCATGGGTCACGCCAACCTTTTTTGGCTAATTCGTGGATCCGGCGCCACACGCTCGAGCTCGCTACCGTCGACCCACGAATGCAGCAGCCCTTTCCGCCCCTCTTGGAGTCCTCGCTTATGAAGAAGTTCGCAGCCCTATTCGTCGCCTCGGCGGCTTTCACCGCTCTCTCCGCCTCAGCGGTGCAGGCGCAGACGGGCTCCTGCCTGAACGGCACCAGCACCCTCGCACTAGGCGCGCCGTCGTGCGTGCACACACACACGCTGACGAGCACGGTCAACGACATCCTGCTCCTCACCGTGAGCTCGACCAACACCGGCCTCGGTACTCCGACGAGCGTGAACTACGCCCCGGAACTCAACATCGGTTTGGCCACTCCACTCGTCGCCGCCATTTCGCCCAATGTGAAGGTCGTGGCCAACAGGGCCTTCCAAGTCTCGATCGCCGCCGCGACGACCAGTTTTTCAGTGGCACCGCCCAGCGTGACCAAGCCCGCCAGTGATGTGCAATGGGCCCAGTCGGGCGCGTCCTCCGTGTTTGCTGGTCTGACTACCGCCGGCGCCCCGGTTATGAGCGGCACCGGTACTCCCGACACGAATCTCAACCTCACGTTCCAGTCGCGTTGGGCGTTCGAGCGCGACAAGCCGGGTTCGTACACGCTCGCAGTCACGCTCACGCTCGCCGCGAACTAAGTCCCCCGGTCCGATCGGGTGGGAGCGCCGAGCGTTCTTGGCGGCGCTCCCCCCGACGGCTCGTGTCCGCTCTCATTGCCAGACTCTTCGACCCACCATGACCATGCCCTTCGCTGTCACAACCATCGCGTTCCGCACCACTCTCCGGTCGCCCGCTCTGCGCGGCGCGGTGATGGCGCTCGGACTGATCACGGTCGTGCCGTGTGCGCAGGCGCAGTTGGCGGTCGATCGCTCGGAACTGTTCATTCGCCCCGCCGTGCGCACCGAACGTGTTGGACTGATTACGGTGACCAATACCAGCGGCCAGCCGATGCAGGCGCAGGTGAAGCTCGAAGACTGGAAGCGCTCGGCCGAGGGCGCCAATCAATGGTTTCCCGTGGGCACGGTGCCAGGCAGCTGTGGCGCGCGACTGACCGTTTTCCCCCTCGCCCTCAGCCTCGAGGCCGGTGCCACGCAGTCGATCCGACTGTCGCTTGCCGACTCGGTTGCCACCTTGCCGCAGGAATGCTGGAGTGCCGTGATGGTGGAAGCGGCGCAGGCACCCTCACAGCGCAACGGCATGAACTACGTGGTGCGCACCGCGGTGAAAGTGTATGTCGAACCCGCCGGCACGCACACCGCGGGTGAGATCACCGATATGAATGTGCTGCCCAGCGCCGAAGGCGAGCAGCTCGAAGTGTGGTTTCGCAATTCCGGCACGCGTCACTACGTGGCGAAAGGCGCCGTGGAATTCCGACGCGCCGACAACAGCGTGGCCGCCAAGATTGCCCTCCCCGACTACTATGTGCTTCCCGGTGCGGCGCAACGCGTGATGATCGCCATGCCAAAGCTCGGTGTCGGCGAATACATCGCCATCGCGATGGTCGATTTCGGCGGCGACGACATCGCCGCGATGCAGGTGGAGCACACGGTGCGCGCCGCCGTGCGGGGCGGTCGCTAATCATGCGCCTGCGTCGGAATGCATGGCTAGGGTGGTCGCTGGTGGCTGCCGTGTTGTTTGGCGGTCGCGTCGTGCACGGTCAGTCGTTCACGCTGACGCTGACGCCGTCGGTGAGCAGCGCAAACATCATTCCGGCGCCGACCAGTGCGGTGTACGCGACAGGGACCTCGGCATCGACGCCCAGTTGGACGATTGTGGCGACGTGCCAAGGTAAAGATGATCAATGCCCTGTCACCATTTCGAGTAGCAGCGGCACGCTCGCCGTGGTGCGCGTGACCATGTCCACCGCTACGGGTGCTGGCTGCACCGGTTCCGCCGCCACGTACTCCCTGCAAAGCAGCCCGATCGAGTTGTTCCGCATTGCGGGTGGGAACGGCAACAGCTGCACCGCAACACTCACGTTCGCCGTAACCGGTCTCACGCTCACGTCGTACCAGTCGTCGAGCTCGGCCGCCGCCAGTACGTTCGCACGCTCGGTACAGTTTGCGATAACCTGCACGAAGCCCAAGGGCGGCCCGTGCTGAGCGACATCTCTATTTCCATCCAGCGCGCCTGCGCGGCGCTCACGCTCGTCGCCTCCGCGAGCGCCGCGCAGAGCCGGCCCCAGGCCGTTACGCCCCGCGCGCGCCCGCCCGCCGTGGCCTTCGACGACGCCAGCACCCGTCGCGTTGCACCGACGCTCACGCGCGACGACGCTCGTCCGGCCAAGGCCGATGTCGTGTCGCCGGTGCTCATCGTGCGTAGCGCGCCGCGTGCGTTTCAGGTGGTGCGCATTCCCGTGCCCACCGAAATCGGCGCCGGTCGCCTCACGCGGTACACGATGTATCCGACTGGCGTTGCCCCCATCCTCGGTAAGTTGGACGGCATGATCACCGCCGGCGCGTCGTCGCGCACCGTGCTCGTGACCGTCGCGGTGCCGGCCGACGCGCGCGCCGGCCTCTCCACGGTGGGCAGCGTGTACTTCGCCGCTATCGGCATGCCCTCGGTGGAAGTGCCGATCGCGATCGATGTCACGCCCACGCGCCGCATCGAACTCACCATCAACGAAACGGTGCGCGGCGTCCAGCCCGGCAATCGCGTTGCGCTGTCGTATCAGCTCATGAATCTTGGTAACGCCGCCGACACCGTGTCCGTGCGTTTCACCGTGCCCGATGGCTGGCGCGTGGAGAACGGCGACGGGATGACCGCGCTGCTGCCCGGTGGAGTCGCCACGCGTACGGCTCAGGTTAGCGTGCCACACAACGCTGGCATCGGCACCCAATCACTGCAGCTCATCGCGTTGTCACATGGCGCGCCGATTGCCAGCACCACGGCGCTGATCGAGATCGTGAGCGCGAGCGGGCGCCGCAACAGCAGCGCCCGCGGGCCTTCGCTACAAGTTGCCGTGGTCGGTGCACGCGGACCGTGGGACGGTATGCAGACCGGCGTGTCGTACGCGCTCGATGGTCACGTGTCCGACAACGTGCGCGTCGCGGCTCGTGTCATGACAGGACCATCGCCAACGTCCGCCGGCGGCATGGCGCTGGCGCGCAGTGGCGTGATCGCGATGCAACCGTCGGTCACGCTGTACTCGCCAACGTGGCGGGCGTCGATTGGCCCGGTCGGCTCGTCGCTTGGTGATCTCACTGGCGCAGCCGTGGGCGGTCAGGGCATGTCGTTCGACGTCACGCGTTCCACCTGGTCGGTGTCGGGACTTGCGGCGCGCCCGATGCGATGGGGCACCGGTGCCGGTGTTGGCACCGATGCGAAATACGCGCAGCTTGGACGGCGCGCTGGTCAACTGCGGCTTACCACCACGGTGAGTTCGTTGCGCGAGTCGCTGGGCCCACTCGGTGCGCCGCGCCGTCTCGATGCACTGAGCGCCGGGCTGCAATTCGGCACCGATATGCATCGCATCGTGAACTCCGAGCTGGCTTATCGACGTTACGATGGTGGCGCAGGCCTTGGCGCGAGTGCCGGCATCGCACTGCGTGGCCGCAGGGGGTCGCTCGAAATGCGTGGAACACACGCCGCCGGCGGCACGCGCGCGTTTGCCCGCGGCACCAACGAGTTCACCGCGTCGGCCAACCGACAGCTCTGGTCGTGGCTTGGCGTGAATGGATCCACCTGGCGTGTTGACGACGCCAACGGCACCACGCGTAATATGGAATCGTCGGGGTGGACCGTGGGCACCACCGCTCGGCTCGGCCGCACCGTCAGCCTCGACCTCGGCGGACGTGGATTCGGCTACCAGAGCGCCGCCGCCACGGGACGCTTTGGCAGCACCGACCGCACCGCGTTCGGTTCGCTGAACGCACGGGCCGGTGTCTTTAGTGGTTCGCTCGACGGCATGGCGGGAGCACGCTCGCGCAGCATGTCGGGCATCACCTCCGCCGCGATCGTCGATCGTTCGCCAATCGCCCGAATGTCAGCCAACGTTGGCGCTTCAGGGCACGCGGGCGCCATCACGCTTTCCGGTGCGGTTACCGACAACGGCCTTGCGGCGGGATTTCCTGCCCGTCAACTCGAGCTCCGCGCACAGGTTGAGCAGCTGCCACTGTTCTCGATGCGTGGACTCCGCCTGGTTGCCGGTGGATCGGCGGCGCGCATGACCTCGTTCGTGACGCCCGGCGCGTGGATCTCCACGATGCGTGCCACACTCACCGCGCAGTTGCCGCTGGGGATCGCGCTACAGCTCGAGTCGGAACGCAACCCGCTCTTCTTCGTTGGTGGTGCGTCGGCGCAGGATCCCAACCGCTGGGTGCACATCACGCGCCTGCAGCGTGCGGTCGCGCTGCCGCGCATCACTCGAGGAGCTCGCGTCGAGGGCGTGGTGTTTAACGACGTCAATGGAAACGGGCGTCGCGAACGCGACGAAGTCGCCGTGGGTGGAATCGTGTTGCGTCGCGGAGCAGAAACCATACTGACCGGCAAGGATGGTCGGTATCGGTTTGCAGGCGCGACCACCGAGGCCGTGTCGGTCGATGCACGGTCGCTGCCGATGGGCTGGATCACCACCACAGAATCCCGACTTGGCGGTGGCGATGTTCCGTTGCTCGCGCTGGCGGCGGTCGATGTGCGGTTGTTCGTGGCTCCCGTTGATTCATCGCGCGTGACGCGCGACGATCTGGCGAGAACGGTCGTGACGGCGCGGGACTCGAGCGGCCGCACGTGGATGGCCCGGTCGGTCACGTCGGAGCTCGCGCGCTTCGACGCACTTCCGCCGGGACGCTATACGGTGGGTGCCGACTTCTCACAGGCGCAGGAACCACTACGGGTCGCGGGCGCGCAACCGGACTTTCTGGTGGGAGAAAGTGCAGTCCCCGTGGTCCGTCTGACTGTACAGCCTCGCCCGTTGCGCTTCCCGGTGGCTCGCAAGGCGGGCGCTGATTCTGTACGCGGCGCGGGCGGCCCGGCGTCGCCATCTGCTTCAAATCCCAGGAGCCAACGCTGATGCGGTGCCGACTTCTTGCCGCCGTCGTTTTGTGTGCCAGTGCGTTGGTGGCCCGTAAGGCGCACGCACAATGCACCGCGAACGCGACCACCGCGACCACTATCACGAGCCTTTCGCTATCGCTGTGCATGCATGTCAATGACGTGCTTCTGCTCACGATCGACGCTAACAGTTCGTTGCTCGGCACGCCCAAAATGGTGAACTACGGACCGAAAGCCACGTACCTATCGAGTGCCACCCCTTTGGCGGCGCTCAGTACCCGTGCGATCACGGTCACGGCGAATCGCGCGTACGATCTGTCGATCTCGGCCCCTCAGGCCACGTTTGGCCCCAGCGGGGTGAATAAGCCGATTGGTGATATCCAGTGGAAAGTCGACGCTGGCGCCTTCCTGCCGATCGGTACCACCGCAACGTCGTTCGGTCTTGCCGGCCTAACCGGCACGAGCAGCGCGACGCTCTCGTTTCGATCTCGCTGGGCGTTTGAACGCGACGTTCCGGGATCGTACAGCACGACAATCGTGCTCACGCTTTCAGCCCGATAGGAGCGAACGCATGATCTTGCTCGTCGTTCAACGGCTCCGCCACGCGCGCAAACACGCCGCACGCGTGTCGATCATCCTCGCGAGCCTGGCGCTGGGTTCCGCCCTGCAGGCGCAGGTGACCCCACCGCGCGGGACCACGCTGTTCACCACCGTGGGCGAGGTCTTCGCCGTGACCCCGTTCGTACCCACGCTGGTCCAACACGCGCAATCGGGAAATCTTTGCACGCCCGGCGCCTGCTACACCGGCACGCTTACGGCGCGTGGCAATCGTGGCTGGCAGCTGCAAGTGAAGCTGGTGACCGCGCCAGAAACGTTTACGGTCGCCTATGTGCAAACCACCGCGGCGAGCTCGGCCCAGACTGTGAACTCCGGCCGCCAGACCTGGCTGACACCGACCACCTGGGTGCCGGTGGCCACCAGTACGCTCGCAAGCGCCGGCACGCCGATCGGCGTGATGTTCAACGCACGCAGAGGCCAAGGCAACACCGGAATCCAGCCCACCGGCGCGCAGGTGGCGGCGGCGGTCATGTATCGGGTGATCGCGTTTCCGTAGCACGGCGTCCGGCTGGCTGCTGGTGGAAAGAGGCGCGCCGGAGCAATCTTTCAGCTTCCTGCCAGGTTTTACCACCGCACCGCCCGCCAGCCATGACCCGTTGCCTGCTGTCATTCGCCGCGCTCGTAATGTTTTCCAACTCCGTCGCCTTCGCGCAGTCTACATCGGCGACCACGCCGGCAAACACGCTCACCGCGGCCGAAAAGAAGGCCGGATGGGAGCTGCTGTTTGATGGCACGTCGCTCGCGGCGTGGCGCGGCTACCAGCAGGCGGAGCTGCCGCCGGAATGGAAGGCGGTAAACGGCACGATGACCAAGGTGAAGACCACCAACGATATCGTCACCCGCCAACAGTATGGGGATTTCGAACTCGTGCTCGACTGGAAGCTTCCGCTTGGCGGCAACTCGGGAATCTTCTATCGCGCCACCGAGAAGGAATCGAAGGTGTACTGGAGCGCGCCGGAGTATCAGCTGGCCGAAGACTCGCTCACGCCGGACAGCCGCCACTTGATGACGTCCGTGGCGGCGGTGTACGGGTTCTATCCCTCCAAGCGCGGGGTGGTGCATGGCGCCGGTGAGTGGAACACGACCCGCCTGGTGGCCAAGGGCCCGCACGTGGAGCATTGGCTGAACGGTGAGCTCATCGCACAGTACGAAATGTGGTCGCCGGAGTGGCTGCTCAAGCTGCGTGGCGATCCGAACGACCCCACCAGGAAGCCGCTCAAGTTTGCACCCTACGCGGACTTCGGCATGGCGAAAAAGGGGTTCATCGCCATTCAGGGCGATCACAACGGCGAGCTGTCCATGCGGAACATCAAGATCCGCGAGCTGAAATAGGAGAAACCCAGTGCCGCAGAGCCGCGAGATCGCGATCACGAAGTTTGACGGCGCAACGTCGCGCGAGACGCGCGATTGCGTGGCGCTCGAGGAACCCCTCGAGATCCGGCTCAACGCGACCGACGGCACCGCGCGCGGCTCCCGCAGTCTGTCGATTACCATGCGCACGCCGGGGCACGACAACGAACTGGCCGCCGGCTTCCTGCTCACTGAAGGCCTGCTGCATCACGCGCATGAGATCGCGTCGATCACGCAGGACAGCGACAACGTCGTCACCGTGAACCTTGCCGATCACGCGCGCATGGCGTGGCCCACCATGGAGCGCCACTTCTACGCCACGTCCAGCTGCGGCGTTTGCGGCAAGTCGTCGCTCGACGCGCTCGAAGTGCCCGGGCTGCAGCGCATCGCACGCGACGGTTTCACGTTCAACGTGCGTACACTCCCGCAGCTCTCGGATCGCCTGCGGGCCAAACAGGCGGTGTTCGATCAGACCGGCGGCCTGCACGCGGCCGCGCTCTTCGACGAGAGTGGCGCGTTGGTCGACATCCGCGAAGACGTGGGCCGGCACAATGCCGTCGACAAATTGCTCGGCGCGCAATTTCTGCACGGCCACACGCCACTCGCCAACCGTCTGCTGTTCCTCAGCGGACGCGCCAGCTTCGAGCTGGTGCAGAAAGCACTCGCGGCGGGCATTCCCATGATTGCCGCCGTGGGCGCGCCCTCGAGCTTGGCCGTGGAGCTCGCACTGCGATTCGACCTCACGCTGCTGGGGTTCGTGCGCGGTGAACGGTTCAACGCCTACAGTGGCGCCTGGCGCCTGCGTGGAGGCACGTCGTGACAGACCACGGCAGCGATCACCTCGTTGATCACGGGAATCCCTCGTTCCTGAGCCCCGAGCTCCTCGACCCGGCGATCCGGGTGGGTAGTCCATCGGCATCGTCCGGCGGCCTGCCCTCAGTAACGGTGGCGCTCACGATGGCCATCAAGCAGATGGGCGTGTTGCGCACGGTGTCGTCGCTGCTCGACCTCAACCAGGAATCGGGTTTTGACTGCCCCGGCTGCGCGTGGCCCGATCCCGACGGCGAACGCTCCCGCTTCGAGTTCTGCGAGAACGGCGCCAAGGCCGTTGCCGAGGAGGCCACGCGTGAGCGCGTCACCGCGACGTTCTTCGCCGAACACTCGGTGGCCGAGTTGGCCGAGCACAGCGACTACTGGCTTGGCAAGCGCGGCCGGCTCACCGAACCGATGTATCTGCCGAAGGGCGGCACGCACTACGAGCCCATCGCGTGGGATGCCGCATTTGATCTGATCGGCCGAGAACTCAACGCGCTCGCGTCGCCCAACGAGGCCGTGTTCTACACGTCGGGGCGCACCAGCAACGAAGCCGCGTTTCTGTATCAGTTGTTCGTGCGGCAGTTCGGCACCAACAACCTCCCCGACTGCTCGAACATGTGTCACGAGTCGAGTGGCGTAGGCATGATCGAAACACTCGGCACCGGCAAAGGCTCCGTCTCGCTCGCGGACTTCGAGCTGGCCGACTGCATTCTCGTGATCGGCCAGAACCCCGGCACCAATCACCCGCGCATGCTCTCCACGCTGCAGCGGGCCGCGCGGCGCGGCTGCCGCATCGTGAGCATCAATCCGCTCGAGGAGATTGGCCTCAAGCGATTCAAGCACCCGCAAGAGGTGATGGGCATACTGGGTTCCGGTACGGCACTCGCCACGGATTATCTGCCGGTGCGCATCAACGGCGACGTGGCGCTGCTGAAGGGTATTCAAAAGGTGATCGTCGAGTCCCACGCGGAGCGTATCGATCACGCGTTCATCGGCGAGTATACCGACGGTTTCGCGCGCTACTGCGAAGACCTGGCCGCCGAGTCGTGGGATGCGATCACCGTAAGCTCCGGCATCGCCGAGCCGTGTATTCGCGAGCTCGCGGCAGTGATCGCGCGGTCGAAGGCGATGATCTGTTGCTGGGCGATGGGCATCACGCAGCACGAGAATGCGGTGGCGAACGTCAAGGAGATCGTCAACCTGTTGCTGTTGGGTGGCCACGTCGGTCGCCCGGGCGCCGGTGCCTGTCCTGTACGCGGCCACAGCAACGTGCAGGGCGACCGCACCATGGGGATCTGGGAACGTCCCACGCCGGGCTTCCTCGAACGACTGGGCGCCGAGTTCGACTTCACGCCGCCGTCTGCGCACGGCTTCGACGTGGTGCACGCGATCGAAGCCATGCACGAGCGACGCGCCCATGTATTCATCGCACTCGGCGGCAACTTTCTGTCAGCCACGCCCGACACCGCCTACACGGCGCGGGCGCTGCGTCACTGCCGACTCACCGTGCAGGTCTCTACCAAGCTCAATCGATCGCATTTGGTGACCGGTGAACATGCGCTGATCCTTCCCTGCCTCGGCCGCACCGAACGCGATGTGCAAGCGGGAGCCGCCCAAGTGATCACCGTGGAAGACTCGATGGGGATTGTGCACGGTTCGCATGGACATCTTGCGCCGGCGTCCGATCACCTGCGTAGTGAACCGGCAATTGTGGCTGGCATAGCAAGCGCCACGCTCGGCGTGGACTGGAGCGGCTTCATTGCCGACTACGACACGATTCGCGACCGGATTGCGCGCGTGATCCCGGGCTTCGACAATATGAACGCCCGCGTGCGCGAACCGGGCGGGTTCGCGCTGCCGCACAGCGTGCGCGATCGTCGTGAGTTTGCCACCACGAACGGACGGGCGCAGTTTACCGTGCATTCCATTCCGCAGTTCGACCTGGCACCCGGACAGCTGGTGATGATGACGATCCGTTCCCACGATCAGTTCAACACCACGATCTATGGCCTCGACGACCGGTATCGCGGCATCAGCAACGGCCGCCGAGTCGTGTTGCTCAATGCCGCCGACATCGCCGAACGGGGATTCGCGGACAACGATGTCGTGGACATCGTGAGTCATTTTCGCGGCGTGCAACGTCGTGCGCAGAACTTCCGCATCGTGGCATACGCGATACCGCAGGGATGCGCGGCCACGTACTTCCCCGAAACGAATGTGCTGGTGCCGATCGACAGCGTGGCCGCCGGCAGTCGCACGCCGACGTCGAAGTCGGTGATCATTTCACTGGAGCGCGCGGTCACGAGCGCGTTGGCGCCTGCCTGACGAGCCGCGCGTTCCCTTGCACGGTTTGGTGCTCACTGGCGGAGCAAGTTCGCGAATGGGTCGCGACAAGGCGACGCTCAGGTATCATGGCGCGCCGCAATGGCACATGGCCGCGGAATTGCTGCGCGCGTGCGGCGCTGAGCCGTTCTGGTCGTGTAGCGCGCGGCAGGCGGCCGAGTGGAAACTGGGCGATCGCGCGGTGCTCGACGTGGAGCCGGGGCATGGTCCGGCCAGTGGATTGCACGCCGCGTTTTCACGCGAGAATGAAGTGGCATGGCTCGTGATCGGCTGCGACTATCCGTGGCTTGAGGCGCAGGACCTGCAGCGACTCGTGGATGCCCGCGCCTCAGCGATCGACGCGGTGAGCTATCTGAACGACGCAACCGGCGAGCTCGAGCCGATGATTACGCTGTGGGAGCCAGCGGCCCAGCGGCACTTCGTGCGCGCGTTCGCCGGCGGCGAGTACAGCGCGCGTCGAATCCTGCGCACGTGCGCGCTGCGTGTGCTGGCCCCTCGCACACCCGACGTACTGGAGAATTGCAACGCGTCAGGCGCGTTCGACGATACAGCGGGCTAAGTAGGCACACCCACCGCTGCCGTTTGACGCCACTGTGCGGATGAGCTCCAGCTTCGGGTGAGTTGAATCGCCGAGCGAAATTCATACCGCTCGCATCACGCTCGAACTCGGTCCGCAACTTGCTCTTGAACACGAAGAATGCCTGTCGGTTCCAACGTGGATCGACACTGGTCTCTTATTCACGTGTTCGATGAGGAACGGATGCCCAGTGCCGAGGCGGTCACCAGCACGGCTGCGCTCGCCGCATTGCAAAGGGTGGGCGACGCGCTCATCGTCGAGCTCGACGGCGACTGGTCACTCGAACAACCCTCACCGCGCTTCCGTGATCTCGTCGATCATTCGGCGATCAAAGATGACGCGGTCAGATCGGTCTCAGTTCGCGCCACCAACCTTAAAGGGTGGGACAGCAGTCTTCTGATATTTCTGCTGCAGTGCCAAGACTTCTGCGACGAACACACGCTCGAGTTCGATACGTCGACACTGCCCGAACAGATACCGCGCTTGCTCGCGTTGGCGCGCGCGGTGCCCAAGCGCGTGCAGGCCAACGCGCCGACCCGAGCGTCGTGGATCACTCGGATCGGCTCGACCGCGCTCATCGGCTGCCGCGACGTACTCGACGCCATCAGCTTCTCGGGGGAGATCGCACTCGCCATAGCGGGTTTGGCAACGCGACGGGTGCACATGCGTTGGCGAGAGTTCTGGGTGGTGGTGCAAACGAACAGCTCCGGGGCGCTGCCCATCGTCTCACTCATCGCGCTCCTCGTCGGCGTGATCATTGCGTTCCTTGGCGTCGTCGTGCTGAAGCGCTTCGGCGCCGGATACTACGTCTCCTACCTCGTTGGCTTCGGTATGCTTCGCGAGATGGCGGCCCTCATGACCGGTATCATCATCGCGGGGCGCACCGGCGCAGCGTTCGCGGCTGAACTGGGCAGCATGAAAATTACCGAGGAAATTGATGCCTACGTCACGCTCGGGATCTCGCCAATCGAGCATCTGGTGCTACCGCGTTTTCTCGGCCTCTTCGTGATGATGCCGCTGCTCACCATTTACGCCGATTTTGTCGGCATTGCCGGTGGCATGCTCGTGTCCGCAACATTACTCGACCTCTCCTTCAAGCAGTTTCTGAGTGGACTGCTGTCGGCCGTGACGCTCTCCGATGCGCTGTTTGGCGTGTTCAAGGGAACCATCTACGGAGCCATCGTCGGCGTGGCCGGCTGCATGAAAGGGTTGCAGGGAGGGTCCGACGCGGGCGCCGTGGGTCGCGCGGCAACGTCGGCCGTGGTGCTCGGCATCACGCTCATCATCCTGGCGAACGCCGTGGTCGATTGGCTCGCCGCGCTGCTCGACATATGACATCGCCCGCCATCGAAGTGCGCGACCTGACCATGATGTACGGTGAGCGTGTCGTCATGACAAACATCAATTTCTCGGTCGCCCGAGGAGAGGTGTTCGTGCTGATGGGCGGCAGCGGCAGCGGCAAGAGCACACTGCTCAAGCACCTCATCGGCCTCAAAAAGCCCGCCAAAGGAACGATCCTGTTTGACGGCGAGGCGTTCGATATCGCGGACGATGCGGCCCGTAAGCGTGTGCTGCGACGCGTCGGCGTGCTCTACCAGAATGGCGCGCTGTGGAGCGGGCTCACGCTGGCCGAAAATGTCGCGCTGCCGCTCGACGAATTCACGGCGCTGGATACTGCAACGATCGCCGAGGTCGTGTCGCTCAAGCTCGCGTTGGTAGGGCTTCGCGGATTCGAAGACTTTTATCCGTCGGCGATCAGCGGCGGGATGCGAAAACGTGCAGCGCTCGCTCGCTCGATTGCACTCGACCCCGACGTGCTCTTTTTCGACGAGCCGTCGTCCGGGCTCGATCCGATCAGCGCGAGCCGGTTAGACGACCTCATTCTCGAGCTGAAGGCGAGCTTCGGCACGACCATCGTCGTGGTCACCCACGACCTCGACAGCATTTTTCGCATCGCGGACCGGGCGCTGTTCCTCGACATCGAGCGACAGACAATGACGGCACTCGGCCCACCTGCGGAGCTCCGCGACAATCCGCCCAGTGCCGAAGTGCACCGGTTCCTCACCCGTAGCAGCGACGGCCTGCCATGAGCTTACGCGCAAATCCCACCGCCATCGGACTCTTTCTCCTCGGCGCACTCGTGCTCGCGATCGTTGGCACGGTCGTGCTTGCCTCGGCGACGTGGTTTCAGGAGCGCACCACCTTCATCAGCTTCTTCTCCGAGTCGGTAAACGGGCTGGAAAACGGCGCACCGGTAAAGTTTCAGGGTGTTCCTGTGGGCAGCGTAACCGGCATCAACATTCAGATCGACCAACGGGACGATTCGTTTCAGGTGCCGGTGGAATATGAGATCGACGTGCCGCGTCTGACCACGCCGCGCGGTACGTACGTGAACCTTGCCGATACGCTCGTGCTTAAGGAGCAGATCAAGAAAGGGCTTCGAGCGCAGCTGCAGATGGAGAGTCTGGTCACCGGCGTGTTGTACCTCGAGCTCAGCTATCGCATGGATTCAACACCGCCGCGGCTCGAACCACGCGCCACCGAGTGGCCGGAGATCCCCACCACGCCGTCGCTCATGGCCGCCATTGGTGGTGGTGCGGGTAGCCTGCTCGCCGAGATGATGAAGATCCTCAATCGCGTGAACGGCATGCTTGGCGACGTGAACATGCGAGAGGTCAACGCGGCCGTCGTCCAGTCGGCAAAGGCCGTGCAGGAGCTGGTGACTTCACCGGAGCTTCGCGCCACGCTGCGACAAATGCCCGGCGCCACGGCGCAGTTGAACCGCACGATGGTTGAAGCAGAAAAGCTGGCGATTCGAGCGACCGTGGCCATCGACCCCATGCAGACGCAAATCACTGGTGCGTCCACCGAGGCCATCGCCACGCTGCAAGCACTGCGCAAGACACTCGACGACACGCACGGTTTGCTGTCGGCCGACACCGGGCCCGGATATGCGCTCACGGGCGCGCTCACCAGCCTTCGGGATGCCGCTGACGCGCTTCGCGTGTTGATCCGATCACTGGAGCAGAATCCCGACATGATGATTCGCGGCAAGAAGCCACCCGAGAAACTCCCATGAGCCTCCGCATCCGTCTGGCGCCCGTGCTGGCGCTCGCCACCCTGCTTCCACTCTCGGGGTGCTTCAAACTGTCGCGCGAGTCGCCACGATTACAGCAGTTCGTGTTGAGCGGTGCATCGCAGCCGCGCCCCGCCGTTAGCGTAGGACACACCCTTGGCCTGCGCCGGATAGACTTGGCGTCGTACCTGGCCGTGCCCACCATTGTTGTGCGGAGAGGAGTGAATGAGCTCGTCGTGTCCGAGTTTCATCGGTGGGGCGAGGATCTCGGCGAGGGCATCAATCGCGTGGTTGCCGCGAACCTCGCCGGCTCGCCTCCCGTGCGTCTGGTAAACGTTGCACCGTGGCAGGTACAAGCGCGGCACGACTACGTCGTGCAACTGCACGTGTCTCGTTTCGAGGGTGTTGCCGATTCGGCGGCAACGCAGGGCCGCATTCACCTGCTGGCCGGCTGGGACATCATCAGTCCAAGCAATGGCGCACTGTTAATGCGAGGGACCACCGACGATCGCGGCGGCTCATGGCGCGTCGGCGACTACGCGGGCCTTGTGATGGAACTCGATGCGGCGCTGTGGCGACTTGCCCGAGATATCCGCGCTTGCCTCGCCAGCTTCCGCAACGATTCAACAGCTCCGGCGAGCTGTGCAACGGCGTCTCCGCTCCCGCGATAGCGGTTGGATAACTGTGGGAATGCTTCTGGCGCCTCATTTGCCTGCGTAGCCCAGCGCGCCAGCACTGGCGTGGCGGACAGGTCCCGTCGGTTACTCGATGGAGCATGCGGCGCTCATCCATTTGGTGTGTCCACGGCGTGCTGGTGGTACCAACGATCGATGCCGCCCTGCGGGAGCGAGAGGCCCCACCCCCGTCCGTAAACCGGAGCGTTCTGCTTGCTGGTGTGCTTCGGCTACGAACTCAATCAGTTTGCCCCGCGGGCGTACGGCCAGCTGCCTTTCCAACACGGGCAACTATGCACCGCTAGTACTGCGACCGGTTAAAGAGTAGGGAAATAGACGGTCGGAGAATCCGGGCGGCTCCTATCCTTGGCCGGTATGCCCAGACCTCCCTTGTCGTTTCGGTGGTGGGTTTGATCGGCTGCAGACTCACCCAGAACCCAGAACCCAAAACCCACGGCCTCAAGCGTCAAGCCCAGAGCCGCTCGCGGTGGGCGATGGGCGTGAGGCCGTGCGTGGTGGGTAATGGGTGGTGGGGTTGATCGGCTTCGGTGGTGGCGACCGACAGATCGCTACTCCCAGGCACTGCTTCACGCGGATTACACGG
>JANLVC010000085.1:0-21952 GCA_031363815.1 Gemmatimonadota bacterium
CACATTCGCGTGCTATCCGTGTAATCCGCGGTGAAGCCGTGCCTGGTAGGAGCGATCTGTCGGTCGCCACCACCGAAGCCGATCAAACCCACCACCCAGTACCCACCACTCACGGCCTCAAGCCCATCGCCCACCGCGAGCGGCTCTGGGCTTGACGCTTGAGGCCGTGGGTTTTGGGTTCTGGGTGATCCCGCAGCCGCTCAAACCCACCACCGAAACGACAAGGGAGGTCTGGGCATTCCTGCCAAGGATAGGAGCCGCCCGGATTCTCCGACCGTCTGCTTACCTACTCTTTAACCGGTCGCAGCACTAGCAAGCGCCAGCGGCCGGTCGGTGCAGGTTGTGCGAACGAGACGGAATCAGTGGCCGGCGACGGGCACCGGCTCCATGCTGCCGGTACCGCTGCGCACCGGCACCGTTTTTGTTTTGCGACGACGCGCCTGCATCTGATCGAGCAGCGTGTACACGACGGGCGTGACGTACAGCGTAATGAGCTGCGAAAACGCGAGACCGCCTACAACCGCGAGCCCCAGCGGCTGACGCGACTCGGCGCCGGCACCGAAGCCGATGGCAATGGGCAGGGTGCCCATGAGTGCCGCCATCGTGGTCATGGTGATCGGACGAAAGCGCACGCGCGCCGCCTCCACGATCGCATCGCGCGGCGACATTTTAAGCTCACGCTCGGCCTCGATGGCAAAGTCGATCATCATGATGGCGTTTTTCTTTACCAGACCGATCAGCATGATGATACCGACGTACGAGTACACGCCGAGGTCCTTGCCGAAAATCCAGAGCGTGAGCAGCGCACCGAGTGCCGCGAATGGCAAGCCGGAGAGAATTGTGAGCGGGTGAATGAAACTCTCGTACAGAATGCCAAGCACCACGTAAATCACGAAGATCGCCACGAACAGCAGCACCAGCAGTCCGCTCTGCGCCTGCGCGAACGCTTGCGTGTCACCGGACAGCACCGACGTGACGTCAGGGGGCAGCACGGCGCGCGCTTCGCGTTGCACGGCATCGACGGCGGTACCGAGCGCCACGTTGGGACGCGTGGAGAAGCTGATGGAGACGGCCGGCAGCTGTCCGTTGTGCTGAATGCTCTGCGGACCGACGCCCTTCGTGAACGTGGCCACCGAGCCCAGTTGCACGAGGTTGCCGGTGTTCGAGCGCACGTACAGCTGGCTCAGCGATGCCGGGTCCTTCTGGAACGCTTCCTTCAGTTCGAGAATGACCTGGTACTGGTTGGTCTGCGTATAGATCGTGGAAACCTGACGCGAGCCATACGCGTTGTAGAGCGCGTTCTCGATCTGCGACGCGCTCAATCCCAGTGCCGACGCGCGTTCGCGGTCGATCTGGATGCCAACCTGCGGGTTGCCGACCTGCAAGTCACTTGAGATGTTTTCGAGTTCCGGCAGATCTTTCATCCGCGCTTCGAGCGCACGCGCGGCGGTGTAGAGTTCGGCAATGTCCGGACCCTGAAGTGACACCTGATACGCGCTGTTGCCGCGACGGCCACCGATGTTGATCGGCGGCGGGTTGCGAAAAAACACCTGCACACCCGGCACCTTCGACGTGGCGCGGCTCAGTTCGCGCATGATCTGATCAACGTGCGGACGATTCGCGCTGTCACTGAGCGTGAGCTGCAAGCGACCGCTGTTGGAGCCACCACCACCCGGGCCACCGCCGATGGAGGCCAGCGTGTACTTCACGTTCGGGCTCTTCTCGATAATGGCCGCGACTTCACGGATTTTTACCGAGAGCGCCTCGAAGCCGATGCCTTCGGGTCCTTCGATCGAACCCGAAAGACGACCCGTATCTTCCGACGGCAAAAAGCCCTTCGGGATGTACATGAACAGGCCTACGGTCGCGACCAGCGTGAAGGCGCTGAAGAGCATCGTGAGGCCGCGGCGATTCATCACCCACGCCAGCGAGCGCACGTAGGCGTTCTCCGTGGCTTGATAAATACGCTCCACCGAGCGCCACTTCCCGTCGCTGGGGGCGTGTCCTTCGCCCTCGCGCAGGAAGCGCGCCGCCAGCATGGGCGTGAGCGTTAACGACACGAAACCGGACACGAGAATGGCCACACCAATCGTGACCGCGAATTCGCGGAAGAGGCGACCCACCAGTCCGGGCATGAACAGCAGTGGAATGAACACGGCCACCAGCGACAGCGTCATCGAGAGAATCGTGAAACTGATTTCCTTCGAGCCGTCGAGCGCCGCCTGCATGGGCTTCTTGCCCATTTCCAGATGTCGCACAATGTTCTCGAGCATCACGATGGCGTCGTCCACCACGAAGCCGACCGCGAGGGTGAGGGCCATCAGCGACAGGTTATCGAGGCTGTAGCCCAGCATCCACATGACCGTGCAGGTGCCGATCAGCGAGAAGGGCAGTGCCAGCGACGGGATGATCGTTGCGCGGATGTTGCGCAGGAACAGAAAGATCACCATCACGACCAGACCGATCGTGAGCACGAGCGTGAACTTCACGTCGTCGACGCTGTGCTCGATGGCGATCGAGCGATCGAAGATCGGCACGATGCTGACGCTGGGCGGCAGCTGTGGCTCGAGCTGCTTGAGCACCGCGGTGACACCCTTGGCAACGGCGACGGTGTTCACGCCCGGCTGACGGATGATCGCGAGCGCGATGTTGGCGCGTCCGTTGATCTCGCTCATGCCGCGCATGTTCTGCAGGCCGTCGATCACGTTACCCAATTCGCCGAGACGAATGGGTGCCCCGTTGCGCATCGCGACCACGAGATTGCGGAACTCCGTGGCGTTGCGGAGCTGCCCGGACGCCTGCAGCGTGAACGACTGATTGGGACCCATCAGCACGCCGGCCGGGGTGTTCGAGTTTCCCTGGTTAATGGCGGTCTGCACCTCGTCGATCCCGATGCCGCGCGCCGCCATGGCGCCAGGATCGAGCTGCACGCGTACGGCGTATTTGGACGAGCCGTACACCTGCACCTGCGCCACACCGGTCACGGTGGAGACGCGCTGAGCAAGAAACGTTTCCGCGTACTCGCTCAACTCCTGACGGCTCAACACGTCGGAGTTGATCGAGAACATCATGATCGGGGAGTCGGCCGCATTCGCCTTGTTGTACGACGGCGGATTGATGCCCTGCGGCAGCTGTCGGAGTGTTTTCGAGATCGCCGACTGCACGTCGGCGGCCGCCTTGTCGATATCGCGATCGAGCGCGAAAAGCAGTGTGACGTTTGCACTGCCCTGCGAACTGGACGACGTGATGCTCTCGATACCCGACACCGTCGAGAACGCCTGTTCGAGTGGCGTGGCCACCGAGGTGGCCATGACTTCGGGGCTCGCACCGGGCAGACCCGCAGAGACGGTGATCGTGGGATAATCGATGGTGGGCAGGTCGCTCACCGGCAACGCCCGATACGCCACCACGCCGAACGTCAGAATGGCCAGCATAACCAGGGTGGTCATGACCGGCCGCTTGATCCAGATCGCGCTCGGGTTCACTGCCCGGCTCCTCGCGTCTTTGCGGCGGCATTCTTGTCGCGACTCGCACCGCGCGGGCCGGCCTTCAAGAGCGCACCGCGCAGCTCGACCTTGGCGCCGTCCTGCAGGCGATTCTGTCCCTCAATGATGACCTGCTCGCCGCCCACCAATCCGCTGTCAAGCTTTACGAGGGTGCCCGCCGGTCGGCCCACCTTCACCACCACGCGCTTGGCCTTGCCGTGTTCCACGATATACACGAACGCGCCGTTGGTGGTGGTCACGACGGCTTCCGACGGCACCGTGATGGCATCCTCGTCGACGGTGAGTTCGAGGCCCACCGACACGAACTGTCCCGGCCACAGCGAGCGATCGGCGTTCGGCACGCGCGCCTTGAGCAGCACCGTGCCGGTGGCCCGATCAACGGCGTTGTCGATAAAGGTGAGCGTGCCGGTAGTCTGCGTGGTGCTGTCACCGACGTTGGGAACGATGTTTACCAACAGCGCCTTATCGAGGCCGGATCGGCGGCGCATTTCCTCGAACGCCTGCTCCGGCACCGTGAAGCGCACCAGCACGGGCTGGAGTTCGTTGATCGTGAGCAGCGGCGGATCGGCTTGCGCCCGCACGAGACTGCCTTCGCGGAGGGTGATCTGGCCGGTGCGCCCGGAAATGGGGGCCTTGATCGTCGTGTTCTCGAGATCGAGCCGCGCCCGCTCCAGGGAGGCCCGTGAGGCCGCCACGGTGGCCGCGAGAGCCGAGGCTTCGGCAAACGTCTGATCGAGCTGCTGACGGGTCACATAGCCATTTTTGGCCAGCTCGGCGAAGCGCACCGAGTCGCCACGGGCCCGGAGCAGCGTGGCTTGATCGCGGGCCAGCGTGCTTCGCAACCGATCGCGTTCGGCACGGAAAGGCCGAGGATCGATCTGGAAGAGCACCTGTCCTTGGCGGACTTCATCGCCTTCGGCGATCGCCACCCGGGTGAGCATCCCGGACACGAGTGACTGGACGGCGACGGTTCGATTGGGTTCGATCTGCCCATTCGCGGACACGACGAACGGCAACGGTCCCTTGGTCACCGTCATCGTGGACACGACGGGAGCGGGACGCGGCGGACGCTGCGGCTCTTTGCAGGCAGCGAGTCCGAGCAGGGCGACCGACGAGAGCACGAAAAGTCGGCGCGATGGTTCTATGGCGAACCGGCGCGCGGAGCGCGGCGGCATCACATTGTCTGGCATTCGCAGGGGCGAACAGCGGGTCGGGTACGACGTTCAGCATACGACTCGAAAGCCGGCAAACGTCACGGGGTATCTCTGTCAAGATAACGTCGCCCGATGTGCATTCGTTGCACCGGCATCGGGCTGGTCAGGTGCTGCCGCCGCGCGGCGCCTGCTATTTCCAATACTGGAATATCGCCGGTCTCATGGTCATCGCGCCGGCGGCGATCCGCTCTGAGGTGACCGCTCGCGATGATTGGATGACAGCGGTTCGTCATGGCTTACACCACGATGTTGAGCAGGCGCTTCGGAACGAAGATCACTTTCTTGATCGCGCCCGTCACGAACTTGGCGATGCCTGCATCGGCCATCGCTGCCGTCATCGCGTTGTCCTGCGAAACATCTACCGGGACGCGCAGCTTCCCGCGCACTTTGCCGTTCACCTGCACCACGAGATCGACCTCGTTGTTTACCAGCAGGGCCGGATCGAACGTCGGCCATCCTGCATCAAAGACGCTCGCCGTATGCCCCAAGAGCTCCCAGCACTCCTCGGCGAAGTGCGGCGCGTACGCCGCCACCAGCTGAACGAGGGGCAGCACTTCATCGCGATGCACGGCGCGGTCGGCCGATCGGACATGATTGAGATACTCCATCATGGCGGCGATCGCGGTGTTGTAGCTCAGCGTCGCCGTGTCCTCACCCACCTTCTTAATGGTGCGATGCAGCTGGCGCATGACCTGCGGGTCGGGGTTGCCGTCGGTGCGCGCATCACGCACCGACGCCCACAACCGGTCGAGGAACCGACGCACGCCGCTGATGCCCTGATCGCGGAAGTCGCCGCCCTCTTCGTACGGGCCGAGGAACATGAGATACATGCGGAACGCATCGGCGCCCCACTCTTCCATGTACACATCGGGGTTAATCACGTTGCCCTTCGACTTCGACATCTTCGCGCCGTCGCGAATGATCATGCCGTGCGCACGGAAGCGGGTAAACGGCTCTTCGAAATCGATGTGCCCGGCGTCCTTCATGACCATGGTCACGAAACGCGAATACAGCAGGTGCAACACCGCGTGTTCATTGCCGCCGATGTACGAATTTACCGGCAGCCAGCGCTTCGTGACATCAGCGTCGAACGCAACATCGCTGCGCGTGGCACTCGGATAGCGCAGGAAGTACCAGGCGCTGTCCAAAAACGTGTCCGACACGTCGGTTTCCCGACGGGCGGGCGCGCCGCACGTGGGGCACGGCACGCGATACCACTCTTCGTGGCGAGCGAGTGGCGAGATCCCGGAGTCGTCGGGCTTGAAGTCGGGGATAAACGGCAATTCCACCGGCAGTTGCGACTCGGGCACCGGCACGGTACCGCACGCGTCGCAGTAGATGATGGGAATCGGTGGTCCCCAATAGCGCTGGCGCGAAATGCACCAATCATGCAACCGGAAGTTGACCACTTTCGATCCGTGACCGCCCGCGGCAAGCCAATCGGTCACGGTAAACTTCGCGTCCGCCACCGGCTGCCCGTCAAACGCGCCCGAATTCACCAGGCGGCCCTGTGCATCGTCGGTGTAGGCGGTATCGCCAAGCGGTGTGTCGGCGGCATCGTCGGGACCGGCCACCACGCGCACGATCGGCAGGCCAAACTGCTGCGCAAACTCGAAGTCGCGCTCGTCATGCCCGGGCACGGCCATGATGGCGCCGGTCCCGTACTCCATGAGCACGTAGTCGGCGATCCAGATTGGGATATTCGCGCCGGTGGCCGGATTCACGGCGTACGCGCCCGTGCGCACGCCGGTCTTGTCCTTGCTGCTCTTCCGCGCGATCACATCCTGCTTCTTGGTCGCGCTCTGGTAGTCCTGCACCGCGTCGCGCTGGGCGTCGGTGGTGAGTAAGGCCACCAGCGGATGCTCGGGAGCCAGCACGAGATACGTGGCGCCGAAGATCGTGTCGGGACGCGTCGTGAACACCTTGATCGTGTGGTCGTGCCCGCCCACGCGAAACGACAGCTCGGCACCTTCAGAACGGCCGATCCAGTTTTTCTGGGCCAACTTCGTGATCGGCGACCAGTCCAGCCACTCAAGGTTGTCCAGCAGCCGCTGGGCATACGCCGAGATGCGGAAAAACCACTGCTCCAGAAAGCGCTGCTCGACCGGCGTGCCGCACCGCTCACACAACCCACCTTCGACCTGCTCGTTCGCGAGCACCGTCATGTCGGTGGGGCACCAGTTCACGGCCGCCGCCTTCTTGTACGCGAGCCCTTGCTTGTACAGCTGCAGGAAGACCCACTGTGTCCACTTGTAGTAATCCGGGCGCGACGTGTCGACCTTTTGACGCCAGTCGACCATCAACCCCGCCCGCTCGAGCTGCCGCTGGAAATTCGCGACATTCTTGGGCGTGAGCTCCATCGGGTGCGCGCCGATCTTGAGCGCGTAATTCTCCGAGTGGATCCCGAACGCGTCGTAGCCGAGCGGCTGGAACACCTCGTGTCCCAACAGGCGGTGGTATCGGGCCGAGATGTCGCTGCCGGTGAACGCGAAGAGATTCCCCACGTGTAGCCCTTCGGCCGACGGATACGGAAACATCATGAGCGCGTAAAACGGGCGCTCCGCGTTCTCGAGGGCGGCGTGGTTCGTGCCACGGTCGGCCCAGCGGGCGCGCCATTTTGGCTCGACCAGCGCGGGCGAGTAGGGGGTCGGGATAATGAGGTCGGGCATGACGCAACTTACTGCAACGGCCCCCTGCTCCCTAGGGAGTTTTCTCCGGGAGCGTCGGCGTCAAACCACTACCGCTTGAACAGGTACGCCATCTCCTCCAGCCGCGCCCCCTTCTCGTCGCACACCGCGAACTTGCCACCCGAATACAGCGTGGCCCCGGCGTAGCGGCCGTCCTTGGTGAGCGCGTAAAACTCCAGATCGAATTTGGGGCGGCCGCTGACACCCATCAGGCGTGGCTCGGTCATCGCCACGACTCGCTCCAGGGTTTTCATCAGCGCCGCTTCCGGGGTAAGCCCTTGGCGCATGAACTCGACGATCAGGAACGACGCGCAGGTCTTGATGTTCGCTTCGCCGCGCCCCGTGCTGCCGGCGGCACCGACCAGATTGTCGCAGTACTGCCCGGCGCCGATCACCGGTGAGTCGCCGATACGGCCGGGCACCTTCCAGGCCATGCCGCTGGTGGTCGTCACCGAGCCCATGTCCCCCGATGCATTCACGGCGTTCATGTTGATCGTGCCCGTCGTGAACTTGATCTTGATATTCTCGTCGTGATCAAGCCACGCATCGTTGGCGTTCAGGCGCGACTTCCAGCGCATCCAGTCCTGTCGCGACTGCTCGGTGAGCAGGTTCTGCTCCTTGAACCCCATCGCTTTGGCAAACTTTGTGGCACCAGCGCCTACCAGCATCACATGGTCGGTATAGTCCATCACCGCCTTGGCGACCAGCGACGGCGTAGCGATCCCTTCGATGGCGGCCACCGAGCCCGCCCGGCGGGTTGGACCGTGCATGCACGAGGCGTCGAGCTGGACCACGCCTTCCTCATTTGGCAGGCCGCCCAGCCCCACCGACTGATCCGTAGGATCGAGCTCCACCAGGTTCACGCCGGCGATCGCCGCGTCGAGCGGGTCTTCCCCCGTGAGCATCTTGTCGTAGGCGACCTTCACGCCCTTTATGCCGTTCGAGGACGACACCACGAGGGGACGCCCACGGAAACCGGGAATCGGAGCGGCGAGAGCGAACGACTGGCCTACTTCGTGCCCGAAAGTATCCGGAAGACGAGGAACGAAGCCGGCAGCGGCGAGCGCGGCGGAGCGCTCGAGGAAATCACGACGGGACAATGGCACGGGGGGCTCCGGAACGGGGTCTGCTAACGGCGAGGTATCACGAATGATCGGTTTCTGATGAAACCGACGATATCGCGGCAGGTGACTGGTGGCGAGAGGCAGGTTCGGCGGGCAGCTTCCCTGCATCAGTTTCCCACCTTCACTCGCCCCCATGACCACTCCGGCCGAAATCGCCGATGCGCTGCGCGCGACCTCGTTTCTTGAGGGCTTCACCGACGCGCACCTCTGGAAGCTTGCGCGGCACGTGACGCCGCTCGCCCTCGTCCCCGACGACACCATTTTTCACGAAGGCGAGGCACGGCAGCGTTTCGCGATCCTCATTAGCGGGGCCGTCGCCATCGAGAAGTCGTCCGACGGGCGTACCACCCGTCTCGTGACGCTCGGCGACGGCGAGGCAGTGGGCGAGGGGTTGCTGCTTGACGACTCCGCGCACGGCACCACGGCGCGGGTGATCATGCCCGGCACGGCCATGGTGCTGGCCCGGGAGCAGCTCGACGACATCACGCGTGAAGCGCCGCAGCTGTACGCGGCCCTCGTAGCCCGCGCCGCGCGCGCGATCTCCGTGCGCTTGCGCCGCGCCGATGCCACCCTGGTCGGCCGCGGCCGCACGCTCGGCTTTGGCGGTCATCGCACCCGGAAGGAGCACGATCTCCTCGGCGAGCGCGATGTGCCGTACGAGGCGTTGTACGGCGTGCAGACGCTGCGCGCCCTCGAGAATTTTCCGATTACCGGCATTCCACTTCGCGAGTTCCCGGTCCTGATCGAATCGATCGCTGCCGTGAAAGAGGCGGCGGCGCAAACCAACCTTGAACTTGGTTTGCTGGAACAGCAGCATGCCGATGTGATCATCCGCGCCGCCCGTGAAATACAGGCTGGACGACATCACGAGCACTTTCTGGTTGACATGATTCAGGGAGGCGCCGGCACCTCCACCAACATGAACGCCAACGAAGTGATCGCGAATCGTGCGCTCGAGCTCAGCAACCAGCAACGTGGCGCGTATGAGGTGATCTCGCCCAATGATCACGTCAATCTCAGCCAGTCCACGAACGACGTGTATCCCACGGCGGTGCGCATCGCGCTGCACAAGAGCCTTTCCGGCTTCCGCGTGGAGCTCGCGCGCCTGGCCGACGCCTTTGGCGAGAAGGGCGTGGAGTTCGCGCCGCTGATCAAGATGGGACGCACGCAGATGCAGGATGCGGTGCCGATGACGCTGGGTCAGGAGTTCATGGCGTTCTCACATACGCTACGGGAAGACGTAGACCGTCTCGGCGAAGCACAGTCGTTGATCTGCGAGATCAATCTCGGAGCGACGGCGATTGGCACCGGCATCAACGCCCCGCCCGGGTATGCGGCGCTCGCGTGCAAGCACCTCGCGACGATCGCCCAAGTGCCCGTGATCACGGCGTTCGATCTGGTCGAAGCGACCAGCGATACCGGCGCCTTCGTGCAACTCTCCGGCGTCATGAAGCGAACCGCCACGAAGCTGTCGAAGATCTGCAACGATCTCCGACTGCTGTCGTCGGGGCCGCGGGCGGGGTTCGGCGAGATCAATTTGCCGGCGATGCAGCCCGGCTCGTCGATCATGCCGGGCAAGGTCAATCCCGTCATTCCGGAAGTGGTGAACCAAGTGTGCTTCGAAGTGATCGGCGGTGACGTGACCGTGACGATGGCGGCCGAGGCCGGGCAGCTGCAGCTCAATGCGTTTGAGCCGGTGATCGCGTATCGTTTGCTGCGTGGTATCGACATGCTGCGTAACGCGTGCCTCGTGCTGCGCGAGCGCTGTGTCACCGGCATCACCGCCAATGCCGACCGCATGCGGTACTTCGTAGAGCATTCGATCGGCATCGTGACGGCGCTCGTGCCCGTCCTTGGTTATGAAATCGCCACCGACATTGCCAAGACGGCGCTGGCCAGTGGACGCGGAGTGTTCGATCTGGTTCTTGAGCGCAAGTTGCTCACTCGCGAGCAACTTGACGAGATCCTCAATCCGGCGCGGATGACCGCGCCGCGCGACACGCAGGAATTCAGCACCGTCACCCTTCCGTCGGCGTAGGGAGCGGCGGGTACGCCGGCGTCCGGCGTACCCGTTGTTGTCCCGACCGGCTCGCCCGTCACTCTCGCCACGCCATGCACCCAGCCCTGTCGTCATCCCGAATTCGCTTCGCGTCTCCGCTGCGTCGTTTCCGGATCGCCACGCTCGTGGCGCTGACCGCCTGCGGCGGCGGGGGCGACCCCGCCGGCCCGCCGGTGGTCGTGAATCCCCCCACGGTGCGCGGCGTCACGGTGACGCCCAGCGTCGCCACGATCCGCATCGGCGAGACGCAGTCGCTGAGTGCGGTCGTCGAGGTCATCAACGGCGCCGGTACCGGTGTCACGTGGAGCAGTGAAACGCCGTCGGTGGCCACCGTGAACAGCACGGGGCTGGTAACGGCGATCGGGATCGGTTCCGCCACCATCCGCGCCACCGCCGCCGCCGATACCCGCGTGAGCAGCACGGCCACCATCACCGTTCAGGCTGCGCGCGGTGTCACCGTGACCCCGACCACGGTGACGTTCGGCACGGGTCAGACGCAGTCGCTGCAGGTCAGCGTGCAGATTGAGGCCGGACTTCCCACCACGGTCACCTGGCGCACGAGCGCCGCCACCATCGCCACGGTATCGGCGGCCGGCGTGGTCTCGGGTGTAACGCAGGGAGCGGCCACGATTACCGCCGTCTCGGTGGGTGACACCACGCTGCGCGCCAACGTGACCGTGAATGTCGTGCCGGTGGTGCGCGCCGTCGCTGTTTCGCCGACCACGGCGTCGCTGTTCATCACCACGACGCAGCAGCTGACCGCGACCGTGACCGCCGACGCCGGTGTCGTGCAAACCGTGATCTGGCGTTCCAGTAATCCCGCCGCCGCGACCGTGAGTTCGACCGGCCTCGTGACCGCCGTCGCGTTGGGCAGCACCACGATCACCGTACTCTCCACGGCCGACACCGCACGCCGTGCCACGAGTGCGATCACCGTGCCCATCCGCCCGGTTGCGGTCAGCATTACGCGGCGCAACATCGGCCTCAATGCCGGCACCAGCACCACCTTGTCCGCGACCGTGAGCGCGGATCCCGGCGTCCAGACAGGCGTCACGTGGAGTTCCGGCTCGGCCGGCGTGGCGTCGATCAACGCGCAGGGCGTGGTGAGCGCAGTCAGCCTTGGCCGGACGCTCATCACCGCGACGTCGGTGGCCGACGGCACCAAGCGCGACACCGTCACGCTGAACGTGGTGCCCCGTTTGGCCACCGCCTGGAGTTCGGCACGGCTGGGCGGCGTGTTGCGTGACGACCTGCTCTCGATCGCCGCCTTCAGCGCCACGAACGTATTCGCGATCGACCTGCTGGGCGACATCTACCGCTGGAACGGCACCACGTGGACGCTGTCGCTGTCGAACAGCGCCGACTATCAGGCGCTACATGGCTCGTCGGCCACCAATATGATCGCGGTCGGCACCAACGGCGCCATCGCGCGCTGGAACGGCACCGCGTGGAGCACGATGACATCGGGCACCACGCAAACGCTCAACGCCGTGTGGGTGGAGAGCCCAACCGTCGCGTGGGCGGCCGGCAATAATGGCACCCTGTTGCAGCTGACCACCAACACATGGAGCACCGAAGCCACCAACTCCACGCAGACGCTGAACGGCGTGTGGGGCGGCGACAACGTGGTGTATGCGGTGGGCGCCAACACGGAAGTCCTTCGGCGCACCGCCGGCCTCTGGACACGCGTGACCGTGCCCAGCACGGAGCTGCTGTACAGCGTACACGGCAACAGCGCGGCGGATGTGGTGATCGTGGGGACCAACGGCACCCTGCTCCGCTGGAACGGCATGGCGTGGTCGGTGCTCGGCGTTGGTGGCTTGTCCGGCCACGTGTATCAGGTGAGTGGCTCGGCCGCCAACGGAGGCCGCCGCTATCTGGTAGGTGACGGTGGTGTGGCGCAGCTTGACGGCATCACGGCCGCGTTGGTGAGCACGCCGTACGCTCCGCAGCTCTTCGGCGTAAGCGTCGATGCCACGGGCACCGCGTGGGCAAGCGGCGAGCGTGGTGCCGTGTTGCGCAGCGCCGATCTTGGCGGTGCCGCGTGGACCACGAACAACCTCGCCCCCGACCTGCTCGACGTGTGGACCGCAGCGTCGGACAACGCGTATGCGGTGGGCGAGTTTGGTTTCGTCTATCGCTGGAACGGCAGCAACTGGACGACGGTCGCGGTGCCCACCCAGGCGACGCTGACCAGCGTGTGGGCCACCAGCACCGGCGAAGGCTTTATCGGCGGCGAGGCGGGCACCATGCTGCGCTTGATCGGCAGCGCATGGGTGCAGATGGCGTTCCCCAGTGTGAGCACCGTGTCGGCGTTGTGGGGCACCACTGGCGCCAACGTGTACGCGACCACGAAGGACGGCGAGATGCTGCGCTTCAACGGCTCGGTGTGGACGGTGCTGTCCACCGCGGCGGCACCCCTGTGGGCGGTGTACGGCGCCTCGGCCGCTGAGGTCTATGCGGCGGGAGAGAACGGCGCGGTGTGGCGCCTGAACGGAACCGTGTTTACCCCGCTCCCCGCTCCCGCCACCGGCACACTGGCCGGCGTGTGGCTGACGGAGGCGACCAACGTGTTCGCCGCGGGCGCGAATTCCATGGGGAGTGCGGGCATCGCCTATCGCTACAATGGGACCGCGTGGTCGTCATTGCAGCCGGGCGCGACGCCAGCCCTCACCGCGCTGTGGGGCCCGACCGAATTTGACGTGTACGCGACTGGCGACAACGGCACCATGCTGCGCTACAACGGCAACACGTGGACGTCGATGGCGACGGGCACGACGGATCTGCTGTGGAGTGTTTCCGGAGCGCCGAATGCGTCAGGTGGATTCGCGGTCGGTATCAACAGCACGATCGTGACCGCGAGCAGCGCCACCGGATTTCGCGCCGCGAGTCTCACCGTTTCGGACGCCCGTGCACTCGGTTCACTTGAGCCGACAACGACGGCGCGGGTGCGACGCGGTCCGCAGCCGCACGGCGACGCACGCAAGCGAAAGGGTTCGCGATAGCGCACGGTGAGCGGCAACTCTTCACGAAGATGAACGACGCCGTGACACCCGTCACGGCGTCGTTCGCTCATCCATGGCAGGTTGGATTTGTTCATGGTGCGTGAAAAACTTGAGCGTTTCGGGAACACAATCTTTCCCGCACGCCGCCGCTGTAACAGCGGTGCCCGCGCCGTGATATCGCCCACAAACGCCTGTGCGAAATGATGCCGCGTGCGGACATCGGTCGTCCAAAGTGTGAGTTGGATGACCCTGTGCGCTGCGGACGTTGGTCGGGGATGTACCCGTCACTCCCGGGCAGCGCGCTTCGACCTTCGCTGGTGCGTGCTGTTCTCATGCCTGTTTCCCTGAACGAATGCGGCTCGCGCTCGACGTTCCGTCGCGCCGCCCATTGGATTTCGCCGGTGGTCGTGGGGTCGATGCTCGCCATCGGCCTGCAGGCGTGCGCTGCGCCAGCTGATGGCGTTACCGGGAATCCCGGCGGCGGCTCGGCGGGCACACCGACGCGTTTCGAGAGTTCGACCGGCGGGTTCAACCTCAATGCCGTCGGCGCGTCACAAACGATCACGGTTACCGCGCGCGATCGGTCGGGTACGGCGATTCCCGGGGTGCCGGTTACGTGGACGAGCTCCGCCGCGACCATCGCCGACGTGTCGGGGAGCGGCTCGACGGCCGCGGTCACGGCACGCGCGCCAGGCCGAGCGACGATTCGCGCCCGCACGGGCGATCTGTTGCTCGAGATCAGCGTCGGCGTGCTGGCGGTTCGCACCATCACAATCGCCCCGCAGGCCGTATCGGTGATCGCCGGCGGTCAGCTGCCGCTGAATGTTACGGTCGATGCCGACGCGGGGGCGTTGCTCGATCTCCGGTGGCTCTCCGACAATCCGGCGGTCGCGTCGGTGAACACACAGGGCATCGTCACGGGCGTCGCGCCCGGCAATACCATCATTCGGGTGAACGCCGTCGGTGATGCCCGCGTGATTGCCACGGCGCAGGTGACCGTGACCTCTGCCGGCTCGATTGCGATCACGCCGTCCACGCTCTCGATGGGCACGGGTGCGCAGCGCACCTTGGCGGCCTCGGTCAACCTCGAGCCCGGCCTCAGCACGGCCCTCACGTGGCGTAGTCAGAACAACGCCATCGCCACGGTTTCTTCGACCGGAGTCGTGACCGGCGTTTCAGTGGGCAGCACGCTCATTACCGCCGTCTCGGTAGCCGACACCACACGCCGCGGCACGGCGGCCGTCACGATCGAACCGGTGGTCCGCGACCTCGATATCACGCCGGCCGTCGCCACGATCTTCACGGGTGACACCCGCCAACTCGGCGTCACCTTCACCGCCGATCCCGGCGCCTCGCAGGCAGTGATCTGGCGCACCAGCAACGCCGCCGTGGCCGCCGTGTCGTCATTGGGGCTCGTGAATGGCGTGACCGTCGGCACGGCGATCATTACGGCGATCGCGGCGGCGGATACCACCAAGCGCGCGACGTCGCTGTTCACGGTGCGGTATGCGGCGGCGGTCAGTGTGTCGCCCACGGCGGCCACGGTCGGCGTCGGTGGCACGCGCACGATCGTGGCCACGGTGACGACGGAGAATAACTCGACCACCGCCGTCACGTGGCGCACGAGCAATGCCTCGGTGGCCACCGTGTCGGCCACGGGCGTCGTAACCGGTGTCGCCGTCGGTACGGCCGATGTCACGGCCGTCGCCGTCGCCGATACCACGCGACGCGCGACGTCAACGATCAGCGTCGCCGCCGTCGTGCGTTCAGTACGCGTTACCCCGGGCTTGTCGTCGATGCTGGCAGGACAGACGGTCCAGCTGGAACCCACGGTCGTGGCGGATGCGCCCCTTTCGACCGCGGTGAGCTATCGCAGCACCAACAGCGCGGTGGCCAGCGTGAGCGCCGCGGGACTGGTTACGGCGGTCGCGAACGGGAGCGCGAGCATCCTGGTGCTGTCGGTGGCCGACACGACCATGCGCGACACGGCCTTTGTGTCGGTCACCAATGGACTCGCCTCCACCTGGGCCGCTACTCGACTTGGCGGCGCGTTGTACGAAGACGTGGTCTCGCTGCGCGGAATCGACGCCAGCAGTGCCTTTGCCGTGAACCTGATTGGTGATGTCTTCCGTTGGAACGGCAGCAGCTGGTCGCTGGCGGCGCGGGGGGCCTCGTATGGTACGCAGTTCCTGGCGGTGCACGCATGGTCGTCCAGCAACGCCATGGCCGTCGGGACGAACGGCGTCACGATCCGCTTCGATGGGTCGAATTGGACGGTCGAAAGCACCGGAACCACGAGCCGCCTCAACAGCGTGTTCCTGGAGAGCGCGACCAGCGGCTTCGCTGTGGGTGAGAACGGCACGGCGCTGCGCTGGAACGGGACGGCGTGGAGTACCAGCAGCTCCGGATCGTCGCAGGCGCTGAACAGCGTCTGGGCGAGCGGCGGCATCGCCTTCGCCGTCGGTGCGAATGGCACAGTGCTCCGCTTCGGCAACGGCAGCTGGTCGCGTCAGACCGTTCCGACCACCGAATCGCTGAGCGGCGTGTCAGGCTTGACGAGCTCGAATGTGGTAGCGGTCGGCGCCTTCGGCACGGTACTCTCGTACAGTGGCGGTGTCTGGACGACGGTGAACAGCAACGGCATTGTGGCCGACTTGTACGGTGTGAGCGCGGTGTCGCCAACCGACACGCGTCTCTACATCGCGAGCGACGACGGTCTGCTGCTCCTCAACAGCGGTGCACTCACCCGAGTGACTACTCCCTATGCCCCGCGCATGTTCACGGTCTCCGTTGGCGCCGCCGGTGACGTGTGGGCGGGCGGACAACGCGGAAGCGTACAGCGCCTCGCGAACGGCAGCTGGGAAACGATTGGCCTTGCTCCCGACCTGATCGATGCCTGGACGACATCGGCCACCAATGCGTGGGCGGTCGGAGAGTTCGGCTTCATCTATCGCTGGAACGGCACCTCGTGGGCGCGTCAGCCAACACCGACCACTGCCACGCTGAACGCCGTGTGGGGCGCGAGCTCGACCGAGGCGTTCGCGGGGGGGGACAACGGCACCATGCTGCGCTTCGACGGCACCGCCTGGACGACGATGAGCTTCCCCTCCACAGCCAGCGTGTACGGCCTGTGGGGCAGCAGCGCATCGAATGTGTACGCGGTGACCGCGGCGGGTGAAGTGCTGCGCTTCAACGGCACGTCGTGGGCGGTCACGACGACCACCGGCAGCGCTCTCTGGGCCATCCATGGTTCATCGGCCACCGACATCATCGCCACGGGCGAGAACGGCGCGGCGCGACGCCTGACCGGCGGCGGGTGGAGCGCGATCACGGTCAACACCACGGGAACGCTAGCCGGCGTCTGGACGGGCAGTGCCGGCGCCAGGTCAGTCGGCGCGTCGTCGTCGGGCAGCAGTGGCGTGGCGTTCAGCTTGAGCGGCACCTCGTGGACGTCGTTCTCGACCGGCAGCAGCCGCGTCCTTACGTCGATCTGGGGGCCGAACGCGTCGGATCTGTACGCGACCGGCGAACAGGGCACGCTGCTGCGCTTCAACGGCTCCTCCTGGAGCACACTCTCCACGGGCACCACCGACCTGCTCTGGAGCGTCACCGGCGCCCCCAGCGGCATCGGAGGGGCCTTCGCGGTGGGTTACAACAGCACGGTCGTCGCGGGCTCGAACGGATCATCGTTCTCGACCGCCATGGCCCGCGGCCTGAGTGTCGCACGCGGCATCGACCTCGACCCGTCGGCCGGCGCGCGCAACGTTCGCGAACCGCTGCCGAGCGGCAAGGCACGCGAATCTCGGGGCACACGGTAAGGAGCTCCTGGTACGCTGGGCGGGCCTGTTGCGCGACGGCACAGGCACGAAGTCACGCGAACTTCGCGCGAACCAACGAATTTTCGATGCCAGCACGGCGCTCTCCGCAGCGGACCCGTGCCGCAGCGGACCCGTGCCGCAGTCGAGCCCAGCAGAGTACCCACTTACTCCCGTGAGAAGGCCGCCATCGTGGGGCCCATGGCGTCGATCGTTTCGCGGGCATGCCAGCGATCCTTGCCATTGTACAAAAAGGCGAACGCCAGAATTTCGCCGTTCTCGGCCGTCACGTAGCCCGAGAGACCGACCACCTCGTTCGTCGTGCCCGTTTTGGCGTGTAGATTGCCCTGCGCCGGCGTGGCCCGCATGCGATTGCGCAGCAGCTCGGATTCACCAGCCACGGGCAACGACGCGTGAAACGCGCTGCCCCACGGAGCGCGATGGGCGTGGGCCAGCAATTGCACGAGTGACCGCGGCGTCACGCGGTCGAGCACCGAGAGGCCGCTTCCGTCGGTAACGCTGACCGCGTCGGGCGCGGCGCCGACCTGCCGTACCATGAACTCATTCAGCGCGGCCGATGCGTTCTCCGCCGAACCCAGCGTCTGCTTGTCCGCGCCGCGCGCGGCACCGCGGAACAGGAGCTCGGCAAAAATGTTGATGCTCTCACGGTTCATCGTTGACACCAGGCGGGCCAGCGGCGGCGACGGCAGACTGGTGACCAACGTAGCGTTTTCCGGCGTTCGCCCAACACGGAGTGCGCCGTCCACCGTGATGCCCTGCTCTTCCAGCGCGGCGCGAAAAGCACCGCCGGTAAACGTGGCGGGATCGCCGACCACGAGCTGATAGCGCACCGTGCCCGCGCGCGCGCCGATCGTGCCCCCGACCACCACCCGATCGTTCCCCACGCGATGGGCGCGGATGCGCGTGCTGCTCCCGGCGACCGTGCGGACCGTATTCGTGATGGTCAGGCCACGAGTGGCCGGTTCGAGGAACACCTTGCCCGTACCGCCGACGCCGCCCGCCGTGACGCCCACAATCACGATGTTCTCGTTGAGCGTGAGCGCCGAGAACGGCGCCGCGTATCCGGCACCGGCGTACCGGGTCAGCCAGCCTTCCGGGATACCGCGCATCTCCAGCGCCGACGCGTCGGCCACCAGGTCACCCGTTACCCGCGTGATGCCGGCACCCGCCACGAAGCGCGCCAACATCGTCATCGAGGCATCAGGACCGCCACGCACGAAGCGCGGCGACAGCGACGGATCGCCATCGCCGCGCAGCACCAGATTACCACGCACCACGCCATTGGCCTCCAGCGGACCGTCGCGCAGCACATCGGTACTGAAGCTGTGCGCGGGACCGAGCTTCTCGAACGCGATCGCCGAGGTGAACAGCTTCATCGTACTGGCCGGCACCATCTTGCTGTCGGCACCGTGCGCAAACAGCGTATCGCCGCGCGTGATGCTGACGACCATCGCGCCCCACACCCCGTTCCTCGTGCGACTGCCCAGCAGCGTGGTCAGATCGCTGGTGAGTGCGGCGTCCCCTCGAGGCGTCGTGAATCGCAATACCGAAACGATCGGCGCCCGTGCCCGAGCCGCCCGCGTACTGCGCGTGCTGCGTTTCGCCGACATCTTCTTTTTCGGCGCTGGACGTTTGGGTTGTCGCGCGGACCGTGCCTGCATCGCAAGGACGGTCGCCACGTTCGCGGTCACCGCGTTGGCGGATTCCGCGTTGGCGGATTCCGCGTTCGCGCCGGCGGGGTCAGGCGCGACAAGCAGCAGGCCCGCGACGAGCGCGAGCGAACGGCGACGAACGGTACTGGTGAGCCGAACAAGCGTCATCGTCAGACCTTAAGGACGAACCCACGTTTCCACGCGCCCCACAGCAACAAGAACCAGAGGGCGACAAAGCTGACGGCGTACGCGAACGATGCTTCCCGCGGCGGAAGCCACGATGCGTACAGGGTATTAAACACGAATCCCTGCGCCGAGATCCGACTGCCGGTACCCGTTTCCCATGTCCAGATCGATGAGATGAGGCGCGCCATCAATCCCGACCCGAGAAAGGCGAGCATCGGGTTGGTCCCATATACGACGAACGGGAACGTCCAGCGTCGCACCTGCATCACGTCGATGATCCACATGCAGGTCGCGAGCGAAACAGCACCCATGCCCGCCGTGAAGATCACGTAAGAACTCGACCAGATACTCTTATTGATCGGAAACACCCAGTGCCACATGAGACCAAGCATCATCGCCATCGCACCGACCGCAAACAACCCCGCGAGGCGATCGGTGAGTGTGCGCTCCTGATGCGCGATCCACCGTCCGGCGAAGGTACCCAAAATCATCGTCCCGATCGCCGGCACCGTGCTGAGCACGCCTTCCGGGTCCCACGTCTTGGCGCCGATCCAGAGGTGGTTGGTGCCCAGGATCGTGCGATCCAGCCAGGCACTCAACAACTGGTCGGGGTGGTCGAGCACGAAACGTCCGGCGACGCCGGTGTCGGGCACGGGTACCAGCGTCATGAGCGCCCAGTAGCCGAACAGCAGGACGGCGAGAATACCAGTTTGCTGCGTGAGCGTGGTACGCCACGTGAGCAACGCGCCGAACAGATAGGCGAGACCGATGCGCTGCAGCACGCCCAACACGCGCCAATGCTCGAGGCGGTCGACTACGCGATCGAGGAAACTGGCCTCGGGGAGTGCCGGAGGCCACGTAAAGAAGGGGAAGCCGGACAGCAGGAACCCGAACAGAAAAATGAGCGCACCGCGTCGGAGAATCTGCCGCAGAATGGCGCGTTCATCATCGCCTCTGGCTCGCCGCGCGCGGAGGGAGAGTTCGGTAGTGATCCCGACAATGAACAGGAAAAACGGAAAAATCAGGTCGGTCGGCGTCCACCCGTTCCACGCGGCATGCTCAAGCGGCGGATAGATCGCCGACCACGTGCCGGGGTTGTTCACCAGCAGCATGCCGGCCACGGTCAGGCCTCGAAATACATCGAGCGACACGAGCCGCTCGGGGCGCGCCGCCATCAGGCGCCAGCCTCGGTTTTGGACGACGCCACCTTCCATCTCGTGGAGTCGCAGCGCAGCATGTACGAGCGGGTCGGCGCCAACTGGCCGTTGTCGTCGCCTCCCACGTAGTGCCCGCCCAGTCGCACCGTCACGGTATTCCCCTGATCGGCGGCGGTCGTCCCGCGGAACACCACCAACATTGACGGATACGGGCCAACCTCTTCGAGCTTCTCGCGAATCTTTCGCTGCGCGACCGTGTCGCTGCTGTAGAAGTAGGTTGGGCCCTTGTCCTGCAGCACCTTGAAGCCGTCATCCGGTACGGCGGAGTCGGTGCCGGCCGCGCTAAGAAACCGCTTGGGGAGTGGCTTCGCCTTGGTGATGAAGTCGAGCACGGCGAGCCCAACTGGCGTGGTATCCGTGCTGACGCACGAGGGACCCGCCGCCACCATCGCGCCAGCCGTTTTCGCGCGCTCGGCGATGTCGCCACCGCCGCACGCCGCCAGTAGCAGCAGTATGGGACCACCAGCGGTCAGCAACGTAGCCAAGATGGAGCGAGACGCGTGGGGCATGGCAGGATTCGGAATTAAGTGGTACTCTCGCAAGAGCCGACTGCAGCATCGACCAGCCACCGCCGCCTACTACGGGAGAGACTCGGGGAACGACAACCGCTGTATGGCGTACAGCTACAGCAGCGCAGCACACGGACTTCCTGCTGCAGATATGTAGCGCGAACGAAGCGAAGTACAGCGTGGATGAGGCTTGTCGAGGGGCAGGCCTCCAAAATCACCGTGATGGGAGGAGGACATCGGATGTCTACGGGCAATCGAGTGGCACGGGAAGGAATCTCCGCCGGACTCATCGGAGCCACCGCTATTGCGGTCTGGTTCGCGATCCTCGACGCGATGCGAGGCGAACTCCTCGCCACTCCAATCATGTTGGGCAACGCCTTGGGGTCGCTATTCCTGCAAGGCGACACTCCAAGCAAAGCCGCCGCGTTTATCGGCTACACACTCTTCCACTTCGCGCTCTTCTGCGTCATCGGCTACGCCTTTTCGTGGGTGGTCAACAGCGCCGAGAAGGTGCCCTCCGCGTTCATCGGCTTCGCCGGCCTCTTTGTGGTCTTCGAAGTGGGCTGGATCGGCTGGACGTCGGTGCTCTCGCTGGGATTCGGTGATATCACGTGGCTGCAAGTCTTCCTCGCCAACCTGATCGCGTCAGGCGCGATGGGCGCGTACATGTGGCAGCAACACCCGTCGCTGGCAGGGAGAGTGGGGGCGCAGATAGCAGGGGGGGCGGAGTGAGGGGGAACGTAAAACGGCGAACGGCGCTAAGAGGGAACGGCGCTAAGAATACGGGGCGAAACGGCAGCCGGCGTGACCATCGAGCGGGGAGTATCAGGAATTCTGTGTATGAGCTCCCGTTAGATCGCCGTTGGAAAGCGATCCCCAAATAACAATCGCAGATGGGGGACAGCGCTTTGCCATTCCTTGGCCGGGCGCTGTTTCCATTTCTTCCCTAAGGTCCGC
>JANLVC010000173.1:0-4551 GCA_031363815.1 Gemmatimonadota bacterium
TCACTGAACCACGAGCGAAAGCTTGCCAGCTCGCGCTCGGAAAGCTGGCGAACTTCGTGCTCGATTTGCTCTACTTTGGTCACGGCGTTTCCTCCCGATTACCTGAACAATAATCGATCCCAGATTCGTTCGCATAACGCCTATTCACTCGACCGACCTACCACCGTCGATACGATCGAGTCCCAGCGCTCCCTATACGTTCCCACTCGGCCCACAGCAGCGCAACCCCATCAATTCGCGCGAATAACGCCTCTCGTCCCGCCACGAATTCCGCCTCCGAGACGTTCTCTCGACCGATCTAACGCGCCACGCGGAGTCCCCGACGCCACGCGCTGTGACGCATAACGCCGCCATCAACAACAGCCTGCCTTCCCCAACCACGATCCCCTACTCCCTGCCCCCTCTGCCCGTGCTCGCTCCAGCTTGCTTATCCTTCCCTCCTGTTTCCTCTGTCTGCGTTCCTTGCGGGAGCGTTAAAACTCCCCGATAAAGCCCACTTCGGACTGTAGTGCGTAGCCGAAGCGTTCCTTGACCACCGCCTGCGCGTGCGCCACCAGTGCCCGGACGTCGGTCGCCGTGGCGTGGCCGAGATTGACGAGGATGTTGGCATGGATGTGGGAGATCTGCGCGTCGCCCACCCGGAAGCCTTTCAACCCACACTGGTCGATCAGCCGGCCAGCGCCCACGCCGTCGATTTTCTTGAACATCGAGCCAGCGCTGGGATGCACCTGCAGCCATGGATGCCGGGAGCCGCGCCACGAGAGATTCTCCTGCAGAATCTGGTGTAGGCGCGCCGGATCGGCCTTGGTGAGCTGAAACGTCGCGCTCAACACCACATCTCGACGGTGGTGAAACACCGTGTCGTCATAGCCGAATTTGATGTAGTCGGCGTGCACCACACGACGATCGCCTTCCTCGCGCAGAATCTCGCACCGCTCGAACACTTCGGCGATGAACATCGTTCGCTCGCGCTCGGGAGCCGGCGACAAGAAATGAAGGTTCTGCCACAGCGCCCCACCGACGGTGCTCGGGATGCCAATGTAGTGCTCGAGCCCCGACCAGCCGGCACGTACGGTGTCGAGCACCACGTCCTGCATAATCGCGCCGCTCTCGGTCCAGAGCTCGCCGTGGGTGGAGATGGTGTGGGCGGAGGCGGCGTTCCGGATCACGAGGCCTCGGATGCCGCGATCGCCGATCAGCACATTCGCGCCCAACCCCAGCACGAACCACGGAATCCCCGCCTGCTTCGCCGCCGTGATGGCCGTGGCCAATTCATCGGCCGTCTGCGCCTCGAAGAGCACGTCGGCCGGACCGCCGATGCGGAACGTCGTGAACGGCGCGAGCGGTGCACTGAGCTGCAGTCGGCTGCGATCGAGCGGCGTGGAAGCGGATGCCGATACGAGTGCGTCGGCGATCTGTGCGGGAGTCATGCCGAAAGATTCCCCGCAGCGGGTCCGTACGCCATCGTTCGGGTGATACCGCTCGCCCTCCGGGACCTCCTCCGGGACCTCGGCGATTTGCCGTGGGGTACTGAACCGTTCGATTTGGCGAGTCCCTCCCTTTTACGACGTCGCATGCCCGCACCCTTCGGCGCCCGGCCTTCCCTTCGATGCCTCTTCACGGCCGCCCTGCTCGCGGTGGCCCTTCCCGCGGTTGCGCCACAGCCGCTGCCGGCGCAGTCCCGCGCTGAGCTGGCCAAGGTGGTGCGCCGGAAGGTGCTCACGAACGGCATGGAGGTGATCGTGGTGGAGAATCATGGCGTGCCGATCGCGACCCTCGAGATCGACGTGCGGAATGGCGCGTTCACGCAGAGTTCCGAGTACGCCGGCTTGGCGCACATGTACGAACACATGTTTTTCAAGGCCAACAAGGATCTTCCCGACGCCGAGGCTTTCAACGATCGCGCCGCCGAACTGGGCGCCGTGTTCAACGGCACGACGCAGGAAGAGCGTGTGAACTACTTCCTCACGTTGCCCGCCGATTCAGTGGCTGGTGGACTGCGCTTCCTGGCCAGTGCGCTCATCAACCCGACGTTTCGCGAAGACGAGTTGAAGCGTGAGAAAGAGGTCGTGCTCGGCGAATACGATCGCAACGAAGCGCAGCCGGGCTTCGCGTTTCAGCAGAAGGCCACTGAGTTGCTGTATCCCGGACACTTCAGCCGGAAGAACACCATCGGTGATCGTACTGTAATTGCCAATGTGACGCCGGCGCAGATGCGCGAAATTCAGCGCAAGTACTATGTGCCGAACAACAGCGCGCTGATCGTCACGGGCGACGTGAATCCGGAGCAAGTATTCGTGCTGGCCGAGCAGGTGTTTGGCGCGTGGCCGCGTGGCGAAGATCCGTTCAAGGCCGATCCGATTCCGCCCATTCCTGCGCTAAGCGGCAACAAGTCGCACATGAGCGAAGAGCCGATCAATGCCGTGGCGGTGCTCATTCAGTGGCAGGGCCCGAGCGTGGGCAAGGATCCGGGCGCGACGTTTGCGGCCGACGTATTCAGCGACGTGCTCAACACGCCAGGGTCGACCTTTCAAAAAAACCTGGTGGATACCGGATTGTGGCAGGGCGTTGGCGTGAACTATTACACGCTGAATCAGACCGGACCGATTTCGATCAGCGGACAAACCACACCGGAGCGGTACCGTGCTGCGATGGCGGCGTTGGAGCGCGAGATTGCGCGCTTCACCGATCCCACGTACGTGACCACGCGCGAACTCGAAGCGGTAAAGGCGCAACGTACTGTTTCGAGTGCCTTCGGCATCGAGAAAGCCTCAGAAATCGCGCACACCATCGGCTTCTGGTGGAGCGTGTCCACTCTCGACTACTTCATTGGCTACACGGACACCATGGCCCAGCAGCGCATCACCGATCTCCTGCGGTACACCAGCACCTACATCGCCGGGAAGCCGCGCGTCACGGGTGTGTTGCTCTCCAGTGAAGCGCGTCGTTCGATCGGTCTCACCGAGAAGGAACTGCTGACGCCCGCGTTGCGTCCGGTGGTGCGGCCATGAAAAAACAGGATGGAGTACGGGGTATGGGGTACGGAGTGGCGCGGGCGGCGGCGATGGTGATGATGGCGGCGAGTGCGTTGTCGGGGCAAGCTGCGGGAAAGCGGCCCACGGCGCCCGCGAAGGCGCCAAACAACGCCGCGCTGGCGAAGGCGGTGGAGCTCTCGCCTGCCGTGACGTCGCCCACCGACACGCTCACCTCGAAGTTCGATGTGGCGGGCATTCCGGTCATTTTACGTCGCGTGAGTGCGAACAACGTGGTCGCGGCCAACCTGTATCTGTTGGGTGGCACGCGTCAGCTCACGGCGGCGAATCAGGGCATCGAAACGCTGCTGCTTGAAGCGAGTGAACGTGGGACGGCAAAGTATCCACGCGACGTGTTGCGCACGAAGATGGCGCGGCTGGGCAGCGCGATTGGTGTGGGCGCGAATGCCGATTGGACTACGATCAGTCTGCGTGCCACCACCACCGGCCTCGACAGCACGTGGGCGATTCTCGCCGATCGCGTCATGGCACCGCGTCTCGATCCGGCTGACGTGGAGCTGGTGCGCGAGCAGTTCGTCACCGCGACACGTCAGCGCAAGGACAGCCCCGATGCATTGCTCGACTACCTCGCCGACAGTATTGCGTTCTCCGGCCATCCGTACGCGCTCGAGCCCACCGGCACCGAGCAGTCGCTCACGTCAATCACCACCGCTGACCTCAAGGCGTATCACGCGTCGCAGTTCGTGACGTCGCGCATGCTCTTGGTGGTGGTGGGCAATGTGTCGCGCACGAAGGTGGAGAAGTTGGTGCGTGAAACGCTTGGCCGCATGCAGAAGGGCACCTATTCGTGGACCCTGCCCGATCCGCCCGCGGAATTGCCGAGTGCCTATGTCATGGAGACGCGCTCCCTCCCCACGAACTATCTGCAGGGGTACTTCCACGGACCGAAGGCCACGAGCAAAGAGTATCCGGCACTGCGACTCGCCTGCGCCGTGCTCAGTGGCCGGTTGTTCGCGGAAGTACGCGGTCGTCGAAACCTCACGTATTCGGTGAATGCACCGTTCGTCGAGCGCGCTTTCTCGGTGGGCGGGCTGTATGTCACCACGACGCAGCCCGACGAAGTGCTGACGATCATGCAGCAGCAGATCACGTCGCTGCGCGAAGGCACGATTACCGACGACGGCCTCGATCGGCTGGTGCAGCAGTTCATCGTGACGTACTTCCTCGACAACGAAACCAATGCCGACCAGGCGAACATGCTGGCGCGCGCCGAGTTGTATCAGGGCGATTTCCGCCGCGCGGCGCAGTTCGTGGACGAGCTGCGTGCGGTCACGCCGGCGCAGATTCAGCAGGCCGCTCGTACGTACATGGCCAACGTGCGGTGGGCCTACGTTGGCGATCCGGCCAAAGTGACGCCGGCGCGGATGCTGCGCTTCTGAACGGCTCGCTGAACAACCCGAAACACCGCGTCACCGTGCGCCCCTCGGTTGGCGGCCGCCCCGCCGTTCCGCCTCGACGGAAGCTGGCGCGAGGGATATATCATGATTCCAGCGGTCTC
>JANLVC010000174.1:0-3599 GCA_031363815.1 Gemmatimonadota bacterium
ACGATACATAACATCTTTCATTGACACCAGCACCGAACTGAGCAAAAAGGAACAGGACGAGGTGCGGGTCGAATCGTCATGATACGCGGTCGTTAATGAGACGCGTCTGCGGAACCAGTCGTCCACACCGTGCACGCCTCGCTCAACTCCTGCCACGAAGACGGCGGTTTGCCGCGCTCGAGCATGGCGCGAAACACCGTGTAGGGATCGCTCTTCCCTCCCGTGGGGCGCGATTTGCCATCGGCGTCGATGTCGGTTGAGAAGCGCCCGGCAGCGCCAGCAAAGAGCTTCCGGAGCGCGGTGCCTCCCTTGAACACCACGAGGTCATCGAACACACCGTGCGTGTGCAGATGGGCAAGCAGAAAGTCCTGCGCGATGTCGAGCACGGCAATCCGCACGTCGAGGCGGGACGCCGGCGGGACGTGCCGCTGCAGCCAGCCTGGCGTAAGCGCATGGTTCTCGCCGATCATCGGTCGCTGTCCGCTGACGAGAGGGCGCGCGGGGAGACCGGCAACACGGTATCCGCGACGTTTAGGCGTGCATCGTGGTGACGCAGTGCGCGCCGCGGTCCAAACCAGACTTTCCCTCGCGGGGTCGCCCCGAGGCGGCCGGCGAGGGCCGGGGCAACGCCGCTGAGGAGGTAGGCGAGGCGGACCCGCGTGGCGTGGGGGCGGCCCTCAAGTTCCTCGTGGATCTGTTGTTCATCGGCCGCGGCGACGAGGCGCCCCAAGGCATCGAGGACTCCCGCCCAGCTCCGCACGTCTCGAGGCCGGTGGGCCAGATGCACCAAGATCGTCGCGGGAGTATGCACGAGGATACCGCCGCGCTTGCAGACCGGGGGAACCTGCGCGCTGAAGTGGACGACGCGGCAGAGTCGGGCCAGCGGAGCTGACACCGTCGCCTTGTCGGGGATCGCGACCTCGGGAATTTCGGGGGCGCGGTCCGCGAGGTCGTGCAGCCAGAGCGCCGAGCCGAGCGCCACGCTGGGTTGATGGGCCGGACTTTTGCTGCTGGCCGCCGCGAGCACTGCCCGGACAGGCAGGAGCGGATCGCCATCGGAGAACGCACCCGCGCGCTCGCCGGGGGCGAACTCCCATACGCCGCGTATCCCCGTGGGCAGCAGCCACCCCCGCGCCGCGAGCCGCTGGATAGCGACCCGTGGCGGAGTCCGCATCTCGGTCCGAGCGATGAGCTCGGTTATCTGGCGTACCGACACCGTAGTTGGGCGCTCAAGTTCGAGCTGCTCCACCAAGGGCGCCAGCGACGGCGGGATGGATCGAATCAGAGAAGGCATGGGAGTATCGGTAACCGTCGCACAAATGGCCCCGTTTGCGTCATCCATTTGGCTCCACGCGACAAGGAATTGGCTCCATCCAGCCAAGCGACGATAGGCTAACAGGTTTTACAGTAATAGGTTAAGCGAGCGCCGGCATCCTGTGGGGTGCCGGCGCTCTTTGTTGGTCTAAGGTTTTAGGGCGCGCGGTGTAGCGGCGAATGGAGCCGTTTTGTTGGACTTGCACTCAGCTCCTTGCGTTTTGCTTGCGGGAAGACCGCCGATCAGGTATCTTGCTTGCGAAACGCTTGCGTGGCGTCGATGCTCCCTCAACACGAGGCTGTTATAGCGCCCAAGCGTCGCCTAGACCGGAGATCCCCATGGGAGTCAGCGTTTCGCCGTCAAGTCATACATCAGAGCGTGACATGCTGATCACGTGGTCACTCGACCAGTTGCTGGCCGAGGCGCCGCCCCCGTCGGTCGTCATCGCGGCCGAGGCGCTGGAGCGGGCCTCACGGACGCAGGCGGCGTCTGACGTTGGCGCCTTTGTCCGCCCATCTCTGGAATGGCTGGAGCGCGCTACCGAAATAGTCTACCCCAAGCCGTCCGACCGCCAGTCGGGCGAGGCGGTGCTGTTGTGGCAGGCGTTCAGTTTGGCCGTTGAGCAAACGCCACTTCAGGTGGCCTTCTCGGGTTGGCGCCTGCGTCTCGGGCGCCAAGGGGTGTGGATCGCCATGGTTGACCGCCTGCGTGAGATCGCGTCAGAGTATGGGGTCGTCGATGTGGTCCCACTTGCGCCATCACGAGCAACCGCCAGCCCGCATCCCTTGGGCGTGGGGCACCGCGCGTCCGCGGAGCTGTTCACGTTGATCGCGGATGAGCTCAAGCGAATGGTCGGTGACCAGTCGGCGCTGAACGAAATTCGTGATGTCCTACGACTCTCCGAAACCGAGCTTGGAGAACTTTTGAAGGTACGGCGTCAAGCAGTGGCCCAGTGGCGACGCCGGGGGATTCCGAGCGAGCGCGCCGATGAAATCGATCAGCATCGGCAGCTGTGTCGCTATCTGACAACGGTGATCCGGCCTGAGCGCATCCCGGCCGTCGTGCGGCGCTCGGTACCCCAACTCGAGGGGCGGACGTGGCTGGAGGCGCTGCGGGAGGAGGGGCCAGTGGCCACGCACGAACGCTTCAAGGCGGTCTTCTCGTACCAAGCGTTTTAATGCGACCGGCATGAGCACAGGCACTTCGGCGTTTTGGCGACATCTGCCCTGCGGTGGGGCGACGTATTGGCGCGTGGTCGGCGAGGGGTGGACCGACGCGGCGGACACCTCGTACAGCAAGAAGTTCGGCGGCCGCTGGAATCCGTCCGGAACATTCGGGGTGTTGTACCTGAATGCTACGATGGCAACGGCCAAGGCCAACGCCGTGCGGTATCTCGCCGGGCACGGATTGGAGATCGAGGACCTGCTCCCCGGGACGGGTCCCCATCTTGTGGCTTTTGATGTCGAACCGTGTGAGTTGGTCGACGTGGTGTCGGATGACGGTGTCGCCGCATGCGGGCTCTCGGACGAGTATCCGCGCGGCGTCGATCACGCCCCCTGCCAGCGCCTTGGCGTCGCTTTCCATGCCGCCGGAGAGGTTGGCATTGCCTGCCGATCTGCACAGGTGCGTGGGACTACGTCGACGACGCCAGACGAGGCTCCCTTGATTGACTACGAGGACGGAACGCTGCCCACGCCAGGGGCTCGCCTTGAGTTCGATGCGTGGTTCCACGCGTCGTAGACCACCGAGCTCATCCTAGTGTAGTGTCGCCGAAGTCTCGTCGCAGAACGGCGCGTCTTTCGGGCGACGGCGGCGTTGCAAATCCGCGCGATACCCACGGGTATCGCTGTGGTTTGCGCCTTGCCGTCGCGCGAAATCCATCGCCGTTCTTACGCAACGCCACTTCGGCGACACTACACTAGCGGTTTGCGCCACTTGTCCACCGTGCGCATCGCTGGTGTTTGCACATCAAGCACTGCCGCGTTTGCACACGGCTTGCACATCGCGGTGGAGCCAAATGGATGACGCAAACGGAGCCATTTGTGCGACGGTTAACAAGTATCGGTACGTGATACGGACGGCGGTTGTATGACACTAAACCGGCCGGATTGCGGTGTCAATACTGTCAGTTTTGTATCGTTTTACGATACATAACATCTTTCATTGACACCAGCACCGAACTGAGCAAAAAGGAACAGGACGAGGTGCGGGTCGAATCGTCATGATACGCGGTCGTTAATGAGACGCGTCTGCGGAACCAGTCGTCCACACCGTGCACGCCTCG
>JANLVC010000020.1:0-7229 GCA_031363815.1 Gemmatimonadota bacterium
CTCAGGGCCCGAAAACAACGGCGTGCCGCGATCACGATGCTCGTGTGTTCGGGTGTGCTACGCCACGCATGCGCCACGGTGCGCTACAGCATGACCCAGCGTGAATTCACACAATTACTACGAGGAGATCCCCAATGAAGAAGTAAACACCTCAGCACAACGCCTTATGTGGGCCCCGGCAAATATTTATGGTTCCTGGTGCCTAAGTGAGTCAACAAGACGATGTTGAGAGAATCATGCAAGCGTACCTCAAGACGCACATGACCGAGAAGCAATTTGAGGACCTGGTGATCACCGCGTTGACTGATGCAGAGCGCCGCGGCGCAGAGAACAACTTTGTCTTCTCGGCGCCTCGGCGCTCTCTGCGAACTCCGCGTCATCCGTTCCTACAATCGAGCCGAATGCACCCCTTATTTCGGCCAGCCAGGAATCTGAATGGCCGGCATGATACGCAGGGCGTTCTGGTAGTACACCTTCTTCAGCACCACATCCGGCAGATCGATGCCGTACAGCTTCCAGAAGGCGTGATAATCGCGGTAGTAGTCGAAGTAGTCATCACGTGTTTCGAACACGCGCCAGTAGTACGGATACTCTTGCGGTTGGAACGAATCTTTGCCGAACAGCAGACGGTCCTGATACTTGATGAAGAAGTCGTGCGCGCTGCGCGGCTGACGGCCGATGTCGTACAGCACGGCACCCACTTCGGCGAGCACGTTGGGCATCTTGTCGAACATGCGTCCCAAGCGTCCAAGATCGTTGGCGTGCCAGCCAAGGTGCGCGGCCACGAACGTCGTTTTGGGATGGCGCAGGAACAGACTGTCGCGCTCCGCCATGAGCTGGTTGAAGCTCGGATAGCGGTCTTGCGGGTACAGTCGTTCGGGGAAGAGCGATACTTCCAGCCAGCGCTCATTCGTGTTGTCGACGTTGCGGAAGAATTCCTGCGGATCGGCGGTGTGAATGAATACCGGCAACCGAAGTCGCGCCGCGGCTTCCCAGATTGGATCGAGTTCGGGATCGTTCAACCGCAAGCGCGTTCCGTCGGCTTTTTTCGTGCTCAGGCCGAAGCCCTTGCCAATTTCACCGATGCCCACCGCGCCGCCCTTCACGTCAGCTTCGAGCTGCGCGACGGCCTTTGCCGCCCATCCCGGGCCCACGCCGTTCAGGTTGATGCCGGTAAGTACGCGCACGCGATCCTTCATTGCCGGCGAGCCGTTCACCAGATCCATTGTGCGCTGCAACCGGTCACCACTCACATTGTCGGCGGCGATCATGAGTCGCACGTTTACCGAGTCCATCGACGCACCAAGACGTGCCAGTCCGTCGGCGTTGCCCAGTAATCCCGACGGGTGTCCGTGAAAGTCGACCACGGGATATTTCGCCTTCCACGTCATCCCGGCGGAGGGCACGATCAGCGTCGACTTGGGCCGGTAGTCCACAATGCTTGGCGGCGGTGAGGCCGGGGCGAGACAGTTGTTCGGACGGATCTCCGTGGTGCCGACCGGGCACTCTTCTCCGGGCTTGACTTGCGTGCCGCCACGGAAGCCGGCGGGGGGACGCGGTGGTTGCGTGACCGGCGGCTGTTGAGCCAACAGCGACATCGGCGACAGCCACATCGCCGACGCGGCCGTGGGCAGCGAAAGGCCGGAAAACAGCCCAAACACAAAACGGAAGCGACGCACGGGCAGACTCCTGAGGTGGGATACGAGCCGAGGATCAACATGTCGTTGATCCCCGGCTTTTAACAGAACGATGCGGCTTACTTCGAGTCGGGCTTGGTTTGCGGCACCAGCAACGGCTGCTGCGGACCGACGTCCGCACCCGGAACCACTGGCAGCGCCGGTTGACGGTCGAACCCGAACACGTGGGCGCGGCGCATTGCCGTAGCAATGCTCTTCGACTGCTGATATACCGAGTCGGAGCGCGCGATCTGGCCCGTCTGCGCCAGCGCCTCTGCCAGCGTGACGCCGCTGATCACGTACAAATCGGGGATACCGACCGACGCGTCGTCTACCCAGCCCTTACGGGCGGCCAGCGACTTCGTGGCGGTGAACACTTTCGTCCAGAGGTCGTATGAGCGCTTCACGTCGACCATACCCTCACCCTGAACGAGCACGGTGTCGCGCCCCGGAATGATCTGCTGGCTTACAAGCTTCTTGGCCATGCCCTGCGTTAGCACATAACGCTCGAGACCGAGTTCGTACGGATATCCACCCGCCGTGCGGCTGAAGTAGATCGGCCGATCGGGGTAGGTATCGCGGATCATGAAATACACCAGCTGATCGGCGCGCATCAGCTGCGGCGAACGCGGCGCTGCAATAATGTCGCCCTTTTGAAACGCGGCGTTTGGCGGCGTCTGAATAGCGAGCGGCAGCGCATCGGCTTCGTCGAACGTCATCTTCACCGGCGGACCAACTGGCTTTTTCCACTGCTGGCTGCGGTAGATCTCCGGACCCTTGGCCGCGTCGTACTCATACACCGGGCGACGGATCAGTTGACGCGTGTACCAGTCGGTGTTCATCAACGACGTATTCGCCACGATGACGTCCTTGCGGATGCCTTCCACTTCCTGCGCATACCAAAGCGGGAAGGTGTCGTTGTCGCCAACGGTAATCAAAATACCGTAGGGCTCGACCGAGTTGAGCAAGTCGCGAGCGAAGTCGGTCGTGTCGGTCTGGTTGGACCGCGACGCCTGCTGCCAATTGCCGATGAGCGGGATGAACGCCACGGCCAGCAACGGTGAGGCCAGCAGGAAGCTGCGCGTGCGCGGCACCACCACCGTGTCGCGTCCCAGCTTCACTTCATCGGCGCCAAACAGACTGGCCACCGTCTCCCACAGGTACACGAGTCCGAGCGCCGCCCACACGCTCAGCGCCGAGAAGCTCCACAGGTAGAAGTAGTCTCGATCGCGCACTTCGCGCGGGACCGAGTCGCCGAGCTCCAACGCCTGACTGTGGCCGTACTTGAAATTGAGATAGAAAATCAGCCCCAACGTCATGGTGCCGATAAGTGGCCCGAAAAACCAGAAACTTCGTCGGTCCTTCTTGAAGTGCATCCATCCACCGAGAATGCACAAAATGAAGTAGAACACGGCGAGCCCGTTTTGCAGTCCGGGATTCTCCTGGTATGCATCGCGAAGCCACTGCCACTTGAAGTACATCCAGTACATGCCAACCTGCGCGGTCAGCGGCGCTTGGCGCTCGCCGAGCTCCGGCTTGCCGTACTGCCCGCGATTGAAGTTGTACATGAAGCGGTCGTACGTGAGCGCCGAGAACGTGCAATCCATCTTGAGCTCGGTCACACAACCGGTGGGCTCACCCTCGTTGATCGCAGGGAAGTGTGCGGCGCGGATAGGCTGCGTGGCGAACGGCGTCATGCCGAACACCAGTGCGGCGGCACACGCCACCAGCAACTTCCAGCGCAGAATCGACGACGGACGACGCACCAGTACCGCGAGACCAACCGCCGGCGCGGCCAGCATACCGGCCATGTGGTTGGCGTAGCCCAAACCCAGCAGGTACGCGACCAATACGAGCAGGCGGTCGGCCACGGGGCCTTCCGGATCGTCGCACCAACGCACCGTGAGCCAGCAGATGATCGCGAGGCCCACCAGCGACACCGTGTACACTTTCTCGTTGACCACCGACTGATTCCACACCGTAAACGCGGTGGCCCCGATCAGCGCGGCGAGCGCACCGCCGGCGATGCGTTGCCAACGACGCGGCATCCACGATACCAGCACGCGCTCGGTGATCAGGAACCACAATCCGGCTGACACCGCGCTGGACAGCGCCGCCAGCACATTGATGCGCATGGCGACGGTGGGCGCGATTGGCAGGATCGCGAAGACGCGTCCGATCAGGACGAAGAACGGATTGCCTGGCGGGTGCGGAATGCCGAGCACGTACGCCGCCGCGATGTACTCGCTGGTGTCCCACATGGACGTCGTCGGGGCCAGCGTGACGAGGTACAGGAGAAAGACGACGAGGCCGGCGATGCCGGCGGCCAGGTACGACGGGCGGTAATCAAGTTCGGCCGCGCCGGCACGGGCGGCGGCGGGAGGCCGGGAAGCGGCAGTCGCGGTAGCGGTGGCTGCGACGGTCATGGACTGGACGGAAGGTGGGGCGGCACCGGACCGGGGGCGGCCGGAGCAGACGGAATCAGGTAAGTTCGCAGGCAGCGACGGGAGGCACAACTGCTCCCCGCCGAGTATGGGCCCCTCATGTCCCCCGATGCATGGACAAGCGCGACTTTCTCCGCACTGTGAGCGGCGCTCTGGGCAGCGCCTCTCTGGGCTTGCTGTTCACGCCGGCCCAGCTCCTGGCGTTCTCCCGTATCCCGGCCAATGCGCTGGCTGCGCGGGCCGACTTCTGGGACGTGCTGCGGGCCAAGTACCTCGTCCCCGTCGACTACATCCATCTGGAGCATGGCTACTACTCCATGCAGTCGGAGCCGGTGCTGGAGCGGTTCATCGGCCACGTGCGGGCCGTCAATGCCCAGAGCTCGCGCTACATGCGTACGGTGCAGAGTACCAACAAAGCGCGGGTGCAGGCCCGACTGGCCGCCCTGGCGGGCTGTTCACCCGAAGAGCTCATCATTACCCGCAACACCACCGAATCGCTGGATACGGTGATCTCGGGTTTCGACTGGAAGGCCGGTGACGAGGCGGTGATGGCGGTCCATGACTACGGCGCGATGCTCGATCAGTTCGCGCTGATGGGACGTCGCTGGGGCGTCGTGAACCGCAAAGTCACCGTGCCCCTCGATCCGCGTACCGACGACGAGATCGTGCAGGTATACGCCAATGCCATCACCCCGCGTACACGCCTGCTGATGGTCTGTCACATGATCAACATCACCGGCCACGTGCTGCCCGTGAAGAAAATCTGCGATATGGCGCGCGCGCGCGGTGTGCCGGTCATGGTGGACGGCGCCCATGCTTTCGCGCAGCTCGACTTCCGCATTCCCGACCTCGGCTGCGACTACTATGGCGCCAGTCTGCACAAATGGCTCGGCACCCCACTCGGTGCCGGTCTGCTGTACGTGCGCCGCGATGCGATTGAGAAGCTCTGGCCGATATACGGCGACGAAGGGCAGCCCGCGAACAGCATTGCGAAATTCAATCACACCGGCACCCATCCGGTGCACACTGATCTGGCCATCGAAGACGCGATCGACTTTCATGAAGCGATTGGCATTCAGCGCAAAGAAGCACGCTTGCGCTGGCTGCAGCAGTACTGGACCACCAAAGTGCGTGGCGTGCCTCGCGTGCGATTGTTCACCCCGAGCGATCCCGCGCGCACCGGCGCGATCGCCAACGTGGGGATCGACGGCATGACGCCGGCTGATCTCGCCACGGCGTTGATGGATCGCTTCAAGATTTTTACGGTGGCGATTGATACCGCCGGCGTGACCGGCGTACGCGTCACGCCACAGCTCTTCACCACGACCGCCGAACTGGATGCGTTCGTTCGCGCGATTACCCAGCTTGCGACCTAGAGCAACTTCATGACCTCACGGAATAAACTCGCGATTGCGCTGGCGCTGGTGTCGCTGGTGTTGCTCTGGCCGGGGCTCGTACAGCCGGTACTTACGATCCGCGCCACGATGGAGCTGTTCGGCAATACGCGCGAGCTCTCCAATGAAACCCGCAGTGTGATCAGCGCCATTCAGAGTCTGCACAACACGGGCAACGACTTCGTGGCCGCGCTCATTTTGCTGTTCAGCGTGCTCGTGCCGGTACTCAAGGCGGCATTGTTGGTGCCGATCTTTGCGCTGCGCGGCAGCGCGACGTCGTACCGGCTGTACGGCGTGGTGCAGGCGATGAGCAAGTGGTCGATGGCCGACGTGTTCGCGGTCGGCATGCTGATCGCGCTGCTGGTGGGAAAGGGCACCGCCAACCTTTCGGCGGTGGCCGGCACCGGCTTTTACTGTTTCGCCGCGTACTGCCTCGTGTCCAACGTGGCGTTTCAGGCGCTGCGCATCGAGCCGTCAACGCCGATAGCGCCTACTACTTCGGCAACGACTTCGAGTCCTTTCTCGGCGCGATCTTGAACTTGGCGATCGGCTGTCTGTCCATGTTTACCATGCCCTCGATGCTGCCATCAGCGCCGAACATGCCATCATGTTCGAGCAGCTTGCCTTCCGGCGCCGTCACGCGAAAGCGTACGTGCTTTCCCAAAACGAACACGTTCGAGATGGGCCCCGTGCCCTGCCCGGGAACCATGGCCTGACCGGCGATGGTCGTGCCCGACTGCGTGAACGTATACAACACCGGCACCACGATCACGCTGTCCGGCAGCGGCACGGTGGCGGTTCCACTCCAGCCACCGATCAAGGCGGGTGAGGCGGCAGCCGCCACCGCCGCCTTCACCGATTTGCTTTGCGCGGCGAGCGGTGCAGCCGTCGCGGCGGCGGTCACGATGGTGCCAATCGCGGCGGCAAACAGAGTGGTCACGCGTCGAGCCATCACGAAATCTCCGGCGAAGGGAAGTGGCACGCTTTTTAGAACCCGCGTGACGCGAAAAGGTGCGACAAGGGGGGAGGGCGTAGCGCGCGTGCATGCCTAGTGCTGCGACCGGTTAAAGAGTAGGTAAGCAGACGGTCGGAGAATCCGGGCGGCTCCTATCCTTGGCCGGTATGCCCAGACCTCCCTTGTCGTTTCGGTGGTGGGTTTGATCGGCTGCGGGATCACCCAGAACCCAAAACCCACGGCCTCAAGCGTCAAGCCCAGAGCCTCTCGCGGTGGGCGATGGGCTTGAGGCCGTGAGTGGTGGGTAATGGGTGGTGGGTTTGATCGGCTGCGGTGGTGGCGACCGACAGATCGCTACGACCAGGCACTGCTTCACCGCGGATTACACGGATAGCACGCGAATGTGCTCCGGGTTGACGACACGCTACGGCGCGAGTTCGCCGGATCCTGTTTTTGTTGTTGAACAACGAAAAGCGAACTGCTCTACGCAAAGGATCCTTGGCGTGCGTATTCGTGAGCTTATCCGTGTCGTTTTCCGCGTGAATTTGTGGTCATGCTGTTGTGATCGCGCCGAATCGCGAGCGGAATCACCCAGAACCCAAGACCCACGGCCTCAGGCGTCAAGCCCAGAGCCGCTCGCGGTGGGCGATGGGCTTGAGGCCGTGAGTGGTGGGTAATGGGTGGTGGGTTTGATCGGCTTCGGTGGTGGCGACCGACAGATCGCTACTACCAGGCACTGCTTCACCGCGGATTACACGGA
>JANLVC010000035.1:0-1902 GCA_031363815.1 Gemmatimonadota bacterium
GGTGGTCTATAAACGTCTCGAGTCTGGCTCGTTCAGCATTCCGGTGTCGCCGCGGGCTGGACAGCAGCACGTGGAAGTGGATGCGGGCGAGTTGATGCTCATGCTCGAGGGACTCGATCTCCGGAATGCCCGTCGGCAGCCGCGCTGGTATCGGTCGCCACACGAGCCGCAACGCACGGCGGCCGCGCGGGCCGTGTGATCCTGCACGACGGACATCGACGTACGCCGCCTGCGCAGCGCGAAGTGTGCAGCGCGAAATGCGCAACACGAAATGCGCAACGCGCAATGGTGCAACGCGATGTGCGCACTGCGAAATAGTGTCACGCGAATGTTGCGAGATGAGGAAACATTCGTGCCGTAGCGGCGTAGTGATCATCACGCATGATGACCACGCACACGTCCTTCGCGAATCGCGAGCACACAGCGGCCGGGACGACCCTGCCACCGAAGTCCGGTGGTGTCGCGCTCGCGCAAGTCCGTAGCGCCGTCGCGGAGTTGGACAAAGAAGGCCGTCATGAGGAGGCGACGGAGTATGCGCTCGCCGCGCTCGCGGCGGTGTTGCAGCAGAGCAGTGCGTTGGAACTCCTCGTCGCGAAGCTCCGCGCGGCCGGGATGGGCAAACGTTCCGAGCGCACGAACGCGGAGCAACTGGCGCTGCTGTTGGAAGAGCTCCTGAAGCAGGCACCGCAAGCGGACGTGGATCCCGAGTCCGAGGCCAGGGCGGATGCGGTGCTCACGCAGGAGATTGAGCAGGCCGAGTCGGCGTCCCCCACGCCACGCCGCGAGCGGCGGTCGTGGCGCACGAGCGAGAAAGTCGAACGCCAGGTCCACACGCACGACGTCCCGGAGTCAGAGAAGCAGTGCGTGACATGTGGTCGGGAGCAGCAACGCATCGGCCACGACGATCGGCAGATCTTGGAATACGTGCCCGCGCGCTTCGTCGTGCACGAGCACCAGCTGCACAAATACGCGTGCGGCTATTGCAAGGACGGCGTGACCACGGCCGCCGGACCGACGACCGTACTGGACCAGCGGAGCGCCGATGCCTCACTCCTCGCGCATGTCGTCGTAAGTAAGTATGCCGACCACACCCCGCTCACCCGACTCGCGGGCATCTATGCGCGCAGTGGCGCGACGATCGCCGTCTCCACGATGTCCGACTGGGTCGCGGCGGTGGCCGATCGGGTGGCCCCGATCGTGGAGGTGCTGGCGCAGCGAGTGCAGCGCGCGCATGTGATCGGTACCGACGCGACGGGACTCAAGGTGTTGGACCCGACGAGTGCGGAGAACATTGAGAAGGGCACCATCTGGTGCTACGTGGGCGACGACCGGGACGTGGTGTACACGTACGCGCCCACGGGAGAGGGCGCGACGGGCCCGTGGGAATTCCTGAAGGGGCGCGTCGGATACGTGCAGGCCGATGCGGCGAGCGTATTTGATCGCGTGTACAACGGGCAAGCGGGTACCGCCGTGGAAGTGGGCTGTTGGGCGCACGCCCGGCGGCGGTTGGTGGAGTTGCAGCCGACCGACTGCCGCGTGGCCTACCCGCTGCAACTGATCGCGCGGCTCTACCGGATTGAGCATCTGGCCGACGCGAAAAACCTGTCGCCGCCGGATCGCGCACTCCTCCGACAGGAGCGGTCCCTCCCCGTGCTGGAGAAACTCCAACACGCCCTGGCGCGGGCGCACCTGAATGAACCCCCGAGCAGTGCCTTTGCGAAAGCCACGCGCTATGTGCTCAATCACTGGGCGGCGCTGACGCGTTTCCTCGACGACGGGCGTCTGCTCTTGGACAACAACGGCACGGAGCGACAGCTCCGCGCCGTGGCCGTCGGTCGCAAGAACTATTTGTTCGCCGGATCGCACGAGGCGGCGCGGCGCGCCGCCGTGCTCTATTCGCTG
>JANLVC010000107.1:0-9309 GCA_031363815.1 Gemmatimonadota bacterium
CCGACCGCACGGTCGAAGCTTACGTCCGCGCCGTTGCCCAACTCGCGCCGTTCCATCATGCCTCGCCGGACCGGCTCGGGGAAGAGCAGATCCGCCAGTACCTGTTGCACCTGAGCACCGTGCAGCACGTCGCGCGCGGCACGCACACCATCGCTCTCTGCGGGATCACGTTCTTCTCTCAGCAGACGCTCGGCCAGCCGTGGGGGGTGCTCGACGTCGCGCGTCCCAAACGGGCGAAGAAACTCCCCGTCGTGTTGAGCAAGGGCGAAGTGTGGCGCATCCTCGGTGCCGTGCGATGCACGCCGTATCGTGCGTGCCTCACCACCATCTACGCCGGCGGACTCCGCCTGATGGAAGGCATTCGCCTGCCTGTGTGCGACGTGGATGGGGACCGCGCACAGCTGCACATTCATCACGGCAAGGGCGGCAAGGATCGCTACGTGCCGCTCCCCGACGCCACGCTCGCACTCTTGCGCACGCACTGGCGCTCGCACCGCCATCCGCTCTGGCTCTTTCCTGCGGTGTGGCGCGACGGCGGTCCACTCCCCGCCGCCACGCGTGTCGACGCCGCACCCATCACCCGTTCCACGCTGCAGTGCGCCTTTGTCCGCGCCGTCAAACAGAGCGGCGTGCACACGCGCGCGCACGTGCACACGCTCCGTCACAGCGACGCCACGCATCTCCTCGAAGCCTGCGTCGCCCTCCCCCTCATTCAGGATGACCTCGGCCACACCAGCCTCCGCACCACCGCGCTCTCCACGCATCTCACGCGCTTGCGTCCGCGACGCCGCGCTCCCGCCCATCAACGACGTGATGCCGCGCCGCTGAGCGCACGCGACGCGCTCTCTCGCCCGCTATGTCTATCACGTCGCCCTCACCAATCACCGGATCGAATCCTTCGCGCACGGTTGCGTCACGTTTCGCTATACGCACGCGCGCACCCAGGAGACCCGACGGCTGACGCTTCCGGTGGACACATTCATCGCGCGTTTTCTCGAACACGTGCTCCCGCGGGGCTTCACCAAGATCCGGTATTATGGTCTCCTGAGTCCGACCGGCCGCTCTGCGCTTGAGCGCGCGCGACACCTGCTCGAGCTCCACGCCGCGCCGCTCGCGCGCCCCGCGGTGACCGACGTCTCCGCAGGCCCCGTCGACACCGCGCACGTCGCGCTCGTCGTCGCCGTCCCGGCCGTGCGCCACTGTCCCGTGTGTGGCCGCCGCGCGCTCCGCCTCGTCGCGCGCTCTCGGCGATCGCGCGCCCCACCCTCGTGAAACGTCCACGATCGAAAGTCTCCCGTCGTCGCTCGCGCGGCCACGCCCAACGCGCCGCCGCTCAGCCGAGCTGCATCCGGTATCGCGTGATGCACGGTCGCCGTGCCACACACCGCCTCCAACGCAGGCGAACCACCGCGCTCATCGACGCATTCGAACCGCGGTCGTCGTTGCCTCGCCGCCTGAGCGCCGCGCAACCGGATCATTCCAGTCCGTGAAGTCAGCGCCGCGCGATGGAAAGTCCAAGAGGCCAGCGCCGCGCGACTTCGCACCGGCGGACTGCGTTCAACACCAGATTGTGCCGCGGCTGCGCGCGGCACGAATCTTTACTTCGTTAGGCGCATCTTGTTCTCTCATGCCGGCGTGATGTTCTGGTTCGTGCGGAAGAGATTCCCCGGATCGTATTGCTGCTTCACTCGGGCCAGGCGCTCGTAGTTGCCGCCGTAGGCCGCGCGCACTCGATCGCCTTCTTCGGCCGTCATGAAGTTGACATAGACTCCGCCGCTCGCAAAGGGAGCCGCGGCTTTGAAGAGCTCGCGCGACCAGCTGATGCAGCGCTGGTCCTCGGCCGGATTCTCCCACCGCCCGTGGACGTTCATCACGAACTGCGCGTCGCGCTGGCCGTACGCCGAGGAGTCCGGGCGGTACCTGGATGTGGCGCCTCCGAGGCTGGCGATGAAGACCTCACAGTGGGGCGACGGCAGCGTGCGAACAGAGTCGATCAGGACGTCCAACAGGCCGTCGTCCAGCTTCGTGAAGTTGTGGGACTTCCAATAATTGCGTGCGCCGGGCGTCAGGAGGGGATCGAACGCCTGCTGCCAAGCGGCGTAGGGCTGGACACCCACGTGAGTGCCGGCCGGAGTGCCGAACTGCCGGAGCGGCTCGATGACAGTCTCGCCCTGTGCCGGGTCGCCTGCGTAGAGGAGGGCGAGCACGACGACCTCCTTGCCGTGCACCTCGACAGGCAGGAACGGCAGCGGCGGCGCCTTCCGCATCACGACCCAGACGGTCAGCTCGTCTGGCGCCGTCTGGACAAAGTCGCGGTACTGGCGGAGGACCGATTTCGCGTCTGCGAACGGATACACGATGAGGCCGCTCAGCAGGTCGGGGCCCACGGGGTGAAGCCGGAACTCGAACCGGGTGACGATGCCGAAGTTGCCACCGCCGCCCCGCAGGGCCCAGAAGAGGTCCGGATGTTCGGTGGCGTTGGCGCGGATCACCTCGCCGGCCGCCGTGACCACCTCGACGGACTCGAGGTTGTCCACTGTCAAGCCGTACTTTCGACTGAGCCACCCGAAGCCGCCGCCGAGAGTGAGGCCCGCGATGCCGGTGGTGGAATTGATGCCTAGCGGTGTGGCAAGGCCGTGTGTCTGGGTGGCGGCATCGAGGACCGCGAGCGTGGCGCCAGCTTCGATCGTGGCGCGGCGCGCGTCCGGGTCGACCGTCGCGGCCTTCATCTGCGAGAGGTCGATCACGATGCCGCCGTCGCACAGGGCGCTACCGGCGATGTTGTGGCCCCCACCGCGGACGGCCAGCACCAGCCTGTTGTCCCGCGCGAATTTCACCCCGCGGACGACGTCCGACGTGGTGGCGCAGCGAGCGATGACGGCGGGTCGCTTGTCGATCATCGCGTTCCAGATCTTCCGTGCGCTTTCGTAGGCACCGTCGCTCGGAAGAAGAATCTCGCCCGTGAAGCCGCCTCGAAACTCCTCGAGCTTCCTTGCCTCGAAATCCTTCATGAGTTCCTCCTCTACTGCGTTGTGGCCAATTGGGCCTAACTACTTTTGGACTTTCAGCGGCACTCCGCGAAACCCCCGCAACGTACGCCCACGCAGCCTACCTCGCTATTCCTGCAACCAGATCCGCCAGCCCGCCACGATCCGCAGGACTATGAACGCCCAAGCCCCCGCGATTCAACACGTGCGTGTACAGCATGGTGGTCGAAACAACCTTGCGGCCGAGCAATTCCTGCACCGTCCGAATGTCCGCGCCGCCCTCCAGCAGGTGCGTCGCGAATGAGTGGCGTAACGTGTGACAGGTCGCCCGCTTCGTGATGCCGCTCTGTCGTACGGCGTCCGTCATCGCCCGCTGCATCGCCGACTCGTGCAAATGGTGACGGTGCTGACGACCCGTCGCACGATCCACGTACCGTCTTCGCGCGGGGAAAACCCATTGCCATTGGAGCGATCGTCGGGCCTGCGGATACTTCCGATCGAGCGCCCCAGGCAGCATCACCCAACCGGCGGTCGCGCCCGCGCTGCAGTCCCGGTTGTGCAACTGCCGCACGACGTCGACCTGGCTGACCATAGCCGACCGGAGTAGGCTCGGCAGCACGGTCACGCGGTCCTTCGCGCCCTTGCCACGGCGAATACAAATCTCGCCACGCTCGGGGTCGAGATCCTTCACGCGAAGCGTCAGGCATTCCATGAGCCGCATGCCACTCCCGTACAGCAGGATGCCAATAAGCCGTGTGGTGCCGCGCAACTGGCTCAGCACGCTGCGCACCTCCTCCGGCGTCAGGACTGCCGGCAGCTTTACCGGCGCGCGAGCCCGTGGCATCGCGCCAAGTCCGGCCATGGGCTGACCCAGCACGTCCTTGTACAGAAAGATCAACGCTGCCAGTGCCTGCGCGAGCGTCGACGGCGCGAGGTGTCGGTCCTCTGCCAAATGCACCAGAAACGCCTTGACGTCGGCCTCGCCAAGCGTGGTAGGATGGCGCAGATCGTGAAAACGAACGAACGGCTGCAGATCGAATACGGTCCGTAAGACCCCACGCGCGAAAGCACGGGTTGCGGATTGACGTCGGGGTGATGAGATCGACAGGCCGCCCGAACAGTACGTCGAGAGTCTGCCAAGACGTTCGAGGTGATATCACACCACATTCGCGAGGCGCCCATGACGAATCCTGCAACCACCCAGCCGATTCGCTATGATTGACCCGATATCTGCCACACCGCATGCCCACCATCGCTCAATTTCGGCGCGCCTCTCTCCTGGCCCGCGGTGGCTTGAGAAATCTGCTTCTGCCTACGCGGCATGCCATCGCGCCGAACCCGGGGAAAGCTACTGTGAGCCCTTCGCCCATCCGCCTCTCCCTCGCCCTCTCCCCACACGGCCGCCTCACACTCGTCGCCACCGACGACGCGCCCGAACTCGCCACCGAGCTCGCCCAACGCCTCACCGTCGCATTCGCACGTGGCTCCGGACACGGCCTCCTGCAACTCGGCGGCGCCGAAATCGGCCAAGCTCTGCCGCCCGTCCTCGCCTACTGGCGTGAACTGGGCACGCGCTACGTCACCGCGCTCTGCGTGCGCACCGGCAACGAGACGGCGCACTCGCCGGTCCCCCCACCCGCCCCCGCCGACCTCGAAACACTCGCCCTCGGCGCGCCCGTCATGCTCGGTGCGGAATACATCGACGCGGCGCTGGTCGCGGCACTCTGGCGGGAAATCGACGACGCCTTCGCGTTGCGCCAGACGGAAACACAGGCCACCACCGAGGTGTTGGTCAAACAACTCAACGACGCCTGGAACGTTGTTGGTCGCGTGCACTTCAACGTTGCCGTGAACATACGCGACAACGCATCGCCGTTCGCGTTCCTCGCCACGTACACGCATCAACTCTCATCGCACGGCACGGCACTGCACCGCCCCCTGGGCGAAGCCCTTGGCGAGTTTGCGGCAGCGAAAGACAGCGGCAAACTCCTCTCGCTGCTGGTTCCGGTGCAGCGCGCCGCCGAACAGTGCGGGTGGCTGCGCGACATGGTGGAGAGCGGCGAGATCTTTCATCCACTCCGCTGGAGTGCCAGTGAGGCCTATCGGTTACTGTCCGATGTACCGGGGCTCGAGCGCGCCGGGGTCATTGTGCGGATGCCCGCCAATTGGCGAGGGAATCGACCGGCACGTCCACAAGTCACAGCAACCGTAGGCGCGAAGCCCGCCGCCGGCCTTGGCACTGACGCGCTGCTCGATTTCAGCATGCAAATCACGCTGGATGGTGCGCCCCTCACTCCAGCTGAGCTCAAGCAAATCCTTTCCAGCACGCGCGGCCTGGCCTTCGTTCGCGGGCAATGGATTGAAGTCGACGCCGAGCAGCTTGGGCGCACACTCAAACAATTCAAAGACACTGAGCAACTGGCGAGTGGGCAGGGGATCACCTTCGCCGAGGCCGCGCGTCTGCTTGCAGGGGCAAACGTCGCCGGGGAGCATGACCAAACCACCGCCACTCCGCTGTGGTCTCAGGTCATCGCCGGTTCGTGGCTCACCTCTGTGCTACAACAACTGCGCTCACCATCGGGCGCCAAACGCGCGCGGGTTCGTGCCAGCAAGAAGGATGCGCTGCGTGGCACGCTCCGTCCGTACCAGGAGGTGGGCGTGCACTGGCTCGATTCCCTGTCGCGACTCGGGCTCGGTGCGTGCCTTGCCGACGACATGGGACTCGGCAAGACCATTCAGGTTCTCGCCCTGTTGCTGAAGCGCCGACAGGAGACCAGTTCGGAGCATCGACCGAGTCTGTTGGTCGCGCCGGCATCGCTTATCGCGAACTGGCAGTCCGAGATTGACCGGTTTGCTCCCGCCTTGCGTACGCTCATTGCGCATCGATCGGTGCTGTCTGCCATGGATCTCGACGCCATCAACCCAGCACAACTGGCCAATACCGATCTGGTGATCACGACTTACGGATCGCTGCAGCGCTTTCCGTGGCTCGCGGCTACGCAATGGAATTTGGCCATCCTGGACGAAGCGCAAGCCATCAAGAACCCAGGGGCCAAGCAGACGCGCGCGGTCAAGCGTCTGCACGCCCGCTCACGCATCGCACTCACCGGAACTCCTGTAGAAAACCGACTCACTGACTTGTGGTCCATCTTTGATTTCATCAACCCGGGGCTGCTCGGATCGGTCAAGCAGTTCACCAGCTACTCCAAGCGCATGGCCGCGAAGCCGGACAATCCGTATGGTGCGCTGCGCGAGCTCGTGCGACCATACATTCTCCGGCGCCTCAAAACCGATCGGTCCGTCATCTCGGACTTGCCGGACAAAACGGAGGTCACCGCCTGGTGCTACCTCAGTCGCACGCAGGCGGCGCTGTATCAAGAAGCGGTAGCCGAGTTGCGCCATCAGGTGGCGAGTGCGGAGGGGATTCGTCGTCGCGGCCTGGTGCTCGCATGTCTCATGCGCCTGAAGCAAATCTGCAACCACCCATCGCAATGGCTCAGGGACGATCGCTGGGACCCGAAGGACAGCGGCAAGCTGGCGCGTCTTCGCGAACTCGCCGACGTGATTGCCGCCAAGCAGGAGAAAGTTCTGGTCTTCACCCAGTTTCGAGAAGTGACCGCGCCTCTCGCGGCGTTTCTCGCCCGCGCGTTCGGTCGCGACGGACTGACGCTGCATGGGGGGACCGATGTGAAGAAGCGTAAAGAGCTGGTGCGTCGTTTTCAGGAAGACGAGGGGACGCCATTTCTTGTGGTGTCGCTGAAGGCGGGCGGTTCGGGTCTCAATCTGACCGCCGCATCACACGTGATTCACTTTGACCGCTGGTGGAATCCGGCCGTGGAAAATCAGGCGACCGATCGGGCGTTTCGCATCGGCCAAACGAAAAACGTGCTGGTGCACAAGTTTGTGTGTCGGGGAACCGTGGAGGAAAAGATTGATCAACTCATCGAGGCCAAGTCACATCTCTCGCGGGAATTGCTTGATGGTGGTGCGGAAATCACCCTGTCCGAATTGAACGACGACGAGTTGATTCGGCTCGTGTCGCTCGACCTCAACGCCGCGATGCAGGAGTAAGCCATGTACGACTCGTGGCGATGGGCACCACGCCCAACTGTGGCCCAGCAGCGACGCGAAGCCGAGCTGGCGAAGTCCAGGTTGACGAAGAGTGGACTCGTGCTCGCGCCAGTCGTGATTGTTGGTCGCAAGATTGCTACCACGTTCTGGGGCACGGCCTGGTGCACCAACTTGGAAAGTTACAGCGACTATGCGAACCGGCTGCCGCGAGGTCGGTCGTATGCGCGCAATGGTTCGGTGCTCCATCTGGAGATCGCGGGCGGCTCGATTGCCGCGCTGGTACAAGGCAGCGCGCAGTACAAGGTGTCGATCAACATTGCCGCAGTTCAAAAGGCGCAATGGAAATCCATTTGCAGCGACAGCAGTGGTGCCATTGATTCGCTTGTCGAGCTGCTGCAGGGTCGGTTTTCCAAAACGATCATGGAGCGCATCAGTCGTCAGCACACGGGGCTCTTTCCCTCGCCCAAGGAGATCAAATTCACGTGCAGCTGCCCAGATATGGCGTCAATGTGCAAGCACGTGGCGGCGGTGCTGTACGGAGTCGGCGCCCGGTTGGATGACCAACCCGAGTTGATCTTCGCCCTTCGTCAGGTGGACGAAAAAGACCTGATCTCTTCGACCGAAGGCGGAAAGCGACTCACGACCCGCACGCCGTCCAAAGCCAAGCTGCTCACCGACGCCAACCTGTCGGAGTTGTTCGGGTTGCACATGGGCGTGAACGAAATATCCGGCGCACCCAAGAAGGCAGCCAGTGGAGAATCCGGCACCGCGAAGGGGACGCGCTCGCAGAAGACGACGCCAGCCAAGAAGGCCGCCAGAGGCAAAGCCGTGAAGAAGTCGAAGGGACCCGTGACCCGACGCAAACAACCTTGACGACGTTGTGCGGGCCTTCGTCCGTCCCCCGGCATTCGCTATCGCGTGCAGCGCGACACGTTGGAGCTCAGCGGGCCGTGGACGTTCAATGGCGAGAAGGTCACGTTCACCCTGCGGATGCGGCGCGCGAAGTGAGGTGAGCGATCTCGAGCCGTCGGCCTCCGGCGATTGAGAATCGACTTCAGGGATCTGACTCCAGGAACTTGACTTGGGAACTTGACTCGGAGTCCGTTGCCAGGAGCGTGACTCGGAGTCCGTTGGGCGTCGCGGGGACAGAGTCAGCCGCGGGTGGCACACGCGACGTTCACTCTTTCATGGCGACCTCAGAGTCCGCACGAGCCGGCACCGTGGCAGCTCCTCGCGGCATGGTCCTCTTGCCAAGTCGCGTCATTGACTCCGCGACGTTGCCTCGATGTGTCGTGGCGCTTGTGATCGTCGACCGGTACTCGTACATGCGCACGTCCCGGCCGCGCTTGCGGCGGTGTGAAGCGTCACCGGCTAACTTCACTGCGTCGCACGATCGCCATCCCCCGGAAACGCCACGTCACGACGTCGACGACGGGGCGGATCAGCCATCCAACTGACGTGAGGAGCTCTCGATGCCGCTGTCGAACGTTCGCGCTGCACTTGCATCCGTGTCGCTTGTCGTGAGTGCATCGCTCATCAGCGGGTGCGCCGGAGTATCGCGCGGTCCCGTCGCCGCCGCTCCGGCAGCATCGGGCGCGACGATCGCACAGGTCTATCTCTGGCGCGCCCGTCCCGGCAAGTTCGCGGAATACTCGCGCTACGTTCGCGAGCGCGCCGAGCCGATCGACCGCGAGGCGCAACGTGCGGGCGCATTTCTCGACGTCACCACATTCGCCGTCAACGATACGACGGTGCCATGGACGCACATGCGTGTGTTCCTCCTGCGTGACTCGACTCAGCTGCAGGGCTTGTCCGCGGCCCTCGCGGCAGCGGGCGCACGGCTCGAGCCCGATAGCGTGCGTCGGCGACAAATGGGAGAGTATTCGGCCTCGTTACGCGATCGCGTCGGGAGCACCGTCACCCAGCTGTTGAGGTAGCGGAGCGATTGGCCGGCGCGCCTTTCGGACGTCGCCCCGCTCGGCCCGCCCCCGCTCGCCCGCATTGGTCCGGGAGCGCACCCACCCCGACATCGCTCCGCCAACGCCTGACGCAGGACCTCCAGCTCCGCGGGTATGCCGACCGCACGGTCGAAGCCTACGTCCGCGCCGTGGCCCAACTCGCGCCGTTCCATCTTGCCTCGCCGGACCGGCTCGGGGAAGAGCAGATCCGCCAGTACCTGTTGCACCTGAGCACCGTGCAGCACGTCGCACGCGGCACGCACACCATCGCTCTGTGCGGGATCACGTTCTTC
>JANLVC010000121.1:0-4488 GCA_031363815.1 Gemmatimonadota bacterium
ACCGGACAATTCCGGTTCGTGAAGTCAGCGCCGCTCGATTGAAAGTCCAAGAGGCCAGCTCCGCGCGACTTCGTACCGGCGGATTGCGTTCAACACCAGATTGTGCCGCGGCTGCGCGCGGCACGAATCTTTACTTCGTTATGCGGCACCGCGCCGGGGCTCGACGCTACGCACGCTGGGGAGATCCGCGTCAGCGACCGCTCGGACATCGGTCGCGGCAAGCTCCACAAGCGCCTGCGTCGCCCCAGACGCGCGCACGAACTCCACCTCAAGGGTGGCGTGACTGTGGACATGCACGATGGCACCGAGATCGCCGCGCCGGAGTCCGTGCTCCGGCACGTCACGCTCAAGAACAACCACATCGAGTTCGCGAAGGCTCATGGGGCGCTTCCGGGATAAACCGTGATCAGGCGAGGTGCGCTGCCTTCTGAAGGAATGAGCCAAACCGTCACGACCGCCGGCACCTTTCGTTTCGGCAAGCGCCTCGTGTACATCGCGAACGCGTTGACGAACCAACGGATTGGACTGGAAGAAACCGATGATGGATGCTGGTCTGTTTACTTCCATCGCGTCCTACTGGCGACTTTCGACGAACGCGACTACATCATACAGAGTTGATTCCCGTGTAAATGATGTTGGCGGACTAAAGTGTCAATCATGTCCCCGGCTGTTCAACCTTGCGGAGCAGGCCGCCGCGCCTAGTTGAAGCCGCGCCACACAGTAGCAACCGTCATGGCCACGCCTACGCACAGCAGCGCGAACGCGGTCACGCGCACCGACGCGCGCTCAGGGACGCCCGCCATTAAGGATCGCGCTCGAAAGTGGTGCCGAAGCATCTGCCCATGCGCCGTAACTACGAAACTCATCAATAGTCCCGTCAAGAGTGGCCGCATGCCTGGTTCGTGCCAGGAAAGGGCGAACAGCGCGGCTGTGAGGGTGGCGCTGAACATGGTCAGCGGAAACAAAAGCGCCCCTTGTTTGATGACTTTCGGCGTTGTCACACGAGGCTCGATTGGCATGAGATGACCTAAAGGCTGCACAGGGTTCAATCAACTGCACGACTTCTCTTACTTGCAAAACGAATTCGCCCGCCTTGGCTTCCTAGAAGTTATGACTGGGCTGGCCCCCGCGTTTTGCGTGGGTTAGTTCCTCCCGTACCCTGCAGAGTCACCAGAGCCACCTGCGACGCCGTTCTTGTCGCACATCTTCGGAGACCAGCCCATGTCATCATCTCCTGCGGTTGCGTCAATCATCTATCTCGGCCTCGACGTCCACAAGGACTCCGTGACGATCGCCGTCCTTCCGGCGGACGCCAGCGCGCCGACGCGGATCGACAAGTTCCCCAATGACTTCGCGAAACTGCGGCGCGTCTTCGAGCGCCACGCGAAGGACGGCGAGATGCGCGCGTGCTACGAAGCGAGTGGTGCGGGCTACGTGTTGCAGCGCGCGATGCAGGGGTGGGGCTTCCATTGCGATGTCATTGCCCCGTCGCTGATCCCCGTCAAACCGGGGGTGCAGCGCAAGCACGACAAGTATGATGCCGGCCAGTTGGCGCGGTTGTATCGCGCGGGCGAGCTGACGACGATTCGGATTCCGAGTGAAGCGGAGGAGCGGGTCCGCGACGTCGTGCGGTGTCGGGAAACACGGCAGCGCGAAGTGATGAAGTCGCGGCACTATATTCTCAAGTTTCTCGCACGACGCGGCTTTATCTATCGCGCGGGGCTCCATTGGCGGCCGGCGCATTTCGTCTGGTTGCGTGACCTCACGGGTGCGACCTCCCCACTCGCCGCCGAGGATCGGCTCGTCGTAGGGGAGTACTTCGCCCTGCTCGAATACAAACTCTCGCGCCGCGACGCGCTGGATCACCACATTGCGGAACTCGCACTGACCCCTGCCTATGCGCCGGCGGTCGCGACGCTGCAGTGTTTTCGCGGACTCCAGGTCCACAGCGCGATGGTGCTGGCCACGGAGCTCGTCGATTGGCGGCGATTTGACTCTCCGCGCAAGTTGATGGCGTATCTCGGCTTCGTCCCGCGCGAACATTCCAGTGGCCCACGGGAACGACGCGGCTCCATCACGAAGGCGGGCAATACGCATTGCCGACACGTTCTGGTGCAGGCGGCGTGGGCCTATCGCCTCCATCCGAAAATCGGGCCCGCGCTCGCCGTGCGGCAGCGCGGCCAATCGCCAGCGGTCACGCTGCACGCCTGGAAGGCGCAACAGCGCTTGTACGCGATGTATCATCGACTGTCCTTGCGGCGTGGCCCGCAGATCGCCGTGGTGGCCGTCGCGCGCGAACTGGTCGGCTATTTGTGGGCAGTGATGCGCGATCTGGAGGTCGCGCGTGAGACCGCGCCGCCCGTCGCCGCATAACAGCATCACGCATTCCGCACCGCTGCACCGCTGCACTTCGCATTTCGCATTTCGGCTCACGCGTCACGTTGTTCGTCGGAGGTCCACGGGTGTCCGTCGGTACGACAGGAGCTGCCTCGCCCTCGTTATGGGGTACGTCGGTCCGCATGACGATCCAATCCCCGATCCTAGAATGAGCGCACTCCAGACGAATCCAATGCTTGCCGCTCCGCCGTGGCGACACGGTGACCGGCGTATATCAGCAGGATTCATCGTCGAAGATTCCGCCGGCACCCGTGGGCTCTCTCCGCGTTTCAACACACAACCAACCACTACACATGTCGAACTAAAGATCCCTCTTGACAGCAGCCCCGTCATATCAACGAGGCTGTAGGAAAAGTCCCGAAGCAAGCCAATGTGGAAACGGAACGTGATAGCACGCGACGGGTTGGTCCTGCATCGAATGTGGTGTCGGTTCGCCTCGCTGTCGAGATCCTGCCATGGCCCGCTACAGAGTGGTCGATACCAATCCGCAGTTTCTGAGCGTCGACCTCGCACGCCAGCTGCTGCCCGGCACGTTCGAGCACGCACTCAATCACCTGCTCGATCACGAAGTGGATCTGGACCACTTCGACGCGCGGTTCAAGAACGACACGACCGGCGCGCCCGCGTACCCGCCGGCCATGTTGCTCAAGGTGGTGCTCTTTGCCTACTCGCAGGGGATCGTGCGTAGCCGCGCGATTGAGCGGGTGTGCCCAAGAGCACGTGACGTTCATGGCGTTGTGCGGGATGACGGCGCCGCATTTTACTACCATCGCCCACTTCGTAAGCTCGCTGCGCGACGACATCACGCAGGTGTTTGCGGCGGTGCTGGCGGTGTGCGACGGCCAGGGCCTGATCGGGCGCGAGATGTTTGCGATTGATGGCGTCAAGCTGCCAAGCAATGCGTCGAAACATCGGAGCGGTACGCGCGCCGAGTTCACGCAGCGGGCCAAGAAGCTGGAGACCGCCGCCAAGACGATGCTGGAGCGGCACCGAGAGAGCGATGCCTTAGACATCGAGCCTGACGTCGCGGCGAAGACCACCGCGCGTGTCGCGCGGCTGACGAAGGATGCCGAGCAATTACGCGCGTGGCTGGCGACGCATCCGACGGACCGCCGCGGGCCGACGGGCGGGGTGCGGAAGAGCAATCGCACGGACACTGAGAGCGCGAAGATGGCGACTGACAAAGGCGTCATCCAAGGCTATACCGGCGTGGCGGCGGTCGATGCGAAACATCAGATCATCGTCGATGCGCAGGCGCACGGCACGGGCTCCGAGCAAGAGCTGCTGCTGCCGGTCGTGGAGGCTCTCGCGGCGCTCCGCACGAGCGACACGGTGCTCACAGCCGATGCGGGCTATCATAGCGAAGCGAATCTGGCCGCGCTCGCGGCGCGCGAGCACCACACCACGGCGCCGAATCCGTTGCATGACAAGTCAGGCACCACGAAGAAGGCGTTGCCACTGTTTGTGCCGAGTGATTTAAGGTATGACGCCGATGCGCGCACGTGTGTGTGTCCCGCTGGAAAGTCGCTCTATCGGAAAGGGGCCGGCAACGTCACAAACGGCGTGGTCGGCGAGCACTTTCGAGGCGCCAAGCGGGACTGCGCGCCGTGTGCGCTACGCGCGCAGTGTTTGCGCACCCCTGAGACCACGGTCGTGCGCAATGTCGCCTTCTTTCGGGGACGCGAGGATGCCGCGACCGAAACACACACCATGCGCATGCAGCAGCGCCTCGATACGCCCGAGGGGCGCGCGCAATACGGGCGACGCTTCGCCACCGTCGAACCCGTGTTCGCGAATGTGCGCTACAACAAGCGACTGGATCGCTTCACGCTGCGCGGCCGCACGAAAGCGAACGGCCAGTGGCTGCTCTTCTGTCTGGTGCACCACATCGAAAAGCTCACCCACGCGGGGTATGCCGCGTAAATGACACACCGGGAGGCGTCCGCGCCGCCACAAATGATGGGATCACGGCGGAAATCCGCCGAAAAGACCCGTTCACCAATGCCCAATGTTCTCGCGCCGCGTATTTGCGCGACGGGGGGCCTTCACGCGAGGTGCGTTGAGGCTTTTTCTACAGCCTCAACGCCTGGG
>JANLVC010000129.1:0-3315 GCA_031363815.1 Gemmatimonadota bacterium
TTCTGGGTTCTGGGTGAGTCTGCAGCCGATCAAACCCACCACCGAAACGACAAGGGAGGTCTGGGCATACCGGCAAGGATAGGAGCCGCCCGGATTCTCCGACCGTCTGCTTACCTACTCTTTAACCGGTCGCAGCACTAGCGGTATCGGACCAGCCGCTTTGTCCTCGCGGGTGTTTAATCGCTAGGTTCTTGTTTGATGGCCACACGACGCCCCTTCCCGATCGACCTGAAGGTCCCGCCGGACGCCGCCACGGCTTTTCGCCGTCGGCTGCACGCGTGGTTCAAGAAGCACTCCCGCGACCTGCCGTGGCGACAAACGCGGGATCCGTACCGGATCCTGGTATCCGAGCTGATGCTCCAGCAGACGCAGGTGTCGCGGGTGCTCGATTTCTACCAGCGATTTCTCGACCGCTTTCCCGATCTGCATTCGCTGGCCAGCGCGCGACCGAAGAAGGTCATGGAAGCGTGGGAGGGGCTTGGCTACTACGCGCGCGCGCGGAACCTGCACGCTTTGGCGAAGCATGTCACGACTGCGCAGGATGGCGTGATTCCGAGCGAACCGATGGCGCTGCGCGAGTTACCCGGCGTTGGCGCGTACACGGCCGGCGCCGTGGCATCGTTTGCCTACGAGAAGCGTGCAGCATTGGTGGATACGAACGTGGCGCGCGTGCTCCAGCGCGTGTTCGCTCCGCAGCTGCATCCGAAATCGGGGCCCGGTCTCAAACAGCTGTGGCACATTGCCGATCAGCTGCTGCCGCGCACCGGCAAGACCACGTGGACGCACAATCAGGCGTTGATGGAACTGGGCGCGCTAGTGTGTACGGCGCGCGTGCCGCGTTGCGGGATTTGTCCCGTGAAAGTCGACTGCGCGACGTTTCCGCTGTTGGCGGCGGCCGCGCGTGACGCGGTGCAGCGCGAGGCGATGCTACGTGAGACCAAGCAGGCCGCTGCGCCGCTTTCCCAGAGGAGTAAACGGCGCAGCGTTCCGACCACAGCAAAGATTACGAAATCGACAGCGAGCGGATCACTCGATTGAGCAGGGTGCGAATCGGCGCGACCTGCAGTTCGGTCAAACCACGACTGCGCACCAGCGCGTCACACTTGGCGTCGAGTGAATTCAACACGCCCTTATTCACTCGACCGGTTCCGCTCAGCGCATCGACCAGCGTGATCGTGATGTCGAGCGCCTGCGCGGGAGAGAGCACCGTGGTCGTGGTCGCCACCGTATCGGCGAGACCACGAATGTCGGCAGCTCTCAGGCCGCCGCCAACTGATCGCCGCAGCCGCCGCAGAATCGCGATCCCACCAGATCCACGCTGGTACCGCATTTGGCGCACGCGCCCGGGAGATAGCGGCCGCAGCTCGAGCAGTAGGTCGCATCGGGCTCAGGGCGCGGCCCACAGACGCCGCAGGAGCGCTGATTGTCGCGCGCACGACGAATGGCCGCCTCCACTGGGTCGGCGTCGTCGGCGGGGGTCGGCACCTCCACCGCAACCGCTCCCACAACCACGCCAGCCGCCGACGCCTCACGCGCATCGGACGCCCGGAGCTCGGCCAACGCTTCGCGCGTGTAGCGCGTCTTCAGCTCCGCATAGTCGCTATCCGACAACTTTCCCGTTTCGCGATCAAACTCGATCTCACGAAGGGCGGCGACGGCGCCATCAAGCTGTTCCTCATCGCGACCGGATCGCTTGGCACGGGCGGCCTTGATGCGCGCCGCTTCCGCCGCCACGCTCTTCTCATCGTCCGCCCGCACCTCGGCCTCACCGCTCAACAGCGGCGAAAGCACCAGTGTGAGTGCGCCGAGCGCCAGCACCGTGCCCAGCACCAGCGGAACAGCACCTTCGGGCAAGGCCATGAGCGTCATCAGCGCTCCTCCCGCAGGGCCGCCTGGAGACGCGCCAACTCATCGGGTGTGGCCTCGACATGCGTATCGAGCTTCACCGGCTCGGCGGCACGCTGCGCCGCGGCCACGTCGGCGTTTCGACGCCATCCACGCAACAGCGCACCGATCGCGACCGCACCGAAGGCGATGGCTGCGAACGGCGCGAACCATGCGAGCAGATTGAAGCCCTGCTTGCGTGGCTGCATGAGAATGAAATCGCCGTACGTCTGCGTCATGGCGGCCATGATCTCGTCGGCGCTGTAACCGCCGTCCACCAAGCGCTGAATGTCGCCGTGCACCGCCGGAGAAATTCCGCAGTTGAAGTCTGTGGTGCGGCATGTGTAGATGTCGAGCGTGCACGGACACGGACAGGCAAGATTACGCTCGAACGCCTCGAGCTGCTTGTCGTCCATCTGCTTCACGGCGTTCTGCTTCGCCGGCCGCACCACCGGCTTGTACGAATCCGCCGTCATCTGCTCGCCGCCCGGCGCCGTTGCGGCCTGCGGAATCGCCGCGTCCTGCGCCCGCGCTGTCCGCGCCAGCAGCAGGGATCCGGCGGCGACCACCGCGACCGAACCCGCGCTGGTGAGAAACTGTCGTCGGCTGGTGCGCCGCGAATGGTGCGACGATTTGTCGGGCGCCATCACGCGCCCGCCCCGACCAATGTCGCCGTCGACTCCGACGGCAACTCGGCCATGTAGCCACCTTCGCGCTCGGCGCGCACGGCCTGCGGCCACATCACGATCAATCCACCGAACGCCATAATGATGCCGCCAAACCACACCCACCACACGAGCGGGTTGAAGTTGATGTGAATGGCGGCCGTTTCGCGATCGACCGCGCCGGTGAATACGAGATACACATCCTGCTTGGGCGATTCGAGAATGCCGACTTCGGTGGACGGTTCGAACGTGGGCTCACCGGCGGCGTTCACGTGCTGACGCTTTTCGCTCGAGAGAATGCCCATGCTCTTGCCGTCGCGCGTCACGTTGAACGAGGCCGCCACGACCCGACGGTTGAGCTGTTCGAACGACGAGATGCCCTGACTCGTGAACACCCACTCGCTGCCGTAGGCGTCCTTCGCCGTGACCGACTCACCGGCTTTGAGCGTGGCGGTGAGGTCCTTCTTGAACATGAGGCCGGCGAAGGCGCAGAACAGAATAGCGACGCCGAAGTGGACGATGTAGCCGCCGTAGCGACGACGGTTGCGGCCGACAAGGCGCATGGAAGCGCCGAATAGCCCTTCGCCGTACATACGGCGACGCGCCCCGATGCCCTTCACGAATTCCTGAATGATCGTGCCGAACACGAAGCCGGCCAGCAGATACGACACCAGCGCATATAGCTGGCGCATGCCCATCGCGAACAGCACGGCGAACGTGACGACACCAGCGGTCACGGGCCAGGTGAACTGCCGTTTGAGATTCG
>JANLVC010000157.1:0-3389 GCA_031363815.1 Gemmatimonadota bacterium
GCGTGCGTGTTCGTGAGCTTATCCGTGTCGTTTTCCGCGTGAATTTGTGGTCATGCTGTTGTGATCTCGCCGAATCGCGAGCGGAATTACCCAGAACCCAAAACCCACGGCCGCAAGCGCCAAGCCCAGAGCCTCTCGTACGGCCTCCGCACCACGATGACGTGGCGCTTCACCCGCCAAGACGCGCGCCGGAAGTTCTGTTATAAAAGCCACTCTCTAAGCGGTCGCAGTACTAGTCGCAGGCTCGACAGGAGCTCGTGCGCTTCGCTACGTTCTCGCCGCAGGACAGTGTGTTCGAGGGGGGCAGCAACGTGCGAGGGACGCCGGGCGCTTTCGCGGGCGACGTAAACGACGCTGTCGGCGCGGGGAAGACGCCGCCCACCGGCGCTTCCTCGTGCCAGCAGCCTGATCTGTGTGCTTCTTAATATTTGACAGCGCGCTCGCCGCTCATACGTTCACGTGTACGAGTTGCGCGGTCTCTCTTTGCCATGAGGGCACCATGAACAGATCTGCAGCGGTACTAGTAGGCAGCGCGGCCATCGCGCTGTTCGTCTCATGTACGACGCCGTCGGACAAGTCGGAACCAGGCACCGCCGCCATGGGAGCGGCGGCGGGCACACTAGCTGAACCAAACATCACCGAGATCGGATCCGCGATTGACGCGGCAAACCAGAAGTGGCTGGCGGCCATGATCGCTGGTGATGTGAGTGGCGCGATCGGGCACTACGCCGACGACGCCATGGTCATGATGCCCATGATGCCGACATGGAACGGCCGTCCAGCGATCGAGGCCGGCATGAAGGAGATGATGGCCATGATGAAAGTCAACGACGCCAAGGCCAGCACGGTGGACGTTATGGCAGGTGGTGATCTCGCGATCGAGACCGGCCTGTTCACCATGACCACGACGATGAAGGGTGCCAAGCCGATCACGGAGAACGGGAAGTACCTCACGGTTTGGAAACGACAGGCGGACGGCGGTTGGAAGATCATCCGCGACATCAACAACAGCAACGGCGAGCCGGCGAAGGCGAAGTAGGGTTCCGGTTACGGAGGCTCGCGCTCATGGGGGCGTTCCTGAGCGCGAGCCACTCGATCGTCCTGAGTTGTGTGGCCTGAAATCGCCTGACGCAAATCGTCCCGTATGCACGCAACGATTTGTGTCAGGCGATTGCGCGAACGCTACGACGGGGTGCCGAGTATCGGCCCACGCGAACGGCGGATGCGGTGCGGGGGGGCGAGTAACGCCGCCGCGGCTGCCCATCACGCGCGACGCGCGCGATCCGCCTCCCATTCGTCGAAAGGCCCATCAAAGTCGACCAGGCGGGTCCCGTCAAACCACCAGACGCGCGTGGCCACCTGGCGCAGAAACGCCCGGTCGTGGCTCACGAGCAGCACGGTGCCGTCGTATTCGTCGAGCGCATCTTCGAGCACTTCGATGTTCTCGACGTCGAGATGGTTGGTAGGCTCGTCGAGGACCAGCAGATTCGCACCCGACAGCGTCATGAGCGCCAGCGCCATGCGGGCACGTTCGCCGCCACTGAGTGTGCGGATTTCGCGGAACACCTCGTCGCCGCTGAATCCGAACGCGCCCAGATGGTTCTGCACCTGTCCGCGATTCCAGAGCGGCCGCTGCGCATTGATGGCGTCCGACAGCGACAGGCGAAGCGGAAGGTCGGCGAGGTCCTGTCTGAACCACGCCGGCGTAATCGAACTGCCCACGCGCGCCTGGCCACTCGCTGGCTCGCGATCACCAAGCATCGTCGAAATAAACGAAGACTTCCCCGCGCCGTTGGGGCCCACCAGCGCCACAAAGTCGTTGCGCCGCAGCGTCGCGCTGAAGTCGTTCACGAGTACGCGGCCCGGCACCTCCACGCGTAGCTCCGTGATGCTGACCACCTGGTCACCGCCGCGTTCCGCGATGTCGAACCGGAGCGACATGGCGGCCGGATCGCCCGGCGGAGGCGCGAGACGCGGCAGGCGTTCGAGTCGCTTGCGTTTGCCTTTGGCTTGGAACGAGTTGACGCCGGCCAGGTTGCGCCGGATGTACTCCGATTCTTTTTTCACGTACGCGCGCTGCTTCTCCAATTCACGCTCTCGCGTGAGCCGGCGTTCGGCGCGCTGCGGGACAAATTGACTGTAATTGCCCTTGTACGACTCGCTCGATTTCGCTTCCACGTGCAAAATGTTCGTGCAGATGGCGTCGAGAAACGCACGATCGTGTGACACGACGAGCACCGTTTCGTCGGCCTCCTTGAGCCACTCCTGAAGCCAGGTGGTGGTGTCGAGGTCGAGGTGATTGGTGGGCTCGTCGAGCAGCAGCAGGTCGGCGGGCGCGATCAGCTGTGCCGCCAGCCCCACACGTCCGCGCTCTCCGCCCGAAAGCGAGGAGACGAGCCGTATTTTCGACTCCTCGGCATCAAATCCGAGTCCCTGCAGCACCGCGTCCACGCGGGCGTGATACACGTAACCGCCGAGGTCCGCGAATCGCTCTTGGTCGTGCCCGAACTTTTCGAGCATCTCGTTCGTGACCTGGTCGCCGAGCTCCCCTAAAACCATTGCTTGCTCCGCAATGCGCTGCTCGAGGGCCATGACCTCACGCCACGCGGCGGCGCCCGCTTGCCAGACCGTAGTGGCGCCCTCGAATGCCCGGTGCTGATCGAGGAGGGCATGACGGAGTCCTGGTTTGCGCGCGACGCTCCCAACATTGGGCTGGAGGTCGCCGGTAATGACGCTGAAGATCGATGTCTTCCCCGCGCCATTGCGCCCGATAATCCCCCACCGTTCGCCCTCGGCGACCGTGAAGGTGATGTCTTTGAGGAGTTCGGTGGCTCCGAAGGAGATGCCGATATTGGAGCAGGAAAGAAGAGTCACGCGGCGACGAAAGGGACAGGTGGAGGAGACCTCCGTAAATTACACCGCATGCGCACGCTGCTTCCCGTCCTCCTTGGCCAATTGGCGCACTTCACGAGTGGTGGCGAAAGAAATGGATGGCGTGTCGTTCCCGCGGCGGAGCGCACGCTGAGCCAGGATCCCACGAAGGACAGCTTTGCGCCCGACGCCTAGTGCGACGCCCCCACCGCGCCGTATCATCAAGGAGGTCGCTTACGCCACGGCCACCACTTTCGCCCGGCTTGCTTTTCGCACCGGCCCACTGACGGAGCACACACGCCATGATGGCCCGCCGCCCGATTGTCGCCTACGCGGTCTTTTCCCTGCTGGCCAGCGCAACATCGTTCGCATCCGCCCAAGGTGGCATGGGCCACAAGCACCAGATGGGCCCCGAAATCGTCATCCCGAAAGGTGCGCTCTATACGAAGGCGGACGTCGAATTCATGCAGGGGATGATCGCCCATCACGCGCAGGCGATCGTGATGTCGCGCTTGGCG
>JANLVC010000163.1:0-18135 GCA_031363815.1 Gemmatimonadota bacterium
GACCTGTTCGCCACGGGGCAAGCCCATAATCCACAAGTCTTGCTGCGCGCCATTGGCCGGTAAAGGCGCCGTGTGCAGACTTCGCCACCGGAACCGTCCGAAGCGAGGCGGCAGCGTGTCCGATATACCGAGCCACGAGCGTGGTTCGTGGAGCGGCCGAGCCCGCGGCAGCCGACGCACCTCGAACCGATCGCCGAGTGGCTCGCCCGTTGAAGCAGCCCGTCGCAGCACGATCGCTCCGCCGGACACGCGAACGCTCGCACCGCGTCGACCTGCCGTGGTAAACTGTACGAGCTCTTGAGTTCCTTTGGCGTTGAGCGTTACACCGGCGCGGGCGCAGATCGCCGGCCACAACACCCCTCGCCCTTCGCGGGACGTGACTTCCAGCGCCGCGGCCGGACAGGATACCCGCGCGCACGACGGCGAGACGGTCACACCGATCGCGTCCACCAGCCGCTCAACGTCGCGTCGCCACGAGGCTGCCTGATCGGCGAGGGCCAGCATCTCGTGGGCGAACCCGGGCGTCGCCGCCTCAAGGGCGGGCAGCAGGTCGTGCCGCACGCGTGCGCGCAAAAAAGCGCGGGACACGTTCATCGGATCCTCGAGATAGGCGACCTTCTCGAGTACGGCCCAGCGGGCGAGTTCCGCCCGCGACACCCCGAGCCAGGGGCGCACGACGCTGGAGGGTGCCGCCAGCGCCGCCATGCCGCGTGCGCCGGCCCCACGCAGGAGACGCATCACCACGGTCTCGAGCTGGTCATCGCGCGTGTGAGCGGTGGCCACCCGCGCCTTGAAGGCGCGGGCGATCCGGCCGAGAAAGTCCCAACGAGCCATGCGCCACGCGGCCTCGCTCTGGCCCGGCGTTCGCGATCGCTCGCGCACGATCGTGAGCCCCAGTCGGCGCGATTCCGCCGCCACGAGCGAGGCCGCGTCGGTCGCGTAGCTCCCCGTACCATGATCGAAGGTGGCCACCGCCGCAATTCGCTCGGGGGCCCACCGCGCCATCGCCTGCAACAGCACCATGGAGTCACGCCCCCCCGACACGGCCAGCACCAACGGTCCGACGATGGGCGCGATGGCCACCTCGAGCGACGCCTGCAGCAACGCGTCGGGCGGAAAGTTCGGGATATCGGACATAGTGGACTGATCACCCTCTGGCGGTGACGCGTCAACCACCCCCTACCTTCCAGATGTCGAGTTGTTTACTCTTTTATCTGCATTGCCGGACGCACGCAGCTGTGTGCCCGGCATCAATCGACTCCGGAGACAGACAGTGGAATCACACGGAACGCTGGGAACCATCTGGGCCTCGTTGGGGATGACCGCCTATTACATGGCGCTCATCTGGATCAACGTGCTGCTCGGACTCTTCCTGGGTCCGCTGTTCATGATCCCGCTCACGTGGTTGCAGGATCGAAAGAAGGCGTAAGATCGGCCTCGGGATAGGACGGGGGCGCGCCCCGTGAGGGGGCGCGCCCCTTTTCTGTTTGGGAACTGCCAACCGCTGAGGAGGCAGTGACGGCACTCGCCTACGCACGCCTCACCACGGTGGTCACCGCCACTTTCCCGCCTTTTCCCGAATTCGAGATTCGCCATGTCCTCGCTCGGCACGATCGCCATTCTCGTCGGACCCGATTACGAAGACCTCGAGGTCTGGTATCCGAAACTCCGTCTGGAAGAGGCAGGCTACCACACTCCGCTGATCGGCAACGGCGAGGCGACCTATCACGGCAAGTGGGGGTACCCCGCGGCGATGGACGGTCAGGTGGCCGATGTCGATCCGACCACGCTGTGCGGCATCGTGGCGCCCGGCGGTTGGGCACCCGATAAACTGCGCCGCGATCCGGCGGTGCTTTCCCTCGTGCGAAGCGTTTACGAGCAAGGGGGCGTCGTGGGCACGATCTGCCACGGCCCCTGGATTCTCATATCGGCCGGCATCGTGCGCGGGAAGCGCATGACATCGTCGCTCGGCATTCGGGATGACCTCACCAACGCCGGCGCGCTCTGGGTTGATGAGCCCGCGGTGATCGACGGCAACATTGTCAGCGCCCGCGTGCCCAAGGACCTGCCGGCGTTCACGCGGGCGATGCTGGCCGTGCTCGGCTGACCGCGCCAAGTGGAAACGCGTTGAGCGCATTGTCCAACGTCAGGGTTTCCCTTCAACACCGAGGGGGCTTCTCCGACTTCTTGCACGCCGATGGTACCCGAGATTGTGCTTCAGCGACGCGTCGGCCAACGCAGGCCGCGCACCGCAACCCACTCTCTCCCACTCTCGGGGTTCCAATATGTTTCTCTCTCGCCGCACGGGTTGGTTCGTGGCGACGGCGACCGTCGCCGCTACGGTGGTGTACGGATTCGCGTGTGCGCCGGCCAATCGCCCCGCCGGGGCCGTCGGCAGTACCGACGCTGCCAGCAAGGTGTACGTCGCTCCCGGTCAGCACGATGAGTTCTACGCCTTCATGTCCGGTGGCTTCAACGGACAGATCGGCGTGTACGGTCTGCCGTCGGGCCGCCTGCTGAAAATCATTCCGGTCTTCTCGCAGTTCCCCGAAAACGGCTGGGGGTATTCGGAAGAGACCAAGCCGATGCTGGAGACCACCTTCGGCAACATCCCGTGGGATGATCTTCACCATACGGCGCTTTCGCAGACGCAGGGCGAAGATGACGGCCGCTGGATCTTCGTGAACGCGAACAACACGCCGCGTGTTGCCCGCGTCGACCTCAAAACGTTCGAAGCGACCGAGATCCTGCAGATCCCGAATTCGGGTGGCAATCATGGATCGCCGTTCCTGACGTCGAACACCGAATACGTGATCGCGTCAACGCGATTCTCGTTGCCGATTCCACAGGCCGACGTGTCGATCAGCGACTACAAGAAGGCGTTCAAGGGCACGATCAGTTTCATCAGCGCGAACGAAGAGGGCAAGATGGACGTCGCCTTCCAGCTGCTGGTGCCGGGCTACAACTACGACCTGGCGCGCGCCGGCAAGGGCCCGTCCAAGGACTGGGTGTTCTTCACGTCGTACAATTCGGAACAGGCGTACGAGAAGCTGGAGATCAACGCGTCGAAGTCCGACAAGGACTTCATCGCCGCGATCAACTGGAAGAATCTCGAAACCTGCGCAAAGGGTGGCAAGGCGGAGAACTGGCCGGTCGAGTATGTGCACAACGTGATGGACGAGTTCACGCGAACGGCCCGCTCGGAAACCAAGAAGAGCGTGAAGATGCTCACGCCGCAGTCGTGTCCGAACTCGATCTACTTCCTGCCCACGCCGAAGTCGCCGCACGGCGCGGACGTGGACCCGACGGGCGAGTACATCGTGGCGGGCGGCAAGCTCGCGACGGTCATCCCCGTGCACTCGTTCACGAAGCTGCAGCAGGCGATCAAGGACCAGGCGTACGAGACGACGATCGAAGGGATCCCCGTGCTCAAGTATGACGCGATTCTGGCCGGCGAAGTGAAGGATCCGGGACTCGGCCCTCTGCACACCGAGTTCGATGGCAAGGGCTACGCCTACACCTCCGTCTTCATCTCGTCGGAAATCGTGAAGTGGAAGCTCGGCACGTGGGAAGTCGTGGACCGCACGCCGACGTACTACTCGGTCGGTCACCTCATGATTCCCGGTGGTGCCACCACGAAGCCGGCCGGCAAATATGCGGTGGCCCTCAACAAGATCACGAAGGATCGCTATCTGCCCACGGGCCCCGAGCTCACCCAGTCGGCGCAGCTGTACGACATCTCGGGCGAGAAGATGAAGCTCATTCTCGACTTCCCGACCACTGGCGAGCCGCACTACGCGAACGCGATCGCGGCATCGAAGATCGAGAAGCAGCAGAAGAAGTACTACTCGCTCGCCGAGAACCGTCACGCGCAGGTCGCGAAGTCGGAGCGCGAAGCGGGCATCGAGCGCAAGGGCAAGACGGTGCATGTGCGCATGACGGCGATCCGCTCGCACTTCGCGCCGGACAATATCGAAGGCGTGCAAGTGGGTGACACGGTGCTCTTCCACGTCACGAACCTCGAGCAGGACTGGGATATTCCCCACGGCTTCGCGATTCAGGGCGCGATCAACGCCGAGTTGCTGGTGATGCCCGGCGAGACGCGCACCTTGAAGTGGATCCCGAAGTCGGTCGGCGTGTTCCCGATGTACTGCACCGACTTCTGCTCCGCGCTGCATCAGGAGATGTCGGGATACGTCCGCGTGTCGCCGGTGGGATCGAGCGTGCCGCTCATGGCAAACACGCTCAAGGCCAAGGGTCAGGTGGCGCGCGCCGCCCAGCGCGGTATCACGCTTCCCAGTGCGCCGGGGGCCCGGTAGTGACGGCCTCCCGGCGTGCCCGGGTCATGGTGGCGGCGGCGGCCGTTGCGCTGGCCAGCGCGCTGTTCTTCCCCCTGTGGCGCGTGTCGCTGACCGCGCCGCAGTACCCCGAGGGGTTGGGGATGCACATCTGGGCCCACACCGTGTCCGGCGTGGAGCCCAACGACCTGCAGAACATCAACGGGTTGAACCACTACATCGGCATGCAACCGATCGTTCCGGAGAGTATCCCGGAGCTGAAGTTCATGCCGGCGGGGATCGTGGCGATGAGCGTGGCCGGGCTGCTGGTGGCCGCCATGGGACGCCGTCGCTGGATCCTCGTGTGGGGCAGCGCGCTGCTCCTGTCGGCGGTGGTCGGTCTCGCCGACTTCTGGCGATGGGAATACGATTTCGGCCATAACCTCGACCTTGAGAACGCGCCGATCCAGGTGCCCGGCATGTCGTATCAACCGCCGCTCATCGGCGCCAAGAAGTTGCTCAACTTCACGGCCACCTCGCTTCCGGCTCCTGGCGGACTGCTCGCCATCGCGAGTGTCATTCTGGCCGTCACCGCGCCGCTGGTGGCGCGCCGCGACGGCGCCCGGAGCGTGTCATGAACCGTTCACTGACGTCGCTCGCAACGCTGATGCTGGCCCTCTTGGCCAGCGCCTGCGGTTCCGGTCCACGTCCACTCGTGGCCGGCGAGGACTCCTGCCGGTACTGCCGTATGACCATCGACGATTCGCGCTTCGGCGCCATGGTGTTGACGGCGCGCGGACGCCTTGAAACGTTCGACTCCATCGAATGTCTGGCGGGCTACGTGTCATCGCTCGCTTCCACGTCGACGCCGCGCGCCATCTGGGTGGCCGACGTGGAGAATCCGTCCCGCTGGCTCGACGCCACGCACGCGCGCTTCCTGTACGGCGGCACATTGCACTCTCCGATGGGCCGTCGACTGGCGGCACTGGACGGGGCCGCGGATGCCGACGCCGTGCAGCAGCGACTTGGTGGGGAGCTGATGTCGTGGCCGCAGGTGCTGACGCTTGTGCAGAGTCAGGCCGTGCCGACCGCGGCGCCCACCCCGTCACCGAAAACGCTGCAATGATCGCCCCGCTCGCGTTGCTCGCGATGCTGGCCACCTCGCTCGCGGACACCGTGTTCGTGTCGCAGTCGGGGGCCACCTCGGCGACGATATCTGGGACATCGGTGCGCACGGTGACCGAGGCGATCCGCCTGGTGAAGCGCAACGGCGTGGTGCGCGTACGGGCCGGCGTGTACATCGAGCCGACGCTCATTATCCGACAGCCGCTCACGTTGGAAGGCGAGCGCGGCGCGATTCTCGATGGTGGTGGCGTTCGCGAGATTCTCGTGGTCGGCGCCGACTCCGTCACCGTGCGCGGCATGGCGTTTCGCAACACCGGCAGCAGTCAGGCCACCGACCGCGCCGCATTGCGCGTGGTGGAAGCGGCCGGCTGCCTGATCGAAGGCAACACGTTCACGAACACCCTCTTTGGCATTTATCTGCAGCGGGCCAGCGCGTGTCTGGTTCGCGGAAACACCCTCGACGGCATGCCCGGCTCGCAGACGGTTACCGGCAATGGTCTGCATCTCTGGTCCAGCCGCGACATCGTGCTCGAAGACAATGTGATCCGCGGCCACCGCGACGGGATCTACTTCGAGTTCGTTACCAACAGCCGTGTGCGTCGCAACATCAGCACCGGGAGTCATCGGTACGGACTGCATTTCATGTTCTCCGATTCGTGCCGATACGAAAACAACACGTTCCGCGCGAATGAGTCTGGCGTGGCCGTGATGTATTCGAAGCGCGTGCACATTACCGGCAACACCTTCCAGCGCAACCGCGGCAGCGCGGCCTATGGCTTGCTGCTCAAGGAGATCACCGATAGCGATGTGCGCGGCAACCGGTTCATCGAGAACTCCATCGCGCTGCACATGGAAGGGGCCAGTCGCAATCAGGTGGTCGACAACGACTTTGTGCGCAATGGCTGGGCGGTGCGCGTGCTGGCCGATGCGCAGGACAATGTATTGCGTGGCAACGCGTTCTCGGGAAACGTGTTCGACGTCGGCACCAACAGCCGGCGGAACTACAGCACCTTTACCGGGAACTGGTGGGATCGGTATGCCGGGTACGATCTCGACCATGACGGCCGCGGCGACGTATCACACGCACCGGTCCGCTTGTTTGCCCTGTTGGTTGAGCAGTCGCCGGCAGCGCTCGTGCTCACCAGAAGCATGCTGGTCGATCTGCTGGACATCGCGGAGCGCGTTGTCCCGGCGCTTACGCCCGAAACACTGCGCGACGCGGCGCCGCTCATGCATGCCCCACGGAAACTGCCATGACCACCGCGCTCCTGCGTCGCCCTGCCCTCGAGGTTCGTACGACGACCACGCCGCTCATTCCGTTGCGCCGCGCGGCCTCGCCACTCGTCGAGATTCGGGCCCTGGTGAAATCGTTCGGCCGCCGCCGCGTGCTCGATGGCATCAACCTCGACATCGCCCGTGGCGCCGTGACGGCGATTATCGGACCGAATGGTGCCGGAAAAACGACGCTCAACAAAGTGCTGCTCGGTCTCGTGCACGCCGACTCCGGCAGCATGTCGTTCGATGGCGTCGACGTCGCGGGAGAGATCGCCCATCGAGCGCGCATCGGCTACATGCCGCAGGCCGCGCGCTTTCCCGAGCGCTACACCGGCCAGGATGTCCTCAATTTGCTGTGCGACCTGCGCGGGGAGACGACGCCGCGCGATCGGTCGTTGATTCGGGATCTCGGCGTCGAAGCGTTTCTGGCGCAGCCGGTACGGACCCTGTCGGGCGGGCAGCGTCAGCGGCTCAACGCCGCGGCGGCGTTTCTCTTTTCGCCCGAACTGCTGCTGCTCGACGAGCCGACGGCCGGCCTCGATCCGGTAGCCAGCGGCATTTTGAAAGAAAAGATCCGTGCGGTTCGCGATGAGGGTCGTGCCGTCATCATCACCTCACACATCCTGAGTGAACTGCAGGAGATCAGCGACACGGTGGTGTTTTTGCACGAGGGACGCGTGCGCTGGGCGGGGCCGCTGGCGGACCTGCTGAACGTCACGCACGCCGGTTCGCTCGAGCGCGCGATCGCGCACTTGATGCAACCGGAGAACGCCGGGATCGGAGCCAATTCATGAGCGCGGCACCACGATCGACGATGGCCACCGTGCTGCGGCACGAAGCGCGCGCGGTGCTCAAGAATCGCGGCGTCCTGTTGTTCGGCGGCGGCATCCTGCTGCTCACGGAGTGCATGCTGCGTCTTACCGGCAGTGGGCCGCGCGCGCTGTCGTCGCTGCTTGGTCTCGTGCTATTGGTGGTACCGCTGGTCACGATGTTGTTCGGCGTGATTACGTGGCACGCCTCGCGTGAGTTCAACGAACTGCTGCTCGCCCAGCCGGTGCGTCGCACGGCCTTGTTCGGTGGGCTGTACTTGGGCCTCGTGCTGCCGTTGGGCACGGCGTTTGCGCTTGGCCTGTTGCTCCCGTTCGCCCTGCACCGCGCCTTGGGCAGCGAGACGCTGCCGTTGTTGGCGGCGACGCTGGCGGGCGGTGTTGCGCTGACGTTCGTGTTTGGCGGACTCGCGCTGTTGATCGGCGTGGCGATCGAAGACCGACTGCGTGGCGTAGGCACCGCGATCGCCGTGTGGATGCTGCTCACGATCGGCTACGACGGACTCATGCTGTTGGTCGCCACCACTTTTACCGATTACTCGTTGGAGAAGCCGATGCTGGCCCTCACCCTCGCCAACCCGGTCGATCTGGCCCGCACGATGATCGTGATGCAAAGCGACGCCGCCGCCCTGATGGGCTACACCGGCGCGCTGATGCATCGCTTCCTCGGCAGCATGCTGGGGTCGCTGGCCGCCATTACCGGGTTGCTGCTCTGGATCCTGACCCCCGCCTGGGCGGGACGGCGCGCGTTCGAGCGCCGCGATTTCTGACCGACGTCCGAACCACTGCCCGGTCAGTTCCACACCACTCACTCCTCCGGAATTTACTGATGTCTCTTCGTACTTCTGTCGCCCGATTCGTGTTCGCTGCCGCGGCCGTGCTCCTCGTTGCCTGCGGCGGCGAGAAGACCCCCTCAACCGACACGGCCACCGGCGGCGCATCGAGCCCCGTCGCCGCCCCGTCGAACGTTCCGACGCCCACGGGTACGGTCATCACGATCGAAATGATCACCGACGAGTCCGGCAGTTACTTCAAGCCCAAAGAGATCGAAGCCAAGCCGGGCGACGTGCTCAAGTTCGTACTGGTTACAGGCGTGCATAACGTGCACTTCCTCGCCGACTCGAATCCCGGCACTGCGAACCTGCCCCCCATGTCCACTTTTGCGCAGCTCCCGGGCCAGGAACTCCTCGTGCCGGTAAACTTCGAAGCGGGCAAGGTCTACTACTTCCAGTGTGACCCGCACGCGCTCCTCGGCATGGTCGGCACGCTGAAAGTCGAGAAGGAGTAGTCGGCGAACAGCAACAGCAACAGCAAAAAGCCGGAACACGGATGACACCGATCGGCTGTTGCTTTTGTCTAGTGCTGCGACCGGTTAAAGAGTAGGTAAGCAGACCTCCCTTGTCGTTTCGGTGGTGGGTTTGATCGGCTGCAGAATCACCCAGAACCCAGAACCCACGGCCTCACGCGTCAAGCCCAGAGCCACTCGCGGTGGGCGATGGGCTTGAGGCCGTGAGTGGTGGGTAATGGGTGGTGGGTTTGATCGGCTTCGGTGGTGGCGACCGACAGATCGCGACTACCAGGCACTGCTTCACCGCGGATTACACGGATAGCACGCGAATGTGCTCCGGGTTGACGACACGCGACGGCGCGAGTTCGACGGATCCGGGGTTAGTTGTTGAACAACGAAAAGCGAACTGCTCTACGCCAACGATCCTTGGCGTGCGTGTTCGTGAGCTTATCCGTGTCGTTTTCCGCGTGAATTTGTGGTCATGCTGTTGTGATCTCGCCGAATCGCGAGCGGAATTACCCAGAACCCAAAACCCAAAACCCACGGCCGCAAGCGCCAAGCCCAGAGCCTCTCGTACTGCCTCCGCACCACGATGACGTGGCGCTTCACCCGCCAAGACGCGCGCCGGAAGTTCGGCTATAAAAAGCCACTCTCTAAGCGGTCGCAGTACTAGCGGTCGTTCGTGTCGACGCCCAAGCTGCGTGCGACACTCGCGTACAGCTCTTCGGCGCGAAACGGCTTCTGCAGAAATCCCGACAGGTCGCGTCCCTCGAACATGCGCGTGACGTCCTGCGCGTTGAAGCCACTCATCAGCAACACGTTCACCGCCGGGTTCACGGCGCGTAGCGCGCGCAGCGTTTCCTCGCCGTTCATGTTCGGCATCGTGAGATCGAGCAGCACAAGATCGAACGCGTCGGGCTGTTGCCGAAAAATGTCCAGCGCCTTCGCGCCATCGGATGCTTCCTGCGTACGGAAGCCGCGACGGCGCAGCAGCGCCGAGGCGACCGCGCGCACACTGTCTTCGTCGTCAACCACCAGAATCTGTCCGCCGCCGCGCCATTCGTCGGCGCGCGCTCCCACATGCACGGTGGCGCTCCCACTCTTCGTCGACGTCGGGAACAGCAGTTTGACCGAGGTCCCCGACCCGACCTCGCTGTACACGCAGATCGCGCCATGGTGGCTGCGCATGATCCCCATCGTGGCCGCGAGGCCAAGTCCGCGCCCCGTGAACTTGGTGGAAAAGAACGGTTCGAAAATGCGATGGCGCGTGGCGTCATCCATGCCGGTGCCGTTGTCGTGCACTTCGACGTACGTGAACGTGCCCGGTTGCGCGTCGCTCCCCGCGGCGCAGGCCGCGAGATACTCGCGTGAGATCACCTGACTGCCGGTGCGCACACTGATCAGTCCCGGCTTCGAGTCGAGCGCATCCGACGCATTCGTGACGAGATTCATCACGACCTGACGGAACTGATTCACGTCGACGTCGATGCTGGGCAGCGACGTCGCGAGATCCATCTGTAACGACGCATTGCGTGAGATGGCGCTTCGCATGAGCGACGTCATCTCGGAAATCACGGTCGAGGGATCGGCGGTTTCAACGACGAAGCGCCCCTTGCCCGCGTAGGCCAGCAGTTGACGCGTGAGCTCGGCCGCGCGCTGCGCAGATTGCTCGATTTCCGCAATGCTATAGCGCGCCTCGGCGCCGGGCTCGAGATCCAGCAGGGCGAGCGAGGCGTTCCCCAGAATGCCGACCAGCAGATTGTTGAAGTCGTGCGCGATGCCGCCGGCCAGCACGCCCAGCGACTCGAGCTTCTGCGCCTGTTGCAGCTGCGACTCTGTGCGCGCGCGTTCCTCGTCGCCGCGGACCTGATCGGATACATCGAGCTGCGTGCCGACGATACGAATGGGTGTTCCGTTGTGGTCGCGCACGAGCATGGCGCTCAACAGCATGTGGCGCTCGATGCCGTCGGCGCGGAACACCCGCATGCGGATGATCTGCCGCTGGCCGGTGCTGAGCACCTTGGCCCAGGTGTCCTGCACAGCCTGCCGGTCGTCGGGATGCACAAAGTCGAAGCGCGGCAGGGCGTCGATATATGCGCGCCCGTCGTCGGTGGGCTCGAGTCCAAGCATGCGCATCAGCTGGTCGGAACGGAACATCGTTTCCGTGCGCAGGTCGAAGTCGAAGCTGCCGATATTCGCGGCTTCCTGCGCCAGGCGCAGCATCTCCTCGCTGCGACGAAGATTCTCCAGCGCGTGGCGCTGCTCGGTGACATCCTGAGCCGTACCGAACAGCTTCATCGGGCCGCCCGCACTCTCCTGCTGGATACGGGCGATCACGTGCAGGATGACCGTGCTGCCGTCCCGGCGCGTGACCGTGAAGTCCATCGAGGTCGCGTCGCCCATCGGCGTATGGGCCCTCAGTGCGCCCCAGCGCTCGGAGTCGGACGGTGCCAGCATCGCCCGCACGGTCGGGATATCGATGGTGTCGACCGTCGGATCGAGACCGAGCAAGCGATAGGCCTGTGCGCTCAGCTGGATTTCTCCTGGTCGTGCGACAGTGAAACTACCGATGCCGGCTACTTCCTGGGCCCGCGCGAGCGCCGCTTCGCTCTCCTGCAACGCTCGCTCGGCGCGACGACGCTCCGTGATATCTTCGAGCACCGTCACCACGCCATCGTCTGCCGGAAACGCGTACACCGACTGCCATCGGTCGTGTTCATTGTCGTACCACTCGAAGCGCGACGTGTCACCGGTGTTGAGCACGCTCTCGCACGCCTGATGGAAGATCGAGCCTCTCAGCGCCGGATAGCACTCCAACACGTCGCGGCCAATGAGCGCGTCGCGCTCAAAACGCCCGTAAGCGAGCGCCGCGTGGTTGACATAGCGAATGCGGAATTCGCGGTCGAGAACGAGCTTGGAATGCGGGCAAAATTCCAGCAGCGCAACCTGCTCTGGCGCGAGCGCCGTGAAGGGGCGCGGCGCATTGTCCGACGATGATGCGGCAAGCGGCTCGTGCATGCGATCCAGTGCTGTGTCCCACGCGGTCGGCATACTACGCCCCGCGGCGGACGATCATTGCTGGCCCGCCGCCCGCGTCGGCAAGCATGGCCACCTTTAACTGATAGCTGACACCGGAAATCTCCGATAGGCGTCAGTATAAATGACGAACCGTGCAGCGGTTGGGCTGCACCGCTCCCGCCTGCGTGTGGCTGGAGTTTGCCGACCTCAGAATTCGATCTGCGTGCCCAATTCTACCACGCGGTTGGGTGGAATGCAGAAGAATTCCGTGGCCGACCGCGCATTCCTCGCCATGATCGCGAAAATGACCTTGCGCCACCTGGACAACTTGACCGTATCGCCCGGCCGCCCGGCTACCGGAATGAGTCGCTCGCGACCAAGGAAGTAACTCGTTTCCATCGGCTTGCACCGAATGCCCATCTGGTCGACCACTTCGAGCACGTTCGGGACGTTCGGCGATTGCATGAAGCCGTACGAGGCGACCACGCGCCAGAAGCCGTGACCGAGGGGCATTACCCGCACTCGCTCCGCTGCACTCGTCTCCGGGATGTCGGCCGTCTTCACGGAGACCAACAGCACGCGCTCGTGCAGCACTTTGTTGTGCTTCAGGTGGTGCAGCAACACCGGCGGCACGCCGTCGTCGCTCCCGGTCATGAACACCGCCGTTCCCGGCACGCGATGCACGCCCGACCGCTCGACACCATCGAGAAACAGACCAATCGGAAGCGCACCCTCGGCGAGGCGCGCGTTCAGCAGGGCCCGTCCACGCTTCCACGTGAGCATGAGCAGGAACAATACCAGGCCCAAGACAAGTGGCACCCAGCCACCGTGTTTCACCTTCACCAGATTCGCACTGAGAAAGGCGAAGTCAACAATCAGGAACGCCGTCGTGAGCGACGTCGCCTGCCAGGACTTCCAGCGAAACCGGAGTCGCGCCACGACGTCGAACAGGATCGTCGTGATGAACATCGTTCCGGTGACGGCGATGCCATACGCCGCGCCCAGATTCGAAGTGCTCTGGAATGCGAGCACCACCAGCAGGCAGCCAACGGCAATGAAATAGTTCACTTCCGGGATGTAGATCTGCCCTACTTCGGTGGTACTGGTGTGGCGTATCTCGAGCCGCGGAATGAAACCCAGTTGAATACCCTGTCGCGTGATCGAGAACGCGCCGGAAATGAGCGCCTGCGAGGCCACAATCGCCGCGAGTGTCGAAATGATCAGCAGCGGAATCAGCAGGGCTTTCGGAGCGAGCAGGAAAAACGGATTCTCCGCGGCGGATGGATCGCGGAGTAACAGCGCCCCCTGTCCGAAGTAGTTGAGCAGCAGCGACGGAAACACCAACCACAACCAGGCGGCCTGAATCGGCTTGCGGCCGAAGTGCCCCATGTCGGCATAAAGGGCCTCGCCACCAGTTACCACCAGCACCACCGAACCGAGCACCAGAAACCCGAGTATGCCGTGCTGCTGCATGAATTGCACGGCATGAATCGGGTTCACCGCCAACAAAATGCTGGGGTCCTTTGCGACTTCGAAAATGCCAAGCAGCGAAATGGTAGCGAACCAGAGCAACATGACCGGCCCGAAGGCACGCCCCATGCGGTCTGTCCCGAATCGCTGCACCGCGAAGAGCGCCGCCAGAATGACCATCGCAATCGGCACGATGTAGCTCTTCATCGACGGCAGCGCGATTTCGAGTCCTTCCATGGCGCCCAGCACGCTCATGGCTGGCGTAATGATGCCGTCGCCGTACAAAAGCGCGGTACCAAAGAGGGCCAGGGCCACGATCCAACGTCCCCGGGCGGCTGGTTCATCAGGGGAGCGTCGCGGAAAGATCAGCGCGAGCAGCGCGAAGGTGCCGCCTTCGCCGCGATTGTCTGCGCGAAGGATGAAGTTCACGTACTTCACGGTAACGACGAGCGTGAGCGCCCACACGATGAGCGAGAGAATACCCAATACGTTCTCCCGCGATGCGTCAATGCCGTAAATCGGACTGAAGCACTCCTTGAGCGCATAGAGCGGACTCGTCCCGATGTCGCCGTACACGACGCCAAGCGCCGTAAGGGTCAGGATGGCGAGTCGCTTGCCGGTTGGGTTTTCATGATGCCCTTCCTTTCGCAGTGACGATTGGACGGGGAACATGCCGGTGTTGGAGCGGATCTCTGCTCCCAACGGTGCATCGGCGGCGTTGTTCGCCGCGGACGGAGTCGGGGAAGAGCCCGTCGGATGCCGTATGGCGTCTGACGAGGGAGGCTGGCCGATACTGCCAGCCGCGCTGCTATCGGAGTCGGCCCCGGAGCTGTTCACTGAGGCCTGAGGAGTCTGGTCATTGGGCATGGTTCGGAACGAAACCCCAATGTACTACGCTGCTGGGCGGAAATAGACAACGGGAGGCAAGGCGGCCTCCCATTGTCGGGTACCTCGTGCGCTTGGGGCACGGCCCGGAAACGCCGGTTTTCACTATTCGTAACGGAGCGCCCTGATCGAATGCCGTTTCCAGGCGCGTCGTGCGCGCTACCGCGCGCGAGCACGCACTAGAGCTCACGCCCCACGAGTGATGAGAGTTGCGCGCGGGCGATGCGACCGTCCAGACGGGCCTGAATCAACGCCTGACGCGCCTGATTCAGCTGAGTCTGTGACGTGAGCAGGTCGAGCAGGGTGGACGCGCCCAGCGCATAGCGCTGCTGCTGCTCACGCAGATCTTCTTCGGACGCCGCGATCGCCGCCAGCTGCACCTGCACGCGCGCCTGCGCGTTTTGCAGCGAACGCACGAACGACGTCAGATTCTGGCGGGCCGCCAACTGCATGTCGCGCAACTGCGCTTCGGCATTGGTCAGTGCTACGTCCGCCTGCACCGTCTGTGACTCGCGCGAAAAGCCGTTGTACAGCTGATAGGCGATATTGAAGTTCATTGTCTGGCGGCTCGCGTTGTCGCCACCGACCAGCAGCAGGTTGCGGCCGGCAAAGCCCGGGCTGTTCTGACTGAACGCGTAGTTGTACGACATCGTGAGCGTGGGCAGATACGTCGACTTCTGCGACCGCTTGGCGGCGCGGGCCACAGCGACGTTGAACGTGGCCAGACGCACCGCGGGTCCGTCGCCTGCCAGTGTGGCGAGCTCGGCGTCCGTGGGAAGCGTGACCGGCGTGTCGAGCGAATCGCCGGGCGACGCGGTGATGGTCGTGGTGGAGCCGGCCACCCGCGTGAGCGATGCGTTGGCCACGCGCAGATCGTTCTCCGCCGTGAGCACCGCGAGGTGCGCATTCCCGACCAGAATTGCCGACCGCAACGAGTCGGACTTGGTCGCGACACCGGCGGTCAGTCGCGCGGTGGACGCCTTGAGCTGCTGTTCGGCCTGCTCGAGCTGCGCCTTGGCGGCGGCGGCGGATTCACGCGCGGCGACGGCGGCGTAGAACTGCTGCTTCACCTGCAGCGACGCGTCGAAGCGCGCGGAAACCGCCGACACGTCGGCGACATCGGCGGTGGCGCGGATACGCTTGATCTCCGACCAACGGCGTCCGCCGTCGAACACTTCGACGTTCAGCGCGAGGCCGTTGTTGTAGCTCCACGGATTCCCTGACAACGACGTGAGCTGACCGTTGAAGTTGTTGATCGTGGTACCCTGCGTCCGCCCGCTGCCCGCCGAGAGATTGACGTTCGGGATGTACGAGCCGACGGCCTGTCGGCGCGCGGCGGCGGCGTTCCGGTCGAGCCCGCGCGCCGAGACAGCAGCCGGCGAGTTCCGTGCCGCGAGGTCGATGGCTTCGCGCAACGTGATCGGGCGGGCCTCGTCCTCACTCGCCAGGCCCTGAGCGCCAAGCGGGGCGGCCATCAAGGCCGCCCCGAGAACCACGAGTCCGACGACGTTCTGTCCACCACGATTCCTGCGATTCACTTGGGCTCACCTCGCGCTCGCGCCGCGCTGTCGGCCGTGCGCTGATTGCGCGCGAGCAGGGCGCGAAAGGCCGTCTTCTGCGCGTCATCGAGCGTGTTCATGATGAGCACGCGCGCACTGTCGCGCACGGCATCGAGAGTCGGACGCACCGTTTTCATGATTTCACGCGCCCGGTTGCGACGCCAATCCCACACGGAGTCGATGACCACGCGCTGGTCCGGCGACAACTCGAGCTCACGCGCGAGTTCATCGGCCATCGCGCGATCGCTGAACACGTCGGGGCGTGGCGGTGATATCGCGCGGTCGGTGGCAAAGCCCGCCGCTCCCCCGGTAAGAAACGCACCGAGGATGAACATCATGGCGAGCGATTTGGGACGGGGAGTAGACACGAATGGCTCGAGACTAGTAGTCGAGAGGATGCAGGTACCGTTCCGGCGCATCCTCCGGAAGGCGCGACCGCAAACGCGACGTGAGCGTAGCATCTTCAAGCGGTAGCGGCAACGCCGACTCGACCGCCGCCCGCTGCGCCATTTCGCGCGCGGTGGCTTTAAGCTCGGCTTCACGCACGAACGTGGCACCCGCCACGAGCAACGCAATCGTCGCCGCGATCAGGGCCCCGTTGCGGATGTCGGCCGCCCGAAATTCACCGAAGCCGCTCCACCACGCCGGACGCACGGTGTTGAGACGCACGATGCCACGCGTGACACCCAGCATCACCCGCGCTTCCAGGCCGGTCCAGTACGTCTCGTCCAGCGGTGCGGCGTAGTGGCTGCGCAGCAGGTCGGTCACTCGCTGGTCCGCCATCTGGCCGTGCTCGTTGCCGTGCTCGTTGCCGTTCATTTCTCGCTCCGAAGATTGCTCAACTGTCGCCGCAGGTGCGCCCGAGCATGGTGCAAATCCGATCGCGCCGTTCCTTCGGGAATTCCGAGGAGGGTGCCGATCTCTGCGTGCTTATATCCCTCGATGTCGTGCAGCACGATGACTGCGCGCTGCCGTTCGCCGAGCGTACCGAGTGCGCGCGCCAACCGCGTACGTAACTCACCCGATTCTGCGGGATCCCGATGTGGAGACGACAAGGTCTCTGGCAACTCGTCCGCGTCGCGAACTTTGCGCCGACGGGCGATATCCAACGCCGCATTGGCCACGATGCGATGCAGCCACGCGCCGAACGCCTGCTCCGGGCGAAACCGCTCGAGGGCACGGAACGCATGCAGAAATCCTTCCTGCACCGCATCCTCGGCATCATCGTGCGACAAAACGATGGCACGGGCCACGGCATAGGCGCGGCGCTGGTGACGATGCACCAGACCGGCAAAGGCCGTGTGATCCCCTGCCTGCGCCGAGAGTACCAACTCCCGCTCCGCGAGCGCCTCGGCCGACACCGGTCGGTCAGTCCCCATGATGGGGGAGGCAGCTGGAAAGGAGAGGGCGGCGGATGTCATCGGTAATGGTGGGGTCACTCGACTTACGCATCGCCGGCGGGGGGCGTTGAGGGTGGGGGCGCCAATCCCGCAAGCCCCAGATTCGCCGCATCGGCCTGCATGGCCTGCAACACGATGCCAATATGCTCGTCGAGTGGTACCTCAAGGGCTGAAGCCCCCTGGATGATGTCGTCCCGATTCACGCCGCGGGCAAACGCTTTGTCCTTCATCTTGCGTCGTACCCCGGCCACGTCCACGTCGGCCACGGCTCTCGAAGGCTTCACCAACGCACTCGCGGTAATCAGCCCCGTGAGCTCATCGACGGCGAACAAGGCTCTGGCCAGCAGCGTGACCCGTGAAACCCCGGTGTACTCCGCATGCCCCAGCACCGCCTCGCACAACGCCTCAGGCCAACCCGTTGCCCGCAGTACCCGCACGCCCTCTGCTGGATGCCCGACATCAGACGAGAGCCCGGCGTTAGGAAATTTCTCGTAGTCGAAATCGTGGATCAGACCGGTGATCCCCCACAACTCGGTGTCTTCCCCAAGCCGGGTAGCATAGGCCCTCATCGCGCATTCCACCGAAAGCATATGCTTGCGGAGAGAATCGGACGCGGTCCACTCGTGGACGAGCGCGAGCGCGTATTGGCGGGACGGAAGGGGCATTGCAACCGCCAAGGGCGGCGAGAGAGAGGGGGAGGGGACTCCGCCCAAGTCTAACTGTATGGGGGCTCGGGCGGGGGGGAATCGCTGATCGCAGGGGGCAGTGGGGGCAGTGGGGCAGTGGGGGCGTGGGGGCGGCGGGGGCAGTGGGCTGTTGGCTTGGGGTGATGGGTAATGGGTACTGGGTGATGGGTGCCAACCAACGCGGCGAGGGTGTCAGAAATTCTGTGTATGAGCCATAACTCTGTCACTTCACGGAGGATGGATGGCTCGACGCAAGCAGACGGCAGACCCGGCACTCCCCGACTTGCCCCCGGGGTTGATTGAGCAGCTGGCGGCGGGGGTAAAG
>JANLVC010000168.1:0-30482 GCA_031363815.1 Gemmatimonadota bacterium
CTTTACCCCCGCCGCCAGCTGCTCAATCAACCCCGGGGGCAAGTCGGGGAGTGCCGGGTCTGCCGTCTGCTTGCGTCGAGCCATCCATCCTCCGTGAAGTGACAGAGTTATGGCTCATACACAGAATTTCTGACACCCTCAGCTCACTACGCTGGCCGCCCCCGCGCTGTTGACTGACACGCTCCTGATTCTTGGCGCCGTTTACCTTAGCGCTCCTGACTCTTAGCGCCGTTCATTCCTAGCGCCCTTCGATGTTCAAAAGCCGCCCAATCATCTCGACGAACTCGCCCCTGTATCCTCCTTCGTCGACTCCGCGTGCTCCGTTCGCCATCTCACGGGCCGAGCGTAACGTCGCCGTGCCCTTGTGTTCAGAGTTGCGCAGCACCATCCCGAACGCGGCGACGGATGCGGCAAATCGGAAATCACTCGACGCGTTACCGCTACGGCTGTCGATCACGGCCTGCGTGAGCTGCTTGCTCGTGTTTTCCCCCGGCGTCTTGTAGCGTATGCGTACGAACATCAGTTCGTTCTTCGCGGCGGTAGTACGCGGCGCGTCACTCGATGGCACCTGGTATCGCCACGAGTCCTGTTCACGCAGCGGGGTCGTGCCGCGTACGCCGGTGGGGACCACTTCGTACAGCGCCGTGACCGAATGTCCGGCGCCCATGTCGCCGGCGTCCTTCTTGTCGTCGGTAAAGTCTTCGGTGGCGAGCAGGCGGTCTTCGTAGCCGATGAGGCGATACCCGCGCACCCCGGCCGGATTAAACTCCACTTGCAGTTTCATGTCGTTCGCGACGGTCACCAGCGTAGCACCCATCTCCTTCACGAGCACCTTGCGTGCTTCGGCGATGTTGTCCACGTAGGCATAGTTGCCGTTCCCGCGCTTGGCGAGCTTCTCCATCTTGGCGTCCTGATAGTTGCCCTCACCGAAGCCAAGCACCGTGAGGTAGGTGCCCTCGGCACGCTTGCTCTCAATGAGACGTTCCATATCACCGTCGCTGGTCGCGCCCACGTTGAAGTCGCCATCAGTGGCGAGGATCACGCGGTTGTTGCCGTTGGGCTTGAACTGTTCGCGCGCCGTGCGGTACGCCAGCTCGATGCCCGCGCCTCCAGCAGTGGAGCCACCGGCTTCGAGCCGGTCGATGGCGGCGGCAATCGTCGCCTTCGCTTCACCACTGGTGCTCGGCAGCACCAGCCCCGCCGCGCCGGCGTATACCACCAGCGCCACGTGATCCTGCGGGCGCAGCTGATCCACCAGCAGGTGCAGCGATGCCTTCACTAACGGCAGCTTGTTCCACTGGTTCATCGAGCCAGATACGTCGATCAGGAACACCAGGTTACTGGGGGGCAGCGCAGCGGTCTCGATACGACGCGCCTGCAGCGCCACGCGCACCAGTCGATGCTTCGGCTGCCACGGCGCCGCCATCGTTTCGGTGGTAATCGACACCGGCGCATCACCGCGTGGCGACGGGAGATCGTACGGGAAGTAGTTGATCAGCTCTTCGATACGCACCGCGTCGGGCGGCGGCGTCTGCCCCTGCGAGATGAAGCGGCGCACGTTGCTGTACGAGGCGCGATCGACGTCCACCGAGAACGTGGAGCGTGGATTCACCGAAACCGCGAGAAACGGATTGTCGTCGATCTTGTCGTACTGCTCGCGAGTGCCACCGGTGTCGCGGCGTGGGTCGTCTCGCGTCGAAATGCGAGTGGCATTGCGAGGGCGGACGATCTCGGAAGCGACACCGCGCGCCATGCCGCCGGCCACGCCGCGTCCACTGAAGTCCTGCGCTGCGGGTGCGTTGGTCGCCGAGGTCATGACTCGCGTTGGGGACGTCTCCGCTTTCTCGCGTCGCACGTCCTCTTGCGCAACCACGACCTGGCTTATCGCCATCGTTACCGTCGACATCGTTTGATTGATCACGAGCGCATCAGGGGTCGCATTGCGCGTCGCGATCACCTCCGTGAAACCCAGCCGCCGATACGTGACGCGAATGAGCGCATTCGGCATCACGTTGGACATCGGCAGCGCATACGTGCCGCTCGCGTTCGTCACGGTGGCGCGTGTCGGCGCCGTGCTGCCAACCACGGTTGCCTGGATCTGCACGCCTTCGATCGGGTTCTGCGTGCTCCCGTCGCGCACGACTCCGCGCACGATCACCGTAGCCGGTGCAGGAGCGGCTGCCGACACCGACGACGAGGCCATCGTCGCCACGTCGCGACCAGTCGCTATCGGGTCCGACACATGTGCTGCGGACCCGCTGTCCACGCCAGCCGTCGCCTTCCGTCCCTGCGCCATCGGCTCCGAGGCAACGAGCATGTCGGCCACCGGTTCTGCCGTGGGCCGCACCGACGTCACGTTCGCCGGTGGCGGTGGCGCAATTGCCGCTGGAACGGGCTCCATCACCGGCGCTACCGGTGCCGTTGCCCGAGCCACTGCCATCGTTTCTGCCACCGACATCGTGGTGCCCTCGGACGGGACAGCAACCGCCGGCGTGCGCGACAATACCCACGTTGTGCCACCCGCCATCAAGGCCAGCGCCGCCGCCACGCGAAACGCCGGTCGTGTGGGCCACGATCGCGCCGCCTTTTGCTCGGCGCGGGTGCGCCCATCCGCGTGCGCCACGATCGCCGCCGCCGCTCGTGCGGTATCAGCCCGCGACACCACATCACCCGGCGCGTCGTCGAGCGCGCCCAGAATGCGCGACGTGGCCGCCGTATAGCCGCGCATCGTAGCAACGCCCTGCTGACACGCGGCGCAGCCATCCACATGCGCCTGAACCCGTACACCGCACGCATCGTCGAACGCGTTGTCGAGCCACGTCTGCAGCGATCCTTCATCGGGATGTCCCGAGTCGGTCCACACGATCTGGAGCGCGTCGTCCGGCGTCATCCCGTTTTGCGTCATATCGTTATGCGACATCGGTTCCTCCATGTGCGTCACGCTCGCGAACGAGCGACTCGTAGATGTCTACCAGGCGGCGTCGGGCGCGCGAGAGCGTCGTGCCCACGGAGCCCACCGACAGGCCAAGGGTGGCGGCAATTTCGTGATAGTCGAGTCCTTCTTCCCGCAGCAGCAGCGCGGCGCGGTCTTTCTCGCCGAGCGCGTCGATCGCTGTTCGGGCGAAAGCCTGTTCGCGCAGCTGATCCTGTTGCTGCTCGCGCGTGATCGACTCGTGTTCGATCGTCAGCGCCTGCGACCCGTCGGTGCGTAGCGCTTCGAGATGGCGGCGGCGTCGCGTGTCACGACGCCCTTCGTCGCGAACCAGATTCGTGGCCACGGAGAAGAGCCACGAACGTTCATTCGTGAGCGGCAGATGCCGCATGGCGCGGAGAAAAGTCACCTGCGCGAGTTCGTCGGCGAGATCACGGTCGCCCAGTCGTCGCGCGAGATAGCGCACGATGGGTTGGTGGTAGTCGCGAAACAGTCGGTCGATGTCGTCCATCGCCTCGGGAGCTGGGGGTTCACCAGTTGGACGTCGGCGCGGCAAAAACTTGCACACGGCATGTCGTACGCTGGCTACACCGGGCGGAGCTACCCCCGTTTCCGCTCTAAACGCGTCACCCGCTCCCTCACGTCCTGTACCACCGGCTGCAGTATGGGGTCCGCATCCTTCCAGAGCTCCACGAACTCCCGATAACGGCGGATGGCCTGCGCCACGTTGCCTCGCTCCTCGTACAGCTCACCCAGCCGTTTGAGGGCGCGGGCACGCTCCACACCGTCTTCGAGCAGGCGAGCTTCCGGATTGCTTTCGGCCAGCATCCGCTCGTAGATCGTGACAACCGAGTCGCGCTCGCCAAGTCTGTCGTACGCGCGCGCGAGTGCCCCGGATCCGCAGATGCCGCAAAACAACTCAGAGCCCACCACACGGCGGAACGCCCGGACGGCGTCCGCGTTGCGTCCCTCGGCGAGCGCACTCTCTCCCTCGATCCAATGCGTCCACAAGGTATCGCGAGGCAGTAGCGGTTGCTCGGCCGCGAGCATGCGCTTCGCCTGCGCCACGTTTCCGGCTCGGGCATACAGCAGTGCGCGAAAAAGCCGGCGTTCGTCTTGCGGGTCAACCTTGGCGCGCGCCACGGCAGCATCGAGTTTCAGCAGTCGTGCGCGCGTATCTGCCGTGTCGTCGAGCGCAATGAGTCGCGCTTCGATGAGCGAGGCCTCGCCTTCGAACAGGGCGCTCGGATCGATCTCTTTGATGATCGCGGTCAGCGTCGTCTGTAACTCACGTTCGGCGGTCTCGATCTGCCCGCGCATGAGCTGGATACGAAACCGCCTTATCAAATTGGGGCCGATCACGTCGATCGGCGGCTTCGTCGCGATGAGACTGTCTATGCGCTGCGCCAGCGACGAATAATCGCCCGCCGCGGCAGCGCGATAGTTTGCGAGTTCGAACCGTGCTCTGGCGGCGGACGGTCCGTTCAGCGAGCGTTGCAAGGAATCCATCAGCGCGCTATTGCCCCGCGCCATCGCCACTTCGGCCAACATATTGAACGGCGCCATCGACCCCGGTCGGCTGACCAGTGCCGACTTCAGCAGAGTTTCCGCCTCGGCGTAGCGCTCCGTGGCAATCATGAGTCGACCAAGGTTGTTGAGCGCCGCGTAATTGGTGGGCTCAATGGCTAGCAGCGCGCGGTGTGCTGCCATTTCCTCGGTGAACTCGCCGCGCGCGGAGTGGTACCGCGCCTCGATGCGAAGGCGCTCTGGCGGAGACAGCTTGGCGCGTAGTGCATACGCACGCTCGACGGCCTGATCGCGAGCGGCGCGGCGTATGCCCATGTTACTGAGCGTCGTCGAGAGACTGCTCCACGCGCTCGCGAAGGTGCTGTCGATCGCAAGCGCGCGTTCAAAACCCTTTGACGCCCCAAGCTGCTCGCCGTTGCGCATCATTTCGATGGCTTCGGAATAGGCCACCAACGCTTCGATCGACGACGTGGTGACGGCCGGCAACGCCGGACTCGCCCGAAGCGACGCGACGGACTCGCCTGCCTTGGCACGCAAGGCCTTCGACAGCCGGTCGATCGCGTCCAACAACTCCGACGACGACTTTGCCGTTTCACGGAGAGCGGCGACTTCACTGCCATCGGCCACACTCACCAGCCGTGCGGTGAGCGCGTAGCCGGCGCCAAGTGGACGCAGCGCGCCGGTCACAAACGCCTTTGCCCCGGTGCGACGGCCGAGATCGCGCGCCAAGCTGTCGGTCAGTTCGGCGTCCGGCGCCACGCGCATGGTTTGCAGCGTGGTGGCCACCAACTGCGGCTCAGCCACGCGCAACTTCGGTGACTGTTGCAAGTCGATTCGCAGCGCTTCGGTCACGGCGCGTGAGTACGACGAGTCCTTTGCCTCATGCGCGAACGAGGCCACCACCAGAAGATCGCGTTGGGCCGTCGCCGCTGCGGTATCCGGTGCGCCGTCGGTCATGAGCAGCCATGTGGTCAGCACCACTGCGGCGAGTGCGACCCCAACGTAGGCGAGTCCACGACGTCGCGACGCCGGCGGGGTACGCGCCGCGGCATCGCCTCCCGACGTTTGCGCCTCCGGCGTCGCCACCACGCCCGCGAGGTCGATGGCGTCGAGTGCTTCGAGCACCGCATCGGACGTGGCCGGACGATCCGCCACGTCCTTCGCGAGGCATCGCATGAGCAACGCGTCGATCGCTGCCGGCAAATCTGCGCGCAACGTACGCGGCGCGGCCGGCATAGTCTGCACCTGCGATGCGAGCGCGCGCGCCGGCGTCATACCGCCGAATGGCGCGGTGCCCGTAAACATTTCGTACGCCACCAGTGCCGTGGAGTACACGTCGGCACGCGGATCCACGTCGGTCATGCCCGCCGCCTGCTCGGGCGCCATATACGCTGGCGTACCGACCACGAAGCCGATACCGGTGAGCGCGGCCGAGCCCCCGTCGATTGAGGTGGCCGAGGCTACGGCTTTCGCAATACCGAAGTCGGTCACGACCGCGTGGCGGCCGCTGAGCAGCACGTTGTCGGGCTTGATATCGCGGTGCACCACACCGGCTTTGTGCGCATACGACAGGGCGTCGAGCATGTCACGCCACACGGTGGTCGCTTCGCGCACCGTCATGCTGCCCGTACTTAAACGCCCGCGGAGGGTATCGCCTTCCACGTACGGCATGGAATACCACAACGTGTCGGCGTCTTCCCCCGTGGCGAGTACCGGCACGATGTGCGGATGCTGCAGTCGCGCGGCGAACTGCACCTCACGACGGAACCGATCGGTGTTCACGGAAGCCGCCATGTCCGGCGGCAACACTTTCAGCACCACTCGCCGCCCAAGCACAAGCTCCTCAGCTACGAAAACGCGACTCATGCCACCGCCGCCAAGCTCCCGCTCGATACGATAGCGGTCGCCCAACTGGGCCCGGAGGTCGGCTAACAGATCGCTCATGGCGAGAAGATAACGCCCGAACGACCGCTCGCTACGGACGCCACCAGCGCGACGTCGCCGTTACGCCCCCTTGGCCCGGTACCGCTCCAGCCAGGCGGTCGACCACGAATCAAACCGCTCGTCCCTGATGGCCGCCCGGATCTGCTCCATGAGCCGTAGCAGGAACGTCAGGTTGTGCAGCGCCAGCAGCCGCTGTCCGAGCGGTTCTTCGTTGGCGTGCAGATGCCGCAGATAGGCGCGATCGTAGTCGGTGCAGGCGGGGCAGGGGCACGTATCGGTGAGCGGCCGGCGGTCGGTGCGGTGGCTGCTCTTTCGGATGGATAGCTTGCCGTCTTCGGTAAACACCGTGCCGTGGCGGCCCATTTTTGTGGGTGCCACGCAGTCGAACAAGTCCATGCCGCGACGCACTGCCTCGATGAGGTCGTCGGGAAACCCGACGCCCATGAGGTATCGCGGCTTGTCACGCGGCAGCAACGGCGCGCAGCTGTCGAACGTGGCGTACATGAGCGGCTTGGCCTCGCCCACCGACAATCCGCCCATCGCGATCCCGGCCCAGTCGCCCGATTGCAGAATACCGCGAATCGACGCCGCGCGCAGATCGTCGCTGGTACCACCTTGAATAATCGGAAACAGCGCCTGCGGTGGGGCCATACGCTCCTGCTCTGCATCACCACCGTACATCGCGGGGGCCCCCTCGGGCACCGCGATGGGCGTCGCGGCCTCCCGGCCGTCACCTTCGAGGCGGTCGAACTCGATACGGCACCGCTCGAGCCAACGCAGGCTCCGCTCCATCGCCGAACGCGACGCCGTATGTTCGGCGCCACCTTCGATCAGTTCGTCGAGCTGCATGATCACATCGGCGCCAAGATTCCGCTCGATCTGCATCACGCGCTCGGGCGTGTAGTGGTGACGCGAACCATCCACGATGCTCTTGAAGGTCACGCCTTCTTCACGCACCTGCCGGAACTTGGCCAGCGAGAACACCTGATAGCCACCGGAGTCGGTGAGCATGGGGCCGCTGAAGCGCGAGAACGCATGCAGGCCACCCAGCGCCCGCACCATCCGGTCGCCCGGATTGAGATACAGGTGATAGGCGTTGGCGAGAATCATCTGCGCCCCCGCCGTGCGCATCTCGCGCATGTCGAGGCCACGCACGGCGGCGCGCGTGCCCACCGGCATGAATTCCGGCGTCTCTACCACGCCGTGCGGTGTGGTGAACCATCCCAGTCGTGCCCCTTCGCGATCGTGCGACGCGCGAAACGCGAAGCCCGGTGACAATGCGCGCGTGTCCGTCGATTCGGCGCCGAGTGACGGCGCGGGGGATTCACTCATGACGACTTGGTTGACGACGGATCTGACGGAGCGACCGGCGTGTGTTTGGTAAACCTGGCCACCGCGTCGGCGCCACCGTGGCGCACCAGCCACGCAAACAGCATCGTGCGCGCCAGACGGCCGGCCGCCAGCGCCAGCAGAAACTGCGGAAACGGGACGCCCGCCGCGCCCGAGGCGATACTCGTGAGTTTGGTCGACAAGGGCGACATGGTGCTGGCGAAAATCGCCCAGCCGCCGTACCTGGCGAGCGTGTCGCGATACTCGCTGATCGCCGATGGCGTGAGCGCGAAAAAGCGCGACACCGGCCCTTCAAGCCAGACGAGCGCCTCGGCGCCGGCGAAGTACAGCAGGATGCTGCCGATCAGCGTGCCGGCCGTGGCCATGAGCGCGTAGCGGTACGCACGTTCCGGACGCGCGAGTGCCAGCGGAAGGAAGAACAGGTCGGCGAAGCCGGGGACGATGCCTCCCTGCAGCAGTCCCCAACCGAACACCACGCTGTTTGACCATCCCGCGTCAGCCCATTGCTCGAGGCGCGCATGCGAACGCGCCAGCCAGGTCGACTCGCGTGACATAGCCGAAAAGATAACAGCGCAGACGAGTCGATCGGGACGCATATTCTGCCGATGCGAATTCGATCCCTCGCCTGGCCGCTGCTCGCCGTGTTGCCATTCCTTGCGGCCTGTCGCATGCTCGTGCCGGGCCGTGCGCCGCGCTTTCCGTTTGTGGTGTTACCCGTGGTCGCTGACACCATCGAAACCGAAGTGCTCTCCAGCGCGGTACGACTGCATCGACTGGTGAACGTGAAGGCGCCGTGGCGCGCCTGGGTGCTCGACGTGAACATGTCGGCGTGCGTGCGTGTGCAGGCCGTGAAGGGTGAGGGTACGGCGGTGGGTCGCAGTACCACCAGCGTGCTGCTGTCGCGACTGCCGGCGGCGTCACAGCCGATCGCGGCGGTCAACGCCGACTTCTTTCTGTTCGCGCCGCCCGGTGTGCTCACCAACGCCCACATCGAACGCGGCACCGTGATCGCCGGCCCCGGCCCCAACGTGCTGTTGGGGTACGACGCCCAGCGCGGCCTGTTCATCGATTCCGTTCGAGTAAGCGGGGCCGTCACCTCGGCCCACGGCACCATCGCGCTGCAGCACTGGAATCGTCCCGCGGCCAATCGCGCCGGACTGGTAGACGCCCGATGGGGCGTGCCGCTCGACACGGTGGTGCGTACGCGTGCCATGCGTCTCGATCCGATCACGCCCGTGCGCCAGGACACGAGCGCGGGCCGGTATGTCGTCCGGGCCTCGCGAAGCGGCGACACGCTGGCGTTCGGCGATACGCTGTTGCTGATCGTGCCGCCGGCCATGCGTGCGCGTGCGGTGTCGGGCGATACGGTTACGGTACAGCGGCGCATCACACCGTTCTGGCCACGCGAAACGGTGGGTGGGCGCGGCGTTCTGCTCATCGACAGCGTGGTCGGCGCCGACGTGGACCGCGAAGGCAACGCCGGCTTCCGCGGTCTCAACCCGCGCACCGCCGCCGGTATCGCACGCGTTGGCCAATCGCAGCGATTGCTGCTGGCCGTCATCGACGGACGTCAGCCGGGCTACAGCGTGGGCATGACGTTGCGGCAGACGGCCGAGCTGTTGCGCTCGCTCGGCGCGCAGCAGGCCATCAATCTCGACGGAGGTGGTTCGTCGACGATGGTCGTGCGCGACCACGCCACCGGCGCGCTTCGCGTGCGGAACAAACCATCCGATCCCGCCGGCGAGCGGCCGGTGGGAAATGCACTGGCGGTGCTGGGCGTCTGCGCCGGGCGATAGCCTGTCGCTTCACGCGAAGCTCGCGAAGGGACGCGAAGGCACCGCTGTTCGGCGCGTGCCCTTCGCGTACCCTTCGCGTAAACCGTCGGACTGTCCGCTCAGTACGAACCCTCCGAAAGCACGCCCAGGAGCTACAGCCGGTCGAGCTCGTCCTTGCCGATCACCGGATTCCAGGGCAGCATCTCGTACTGTGCCAGTCCCAGTCGCGTAAACGGATCGCCGTCACGAATGCGATCGAGTGCGGCGCCGATCTCTTCGCCGTCGGGAATGCGCAGAATGATGCCGCCGCCGGAGCGTGGATCGAACGGGCCGGAGACGAGCAGAAGTCCCTGAGCCTTGAGCTCGCGGAGATAGGCCCGATGCTCCTCGACGTGCGGAGCGATCTCATCGAACGGGCGGCGATAGCGGATGATGGCGAGTGCGTACATGGCAAGAAATGGAACGCAATGCAGTAGCGGCGTCAACTATTGCTGCGTGATTCGATTGGTTTGAGTGACGAGCTGCCCGCGTTTACTTCGCACCTTCACCGCCAAAAAATAACGGTTATCAGGAAATCTCACTACCGCGAGGACTCCACTCTTGCTCGGCGAGAAATTCGGTTCTGGCGGGTGGCAGGTATGCTTTCGCTTTTCTAGTTTATCTGTGCGAGGTGGTCATTCAGCCTGGCTGCGACACTAGAACGAACCGATACTTGCGCTACCACTTCGCCATTGCATCCGATGAACTGAAATGCCGAACGGGACACGTTGAACTCGACGCCCTCGACGCCGAGGAACGTCGCAAGAACGCCGTCATCGGCGGGGTCCACTGCGGCGACTACCGCTGCTATCGAATCTGCTCGCGCTGACACCCTGCACAACGGGTGCGGGCACGTCGATTCGTATAGTGCGCAGGCGTGACCTGGTCCGTAATTCGCGTCTCCCGACTGATTGAGGTGGGCGCCAAGTGAGACGCACGCCGGTTCGTTGCATTCATTGGCGCAGCCCATGACCAATAAGCGCGGCGCCGAGGAGTTCGCGAGTGCATCAGAGCGAATCTTGATCACGTCGCTCTGTCGCTGCGGTGTGAACGCACTCAGCGCAAAGAGCGCCGCTGAAATACTGACTGCAATCGCAGTCAAACGAAAAGCCTTCATTGTTTGCTCCGTTTCGGTTTGGGTGATGAATCCTGCACCCGCCAGAGTGCAATGTATGGAACGTCATTCAACGTTTGCATGCTAGCGAAGAGCCCGTCGCCCGCTGCCAATGTCAATGCTTGCGGAACTTTCGTCGAGGAGACGAGCGCCTTCCTAGCGATGTCGATGACCAGGATCACTGTGTCATAATAGACATCATAGTTCACAATTTCAGTGGTTCGACCGTCGGGTCCGTTTCGCGATACTACGCCTCTTTTCCAATCTGAGCCTGGAACCAGCACCGCCAACGCAAGCTGACCAGAGCCAAGTGACGTCAATGTCTTCAGTATCGGCACCGGTGGTGTCGAGTCACTGACACGTAGCGGTTCGTCCGTTGTGAACCACGGAACGCGCATCGAAAGCTCGGTCGGCGGTGCATTGCCGCCGTCACTGCAGGTGACGGCGAGTCGCCGCTCGCGAACGGCACACAGAAACCTCCCAACGACAGTGAGATGCGTTCGATCTATGCGCTTTACGCCAAACGGCTTTACCGCGTCGAAAGCAAAAGAACGAAGCGAATCGCTGCCGAGACGCATTGTATGAAGTGGCATGCCGAACGCGGCCTGAGTGGCAACGTGCGCAGCAACTACGATGCTATCATTTCGCCATTGCGCAGCGTCGTAGGTTCGAACAGGGCTCGAAAAACTTGTGAGGTATCGCAACTCGGTGCTGAACACGTTGATTCGCCGAAGTCCATCATCAAAGATCACCCAGCGTCCATCATTCAACGGCACCATTGCTGACGTGTGTCGAAATTCGCCCGGTCCTGAGCCGCTGCGCCCCAACATCTTGAAAAAACGCCCAGTGCTGTCGTACACCTGTGGGGCACCACCATTCTCATTCGCGATGAGCACTCGTCCGTCCTTGCTTCGTGAAACGAGCCGAACGAACCCTCGGAGCGCACCGTCGTCGTCGGCCAACCCGAATTTCCCGGCTGAGGTGAGGCGCACCGCACACACGCCGCAGAGCGCTTCGCCGAGTAATGTCACAGCGGAAGCTTGAGTGCTCTGCGCCGAAGCAGTAGAGCCGAGCACAGCAAAAGCAGCGATCATCCATTGTACAGGGTGTACAAAGATCGCCTTCCGCAGACGGCCGATCCTTCGAATAGTCGTCATGGCTATTTAGCAACTTGAAAGAGCGCAGAGAAACTCTAGAACACTCAAAGACTTCCCAGACTACTTCGAACTCATTGGACCGAACGCGACTAGCATGCTATCGATTGCCGCGGTGCGCAATAGCTACCGTGTCAAACTGGCGCACGGCACGGCCCATTAGAAAAGAGAATCGCCGCGCGCCCTACCGCTTCGCCGCGAGCGCCTCGCGCAACGCTTGCCACGGCAGCATCGCGCAGCCGTGACGACCCGGGAACGGAGCCACCCCACGCAACGGCGTGAGGGCGTCCGGCAATGGCACCGGCAAGGATGCCGCGCTGCCGGGACCGCCGTCGGCCGGGTGCAGCATACGGTCCACCGCCTCGGCCACCGTCAGTGCGTCAGCCACCGCCAGCCCAATCACCGCATCGGTCATCATGGAGGCCGAGGCCGTGGAGATCGAGCAGCCGCGGCCCGTGAACGCCACGTCGCGCACGATGTCGGCGTCGAGCAGCACCATCACCGTGATATCGTCGCCGCAGACGGGATTCTTGCGCGCACCCGTGGCACTGGGCGCCTCGATCACCCGCCGATTGTGCGGCGCGCGGTGGTGGGCCAGGAGCGCGTCCTGATACATCGCGGCGATGCTGGCCGTGAACGTCGCGACGGTGCTCGCCGCCGACTCGCTCACGCGACCCTCGCTCACTCGACCGTCGCGAACAGCTGCTGCGCCGCCGTGAGGGCGCCCACCAGCGCGTCGACATCGCTCCCGTCGCTGTACACGTAGAAGCTGGCCCGCGCCGTCGCGCTCACCCCGAGCCGCCGCATCAGCGGCTGGGCGCAATGGTGACCGGCCCGGATGCAGACGCCGTGCTGATCGAGAATCGTGGCGAGGTCGTGCGGATGCACATCGGCCAGCGAGAAGCTGAGCACGCCACTCCGCTGGGCCGGCGGCGGTCCATACACGGTGACGCCCGGCAGGGCCCGTACACTGGCCTCAGCGGCCTCCAAAAGCGCAAGCTCATGCGAGCGCACCCGCGCCATGCCCAAGCCGTCCAGATAGCGCACAGCGGCCGCCAGGGCCACGGCGTCGGCCGCGTTGGGCGTACCGGCCTCGAACTTGTACGGGAGTACGTTCCAGGTGCTGTCGGTGTCGCGCACCCACTCGATCATGTCGCCGCCGAACTGATACGGGGGCATCGCCTCCAACAGCGGGCGCCGCCCCACCAGCACGCCGATCCCCATCGGCCCCAGCAGCTTGTGGCCGCTGAAGGCGTAGAAGTCGATATCGAGCGCGTCGAAATGCACCGGCAGGTGCGGCACCGCTTGCGCGCCGTCCACCACGATCACCGCCGCCGAACGCGAGCGCACGATGCGCACCACATCCTGCAGCGGCGTAATCGAGCCCACGGCGTTCGACACATGCGTGATCGCCACGATCTTGGTGCGCGCGCCCACGACATCGCGCAGCATGTCGAGATCGATGGTGTGTGTGGGCGTGAGCTCCACGATCCGCAACGTGGCGCCGGTGCGCAACGCGAGCTGCTGCCACGGTACGAAGTTCGCATGGTGCTCGAGCGCCGTCACCACAATTTCATCGCCGATCCCCACGTGCGCGCCGCCCCAGCTTGACGCCACGAGGTTGATCGACTCGGTGGTGCCGCGCGTGAAGAGCAGACAGTCGGCATCGGCCACACCCACAAATCGCGCGATCGTTGCCCGCGCCTCGTGGTACGCATCGGTGGCCTGCGCCGACAGGGCGTACGCGCCACGGTGCGGATTCGCGTTCGACGTTTCGTAGAAATGGCGCAGCGCATCGAGCACCGCCGCCGGCTTCTGCGACGTGGCGGCCGAGTCGAGATAGTGCAGCGCCGGGTTGGCGGCGAGCAACGGAAAGTCAGCGCGGGGCGCCAGGGACGTGAGCGACATCGTACCTCTCGAAAAACGAACGGGCCACAAGGCAGCTACTTACCGCGTGCTACGTACGACGCGGCCCGACAAAAACGTCACCATCAGCGATCTGCACCGGATACGTACCCAGATCGTCGTCCGACGGACCGGACAGCACGGCACCCGTCCGGACGTCGAACCGTGCGCCGTGCCACGGACACTCAAGCACGCACGGCTCCACCAGGTCGCCACCGGAGATCGCGAAGTCACGATGCGGACAGCGATCGTCCACCGCGTGCACCGCATCTCCCTCTCGCACCAGGCACACCCGCCGGCCGTCGGTCATCACCACACCCAGCGGCAATCCTGCTTCGATCTCGCGCAGCGCCGCAGCCCGCACAAACCCGCTGTCCAGACTCACGCTTCCGTGCTCACCGATGGCACTGCATCGGTCGGCCCGTCGTCGAGCGCGGCCTTGAGCGTATGCCACGCCAGCGACGCGCACTTCACGCGCACCGGAAAGCGCGACACGCCCGCAAACACGACCAGCGGCCCCAGATCCTTCCCCCCACCGGCGTCTTGCCCCAGCACCAGCGCGTGAAAGCGCTCGAACAACGCCTCCGCTTCCGCACGCGTCTTGCCCTTCACCGCCGCCGTCATGAGCGACGCCGACGCCTTGGAAATCGCACAGCCGTGACCGGTGAATTTTACCGCAGTGATCACGTCACCATCGACCTGCAGCGCCACGTGCACTTCGTCACCGCACAGCGGATTCTTGCCGTCCGCCGCACGATTCGACCCCTCAAGCGCGCCGAAATTCCGCGGCTTGCGATTGTGGTCGAGAATGACCGACTGGTACAGCTCTTGTAAGTCTGACAACGAAGTATGGAGTGCGGAGTCGGGAGTATGGAGTCGGGAGGACGGAGCAGATGGCGAAGCGAGACGTCGTCTCCCTATCCCGCACTCCATACCCACGACGTTGCCGTCAATGCGTCGTCTCGCCCGTGAACCGCACCATCGCCAACTGTTCCAGTGCTTCTTTCACCACGTCGTTCTCGATCGTCTCGAGCACATCGGCGGCGAAGGCGTACATCAGCAACTGACGCGCCAGCAGCTGGCCTATGCCGCGGCTCTTCAGGTAGAACAGCGCCGTCTCGTCGATGCGACCCACGGTGGCGCCGTGGGTGCACTTCACGTCGTCCGCGAAGATCTCGAGCTGCGGCTTGGTGTCGATCCGCGCGTCCTTCGACAGCAGCAACGTGTTGTTGGTCTGCTTGCCGTCGGTCTTCTGCGCTTCAGGGTGCACATACACCTTGCCGTTGAACACGCCGTGTGACGCGTCGTCGAGCAGGCCCTTGTACGCTTCGCGGCTGAAGCAGTTCGGCGCCACATGCTCCACACGCGTCTGATGATCGCCGTGTTGCGCGTCGCCCAGCATGTACAAGCCGTTCAGCGTGGTGCCGCAGCCGTCGCCGGCCAGTACCGTGAACACGTTGCTGCGCGAGAGCGCTGCGCCCGTCTGAAACGTGAACGCCATGAAATGGCTGTCGCGACCCTGACGCGCTTCCACGGTGCCCACATGAAACGCCGTGGGTGACTCCCGCTGAATACGCAGGAGCTGCAGCGTCGCGCCGTTGTCCACCGACACCTCGACCACGGCGTTCGTGAAGTACGACACATCGGCCAGCGACACATAACTCTCGATCACCGACGCTTTGGCATGACGCTCCGCGATCAACAGATGACGCGGGTGGCTCATCACGCCGGCGCCGTTGGCGTCGGTCACGTGCAGGATGTGCACCGGCACGTCGATCACCATTTCCTTCGCTACATGAATCAGCGTGCCCTCGCCGGCGAACGCGGCGTTGAGCGCCGTGAACCCGTCGCGATCGGCCGGAGCCGACACGCCCAAGTGGCGCGTCAGCAATTCCGGCTCCTGCACGGCCGCCGTGGCAAGATCCAGCACCCGCACGCCGTCGGGCAGGTCGCCGATCGATGACAACGCCGGTGCATAGCGGCCGTTCAGGAACACCACCAGCGGCCACCTGCCACCGAAGGTGTACGGCTCGAGCGCCGCAGCGTCGAGCGTACCAAGGGCGCGCTCCTGCGCGGCCACGAACGGCGTGTTGGCAATCGCCGACACGCTCGTGTACCGCCAGTCTTCACTGCGCGTGGTCGGGAAGCCCAGGCGCGCAAACGCTTCGGCGCCGGCGGCGCGTAACGTGGTGAATGGGGCAGGGACGCTGTCGGCCGCCGAGGCGGCAAACGCGCTGGCCTGCTCCTGGAAGGTCACCGAGGTGCTCACCAAGGTGCTCACGCCGCCTCCAACACCCAATCGTATCCGCGGGCTTCGAGCTCCAGCGCGAGCGACTTGTCGCCCGACTTCACAATGCGGCCGCCCGCCAGCACATGCACGTAATCGGGAACGATGTGGTTGAGCAGTCGCTGATAGTGCGTCACCACGATCGTGGCGTTGTCCGGGCGTTTGAGCGCGTTCACGCCATTCGCCACGACGCGCAGCGCATCGATGTCGAGGCCGGAGTCGGTTTCGTCGAGGATCGCCAGCATCGGCTGCAGCACGGCCATCTGCAAGATCTCGTTTCGCTTCTTCTCACCACCCGAGAAGCCCACGTTCACCGAGCGGCTCATCATGCTCACATCCATGTCCACCAGCTTGAGCTTCTCTTCGACCACGTCGAGGAAGTCCATGGGATCGACTTCCTCGAGTCCCTTCGCCTTGCGGATCTCGTTGTACGCGGCACGCAGGAAATACGCGTTGGTCACGCCCGGGATCTCGATGGGATACTGGAAGGCCAAAAACACACCGTGCTGCGCGCGCACTTCCGGCGCCATCTCCAGCAGGTCGATGCCGTTGTACGTGACCGATCCGCTGGTCACTTCGTACGCCGGATGGCCCGCCAGCACCTGCGCCAGCGTGCTCTTGCCCGAGCCGTTGGGGCCCATGACGGCATGCACTTCGCCGGCGTTCACGGTGAGCGTGATGCCTTTGAGAATCGGCTTGCCGTCGATGGCAGCGTGGAGATCGGTAATAACGAGCATATAAAAAGCGAAGTAGGGAGTAGGGAGTAGGGAGTCGCGTCGGGTCTAACCGACACTTCCTTCGAGCGTGATGCCGAGCAGCTGCTGCGCTTCGAGCGCGAACTCCATCGGCAGTTCCTTGAACACTTCCTTGCAGAAGCCGCTCACGATCATCGAGACCGCCTGCTCGGCGTCGAGCCCGCGCGCCTTGAGGTAGAAGATCTGGTCTTCGCCAATCTTGCTCGTGCTCGCTTCGTGCTCGAGGATCGCACTGTTGTTCCCCACTTCCACGTACGGAAACGTGTGCGCGCCGCAGGCATTGCCCATCAGCATCGAGTCGCACTGCGTGTAGTTGCGCGCGCCCTCGGCCTTCGGCAAAATCTGCACTTTGCCACGGTAGCTGTTCTGCCCCTTCATCGCCGAGATGCCCTTCGACACGATGGTGGACTTCGTGTTGCGGCCAATGTGGATCATCTTCGTGCCGGTATCGGCCTGCTGCATCTTGCTCGCCACCGCCACCGAGTAAAACTCGCCGACGCTGTTGTCGCCCTGCAGGATCACGCTTGGGTACTTCCACGTGATCGCCGATCCGGTTTCGACCTGCGTCCACGACACCTTGGCATTCGCCATCGCCTTCGCGCGCTTGGTGACGAAGTTGTAAATGCCGCCCAGCCCATTCTCGTCGCCGGCGTACCAGTTCTGCACGGTGCTGTACTTCACCGTCGCGCCGTCGAGGGCGATGATCTCCACGACGGCCGCGTGCAGCTGGTTGATGTCGCGCTTGGGCGCGGTGCAGCCTTCCAGATAGCTCACGTACGAGCCTTCATCGGCGATGATCAGCGTGCGCTCGAACTGACCGGTCTCGGCCGCGTTGATGCGGAAGTACGTGCTCAGATCCATCGGACAGCGCACGCCCTTCGGGATGTAGCAGAACGAACCGTCGGAGTACACGGCGCTGTTCAGTGCCGCAAAGAAGTTGTCGCTGTAGGGCACCACCGAGCCGAGGTACTTCTGGACCAGCTCCGGATGCTCGCGCACCGCTTCGCCGAACGACATGAACAGGACGCCGTACTTGCTCAGCTCTTCCTTGTACGTCGTGCCCACCGACACCGAGTCGATGACCGCGTCGACGGCCACGCCGTTCATGCGTTTCTGCTCGCTCAGCGAGATACCAAGCTTGCTGTACATCTCGAGCAGCTGCGGATCGACGTCGTCGAGCGACGCCAGCGGGTTCACCGACTTCGGCGCGGAGTAATAGCTCGCCGCCTGATAATCGATGGGCGGATAGTGCAAGTTGCTCCAATGCGGCTCGGTCATCGTGAGCCAGCGGCGGAATGCCTTCAGGCGCCAGGTGAGCAGCCACTCGGGCTCGCCCTTCTTCGCCGAGATAAAGCGTACCGTCTCTTCGGACAGACCGGGCGGGAGTGTTTCCGCCTCGAAATCCGTCGTGAAGCCGTACTGATACTCGCGATTGACCAGCGACTCGATGGTTGCACTCATGCCTGCTCCTGTTGTTCGGTCGAAAGGTGGCTCAACACGCCGTATTCACATCGGCCACAGCCGTCCTTTCGATGCGCGCCGCGCACCAGAGGAACACCGAGCAGCCGCTCCACGAACTTTGCTTCCGCCGCGCACGCTTCCGGGAACCGCTCGGCGATTTCATGCACCGCACAGTTATGAATGCGCAGCATCGTCACTGCGGGTTCCCCGTTGGGGCGGTTGACCTGCACCGCCTCCGCCATGTAGCCCTTGGCCGACAACAACTCGGCCACCAACGGCATGCGCTCTTCAAGCGGCAATGCATCCAACACCGGACCAGCCTCGTCGGCCAGCCGATTCCATTCCGATTCCAGCACGTCGGCTACGGCGGCCGTGCCGCGCTCGGCACGGAGCGCATCGAGCGCGATGGCCAGCACGGACACGTAGCTGCGGGGAAAGAGCGCTTCACCGGCCAGCGTGAGCGAGTACGCGAACACCGGCGCACCGACGCCATGCACCGCGCGTTCGTAGCACACCAGCCCATCCTCTTCGAGGACCTTGAGGTAGCGACGGAGCCCGTTGGCCGTGAGGCCGAACTGTTCGCCAAGCTCGTGCGCCGTGAGCGGCTGCGCTTTTTTTAGCGCCACCAGCAAGTCGGCTCTCACCCCACGAAATCCCCCCAAGGCTCCGATCACATCGTGCATGAGGGATAGTATAACTCGGCTTTGTCATTACGTCAACGAATCTGTTGACGAATTGCCAGCGGGTGAGCCTGAGTGCCGAACTGAGCCATCGGGCGCTCGGCGGGCAGGTCCCGACGGGCAGATACACGCAAACCACCCAAACCAGAAAAGTTTGTGATCTGTATCGCGCCAACGCGTTCGAGCGAGTAGCATATCGGCGTTGCGTGATTGCACGCAGCCCCTTCAGAACGCAATTCCCACCGGAGGCATCGAACGCCGTGCGTCTCACCGTCATCGTTGCCATCGTGGTACTGGTTATCGGGCTGATCGCGCTGATCCGCGCGCAGCGTATGAATCAGGCGTCGATCGAACGCGACGGACTGTCGCGCTTGCGTGATGTGTTTCGCGGCCGATATCCCGAGTTGCTGCTGTCGCAGGTGTATGCGTATCTCGCTGAGCGCCACGGCGCCGTGGCACCGCACTACATCGTCAATCCCAACGACAATCTCGAGCACGAGTACGGCCTGATCGATCTCGATCTCGAGGATGCGGTGTTGGTGATTGCCGATCGCGCCGGCGCGCGGTTGCCGCGGGCCAGCGAACTTGATGAGCTGAAGGTGACGGTGCGTTCAGTGGACGACCTCCTGCGCTACCTCGAGCCGTTCTTCCGCCCGGAAGTGGTCAAGGGGTGAGTGCGGGGCGCTGGTGGGCGCGGTCGGCGACCGTTGCGGCGCTGCTGTCGATGTTGGCCGCCTGTTCGTCTTCCCGCGCTGTCCGGCCCGTCATTGAGTCCGCATGGCCCGGTGCGCGTGCGGGATCAACCGCGCCAACGGCTAGTGGCCCCACGCCGGCGCACGCCGGCCCTCTTGATGCGCGGGTTGGCGCGGACGACCTCGACGCCCTCTGGCAACGGCAGCTCATGGTCCCGGTGGAAGGCATCCCGCGCGGCACGCTCCGCGACAACTACGCCGCCAAGCGCGGGCCCGGCATTCACGGGGCACTCGACATCGTGGCCCCTCGATACACCGCGGTCGTGGCCTCGGATGACCTCGTCATCGGCCGCCTGTTCTCCGGGCCCGTGGGCGGCATCGTGATCTATGCCTACGATGCACACCAGCGATTCGTGTACTACTACGCCCACCTCCAGCGCTACCGGAAAGGACTCGCGGTGGGCGACCGAGTCGCCAAGGGATCGGTAATCGGCTACGTTGGAACCACGGGCAATGCCCCACCGAACACGCCGCATCTCCATTTTCAGGTGATGAAGTGGGTGGTGGGGCGTGCATGGTGGGACGGTCCCGCCATCAACCCATTTTCGTTCTTTGCGCTCGATGCCCTGCGTCCCTGACGTCGGCTCGCAGACGCCCGAGGAATTCATGAACATGAAGGGCAAGGACCGTGCGGCGTTGCGCGCGGAAGCACACCACCTGAGCGTGCAGGTGCACATCGGTCACGCCGGGCTCACGCCGGCGCTGCTCGCCAGTCTTAATGACGTGCTGCGCACGCATGAATTGGTGAAGGTGCAGGTAGCCAAAGCCGGCGATCTCACGGCCAAGGAAGCGGCCCGTGATACCGCCGAACGCGCGCGCGCCGAGGTGATTCAAGTCATCGGCCGCACATTCACGCTGTATCGCGAGAATCCCGACCTCAAGCGCGGCGAATTGCCGCCCTGGCGCGGCTAAGATTCCGCCGCCGTTCCGTTTGTCGCGCGTGTGCGGTCGAGTATCTTCCCTTCTCAATCGTCGCCATTTCTGATCTCTCGGACCCGAGACATCGCTTATGCCATACATCATTACTGAAGCCTGCATTTCCGTCAAGGATAAGTCGTGTGTGGACGTCTGTCCCGTAGATTGCATCTACGAGGCAGAGGACCAGCTCTACATCCACCCCGACGAGTGCATCGACTGCGGCGCGTGTGAGCCGGAGTGCCCCGTTACCGCGATCTTCCCCGAAGAAGACGTGCCCGTGCAGCTCAAGAGCTCCATCGGCAAGAATAAAGACGTCTTCGTCGGACCGAATCCGCCGGGACGCCCCACGCGTTAAGGCGAGTGCGGTGGTAGGCAAAGCGGGCCGCGATTTGTTCTCGCGGCCCGCTTTCCCGTGTCGGTCCCGCGCGCGTTACAACGCCCAGCCGCGGTTCTTCAGCCAGAACAGTCCGCACAACACCACATACTGCAGCACCGTGGAGCGCTCGCTCCAGATGGCCTCGGCCCAGTCGTGCGGGCCTTCCGTGCTGCCGCTGGGCGGACGACCGAACCAGCGCGGCGTGCGTGCCTTGTAGTCCAGATATTCCTGACCGAAGATCGATTCCAGCACGCCTTCTTCATAGCGTACGATCAGCGTGTACTCGATCGCGAAGATTACGATGGCCACGGGAATGAACCCGTTCACGCCAGACACCACCGTGAAGCCGATCCACGCCAGGAAGTTGCCCACGTACAGCGGATTGCGACACCACGCGAACGCGCCGTACGTCACGAGGCGCTGCACGTCACGCGAACGACGACGGGTCACGGTGCCGGCAGCGGCCACGCCGGCAGTACGCACCAACTCACCCAGCAGCACCAGAAGCAGTCCGGCAATCCACGTCTGCTTTGATTGCACACCCGGCACCAACAGCGGCACGGCCAAAAACGGCACGGGAAGCCAGCCGCGGTTCTTGAACAGCACCTGCCCGATGCGGGCAGCAGTTGTTCGTTCGGCTTCGGAAACAGGAGCAGTCATCGACGGCGGAAGAAAGCGATTATGAAGGGCGCCCCCTTCGACTCGGTCAGACCGAATCGGTGAGCGTCGCGAGGAAATCGGAAAGTGCATGCGTCGTCGCCGCAGGGCGCTCGATGCAGGGCAGGTGACCCGCCCCCGCAATGATCTCCATACGGACGCGCGCCGCCGTGGGAAGGGCTTCGGCGATCGCGCGCGCCTCCTTGATCGGCGTCAGCACGTCGTCTTCTCCCACCACCACGAGTGTGGGAACGGTAATCGTCCCGAGCGTTTCCCGTGAGTCCGGACGATCCCGCAGCGCTTGCAGCGCCCCCGTGATCCCTGCCACCGACTGTCGCGCCATCATCACGCGGACCGTGTTCACCACGTCGGGACGCCGCGCTCGCGATTCCTTCCCCAGCATCCCCTGCAGCTGGGCGTCGGCAATGGCCCGCGAGCCGTCACGCTTCACCATCGCCATCAGCTCGTCCCGCCGTACCCGGGTCTCGGCGTCGTCGGCACCGGCCTTGGTATCCGAGAACACGAGGGCGCGAATGCGATCCGGGTGCCGCCGCCACATCGCCATCGCGACGTATCCACCCATCGAGAGTCCGCACACCACCGCCGCGTCGATTCCCAGCCAGTCAAGCAATGCCACGACGTCGTCGGCGTACTGGTCCATCGAGAACGGGCCGTGCGTGCTCGAATGGCCGAAACCGCGCAAGTCGGGCACAATACAGCGCACGTGCGGCGCCAGCGACAGGCGCTGCGCCGTCCACAGGGTCCGATCGTGCGGGAAGCCGTGCAGGAACACGACCGGCAATCCCTCGCCGCTATCCTCGAAGCCGACCTGATATCCTGGGAGGTTGGCAATCATGTGGCTTTCGGTACCGGACCGCTGTCCGCCAGAGCCATCACCGCGTCCGGATCGACATCAGCGCGCGCCATGTCCTGCAACTTGTCGTGTCGCACCATCGCCTTCTCGCGGGCATTCTCCCGTTCGGCCATCATGCGCAGGGGCACCAGGACTGCCGCCGTGAGCGGGACGGCTACCATCAGTCCGACAAACCCGAACACCAGCGTCATCAGTGATTGCGCCACCAGCGTGATCGCCGGCGGCAGATCCATCTCGCCACGCATAAGATAGGGAATAAGCAGGTTGTTCTCGAGGAACTGAATCCCCCAGTAGGCGATCAGCACCGCCAGCGCCTTCTCCGGCGAGTCCACGAACGCCATCAGGATTGCCGGCACGGCACTCAGCAGCGGCCCCACTGTGGGGATGAACTCGAACAGCCCCGCGATGAAGGCCAGCGCAAAGGGCGCCTTTACGCCCAGCATCAGCAACACGATCATGCTCACCACGCCGATCACCACCATGGCGATCATCTGCGTCACCAACCATTTACGCAGCACGGTCGCCATTTCCGCCAGCACCAGTCGGACCTGCGCCCGCGACGTAGCCGGGACCACCGCCAAGAGCCACCCACGATACACTTCCGGCTCCGCGCCGATGTACATCGCGAGGAACACCAGCAGTACGAAGGCGGCCACGGCGGCCAGCGTGTTCGACACGAACGACAAGAGATAGCGGGACGCCCCGCCCAGTCCCTCGGTGATCCGCCGTTTGATCGCTTCACTGGGCGAGGCCGCGATCGAGTCGGCCGCTTGGCGTATGGCCTGCGCCGCCGTCGGCCGGCGCGTGCTCGCGGACGACATGCCCACCGTTGCCGGGGCCGCCACCGTCGATGCCCCAACCAAAGCCGGCGGTGTGGCCGCCGACTTGATCAGCGTCCCGACGAGCCCGGTCCGCTTCGAGTCGATCCACGTCTGCACCTTATGAATCGCTTCCGGAAAGTCGGTCTGGAGCTGCTTGCCCTGCTCAACAAGCGTGGGCGCGGTCCACGCCAACACGCCGCCAATCGTCCCGAGTGTGCCAAGCACGATCAGCGCCGACGCGATACCACGACGGATTCGAAACCGCTCGAGGTAGTCCACGCCGCTACCGACGGCGAGGCCGAAGAGCGTGGCCAGGAAAACGAGGAAGACGAGCGAACTTACGGACCAGAGCAGCTGGAGTCCGAACCAGACGGCGAGGACGACAATGGACGCCCGCGCGACATCGGCGGTACGCCAGCCTCGCCGCTCGTGGGGCAAGGGTTCGGGGAGCAGCTCCTGATCAACAGTGGTCATGTCCACGAAACTACTGCGGAAGACACGCCAACGCGGTGCGGAAGGTACCAGATGCATTCATTCGGTAAATTGCCCCCCCCCGTGAAGCGGACCGATGTACCTTTCGGCTATCCATGTCAGCATCCGCTCCGCTGTATCTCGATACGGTCGACTCCGTCGATCAGTTCCTCGCGAATCTCTCGCCGGTCCGAGCCCTCGCGCTCGATACGGAGGGCGCGAGTTTTCACCGCTTCGTGGACCGCATCTATCTCCTGCAGCTGTCGACCGATCGCCACGAAGCCGTGATCGATCCGCTCCCGATCGGCAAGCCCGACCGATTAGGCGCGCTGATCGAGGATCCGCAGGTTGAAATCGTACTGCACGACGCCGACTACGATTTGCGTTTGCTGCATCAGGATTATGGCTGGCAGGTAAGAAATCTGTTCGATACGCGCGTAGCGGCACAGCTGCTGGGGATTCGGGCATTCGGTCTCGCGGCGTTGCTGGAACAGTATTTCGGACTGAAGCTCGACAAGAAGCATCAGCGCGCCGACTGGAGCATGCGTCCGCTCACGGCGGACATGCTCGACTATGCCGCGCAAGACACACGCCACTTGCTTGGACTTCGGGACCAGTTGCATCAACAGCTGGTGGCGAAGGGTCGTTGGCACTGGGCGCAGGAAGAATTTGTGCGCGCGGAGACCACGCGGTGGGATCCCGATCAGGCCGAAAACAGCTTTCTTCGCATGAAAGGCGCGCGCGATCTCACCCGTCGTGAGCTCGCCCGACTTCGGGAACTGGTGAAGTGGCGGGACGCCATCGCCGCCGAACTCGATCGCGCCACCTTCCGCGTGGCCGGCAATGAAACGCTGCTCGACCTCGTGCGCCTCGCACCAACGTCGCGCGAGGCGCTGTTTGCCGTAAAGGGCTTTCCGCGCGGCATGAACGACGCCCGTGCTCAGGAAGCCTTGCAGGCGATCGCGTGCGGCAATACGGTGGCCGAAGCCGAGCTGCCGCGCTTTCCGAAGGGCGCGCGCTGGGATCGTGAAGCAGACTTCGACGATCGCGTGGCGCGCCTCAAAGCGGTCCGTGACATTGTTGCGACCGATCTTGATCTCGATCCGGGGGTGCTCTGCTCGCGTGATCGCATGGAAGCGGTGGCGCGCCGTCGTCCACGTCACGTGGATGACCTGCAAGAGCTCCCTGAGCTTCGGAAGTGGCAAGCCGAGGTTCTCGGACCGGGCTTTGTGAAGGCGCTGGCCCCGTTCGCTACGGCCTCCGACTCGCCGTACAAAGCCGAGTAGGCTCGCTGGCTCGACCGCCGCACTGAACTGTGGTGCGGTAGCGACAATCGTGTCGCGGGCGCACGAAGTGTCCTTCGCACGCCACACCGACGTTGGCGCAAGCCCGGTCCACCGTGTCGCGCTTCGACGTGGCGCGAATGTTATAAACAACGGTATCGCAACGGCTTATGGCGTTTAGCGAACGCGGCTGTGGGCGCTTCACGCAGCTCGAGACCGTTATGTCGGCGCGGCACGCAGAGTGCTCTACCAAGGAGGAAGGACCCACTCGGGTCTGACCGATTCCTCCCGCCGCCCCATAGCATGCGACTCGATACGCTTCGCGCCTTACGCGTCCAGGGCCTGTTCGACACCATCCGTGGCCGATTTATTGGCATCACGGCCGTGGTGGTCGCCGTCGATCTAATCGCCAAGGACGTCGCGGTCCGGTCACTGGGTTCGACCGGTGTCGTGCCGTTCAGCGATCGCTTTTCGCTCTTCGTGGTGTTCAACACGGGTAGCGCGGGCGGAGTCCAGGTTGGACCCTACACCTGGCAGCTCAACGTACTGGTCACGGTGCTGGCGGTCGGCCTGATCGCGTCGGTGGTGCAAGCAATGGCCGCCGTCGATCGGCGTGCCACGCGGGCGCTGGCGTTGATCGCCGGCGGCGCCGTGGGCAATCTGCTCAGCATGCTCTTCGGCCCCGAGGGTGTGGCCGACTTCCTCGCCATTGGAATCACCAGCGACACCACGATCGTGGCGAATCTGGCGGATTTTGCGCTTTGGACGGGCGCCGCCCTGCTGGCTCCGGTGGCTCTGTTGTTGTACCGCCTGGCGCGAGCCGAGCGGGCCCAACGAGCCCATGATGGGCGTCGAGCTGTTCTCGGCGGCTAGCCCCAATACTCTTCACTTAACGCGCTTGCACTGGTAGATTTTGTGTGCGCCCCCTTTTCCAGGAGCGGACATGGCTCGGACCGCCGCAGGGCTTCCCGCCGGGACACGGCTGACGGACTACATCAGCCTTGGCGTATTGACGGCGCAGTTTCCGATCGCAGACGTGCAGGAGGCGCTCCTGAGCACGGGGCGCGAGAGCGAGCGGGAGCGCGACCTGCCCGCGCACGTCATGGGGTACTACGCGATGGCGCTCGCGTTGTATGCCGACGCCTCCGCGCGCGACGTGCTGCGCTGTTTGCTCGAAGGCGTGCGATGGCTGGGGGATCCGGACGGGCGGGCGGAGCCGGCCGGTTGGTCCGGCATCTCGCAGGCCCGCACGCGGCGTCACCCGCGTCGCCTCTCTCCGGCAGCACGCGCACGGGATGGAACCCTACCGGTCCGCGTTCGGTCACGGGAACGTGCGCGTCCGTCGTCGTGATCCGATAGTAGAGCCGGTGCACCGCGATGCCGTAGCGGCGCGCGAACGCCGCAGGCGACTCGCCACTGCGCCGCCACGCCGCCACGATGCACTGCCCCTCGTCCTCACTCCATACCCGCTGCGTCGCGAGTCGCTGCACGTCGCCATCCATCGTGTCCATCGCCCCTCCTCTCGTTCGTCGTGAACCCACAGAACGAACGAAGATCGTTACCGCACCGCCTCATGGAAACATGGGAAATCCGTACGCTTACTTCCGCTTGTCGATGAGGAATGGACTCGTGAGATCGGCCTTATCGCGACGCTTGAGGTGGAACTCGAGAATCTCCTTCTCGAAGCGCCGGTACTCGGCTCGCTCCGCCGATGGCAAGAAATCGAGAAATTTTTCCGCGTTCGACTTCATTCGACGCCCCCCGTTGGGATGGCGGCCGTCACCAGCCGCGTCCGCGTCGCGCGCTGTCCACGCTGTTTTCGCATGGGGCGCTCGACGCTCGCGTCCAGCGTCCGTCGCCACAACGGGGGGCACTCGAGCTGCATCGCGTACACGTCCTCTCGGCAAAGCATCGTGAGCAACTCGCCGGAGTCCACCAGATCGCGGCGGCGCCCGTCAGCCTCGACCCTCCCCAGGCGAGTCAGCGCGCCCGCGTTGATAGCGGCACGCAGCACACTCCGACTCAGGCTGCCGGCGTCAATCCATTCGTCGATTGTGGCCACCACCGGCCCGTACGTGAGACGTACGCTGAGGAGCCAGGACACCGGTGCCTCGTGGTGATTCCGGTACGGCAAGGCCACGCTCGCCGAGGCGACTGCCATGGTCGTCGCGCCGATTGCGGCCTGCTGGGGTTGAGCGTCGTCTCGGCTTCCCAAGCCACCTGAAGCGTGGGTATCGCGGCTCGAATCGCAACGAGGGCCACGGCGTGCTTTACTCGGGCGGAGAAAAGCATCGTGCGGAGAGTATCGCGGGCAAGATTCTGCCCCATTCGAGATGTGGAGCTCAGGGCCCCAGCCAGTGTGATGTGTCATGGCTGAGGCCTAGAACACGCCGATTATATTCCCCACACTGCATATAGATGGGCGGCCATTGGCCCTTTCTGCTCACGCCCCGGTGGGCTGTCCGTCCCTCTCAGACCTAAGAGAACGGACGGACGGACGTCCTCGTGAAGGTCGGCTGTCCGTCCCCTGCTGACCTAGGAGAACGGGCGGACAGACGTCTTGTGAGCATGGGACTCACCGTAAGCGCACCAACTCCCCGCTGCCCTGTAAGAGCGACAGTATCGTCGGGCTATCGGGCCTGGTCTTACACGCCGTGCGCTGCTGCTCCAATCGCGCTCGTCACGTCCGGGTTCAGCGCCGTCCAGCGATACGGGAGTCCGAAGACACTCGCCACGGCGGCGGCGACGGATCGAGACCGCGACACCCCCGCCACGCAGTGCACGACGAGCCGGCGACGCCCGAGGTGTCGCCGGACGAACGCGAGAATCGATGCCGCCTCGTCTGGCGACAGGGATCGCCCAGTCAACGTCGGTACGGCGTACGGTCCCGTGTCGTCGCAGGCGACTCGCAACACCTCGACCCAGCCCGAGTGCAGGCGTGTCGCCGGTGCGCCTCGACCATGCATCGAGATACACACTTCGTCAGGACCGGGGACGTACCGCCGCGCCTTGGGCTCGCTGAGCACGCGCATCGTGAGCCCCAGCATGTCGCTCTCAAGGCCGGGGCCAACGTATCCGTCCTGCGCCAATCGGGCGGGAAGATCTCGGGGGAGCATGCTGGAATCTGCGCCTCCAGGCGGGGCCGAAGTAGTGTCAACCGGGTTTCGCGCTTCGCTGTCGCCGCGGACAGAGGTCGGCGCCCGACACCACTGACGCAATCGAACGCAAGCGGCCCAGAAGCTACGTATCCGGCCGTCGGAGATGGCGCGCAGTGGCCGTATCGCCAAGTTGCAGAGCATGTCGCGGAGCACTCTCACGCCGCCGCGCTGGCCGTGGAAGCCACCGCACGCACAAGCGACGCCAGAAGACGCCGGCGCAGCACTCGCGTGCGCCCTCTCGTTCGCTTATAGTCGCCGGTGCCGTCCCCGCCACGATCACGTCACGCTGCACGCGCGGCGCTGCTGCGCGCACCGATGTCGGCGCGCTAGGTTGGCAATCCTGAGCGCGGAAGATCGTGTACGTCATGCAGCGCTGTGGGACCTCCTCGACGATCATCATCCCGCGCTCGTACGGTGGGCGCGACGCATGCTTGGCCGCCGGCGCTGCGACGTCGACAACGATACCGGACGTGGCAGCACCGGCTAGCAGGTACCTCCGCCCTACAGTGCTGCGGGAGCGTGATCAGCCGACCCGTGTGTAGTCGCCATCTCTCTCTCTCTCCGGCGCTGCGAACAGCAGGCCGGCCGGAATGTGCGGGCGGACGATGCTGTCTTCCGCTGGTGTGACTCCATGCAGGAAATGCTGCGCTGCAGAGCGCCAGCGATGGACTCGCATACCTGATCGTCGAGCCATCTCCCAAACGCACGCCGCGTGCAGATAGGCGCGGAAATGATGCTTGCTAAAATGGAACCGAGCGCCATCTCGACACTCTCGCTAAGACACCCTGACGCCGTGCTGCGAGAAGACTGAGCGAAGACCTCGCTCCAAAGCCGCCGTGCCAGTTGCTCTCGAAGCTGACGGTGTGCAGCGCGTTGCACCTCGACGTTTGCGGTTCGGCGTAGCTGCTGAAGGCAGAGCAGCCCGCCGCCGTGTACACGCAGCAACGCTACGAGTTTGTCAGCGTACTCTCGACCATCCGAACCGCTCTCTTCCGACTCCGCCATGAGATCTCCGGGTGAGGGGGGCCGCGCCGACGCGACGTCGACGCGGCATGCGAGCATCATCGGGCGAGTCCGTTTAAACGTCCGCCGAGCAGACGGAGAGCGCTTGCATCCATCGCGAGATCTCGCGTCGACGCTCCGAATCGAGCTGCCTGAAGAGCGCCGACGAGACCAGGCGCAGGCGATCTCGACGGAGGTGAAACGGGAGCTCGTCGTCGGCGCCGGATTCGCTCGCCACTCGCACATAGGCGGCCGAGCGGGCGAGCAGGCCGACAGCGACGATGAATGCCACGATGTCGCTCTCGGTGAGCACCACCTGCCACTGGTGCTTCGTCAGGGCATGCGCGACCGGGGGCTCGGTTGCGATACACACGTTGAGCGGTTCCAAATCGAGCATGTCACTCCTCCTGTTGATGAAATGGCACGTGATCGCGAAGCACGACGACGGAGACGCTTCGGACGGCAGCATCGGCGCCCTGCTCAGACGTGCCCGGCACGGCGTCCGCCGCGCCACCCGTCACAGTCTCCGCATGGCGGTCCAACCCGGCCTCGATGGGCGTGACGCTCGTCGTGACCGGCAGCAAGCATAGTGCACGAGACGGAATCCACACGGGTGACCTGCGTCCATCTGCGGCGCCGTACCAGCCGCCAGCATCTGCGCTCGCATTCGCCGCGTCGTCTGTCATCTGTCGCCACTTTGCGCTTGCCTGATCAGCGAGATGGATGAACATGGCCTCGCGAGATTGCGGTGCTGTTGGCGAGCCCCAGTCCTTCTGCAGATGATGACTTTCACACACGTGCTGAAGGTGCGCGATGAGCGTAGGGCTCACGCCGGCCGCCTCGAGACGGTCTGTGGCAAGCGCGCAGGCCACCGCGATGATCTCGCTGCCGAGCGTTGTGTGATAGCGGGCGCGCCCCTCCACGCTCCGACGGATCCCCACCGTGTCCACCTGCATCTCCCGCAGCTTGCCGACGTCATGCAACAAGCCGCCGAGGACGAGGCCATCCTGACAAGCCGGGGGCCCATCGCCTTCAAAAACGGCGGCCAGCGCCAGCGCCCCCTCGGCCACCTCGATGGAGTGCCAGCGCAATCCCCCGACACAGGCGTGGTGCATCCGCTCAGCGGCTGCCATGCGGAGAAACGCGTCCTCTCCAACATGGTCGAGCACCACCGACAGCAATGTCTTCCCAGCGTGTGTCAGGCGCCCAACAACTGCGTCCCATCGCCCGTTGAGGGTTTCAGCGGG